>JBJENH010000156.1:5117-8146 GCA_051880095.1 Bariatricus sp. | reverse complement strand
CATATGAGTTATCAAAACTTTAAGGAGAATGAGAGTAAAATGAAACCGGAGAGAGCATAATCGTTCTCTCCGGGATACTATGATGAACCAAATTGTTATGATGCGGCATAGCCGTTGAAAAATTGTTTTGTCGTGTTATATACTCTAAAGAAATCCAAACAGCGTTTAGAAAACTCCGGTAATGAAAATCTCAAGTCCGATGAAAATCAGGATGACACCGCCAAGAATGGTTGCTTTCCCGGAAAGCTTCGTTCCGGCCCCTTTCCCGATTACCAGCCCTCCCATACAAATTACAAAAGTAACAACCGCGATGATCAATGCACAGATCGCGGCAGAGAGCAGATCATAATCCGCAATCGTGAATCCAACAGAAAGCGCATCGATAGAAGTTGCGACACCCTGAACCATCAGCGCCGTAAATCCAACGCCCGGCTTCTCACAAGGTTCTTCTGCGCTGGTAAATCCCTCATGCAGCATCGAACCTCCGATATAGCCGAGAAGGATGAGCGCGATCCAAGGGATGAATTTCTCAAAAGATTGAAAATACTCCACGATCGTATGAACACAAATCCATCCGATCATCGGCATAACCGCCTGAAAAATCGCGAAAACACCGGCAATCCGGCACATCTTTCTGGGCTTCATACAAGGTTCGTTCAGTCCATTGGCAAGAGAGACAGAAAATGCATCCATGGCAAGTCCGACTCCCAGCAGAATACTGTTAAAAAAGAATACAAATCCAAGCTTCATACATGATTCCTCCGTAATATAATGACTGCGCATTGGTAACAATAAAATGTGAAAATGTTGATAAAAAAATTAAAAAACGGTTATAAAAAACCAGATACGGTGAAAACCATACCTGGTGTCAGGACAAAAAAACAGACTCCATGCATAGCTTCACAGTTACACATGAGTCTCGCAATTTAAAACAAGCCAGGCCAAACGGCCAGTATGTTGACTTGCTACACAAAGGATTTGCGCTCGCTACTCCCTCACAACAGTTGTGATTTTATCATGTGGTGAAAAGATTGTCAATCGGTATTGAGAAAAAATGTCATTTTATAAAAAGGGTTTTGGGGGTGGGAATGATATTTGGTGGGGGAATGATGAAATATGAGGCTTAGGAACTGAAGACGATTACGGATTATGTTGGGAAAAGGTTGAAATGGCACGTAGTGAGTGGAAGGATTACGGCTCATATTAGGAAAAAGTTTAAATGGTACGTAGTGAGAAGAAGCGATTACGTGTCAAAATTAAAAAAGTCTTAAATGGCACGTAGTGAGAGTTGGAAGTTACGTGTCAAAATTAGAAAATTCTCAAATAGTACGTAGCAGGAGTTGTAAGTTACGTGTCAAAGTAAGAAAATTCTCAAATAGTACGTAGCAGGAGTTGGAAGTTACGTGTCAAAGTAAGATAATTCTCAAATGGCACGTACTGAGAGTTGGAAGTTACGTGTCAAAATTAGAAAATGCCTAAATGGCACGTAGCAGGAGTTGGAAAATACGTGTCAAAATTATAAAATGCCTAAATAGCACGTAGCGACAGCAAGAAGTTACGGTTCAAATCAAGAAAATTTTGAATGGGAACGTAGCAAGACCCAAAAGTTACGTGCCAAATCAAGAAAAATTTGAAATGAAACGTAGTAACCCCAAAAAGTTACGAACTATTTCAAGAAAACGTGATAATAGTACGTAACAAACATCACGATATTATAGTAATTATTAAATATTGTGTCACTCAACAATTCATCTTTCATAAACTCCATAATGTATAAAAATAATAAAAGAACATATAAAGAAGTGTATGTTACAAGATTATCTTAATGTTAAAATATATACAATATATGATAAAATAATAACATAAAAATTATATAAAATATACAACATATATATTTATTTTTCTTTGAATTGTGGTATCATAATATTAAGCGCTGTTGATTTACATAACAGCAATTGGAAAGGAGATTAGAATAGATATGAGATTAGATGGAAAAGTAGCAATCGTAACTGCAGCGACAAGAGGTATCGGACTGGCATGTGCACAGCGTCTGGCGCGTGAGGGCGCAGTCGTTTATATCGGCGCAAGAAATATGGAGAGAGCTGCTGAGCGCGCGGACGAGCTGAACAAGGAAGGTTGCAATGTAAAGACGGTTTATAATGATGCTTCCAAGAAGGAAACATATGCGTCCATGGTGGAGGAAGTTATCAAGAATGAGGGCAAGATTGATATTCTGGTAAATAACTTCGGAACATCCAATCCGAAGAAGGACCTTGACATTAAGTCTACCGAATATGACGAATATATTCGTACAATTGACATGAATCTTGCAAGTGTTTTCCTGACTGCACAGGCGGTGATCCCACATATGGCAGCAAATGGTGGCGGAAGTATCATCAATATTTCTTCTGTAGGTGGCATCCGCCCGGATATTTCCCAGATTGCATATGGAACCAGCAAAGCAGCAATCAATTATCTGACCAAACTGATCGCAACACAGTGTGCAAGAGACAACATCCGCTGCAACGCAGTGCTTCCGGGAATGACGGCAACCGAAGCTGTATCCGGAAATCTGACACCGGAATTCCAGGAATTTTTCCTGAAGCATACACCGATCCGCAGAATGGGTAAACCGGAAGAAATTGCAGGAACAGTACTGTATTTCGCAAGTGACGATGCAGCATACACAACGGGACAGATCGTGGATGTATCCGGAGGATTCGGCATGCCGACACCGGTATTTGGCGACATGATCGAGATGAAGAACAGACGGTAGAATATGTAGTCGTATACAAATTGGTTAATTCATTGCAAATTAAATAAGTATAATCAGGCTGTGATACTTTGATGATTTTGATTCAATCAAGGTATTGCAGCCTTTTTTTGTGTGGTGAGTTTGGGGCCATTTGTTAACCATTTAATAGCATTTGGAGCCAGTTCAGCTCCATTTCCTCGATACCAAAGCTCTGAATTAAAAAAAGTATCGTGACAGTTGATAAAAAATCGCAAAGTATCGTATACCTCCATTG
>JBJENH010000156.1:0-5017 GCA_051880095.1 Bariatricus sp. | reverse complement strand
AAAAAAGTATCGTGACAGTTGATAAAAAATCGCAAAGTATCGTATACCTCCATTGTTTCTCATAGTATTTTCCAATAAAATAATAGTAAATAAACCGGACAAAAGGAGGGGGAAATATATTGAACACCTTACAGTTTGCCGATAATCTGACCAGGCTTCGGCGGGAAAAGAAGGTTACACAGGAAGAACTGGCGGATTTTATCGGGGTTACCAAGGCATCGGTTTCCAAATGGGAGACCAGGCAGAGTCTGCCGGATATTCTGATTCTTCCGCAGCTGGCTTCTTTTTTTAACGTGACGGTGGATGAACTTCTTGGCTATTCTCCGCAGTTAAGTAAAGAACAGATTCAGAAGCAGTACTATCGTCTGGCAGGAGAATTTGCATCCAGACCCTTTGAAGATGTGATAAAAGAGAGTGAAGAACTGGTGCGGAAATACTATTCCTGTTATTCGTTTTTATTTCAGATCTGCATTCTGTGGCTGAACCATTTTATGCTGGCCGGTGATGAAAAACGGGGGCAGGAGATTCTGAGAAATGCAGATCGATTGTGCGATCATATACTGGAAGACTGCAAAGACATACGAATCTGCAACGAAACGGTTATGATTCGTGCCTTCATCCGGCTGATGCAGGGGAGAGTAAATGAAGTGATCGAGCAGTTGGAAGAATTGGATCAGACACAGCGGATGGAAAGGACGGCGGATTCTCTGCTGATACAGGCTTATCAGATGGCCGGAGAGAAAGAGAAGGCAATTCGGCGTACACAGATCAGTATGTTCACACATCTTATGTTGCTGATTGACGGGGCGACGTTATATCTGGATATTCAGAAAGAAGAAATGGAGCTTTGCAGTGAGATTATACGAAGAACGGATGAAATCTGCAAACTCTTTGATGTGGAACACCTGGTTCCGAACTCTGCCGCACTCTTTCATCTGGAGGCTGCTATGGTCTATGCCATGCACCATCAGACGGAAGAAGCTCTGGAAAGAGTCAGACAGTATGGAACGATCGTCGACTGGATGTTGAAAGAAGAGAACCTGGAGCGCCACGGAGATGATTATTTTGACACCATTTCCAAATGGTATGACAGCTTCGACCTGGGAGGAAAAGCGCCCAGAGATAAGAAAACGATCCGCGACAGCGCAGTTCAGGGGCTTATGCATCCGGCGTTCGACGAGATCAGGGAACAGGAAATTTTCCGGAATACCATCCGAATATTGAAAGAAGAATAACATCCAAACAAGGAAGGAGAACCATAATGAATAATCTAAATGAAATGCTGCCGTTTCTTATACCGCTTGTGATTGTCCAGTTCGGACTTCTGGGCTACACCATTTACCATATTCTGACACACAAAAACTATAAAAGAGGAAATCGGGCGATCTGGCTTGTCGTAACCATTATCGGGATGGAATTTATCGGTCCGGTGCTGTATTTCCTTCTGGGAAAAGAGGAGAGTTAGATGGATACACTGACAGTTTCGCACGTGAAAAAATCATTTGGAAGCCAGCAGATCATTCGCAATCTGAGTTTCCGGGTCCCGGAGCATGCGGTGTTCGGGTTTATCGGCGAGAATGGGGCCGGTAAGACAACGACAATGAAAATGATTCTGGGACTGCTGCGGATGGACGGCGGAGAAATTCTGGTGGAGGGAGAGCCGGTGTGCTACGGGCAGACGCGAACCAACCGGTATGTCGGCTATCTGCCGGATGTTCCGGAATACTATGGATTTATGACTCCGAGAGAATATTTGAGGCTCTGCGGTGAAGTGTCCGGAATCCCCCGGAAAGAAGCGGACAAAAGGGCGGATGAGCTGTTGGAGATGGTCGGACTGACAAAAGCTGATAAAAGGATCCACGGTTTTTCGAGAGGGATGAAGCAAAGGCTTGGGATTGCGCAGGCACTTCTTGGAAAACCGAAGCTCTTGATCTGCGATGAGCCGACCTCTGCTCTGGATCCATTGGGGCGCAAGGAAATACTGGACATTCTGTCTGCCGTCAGGGAGAGCACGACTGTTTTATTTTCCACGCATATCTTGTCTGATGTGGAGCGGATCTGCGATCAGATTGCGCTGCTTCATCATGGAGAAATCGCGCTGCAGGGAACCATGGACGACATCCATGCGATGCACAAAGGCGCCGGTTTCGAGATTGAATTTCATAGGAAAGAGGATCTGGAAGCATTTTCCGATTATTTTCCGGGTGGCGTACCGGCAGGAAATATGCAGCTGGATTTTCCGAATCGTGACAGGCGGGATATGCTAAGAGCGCTGCACACCCTCGCAGAACGGAATATTCAGATCCAGCGCATCGAGCAGAAAGAACCGTCCCTGGAAGCATTATTTATGGAGGTGATCGGGAAATGAGCGCATTTACGGCATTTATAAAGAAAGAATTTCTCGGACTATTTCGGAGCGGGAAAGCGGTCATTCTTCTGCTGATCTCGGTTTTGTTCGGAATCATGAATCCTGCCATCGCCAAACTGACACCCTGGATGATGGAAAGTATGGCAGATAGTATGGCGAAAAACGGGCTTGTAGTGACCGCGGTGGAAGTGGATGCCATGACTTCCTGGACACAATTTTACAAAAATGCACCCATGGCGCTGATCGTATTTCTACTGATGTTCGCAGGAATCCTCACGGCTGAATATCAAAGCGGGACGCTGATCGGCATGGTGACAAAAGGAATTTCCAGATGGAAAATACTCGCTGCAAAAGAGATTATGGTTCTCATAGTCTGGACGATTTTCTATTGGCTGATGTACGGGATCACATTTGGATATAACCAGTATTTCTGGGATCAGAGCAAGATCGAACATCCACTGTTTGCTGCTTGTTGCTTCTATATTTTAGGTGTGTGGCTGGTAAGCCTGATCTTCCTCGGCTCCGTACTTGCGCGCACGAACACGGCTGTACTGGGAATGGCAGGCGGCGTTTTTCTCATTTCCTATCTTCTGGGAATGTATCACGGTATCAGCAAATTTCTTCCAACCGAGCTTCTCGGGGTTACGAATGTTTTAATGAAAGCTGCAGAAATGAAAGATTACCAGGCGGCACTCATTGTGATTACGTTTCTGATCCTGATTCAGACCGCCATCGCAGTGATCGGATTTAATAAGAAGGCATTGTAAAATGCTGGAAAGTCTAAACAATTTGGGCATAATATTAAAAATCCCTAAAGTCCATTGACATTCGCATTTTAAAATCTATAATTAATTTCAGCGCTTGAAACGAAGGATGCGAAAGAAGAGGTGGAATATGCGGGATTGGTTAAAAAAGGCGGGGCAGTTGCTGGTGAATATTCTGATTTCACCGATCACAATAGTACTTTCATTGATTATGGGTATCAACCTTTTAAAGAACGAAATAAAGAAACGGAAAGACAGGGCATAGCATGAAAATGTTGTGCCTTTTATCTTGAAAAAAGTGAAAGCTTTTTGCACCGCGAATACAACAGTTTACAAAAAATTGCTTTCTTTGTATAATAAAACCAAAAGAGAAAGAGCAAAGGGCGCTTCTCGTGGCAGAAGGAACGGCCCTAAGGAGCGATAAATGATAGATAAAAAAGAGTTTTTGGAAACATATAATCTGTCCGAGGAGGAGTTCCGGGAAGCGGAGATCTCATGGGAAGAGCTGACTGCGATTTATGAGGATTATCAGGGAATTGAGGGACATTTGCGCGATATCGGCAAAGATTTCGTGGACGATTATTTATATGATATTGAAAAAGCGGGAATCCATTCATACCGATACCGTACCAAGGAGCCGGGGCATCTTCTGGAGAAGATCATCCGGAAACGGCGGGAAAATATGGGGAAATTCGCCCGCCTGGACCGGACGAATTATCACAAGTTCATTACAGATTTGATCGGGATCCGTGTGTTTTTCCTGTATCGGGAAGACTGGGTGTATTTCCACAATTATTTGACCAGTGTGTTTGAAAATAAAGCGGAGCAGTATGTAGAAAATCGAATTGCGGATTTTGACGACGACATCAATCATTACTACATCGCGGAACGTCCGAAAGTCTATAAGCGTTCCGGAGATACAAAGATTTATGACCGGAATCTGATCGAGATCCGGGCTGACGGGATTTACCGTTCGCTCCACTACATTGTGAAGTATAAAGGCTATTATGTAGAAATCCAGGGAAGAACGCTCTTCGAGGAAGGCTGGAGCGAGATCGACCATGACATTGTCTATCCTTATTATAAAGACGATGAGATGCTGACTGACTTCTCGAAACTTCTGAACCGGTTGTCGGGGATGGCGGATGAGATGAGTTCCTATTTCCGGCGCATGAAAGAGGAGCGGGAGGAGAAGGAATAGAAATTGGAATAGAAGTGGGAATGGGAGGGCCAGGTTTGAAATGGAATTGAAGAAAATAGCCGTGATCCACACAGATTTCCCAGAAAAATTCGGGATTCCGAGGCAAAGCAATCTGGCGGACACGCGCGGAAGAATTGTATTTGAAGAAGAATACCGAAGAGAAGAGGCGGTCCGGGGGCTGGAAGACTATTCCTATCTCTGGCTGATATGGGAATTCTCCGAAGCAAAACGGGAAGAATGGAGTCCTACTGTACGTCCACCGCGCTTAGGAGGAAACCGCCGGATGGGAGTCTTTGCGACCAGATCACCGTTTCGCCCGAATCCCCTCGGGCTTTCCAGTGTAAAGCTTGAACGAATTGAAATGACAGAAAAGGAAGGTCCTGTTCTTTATGTGACCGGAGCCGATCTACTTGACGGGACGCCGATCTACGATATCAAGCCTTATTTGCCATATGTGGACAGCCATCCGGAGGCGAAAAGCGGATTTGCCGGGAAAGTGCAGGATTATGCTCTTTCCGTGTGTGATGAAAATGGAGTGCTGGATGGAATCGGAGAAGAAGACAGAAAAGTGCTTTTGCAGATTCTTGAACAGGATCCGCGGCCATCTTATCAGAACGATCCGGAGAGGATTTATGGAATGGCTTATGCGGGGATGAATGTGAAGTTTCGTGTGGAGGGGGAGAA
>JBJENH010000155.1:0-1509 GCA_051880095.1 Bariatricus sp. | reverse complement strand
CCCATTCTGAGTTTATGGAAGGACTGATCTCTGTTGACATGAAAAAGACATGCGATGATCTTGCCTGCTATATGTCAAAATGCGTATAATCGGAGGTGCGTTCGATGAAATACTTATGCATGAAGCAGATTACAGTTGGAAATAAGACATTCCATCCGGGAGAAATGATACCGGATGGAGTTATTTTTCCGGAAAGAATTGGAAAGTTGAAATCATTTGGTTATATTTCTCCTGTATATGATGCGGACACGAAAAATTCAGAATCTGTATCAGAGGGAGAAAAAGAAAAGGATACTGCGATGGAGAAACAGGAAGCAAAGATAAAAAAGAGCCGGAAAGTATCTGAGGAAGTGAAAGAGTGATGGACGTAAAATATTCATATGATCCGTCAAATGTGGCGGAATATGGAAAAGACAGGATGCGATTCGAAATCGGAGATACAATGACAGAAGGTGGATCAGACACGGCAGCTTTGACAGACGCAGAGATACAGGCAGCGATTGAAATGCATCCAAAGAAGTGGAAAAAGGCAAAACTGATGCTTTTGGAAAGTATTTACCGCCGGTTCTCGTATGAAGTAAATACGAGAACCGGACCTTTATCGCTTGACCTGCAGGAACGAGCGAAACTTTGGAAAGAAGCATATAAGGAGTTGAAAAAAGAAGTGGATATGGAATCATGTTCTGTTCCGTCACATGCAAACGGAGGAAATGAAAAGCCTCCGTATTTTTACACAGGAATGCAGCAAAATGAAAGAGTGATGCGGTAATGATGAATGCAAACATGATGTTCCTAAGGCCAGGGAACCTGTTTAAAGAATTTGTTATAGAGAGAAACACTCAAAAAGTAACAAATACAGGGCGCGTTGCATCGAAGCATTCTGGAACAGGGATGGATAGTTTAAAAGGATGTCTTGCGGATGCAACAGCAGATGAACGGTCAAGCCATGGAACGAAGAATAATACGGTAACACATACGATCGTGCAGCCTGGAAAGCCAAAAGCAAAGAAAACAGACAGATTGATACTCGGAAACAGGGAATTTTATATTGTGGATATTGATGAAGCAGGTTCGCTTGGAATATCAACAATCTATTATGCAGAGGAAAGAAGTGATATCAGATGATGAAATTATGGATAGATTCTGAATCGGCAAAAAGTGCAGGGAGACAGGTCAGAGCGTCTGTAAGCAAAATTCAATCGGATGTTAGTGGACAAGTGCTTTCCAGAGGAACGCGGGCAGTTAATGCATTGAGGAACGCAGAACTTGAAGTGCTGAGAGGGCAGAGGAGTGGAAAGAAATACAGGGTTCCATATACAAAAAAAGCAACATATAAAGCTTCTGCTCCGGGAGAACCTCCTGCAAGAAGAACTGGGAACCTGAGATTGCATTGGAACGGAAATGTAGAATATGGAAAAATGTCCGGAAACAATGTAGAAGTTGTTGCAGTATTAGAAAGCGGAGAAAAATACTCAGAGTATCTTGAAAAAGGAACAAGAAAAATGGCAC
>JBJENH010000154.1:0-1510 GCA_051880095.1 Bariatricus sp. | reverse complement strand
CCCTGGTCCGGCTGCACCCCGTAGGCGAAGCAGGCCGGGAAGATGATCAGGCCGGCAACGATGGCGACGAAGGTATCCAGTGAGGCGATGGTGATGGCCTCGCCCAGCAGAGATGCCTTTTTGTCGATGTAGCTTCCGAAGATTGCCATGGAGCCGATGCCCACACTGAGGGTGAAGAACGCCTGATTCATGGCCTGTGCCACCACGTTGAAAAATCCGATTTCCCGAACCGCATCCACATTTGGTATCAGATAAAATTTCAGTCCTTCCGATCCATTTTCCAGGAAGATACTGTTGACGGCCAGAACGACCATGATGATGAGCAGGGCAATCATCATGAATTTGGTGATTTTTTCGACCCCATTCTGAAGTCCGAGGGAGCAGATGGCGAATCCCAATATGATGATGATAAAAGAAAAAAGTATCATGGTAGACGGACTCTGGGTCAGGTTCTCAAAGGTTCGGATTACCGCGTCGGTGGTTGTGTTGTTGAACTGTCCGGTCAGCATTCCGTAGAAATAATACAGCATCCAGCCGGCGATGGTGGTGTAGAAGAACATCAGCACGTAATTGGCCACGAGAGCCAGTTTGCCGTGGAGATGCCATTTGCTGCCGGGCTGTTCAAGGATGTGAAAGGAGCGGACCGCAGAGGCGCGGCTGGCCCGTCCGACGGCCAGCTCCATGGTCATGATCGGAACCCCTAAAATCACAAGAAAAAGGAGATACAGAAGAACAAAGATCGATCCCCCGTTGTTTCCCACAACGTATGGGAAACGCCATACATTTCCTATGCCGATGGCGCATCCCGCGGAAATCAGGATAAAGCCAAGGCGACTTTTGAATTTTTCTCTTTCCATGTCTAAAACCTTTCTATGTGGCAGATTTCAAGAACTGCCTTTTTTAATTTCTACCTGTAGCAGATAACAGTATTCTATAATAAACTCTTAATAAAAGAAACAAAAACTTTCTTTTTCCGATTCTATTTACTGGAAATGATTGAAGAACATAGCAAAAAAAGTTATACTTAGACTGGAGAAGATGAGAAGAAAGAGGAGAAAATGAATAATACAACAAAGGATGCTTTAACAAATGTAAATTACAAATTAATTGCACTGGATCTGGATGGAACCCTGACCAACGATGAGAAGGAGATTCCGGAATATACCGCCAGGGTGCTGATGCGGGCACAGGAACAGGGAGTTCGGATTGCGCTGGTATCGGGAAGACCGTCTCCGGGGCTTCATTATGAGAGAGATGTGCTGAAGCTTCAGGAATATGGCGGACTGCTCCTGTCCTACAATGGCGGGCGAATCGTCGAAGCAGAAAATGGAAATGTGCTTTATGAGACGACCCTGGATCCCCAGGTGACGAAGGAGATTCTGCGATATCTGGAGGATTTGCCGGTAACGGTGATCATGGATGATTGTGACCGATTGTATGTGAAGGATCGCAATGGGTATCAGGTGCAGCAAGAGAGCTATAATGATCATATGGATGTGGTGGAGGTTCC
>JBJENH010000153.1:0-8284 GCA_051880095.1 Bariatricus sp. | reverse complement strand
GAAGCCGGTTTGACAGTTCAGTCAATTCATAATCCACTCCCTGCCGAACAGCCCTGCCGCGCTTAATTGCTGTATTTCCGAAATCAAAGACATACACCGTATCTCCTGCAATTCCCTGCGTCTTAGCACATCCCATCAGAGAAATCGTCTTGATTGTCTCATCGCAGCAGAACCGTATCGCCGGAATCTGCCATTTCGTTTTCTGAAATTCAGATAAATATTTCAGATATTCCATGACTTTTCGCTCGAGAAATACCCCGGTTTCTCCTGCCGCCACTCTTCCGACAAAAAAGACATGGGTACAGGATTTCCAGAAACGCCAGTCAGCTTCCGTCAGCGCATTCTTTTTCCGGCCTTCTGTACCTTCTTTCAAAGAGAAAATCATACAAGCCAAACCCATACTGAGCTGATCCAGAATTCTTTCCGCTTTCACCCGGTTCTCACCGGATTCTATGAGCCTCTCATTCAGAAAACTTGCAATATTGTGGTCTTCCTCGTCATGAAAGGCAGGAAATTCGCTGCTCACTTCATCTGCCAGATGACGGTACGCATAGATCTCACTTCCTGTAACACCATCTAATGCCCGGAGAAATGGGAATTCGTTGATTCGAAGATTCTCATCAAAACTGACGAAATAATCATTCAGAGAGAGGTAGGACTCGGATCCGTCCGGGAGATATTTGAAGCATCTGTTATTCATAAGTTCTCCTACCTTTCATACTTTAAAATTTTACAAAAATGTTCTTTCGTTTTCTTGTCATAACTAATCCCTACAAGAAGAATATCCTCTGAATATCTCTCCAGTGACTCTGGATATTTTCGTTCTTTTATTTGATCCATTGCAGTTTTTACATTTTTGTTCCATTTCAATTCCACAAGCAAAGCCGGAAAATCATTTACAAATTCCGATTTGGGAATAAAAACAAAATCTGCAAATCCTCTTCCCGCAGGCAATTCTCTGACAGGTTTAAAATAATACTGCATTGAGCTCAAATAAGCGATCGTAAGTACACAGCTTAATGAATTTTCATCATTATATTGAAGCACAGAAGTATATTCTTTGTGAATTTTTTCAATTATCTCAGCGACCTGCTCATCATCCATATCAAGTGTTGCTTCGAGTAATTGCATAGAATCCTGTTGGAATTCTATCAAATCATTCCATTTGTTTTTTCTTGTAGCCACCAAAAATTCCTGACGAATTTCCTCATTCGGTATACTTGCCAATTGACTCCTCTGCTCATAAGTAAGATATCCCAGATGGATCAGCAGCGTCAGGACATCATCCTTATCGGCAAAACTTACCATGTCATTCTGGAACGAATTCACATCTACCTTAACGGATGCTCCCGAAAGCATCTCGATTATATTTGTTTTTAATCCGTCAAAATCCATATTAATCAGCGGCAAGATGGATTCATAAGTACCCGTTTGTGACCAATAACTCTGAAAATCTCCCTGAAGCATGACACTGACCACCGCTTTCGGATTATAGACCTGGTACTCTGATAATAAATATCCATCGTACCAACGTTTCACCTCGTCATACTTCTTCCCGTATTTACCGCACAGTTCTCTTACTTCATTTTCAGTAAATCCAATATACGGAGCAAAAACACCCGGCCTTAACATCGTAAACTCATCAAAATTATTCAAAGCAGACTGCGTCTTCATCTTTTTTATCGGCAATATGCCGGTAAGGTATGCCAGACTTATGAATTTTGTCGGTTCACTCCCTTTAAACATCCCTCGCAGAAAATGAATATATTCATCCTGTACTTTCTTGTTCGCTCCTTCATCTCGAATCAATACATCCCATTCGTCTATGATTACAACAAATTTCCTGCCGACAGCAGCATACAGATAGGACATTGCGCCATAGAGAGACTCTACTGTGTCAGGAATCGTACCCGGATACTGCTCCTTTAACTCGCTGATAATTGAGCAGTTAATATAATTTACTGTATTTTCTGCAGATCCCGCATCCATAGCACACCATTGTACATCAAAATGTATAACATCGTACTGATTCAAATGTTTCTTAAATGTTTCACTTTTTCCGATCTGATACTTGCTGAACATCTCCTCTGAATCACAGCCCTTACTGTAATAAGCCACCAGCATATCTGCAGTAATCGATTTACCGAAGCGACGCGGACGGCTATTACAAATCATAGCCTGTTTTGTATTGAGCACTTTATTCGTATACTCAAGAATTCCGGTTTTATCAATATAGATTTCTGAATTAAGTGCAACTTGAAATGCACTGTTGTCAGGATTTACAAATCTTCCCATATTACAATTTGCTCCTTCCGTTTTCATTCTCATCAATCATTCCACCGATAAATTTGTTTCCATCTTATCATAACAGACCATTTTATTCAAGAAACAGCATATGTTCTTAACGATTTATCCGCTTCACCCAAACTTTCCCATCCGTAATTTCGACCCTCTCCAAAATACGCAGAAACTCACCTTCATCAAACAGTTCTGTCTCACCAAAGTTCCACTCCAGTTCGTTTTTAATTCTTTCCAATATCTCTTCTTCCTTCACAATAACGTTCCTGCATCCATTTCCCTTTTTCCCCTTCTGCCGCTCTTTGCAGCTCCATGCTTTATATTTCGTATCCCTGCTTTTATCCGCATGATGCGTGTAATATGTTTTTCTCACATACGGAGCACCGCATTTCCCACAGAATAAGATTCCATACAGCACATGGTGTTTCCCGGATCGTTTGAAGATTCCTTTTCTGGCATTTTCCTTTCTCTCATCCAGCATATTCTGGACCCTCTCCCACAGTTCCCTCTCTATGATGGGTTCATGTTCATTCGGAAAATAATAGCTCTGATACGGGATAGAGGAATCCGGTTTTTTCGTCAGGAAATTTATGGGAGCTGTTTTCTGCAGCCGTCTGTCTCCTGCATAGATCTCATTTCGCAGGATCACGCGGATGTTCGATTCCGAAAGCGGCCTGTCACCGGAAATCCGGTGTCCTCCTTTTTGATTGATTGTATCAGCAATCCTGCGGTATGTATTTCCTATGGAGAATAACTCAAATGCCTCCCGTATCATCCAGGAATCACGGTTTGGCACCAGGCGGCCATTTACCGTGTCATATCCCAGAACACGGTTATTGCCCATATTATAAATTCCTCTTGCAAACCGCATCCGGTATCCCCATCGGACGCGGTCACTGATGGCTCTGCTTTCATCCTGTGCGATCGCTCCGAGGATCGAAAACATCATGTCGCTGGATGGCTCAAACGTCCGCAGATTTTCCCGTTCGAACAGGACTTCCACCTGACACCCTTTCAGCTCCCGCACATAATACTGACAGTCTACAATATTTCTGGAAAACCGGGAAATGCTTTTCACAAGGATCAGATCCAGCCGTCCTTCTTTTGCATCGAGGATCATTTTCTGAAATCCATCCCGGGAGACGGCATTTGTCGCGCTCTTTTCATCAGAATAAATCCCTGCAAATTCCCAGTCCTCCCTGTTCTCGATCATGTGTTTATAAGATTCCTCCTGAATCTGAAGACTCTCTTCCTGACTGTCCAGATTCGTGCTGACTCTGCAGTAAGCGGCAACCCGCTTTTTACGAAGCTCTCTCGTCTTTGGAATACATCGTATCTTCATCACACAACCCTCTTTTCCTGTTCTCTTTGCTTTTGTCTCTCTTCGTATGCTCTTTGTAGTTTTGCAACATGTATCGGATCATCTTTTTCCTTCGTGATGCCGGTCGGTACCATGGTCATGACGCTGCATTTCCAAAAGACGTGCATATTGTTGTTCTCATCAAATGTAATGTGATCAACCAATTCATCCAGCCAGTAATATTCCACCGTTTTCAGAACCGGATTTTCCTCTTTCCACCTTCTCATTTTCTCCGCTTCTGCAGAAGGCACCGGCAAATGCATCGCCTCCGCCGCATTGATCTCAGATGGTTCGATCATCCGGTAAGCCTGAAGCATCGCAGATTCCACATAATGGGAGCGAATCAGAAAATGATGGCATGCATCCCCTCCGCGCTCGCAGTTCCATCCTTTTCCACCGTCCTGAATGTAGAGCTTACGCTGAACCAGTGAACTGCCGCAGAAGGGACAACGCAGTTTGTCATCGAACGGATACTGTACCGTCTGTCCTTTTCGGCTCTTCATTTTCCGGATCCTCCTCACTCTCTGGAACGTCTTTGGTGAGACAATAGGCTCATGATGATGATCTATATAATAAGCCGGCACGGTTGTACAGTCATTTTTCACGATTCTGTGAGTCAGATGATCCACCGTGTACATCTTCTGCAGCATGATATCCCCGGCATACTTTTCATTTTCAAGGATGGACGCAACCTGTTTTCCGTCCCATTTCACTTTTTCGTGCGGCGTCAGACAATTCTGCTTTGTCAGATATTCTGCTATCTTCGCCATACTCATTCCTTTTTCATAACGTGCAAATATATCGCGCACCACCGCCGCTTCATCGGGATTGATCTGATAAGTACCATTTTCATTTCTCTCATATCCATACAGCTTCACCCAGCGGTCGATTCCCTCCTGATACCGTTTTCGGATCCCCCATTTGATATTGCTGGAAATCGAGCGGCTCTCTTCCTGGGCAAATGCGGCCAGAACCGTAAGCAGCATTTCAGAATAGTACTGTCCCGTATCCAGATTATCTTCTTCAAAAAGAATCTGGATTCCCAGTTCCTGTAAATGCCGGATATAGGACAGACATTCCAGAGTATTCCTCGCAAATCTGGAAATGCTTTTCGTAAGAATGTAATCGATCTTCCCGGCTTCGCAGTCATCGATCATTCTCATGAATTCTTTTCGCCTTGCCGTACTCGTCCCTGTGATTCCCTGATCTGCATAGATCCCTGCCATTTCCCAATCAGGATTCTGCTCGATTCGCTCTCTGTAAACTTCCACCTGCGTTTTGAAGCTGCTCTGCTGGCCTTCCAGTTCAGTACTGACACGGCAGTAAGCAGCAACGCGCAGTTTTTTCTTCGGGATTGTCTGCGGATTCGTAATTTCTTTCTTTATGATTTTTTTCACAGCCATACTGTCACCTCTCTGCCAGATTGTGATACGATTCCTTACAGTCTTCCAGAAATCTTCGTTCTTCCTCGGTAAATCTTGTCTTTTTAGAGTTCAGCAGTCTCATCTGCATCAGTTTCTGTACCCGCTCAAATCTGGCTCTGCTGACAAGTGGTTCATGATGACCTTCGATATAGATCTGTTCTTTCTGTCCCTTATTTTTCACCCGCACCTTTCCATGTCCGGTTTCGATCTCACAGGTCTTATTTGACAGATAATCTCCGGTATAATACAGATTGGTGAGCATATAACTCAACACACACTGCCCCCACTTTTTCCCGGTTTTCTCCTCATCCTCCATTTTCTGCAGAACCGCACGGATATCCATATAGCAATATCCCTTCGATGCCATTTCAAACGCTGTCCTTACACGCTTCGCCTCCGATTCTTCGATGCGCCAGATGTGGTCCGGTTTTCCTGCGCGGTATCCATAAGAGACTTCCCCATACGGTCTTCCTTTCAGGCAGCGTTCTCTTCTCGACCAGTTCAGATGCCTGCTGATACTGTTGCTTTCCTCCTGTGCAATGGTCGCAAGGATACAAAGAAACAGCTCATTCCTGTCGTCTTCTGTGTTGATCGCCTCTTTTTCAAATATGACCGGTATTCCCATTTCCTGAAGTCTGCGGATGGTCGAAATACAGTCTCCCATATTTCTTGCAAACCGCGAAATGGATTTTGTCAGTATCAGATCAATCTTCCCGTTCTCACAATCCCGGATCATTCTTTGAAATTCCGTTCTTCCCTGCATGGATCTTCCGCTTTTCCCCTTATCCCCATATACATCCGCCAGAACCAGATCCGGACTTTTCTGAATCTGATTCATGTAATAGAATTTCTGAATCTCAAACGAATCCTCCTGCAGTTCTTCTGCAGTACTTACCCGGCAGTATACTGCGGCACGCTTTTTCATCTCCGTTTCTTTGCTTTCTCTCATATCCTTTCCTTTCTTCTTCTGTGTTTGACTGTGTCAGTTCGACCGAACCATTTTGTCGTATGCAAAGCAACAAAAAAAGAAGGACCCCAGTTCTTCTGGAATCCTTCCCGATCTCTTCACATCACTATTATTCAACAGTAACGATTTCTTTTTTGTTGTAGCTTCCGCAAGCCTTGCAAACTCTGTGCGGCATCATAAGAGCTCCACATTTGCTGCATTTTACAAGATTCGGTGCGCTCATTTTCCAGTTCGCTCTTCTCTTGTCTCTTCTTGCTTTGGAAGATTTATTCTTTGGACAAATTGACATAGGTTACACCTCCTTAAAATTCTTATAAAGATCGCGGATAACTGACATTCTGGGGTCCAGACTTGTGTCTTCGCAGTCACATGTACCCTCATTCAGGTTCTGGCCACACACGCTGCAAATCCCTTTACAGTCTTCGCTACATAGAACTTTCGTCGGCCACCCTACTAAAATCTCATTATAGAGCAATTGCTCTACATCAAGATGATATCCGTCAATGTAATTCGCTTCATCGGAATCGTCATCATCATCGGCACAATCCATATCGGTATTCACATTCTTCTCAATATCAAGTTCAAGGTCTACCGCAACATCATCCAGACATCTGTCACAGGGAATGATCACGGTAAGCGATGACTCGCCGGTAATATGAAGCTTCTTATCACCCGCATATTCGATACGGATATGCAGAGGACTGATCTTGTCCACCGGAAATGTTCTTCCGCCAATCGCAACCTGCTTCATCTCGGGAACAACGTTCTCTTCTATGGTCTTATGTGGTTCAGATAAGACGTCGGATAGGTTTAATAACATACTCTTAACTCCTATTCACACCTAGTCTATTATACCATGTAAAAAGCATTTGTCAACCAGATTATTTACGAATTTTAAGGTTTCTATACTAAATATAGTACTATAACAGTGCAACTGTCTCTCTTGCGATTGCAAGTTCTTCGTTTGTCGGAATAACAAGAACCTTCACTTTGGATTCCGGTGTGGAAATAATCATTTCTTCTCCACGTTTTGAGTTTGCTTCCTTGTCGATCTCAACTCCAAGATATCCAAGATATGAACAGATTCTTTCTCTTGTCGTTCCGTCATTTTCTCCGATACCTGCCGTAAATACGATGTTATCTACGCCGTTCATTGCCGCTGCGTAGCTTCCGATGTATTTAGCAACACGATATACAAACATATCAAGTGCAAGTGCAGCGCGCTCATTTCCTTCTGCTGCAGCTGCCGCAAGATCACGGAAATCGCTGGATACACCGGATACACCGGCAACACCGGATTTCTTGTTCAGCATGTTCAGAATCTCAGAGATTCCAAGGCCTTCCTTCTTGGCAATATATTCAATGATCGCCGGGTCGATATCACCGGAACGGGTTCCCATCACAAGACCTTCCAGAGGTGTAAGTCCCATAGAAGTATCTACACATTTTCCGTTCAAAACTGCGGAAATAGAAGAACCGTTTCCAAGGTGGCATACGATGGTTCTGGTCTCTTCATATGGTACTCCCAGGAATTCTGCTGTCTTTCTGGAAACATATCTGTGGCTGGTTCCATGGAATCCATAACGTTTGATTTTGTATTTTTCATAGTATTCATATGGGATTCCGTACATAAATGCTTTCTTAGGCATTGTCTGATGGAATGCAGTATCAAATACAGCTACATTCGGAGTACCCGGCATCAATTTCTCGCATACTACGATACCTGTCAGGTTTGCCGGATTGTGAAGTGGTCCGAGGTCGATGCACTCTTCAATCACGTCTTTTACTTCCGGTGTAACGATAACAGATTCGCAATACTTCTCTCCGCCGTGAAGTACACGATGTCCGACTGCTCCGATCTCGTCCAGACTCTTAACAACACCGGTCTTTGCATCTGTCAGTGCATCGAGCACGTACTGGATCGCTTCTGTATGAGTCGGCATTGGTTTATCCTCTGTAAGCTTTTCTCCGCCTGTCGGCTGATAGGTCAGTCTTCCGTCGATACCAATTCTTTCGCAAAGTCCCTTTGCCAGAACTGCCTCTGATTCAGAGTCAATGAGCTGGAATTTCAGTGAAGAACTTCCACAGTTAATTACTAATACGTTCATAATGTTTCTCCCTTCGTGATTCATGAAATTAACGTTTTTCTATTCCATTTTAAAACGTACACTCTACATTTCATTATAGCGTATTTCCATACCCCATACAAGCTTTGTTATTTTTTTGACAACCTCT
>JBJENH010000152.1:0-8298 GCA_051880095.1 Bariatricus sp. | reverse complement strand
CCGTGACTCACTTGTGAGTCACGGAACCTGTCCCCCTGTCTCTGTCTCCTTCATCTATTCAAAAAATCAGAAATCACCAGCAGAAACTGCTCTTCATCGATAGGAGTTCTGCGCATGATCCACAGGCGGAGTGTATTGAGCAGCCCGCCGGAATAGAAGGCAGCGATGCCTTCCATTTGTATTTCGCTCATCTTCTTGTCAGCGTTCATATTTCGAAGCACGCTAAGCACATCGTACATAATATTTTGGGAAAGATTATCCAGCAGGATCGGGAACATATTGCTGTCCCAAATATTCAAAACAAGTTTCTGGTGCTGTTCCATAAAGTGCAGAAGCTCCCGGCACATATAAAGGAAATAGGTATTGAGGTCATCGGTTGTGACATCGGGCGGGAGCTGTTTCTGGAAACTTTCACATATCTCTTTCATATAAAATGTAAAATATTCATATTTATCCGCGAAATGTTTATAAAAGGTGGTGCGGCGGATCATGGCCCGTTCACATAATTCGTTCACGGTAAAATCTTCAAAACGCTTTTCCTCCAGCAATTCGGTAAATGCATTGTGCAGGAAAAGGTAGGTTCTTTCAATTCTAAGATCTGTTTTTTTCTCCATATTATTCTCCTCCGGGTTTGGAAACATTTCATTGATTATGCAACTTATCTTACTGTTGAGTGGAACTGTCTCTTGCTGTTTATCTGTGATTATATTATCATTTTAATGTACAAATGTCAATTAACAGTCTTTTGTAACAATGGCTTCAGGTCTAAAATCATTGCTGAAAGGAGGAGTGCAGCGGTATGACAGAACAGCCAAAAAAGGGGAATGATTTTATGATGAAGTTGGCGACGTTTATCGTGGATAAACGGAATCTGTTTTTTCTGATTACGATCATTGCCATTATTTTTTCTGTAATTTCGCAGAGCTGGGTAAAGGTTGAGAATGAACTGGCAGAGTATCTGCCGGATGATTCGGAGGCGAGACAAGGCCTTGATATTATGGAGGAGCAATTTATCACTTATGGCAGTGCCAGAGTTATGACGGCGAATATCACACTTGCACAGGCGGAGGAATTATACGAAGAGCTTACGGAAATTGAAGGAGTTCAAAGTGTCACATTTGACAAAGATGAGGACTATAAAGATGTATCTGCGCTTTATACGATCACGTTTGACTATGCGGATTCCGATGAAAAATGTCTGGATGCACTGGAAGAGGTGGAGGAACTGGTCTCAGATCAGGATTATTATATTTCCACAGAGCTGGGAGATCAGCAGGCGGAGATTCTGGACAGTGAGGTCAGTGTCATCATGGTGTGGGTGGCTTTGATCGTGATCGCGGTACTTTGTTTTACTTCTCAGACGTGGGCTGAAGTGCCGGTTCTGCTTCTGACTTTCGTTACTGCTATGATTCTGAATCTGGGAAGTAATTTCCTTTTGGGGACGATTTCGTTCGTATCCAATTCAGTAACCAGTATTCTGCAGCTTGCTTTGTCACTGGACTACGCGGTCATTCTCTGCAACCGTTTTAAAGAGGAGCACGAGACACTGCCGCTCAGGGAAGCTGTTATCGTAGCGCTCAGCAAAGGAATTCCGGAAATAGGAGCCAGCAGTCTTACGACGATCGGCGGCCTGATCGCCATGATGTTCATGCAGTTTAAAATCGGACCGGATATGGCGATCTGCCTGATCAAAGCAATCTTGTATGCACTGCTTTCGGTGTTTGTTGTCATGCCGGGACTCTTGATGCTGTTTGGCCCGCTGATGGAGAAAACAGCGCACCGGAGCTTTATCCCGAAAATTCCGTTTGTAGGAAAATTTGCCTATGCGACAAGATTCGTGATCCCGCCGGTTTTTCTTGGCGTGTTGATTCTTACATTTATCTTGTCCAATCACTGCCCATACGCGTACGGCTACAGTATTCTGAATACACCGAAGCTGAATACGACACAGATCGCGGAAAATATGATCGAGGATACGTTCGGGGCGGAAAATTATGTGGCACTTGTGGTGCCGCAGGGCGATTATGATGCGGAAAAGAAGTTACTCGAGGAGTTAGAGACGTTCGAGGAAGTCGATTACACAATGGGACTTTCCAATGTGGAGGCTATGGATGGATACATGCTGGCGGATAAGCTGACGCCGAGGCAGTTTGCAGAACTGACTGATCTGGATTATGAAGTGGCGCAGATGGTGTACGCGGCTTATGCTGCTAAAAATGAGGAATATGGAGAAATCATAGGAAATCTTTCCACTTATAATGTCCCGCTGATCGATATTCTTCTCTTTGCATGTGATCAGATCGATTCTGGGATCGCGACGCTGGATAAAGAACAGGCAGATCTTTTGAATGAGGCGAAAACGATGATGGAAAGTGCCAAGAAGCAGCTTCAGGGGGATGAATACAATCGTATTCTGGTATATCTGAATCTTCCTGTGAGCGGGGATGAGACGTATGCGTTCCTGGATACGCTGCGTGATACCGCGAAACTGTATTATCCGGACGGAAATATTTACGTTGTAGGGGAGTCTACCACAGAATATGATTTCCAGAAATCTTTTGAGACAGATAACCTGGTGGTTACGATTGTGTCGATTTTGATCGTGCTTGTTGTGCTTTTGTTTACCTTTAAATCAGCGGGCATGCCGATTCTGCTGATTCTGGTCATTCAGGGTGCGATCTGGATCAATTTCTCAATTCCTACTATCATGGATAAGCCGATCTTTTTCATGAGTTATCTGGTAGTAAGTTCAATCCAGATGGGTGCCAATATCGACTATGCAATTGTCATAGCAAGCCGGTTTAATGAGCTGAAGCGAGAGATGCATCACAGACAGGCGATCATTGAAACGATGAATTTTGCATTTCCGACCATCATCACATCCGGAACCGTACTTTCTATGGCAGGAATTCTGGTCGGGCAGATGACATCTGACGCA
Organism: Bariatricus sp.; assembly: GCA_051880095.1. GTDB lineage: Bacteria > Bacillota > Clostridia > Lachnospirales > Lachnospiraceae > Allocoprococcus. The sequence goes on along the minus strand of JBJENH010000152.1, from coordinate 5,360 downwards.
GCGATCGTCGGTATCGGAAGTATCGGACGAGGAACGATTATTTCCGTTATTCTGGTCATGTTTGTTCTGCCGCAGATTCTTCTTCTTGGAAGTAAGATCGTTGATAAAACATCCTTCTCCATGCCGGTGAAAGAGCAGACTGCCGTTTCTCACGGAAAGATTCGTGTGGAAGGCGTGGTCCGCGGAGAAATACATGGAACGATCAGTGGTACAGTACGTGCGACGGTAGACGGAGATGTCAATCTGAATGTAATCTCCGGAAAGGTGGCCGAGGAAGGAGCAGAAGATGAAAATGACGAAACATAACAGGGTAATCGCATTCGTGACAGTGATTGCAATGCTGAGCACTTTTATTCTTTCACTGTCTCCGGATGTGTCTGCTGCCGAAGAGACGGAAACGATTTATATCGATACAGTAGAGGATTTTAAAGAGCTGGCAGAGCACTGTACGCTGGACACCTGGTCCAAAGGGAAAACGGTCGTGCTGCAGGAAGATATTTCTTTGGCAAATGTAGAAGAAGCGTCCATTCCGATTTTTGACGGGGTGTTTGATGGGAACGGTCATACGATCAGCGGACTGAAGCTGACTGAGAGTATGTCGCCTTCCGGACTCTTTGGCGTGCTTCTGGAACATGCGGTGGTTAAGAACCTGTATGTCAGCGGCGCTGAGATTTCCTCTGAGACTGGTGAAAATGTTGGTGGTCTCGCAGGTGAGAATTATGGGACGATCACCGGCTGTGAGTTCACCGGTCATGTGGAGGGTGACCGCAATGTAGGAGGGATCGTCGGTATCAATGCCTCGTCCGGTCATGTGGAGGGATGCAGCATCAGCGGTTCCGTCATCGGCGACCGGATGACCGGCGGGATTGCCGGGTGCAATCTGGGAGAGATCCGGGACTGTACGAACAATGCATATATCAATACGACCAGTGTGGATCCGGCGATCCACCCGGAAGATCTGGATATTGATTTCTCCATGGATACCACCAAACTCTCATCCATGGATACCACGATGGCTTCATCGGACACAGGCGGGATCGCGGGATATTCTTCCGGAATTCTTTTGTCCTGTGTCAACCAGGCTCCGGTCGGATATCCTCATATTGGATATAACATTGGAGGAATCGCAGGGCGCAGCTGCGGATATGTAGAGGGGTGTGAAAATACTTCTGCTGTATACGGACGGAAGGATGTGGGAGGAATATCCGGCCAGATGGAGCCTTACATAGCGCAGAACATTACAGAAAGTACGCTTGCAAAGCTGGAACGCCAGTTTGATGAACTGGACGCATTGATGAGTGTTGCGATGAATGATGCAAATGACGGAGTCGGAAATATTACTTCCCGGCTGAACCGGATCGCAGATTACGCGGACAGTGCGGCGGGGGCTGCGAAAAATATCCGAACTTCCGGGACTATAACCAGCTCGGTCAATGGAAATGGCTCGTCCGGCAGCAGCGGAAGTGTATCCGTTTCACCGTCACAGGCGGAGGCGGAAGGAAGCAGTGCGGCAGCAGGCGGCGGAGGCGCTGTTGTTACCCCCGGCGGCGGAGTGAGCGGCGGTGCGGTCGTTTCCGGAGGTGAGATCACGGCAGGCGTGTCGGGAGGAAGTGCCGAAGGAAGCGGACAGTCTTCGGCCAGCGGGAACATCAGTGCATCAACGCAGATATCCGTGACAACCTCCTTAAGCGGACTTTCTTCGGCTATTTATGGAATGTCCGGACAAATGCGGCTTTTAAATGGCGAGGTGTCCGGTACTTCGGGAACACTGACAGAAGATCTGAAAGCGATTCAGGAAAAAATCAATCAGATTTCCGATACGGCGATGGAGCTCTTCCGTGGAGACGGAGAAGGGGATATTCTGGTTGACAGTTCGGAAATTGATATAGACCTGGTCACCCTTGGAAAATCGGTGGACTGTCAGAATAGCGGCAGTGTGAATGGCGACATCAATGTAGGTGGAATTGCCGGTTCTATGGCAATGGAGTATGAACTGGATCCGGAAGATGACATTTCCGCGAATCTGGACAGCACAGAGAGCAGAAAGCTGGAGGTCAAGGCGATCATTCAGAAATGTGTCAATACCGGAGAGGTGATTTCCAAACGCAGTTATGCAGGAAGCATCTGCGGCAAGATGGATCTCGGACTCATCAGCAACTCCGAAGGGTATGGAAATGTGACCAGCGAAAACGGAGATTATGTGGGTGGGATTGCCGGTCTTACCTCTTCCGTCATTCGACGGTGTTTCGCCAAATGTACGCTTTCCGGCAAAAAGAATATCGGAGGGATCGTCGGATCCGGAGTGACAAAGGACTTAAGTGGTGATTCCAGTACAGTAGCCGGCTGCTACAGTATGGTAAATATTGAATCCTATAAGGATTATGTGGGAGCTGTTTCCGGGGTAAATGCAGGAATTTTTGTGGAGAATTATTTCGTTTCGGATACGCTGACCGGAATAAACGGAAGGAGCTACACCGGGAAAGCGCAGCCGATCACCTACGAAGAACTCCTGAATCAGAATACAACGATTCCGGAAGCATTTTCAAAATTAAGCATTACTTTTACAGCGGACGATGAAGTGGTCAAAAAAGTTCCGTTTACATATGGGGAATCCTTTGATGAATCCATTTACCCGAGCATCCCCGAAAAGGACGGTTACTATGGATTCTGGGATAAAGATGAACTGACAGAACTGCATCTGGACACAGTGGTGAAGGCTGTCTATACGCCGTATGTGACTTCACTCTCAAATGGGGAGACAAGAAACGATGGCCGTCCGGTTTTCTTTATTGAAGGACAGTTCGATGATGAAGCTGATGCGGTTGTGACAACGCGCCCCAATACACCATCCGAGTTTGACAATCTCGCGAAAGATTGGAATGAGTTCCTGAAAAAAAGCTTTCGTGGTATGAAGGTCGGGCGCGAAATCGTGGAGCAGTGGAAAATATCGATCCCGGATGACGGCGAGGATACGCATACGATCCGCTATCTCGCACCAGATACCGATCCGGATAATCTGGAGATTTATGTCAAGGATCCGGATGACTGGAAAACGGTCGATACAGAGACCATCGGAAGCTATCTGGCATTTGAGGTGCAAAGTCAGGATGTGGAAGTTGCGGTAATCCGGACTGTAAATGTATGGTGGGTATGGCTGATTGCTGCACTGCTGGTATTTGGCGTTCTGCTGCTTTTCGTAAAACTGATACTGAAGATTGTAAATGCTGTCAAAGGAAGAAAACAAAAAACGGCATCGGAAGATGAGGATGAGGAAGAAGAAATAGAAGAAGAATCGGAAGAGAACGAGGAAGAAGAGCAAGAAGGCGCTGTGAAAACGAAGAAACAATCAGAGAAGAAGAAAGCAAAGAAAAAAAAGAAGAAATGGCCGATCGTACTTCTGGTCGTGCTTGCACTGCTTCTGGGAATTTCCGGGACAACTGCATTTTTCCTGCTTCCGGACCTGATGACCGGAATGAAAGCGTATGAACTTTTGAAGGAATATTCCGAACAGAAGGATTTAAACATGAAATTGGACGTAAAAGCAAAAATTGATTCAAAGAAAATGAATTTCTCGGCGGAGATATTCCGAACTGAAGTGGAAGGAAATAAGGTGACAGCTATTTCGCAGGGAGAGCAGACACTTTACTATTGCGACGGAATCGTATTGCTGGAAAATGGAACAGCCTATGAAGTGGGCGAAACCTTCCCGGACTATTCCAATCTGTTGAGTCAGGCAATCACTTTGTATCAGCATGTGGAAATTCGGGAGAAGGACGGGGCCTATACGATCACAGCAGAAGACGATGATGCGAGAGCAATCCTGGAACTGCTGATGCCGTCTGTCTCAGACATACTTTCAGACACCTATTCGATTGAGGTCAAATTGGTGGAAGCAGATGATGAAGCGTCCAAACTGAGCTTTTCCGGAAGTGGAGTACTGAATGACTCGGAGAAAACCTCATTTGATGTTTCAGCGGAGCTCGATCTGCAGCCGGAGCACTCCGATAAGGTACAGATACCGGAAGCGGTGAGAAAGGCAATCGTCGGCGGGGAAATAGAAACATCCGGAACAATCACGGAAGACGGAATTCGAATGGCAAATGCATGGGCGACACTGAATGAAGAGGAATTTGTACGCGCAGCACTTTTATTAAAAGCAGACTGCGGCCCTCTGACCCTGAATGATACACTGGATTATTATCGCTGGAACTGTGAAGGCACAAAAATCAGTTCTATCCAAAAGAACGGTTTTGCTTTCTATCTTACAGATGAGAAGATATGTAACCAGAACGGCGATACACTGATGGAAAATGAAGTGTCAGGAGCCGACGCAGCAAAACTGCTGGATCTGGCATATCAGATCTGCCTCAATGCGGAATTTACATGCAGCGAAGATAACGGAGAATATATTTATTCCGTGTCTCTCGATCAGAAAGGCATGAAAGCAGTCGCCTACGCAATTGCATCCGAAGCAGAAGGCATGGATATCACCTTTGACAGCGGAAGCATTCAGATAGTAATCCGAAATGACAAGATCAAAAGTATCGTGATCAGTACCGGAGGAAATGTACAGGTTCTGGTGGCAGGCGCAGATGTGGCATTTGAGGCAAAAATAGATTTTAAGGAAGAGAGTGATCCGGTGGAACTTCCGGAAACAGTGAAGAATACTTTAGTGAAATAGGAAGGGGTGTCCTAAAATGAGAAACAAAATAATCTGTATAGGAAGAGAATTCGGAAGCGGTGGTCATGAGATCGCCGTGCGGCTCGCAGAACGGCTGGGCATCAAAGTGTACGAAAAGCATCTACTGTATCTGGCCTGCCAGTACGGAGAACTTGCCGTAAAGACACTGGAGTCCTCCGATGAAAAAGCGACCAATCCATACCTGTTCCAGACCGTCCACGAAGGTAACCATCGCGTTACCAGAGGGCTTCCCACATCGGAAGTATTGTTCCAGCTCCAAAGCCACGAGATCCGGCATATCGCAGAACGGGAAAGCTGCATTTTTGTCGGACGATGCGCAGATTATGTACTGCGGGATACGGATGCAAATGTTCTCTCCGTATTCGTATCCGCTCCGCTGGAGCAGAGAATCGAACACAAAATGAAACAGGAAAATCTCTCACGGCAGGCAGCAAGACGCCTTGTGAAGAAGATGGATCAACAACGGAAAAAATATTATGAGCATTATACGAAAATGATCTGGGGACAGGCGGATCATTATGATATGTACATCGACCGGGATCTGATTGGGATCGAACAGGCTGTGGGGATGATTGCGGAAAAATATGCAGAGATGTAGGGGGGTGACTGTGACTGGGGGAGGTGCGGGTGACTGGGGGACGGGTGACTGGGGGACGGG
>JBJENH010000151.1:0-45267 GCA_051880095.1 Bariatricus sp. | reverse complement strand
TGAAAATTTTAACTTATAGAAAATGCAAATATATTTATTAAAATTATAAATTAGTGTATAAAAATGCAATATGATAAAATATCCTTCAGGTAATTGATACACGAAGGAGGAAACAAAAATGAATATTGGAGTAACAGAAATCAGCCCAAGAGCGGTACAGCAGGTAGCGGAGAAAAAATTTAAAGGTGGATACTATTGCTGTGAAGCACTGATCAGTGCGATTCGTGACGAATTCAAACTGGATGTTCCGGAAGAGGTTATCGCAATGGCTTCCGGTATGGCAGTTGGAGCCGGAAAATCAGGATGTGTATGTGGAGCATTTAATGGCGGCATTTTGGCACTCGGAATGTTCTTTGGACGTACAGAGCAGGATGGCCCGACAAATCCAAAGAGCGTGAAATGTATGGAGCTGACAAAAGAACTGCATGACTGGTTCAAAGTTGCAAACCAGAAAAATGCAATCTGCTGCAGAGTTCTGACGAAGGAGTTTGATAAAGGAAAAGGCGAACATAAAGAACAGTGCATTTTCTTTACAGGACTGTGTACATGGAAAGTTGCTCAGATCGTCTGTCGCGAGCTTGGTATCAAGAATCTGGATGAGATTGATGAACCGGCACCAAGAAGAACACTCGCTGAAATCTAGAGAAATATGGGAACTTCCGGCAATGTATTGTCCGGAAGTTCACCGGTTGAGAATAGATTTTTGACAGAACAGAAAGGAAGAGAGTGACATGAAAGATATGATTAAAAAAGTCCCGGTACCTCTTTGTGGGGTTATGCTTGGATTTGCGGCACTGGGAAATTTATTACAAAGCTATGGTGAGGGAATCCGTTCTGTGTGCGGTATCGTGGCAGCATTTTTGTTGATCTTGATTCTTGCGAAGTTGATTATGTTTCCTCAGATGATCAAAGAGGATATGAAGAATCCGATCATGGCAAGTGTAGCGGGAACATTTCCTATGGCACTTATGCTGCTCAGCACTTATGTGAAACCGTTCATCGGAGCGGCAGCTATGTATATCTGGTTCTTTGCCATTGCATTGCATGTTGTGCTTATTGTTTATTTTACAGTGAAGTTCATCTTAAAACTTCAGCTTCCGAAAGTATTTGCAAGCTATTACATCGTATATGTGGGAATTGCTGTTGCAGCAGTTACGGCGCCGGCATATGAACAGCTCGGAATCGGAACTGCAGCGTTCTGGTTCGGATTCGTAACGCTGATTATTCTGCTGGTACTTGTGACGATCCGTTATGTGAAGTGTCCGGAAGTACCGGAACCGGCACAGCCGCTGATCTGTATTTACGCAGCGCCTACAAGTCTTTGTATCGCAGGTTATGTACAGTCTGTGACACCGAAGTCAAGAGGGTTCCTTTTAGCGATGTTTGCAGTGGCAACCGTGATCTATATTTTCGCACTTGTAAAAGCAATTGGATATCTGAAATTGAAATTCTATCCAAGCTATGCTGCATTTACATTCCCATTCGTAATCAGTGCAATCGCTACGAAGCAGACAATGGCCTGCCTGGCAAATATGGGACAGCCGATACCGGCGCTCAAATATCTGGTGCTGATTGAAACGATTATCGCAGTTATCTTGGTAGTATATACATTTATCAGATTTATGGGATTTATCTTTGCCGGAGAAAAGAAATAAAAGATGCATTTTAGCCGTGAATGAAAGGAAATGTCAGAATTTCCGCATTTGCGGCTTTTTTTGTTGCCATGCATACACCAAAAAGATTCAGTGAATCTTTTTTAGTTGCCATGCATACGCCAAAAAGATTCAGAGGAGTTTTGGGATGTAGATATTATGTATAGATGCAAATGGCAATAAACTTGACAGGAAATGATGGAAATCTTTATAATGAATATATCAGACATATGACGTCTGGTATTCGTTTAGAAAATATATGAGGAATACGGAAGATATTTTGATCATAAATGTGAGAGGTGAAAAAGATGTATCAGTACGGGAAGGTGGATAAACGGCTTTTGGGTGAGCAGATTGAAGATGAATTAATGAAGTATATTTTGGAAGAACCTGTAGAAATAGGGCAAAAGATTCCTAATGAATTTGAACTTGCGGAGATGTTCGGGGTAGGAAGAAGTACGATACGAGAAGCGGTTAAAGGGCTGGTGTCTAAAGGAATACTTGAAGTAAGAAGAGGATCCGGCACATTCGTAGTCAGTACCAGTTCCACGGAAGAAGATCCGCTTGGAATATCGAAATTGCATGATAAGTATAAGCTGGCATTAGAACTTTGTGATGTACGTCTGATGATGGAACCGGAAATTGCAGCTCGTGCGGCGGAAAATGCGGATGAAGAGGATCTGATACAGCTAAAGCGGTTGTGTGACGAAACGGAAGAAATGTACAAAAGCGGGAAAAACCATATTCCCAGAGACATTGAATTTCATACCTGTATTGCGAAATGCAGCAAGAATCGTGTAGTGGAGATGCTTATTCCGGTCATTAATTCAGCCGTTATGACATTTGCAAATCTGACACATCATATGCTGAAACAGGAAACAATAGATACACACCGCGCAGTTACGAATGCGATTATGGAGAGGGATCCGGTAGGAGCGCGATGCGCAATGGTGATGCATCTGACCTACAATCGTCAGATGTTAATGGAGATCTGGAAAGAACATGTGAAAGAAACCTCAAAAGAATAGGTAAAAATAGACAAAAAAGAAGGGGTTTTGAAAATGGAATCTCTTCTTTTTTTGTGCACAAGGGAGAAGAAAAAGAAAATACATCTGATGTATTGACGAAAAAACGTAAAAAATGTATAGTTTTATTAAAGATACATAAGACGTCTGATGTGAAAAAAGAAAAATGTGAAGAAGAGAAATGAGAAAGAGAGGTACTTTTAAATGGCAACTGAAACGCTTGCTTTAAATCCAACAAGACTGGTAATTGCTGCTGTTATTGGCCTTATTATTTTGTTGGTGCTGATAATTAAATTTAAGATCCAGGCTATGATTTCGATTTTGATCGGAGCAATTTCAATTGGTTTGATTGCGGGGATGCCCGCAGAGACTATTGTTACAGCAGTAAATGATGGTATCGGTAATACGCTGAAGGGGATTGCGTTATTAGTTGGTCTAGGATCCATGTTTGGGGCAATTCTTGAAGTGTCCGGAGGAGCACAGACCATTGCGGTCACAATGGTGCGATGGTTTGGCGATAAAAAAGCAGCATGGGCACTTGGAATTACAGGTTTGGTTATTGCAATGCCGGTGTTCTTTGATGCGGGACTTATTATTCTGATTCCACTGGCATTTTCACTTGCAAAGAAAACAAATCGGTCTTCTTTATATTATGTGATTCCGCTTTTGGCTGGCCTTGCTGTAGGACATGCATTTATTCCGCCTACACCGGGACCGGTACTGGTAGCTACGATGTTAGGCGTAGATCTGGGATGGGTAATCCTTGTTGGAATTTTCTGCGGTATCTTTTCTATGATCATTGCAGGTCCGGTGTGGGGTTCGATTTGTGGAAAGAAATACTTCGTTCCGATACCGGAACATGTGTCAAAACAAGAAGATTTTGATGAATCAAAACTTCCGAATTTCTGGACTATTGCAGGAATCATTCTGATTCCGCTGGTGTTGATTATTTTGGATTCTGTAACGGGAGTTGTACCGGCACTTCAATTTTTACAGCCGGTATTCAGTTTCCTTGGAGAACCATTTGTGGCACTTCTGATTGCAACGGTGGCAGCAATGTTCTTACTTGGAGTTAAACACGGATATACATTGGAAGAACTGGAAAAGGTTATGACGAAATCTTTAGAGCCGACAGGAATGATTCTGCTTGTTACAGCATGTGGTGGTGTGCTCCGCTATGTACTTCAGTATTCAGGACTCGGTGATGTGATCGGAAATGCAGTTGCCTCTGCATCTCTTCCACTGGTAGTGCTGGCATTCATTATCGCAGCACTGGTTCGTATCTGTGTAGGATCTGCAACCGTAGCCATGACAATGGCAGCAGGTATTGTTGCTGCAATACCCGGAATTTCAGAGCTGTCTCCGCTTTATCTGGCATGTGTGACTGCAGCAGTGGCAGGAGGGGCAACCGTATGTTCGCACTTTAATGATTCAGGATTCTGGCTGGTAAAATCATTGGTGGGAATGGATGAAAAAACAACATTAAAGACATGGACTATCATGGAAACATTGGTAGGAACGACAGGGTTTGTAGTAGCATTGATTATTTCATTCTTTGCATAAATAAAATTTAGTGAAGGGAAAAGAAAGGGACGATAGTATGAGTTGTTTGAGAAGTCAGGAAATGCGTAAAATTGCACCGGAGCTGGATCCGCTCCGGATCGGAACCGGATGGAAGCCGGAAGACCTTTCAAAACCACAGGTCTTTATCGAGAGCACTTATGGTGACAGTCATCCGGGAAGCGGGCATTTAAATATTCTGGTAGAAGAAGTGAAAAAAGGAATTGAAGAAGCAGGAGGTTTCGGCGCAAGATATTACTGCACGGATATGTGTGATGGAGAAAGCCAGGGGACAGACGGAATTAATTATAGTCTGGTCAGTCGTGAGATGATTGCAAATATGATTGAAATCCAGGCAAATGCGACTCCGTTTGATGCAGGAGTATATCTGGCCAGCTGTGATAAAGGAATGCCGGCCAATCTGATGGGGCTTTGCCGTGTGAATATGCCGGGAATCGTTGTACCGGGAGGAACAATGAATGCAGGGCCGGATATGCTGACTCTGGAGCAGCTTGGTATGTACAGTGCGAAATACCAGAGGGGAGAGATAGGCGAAGATAAATTGAACTGGGCTAAACATAATGCCTGCCCAAGCTGCGGTGCCTGCTCTTTCATTGGTACAGCTTCTACAATGCAGATCATGGCGGAAGCACTTGGACTTGCACTTCCGGGAAGCGCATTGATGCCGGCAACAAGTCCGGATCTCCTCGCATTTGCAAGAGAAGCCGGAAGACAGTCTGTAAAACTTGCAAAAATGGAAAACATGCGTCCAAGTGATATTGTTACGATGGACAGCTTTGAAAATGCGATACTGGTTCACGCAGCTATTTCCGGAAGCACCAATTGTCTGCTGCATATTCCGGCAATTGCGCATGAACTGGGAATAGAAATCACGGGAGATACGTTTGACCGTCTCCACAGAAATGCACATTATCTTTTAAATGTACGCCCGGCAGGAAAATGGCCGGCAGAGTGCTTCTATTATGCAGGAGGTGTTCCTGCAATCATGGAAGAAATTAAAGAACATCTGCATCTTGATGCGATGACAATAACCGGAAAGACATTGGGAGAGAATCTGGAAGAGTTAAAACAAAACGGATTCTATGAACGATGCGATAAATGGCTTCAGGAATTCAATAAGCGTTACGGCGTAAATGTCACGAAACAAGATATTATTCGTCCATATAATGAGGCGATCGGTACGGACGGAAGTATCGCTGTGCTGAGAGGAAATCTGGCACCGGAAGGAGCCGTGATCAAACATACAGCATGTCCGAAAGAGATGTTCAGGGCAGTATTAAGAGCGAGACCGTTTGACAGTGAGGAAGAATGTCTGGATGCGGTGCTGAAACATAAAGTGCAAAAAGGTGATGCGGTATTTATTCGGTACGAAGGACCGAAAGGCAGCGGTATGCCGGAAATGTTCTATACATCGGAAGCAATCAGCAGCGATAAAGAACTGGGACGCAGCATTGCGCTGATTACCGACGGTAGATTTTCCGGAGCATCCACGGGTCCGGTTATCGGACACTGCAGTCCGGAAGCAGCGGATGGAGGTCCGATTGCGCTGGTAGAAGAAGGCGATCTGATCGAAATAGATGTAATGGGTAGAAAACTCAATATCATCGGAATCAACGGAGAAGAGAAAGCTCCGGAAGAGATTGAGAACATTCTGGAAGAAAGAAGAAAGAACTGGAAACCGAGAGAAATCCGGTATAAAAGAGGAGCACTCCGGCTGTTCAGTGAACACGCTGTCAGTCCGATGAGAGGAGCATATCTGGATTTTGATAAATAGGTACAAAGGAGGCAGGCGTATAAAACGCCTGCCTCCGACTTGATTTATTTAAAAAGTTCTTTTGCTATTTTTATATAATTCTCACTGCTTACATATCGAAAATTAATTCACATATGCAACACATTTTCGTGTTACAATGGGGAAAAAGAAGATACCAAAGTGAGAGGAGCATTTTTATGGATAAATTAAAAATTCTGGTAGTAGACGACGAGAGCAGGATGCGGAAACTGGTCAAAGATTTTCTGCAGAGGGAAGGATTTGAGGTGATCGAGGCGGGCGATGGTCTGGAAGCGATGGACCGGTTCTATGAGGATAAGAATATCGCTCTTATTATTCTGGATGTTATGATGCCGAAGATGGACGGATGGCAGACATGCAGGGAGATTCGCAAGGAATCAAAGGTGCCGATCATCATGCTGACAGCGCGGGGGGATGAACGGGATGAGCTTCAGGGATTTGAGCTTGGGGTGGATGAATATATATCCAAGCCTTTCAGTCCGAAGATTCTGGTTGCCAGAGTAGAGGCGATCCTGCGCAGAACGAATGCGCTTGCGGCGGAAGAGACGATCTCAGCAGGTGGAATTGAGATCGATAAGACCGCTCATATGGTGAAAATAGATGGAAAGCCGGTAGACTTAAGTTTCAAGGAATTCGAACTACTTACGTATTTTGTGGAGAATCAGGGAATTGCACTTTCAAGAGAAAAGATTTTAAATAATGTGTGGAATTATGATTACTTCGGCGATGCCCGGACAATCGATACCCATGTAAAAAAACTGAGGAGCAAACTTGGTGATAAAGGTGATTACATTAAGACGATCTGGGGCATGGGATACAAGTTTGAGGTGGCATAATGAAACATTCGATTAAGCAGCAGATGATGATGGTATTCGTCGGTATTGTTGTCGTTATGATGCTGGTTTTTATGGCGGTGAATGGCGGGTTCCTGGAAAAATACTATATTGCTGAGAAACAGTCGGAATTCGTCAGAACCTATTCTCTTTTGAAAAATGGTGTGATAAGCGGGACGCTGATGGAAGAAACTCCGGGAAGTGAGCTGAGTAAATTGACGGAAAAGAACAATATTGCTGTTGTTGTGATCGATCCGGAAGCTTCCTATATTTATACGAATGCCAGGAACCTGGAAACAGTGATGAAGAACCAGCTTATGGGATATTTGTTTAATAAAAACAATCAGGAGATTCTGGATAAAACGGATGAGTATGTTATCAGCAGATCGATGGATATGCAGAACAGTACAGAGTACATTGAGATGTGGGGTGAGTTTGAGAACGGTTCCGTTTTCTTGATGAGAAGCCCTTTGGACAGTATCCGCTCAGCAGTGAGAATCTTTAATCAGTTTATCGGAATGGTAGGAGGTATTGTAATAATACTGAGCCTCTTTGCTGCATGGTATTTTTCAAAAAAACTGTCAGAACCTCTGATGGAGCTGGCTGCGCTTTCCCAGAAAATGGCGGATCTGGATTTTGATGCGAAATATACAAGTGGGGGAAGCAATGAAATTGATATCCTGGGCCAGAGCTTTAATCAGATGTCTGAAAAACTGGAACAGACGATTTCGGATTTGAAGAAGGCGAATAATGATCTGCAGATGGACATTGAGCAGAAAGAGAAGCTTGAGCGTATGCGTACGGAATTTCTCGGGAATGTTTCCCATGAGCTGAAGACACCGATCGCGTTGATTCAGGGCTATGCGGAAGGCTTAAAAGAGGGAGTCAGCGATGATCCTGAGAGCAGAGAATTCTATTGTGATGTTATTATGGATGAAGCCGGAAAGATGAATCAGATGGTGAAGAATCTTCTGACGCTGAATCAGCTTGAATTTGGAGATAATGATGTGCAGTTTGAGCGGTTTAACCTGACGGATCTTATTCGTGGGGTGCTGCAAAGTCTGGATATTATGATCACCCAGAAAGAAGTGCACGTTATTTTCAGACAGGAAAAGCCGGTTTATGTCTGGGCAGATGAATTTAAGGTGGAGCAGGTGCTGCGAAATTATGTGAATAATGCACTGAATCATGTGGAAGGAGAGAAGGTTATCGAGATTAAAATCGTAGAAATAAATGAGAAGGCACATATCAGTGTATTTAACACGGGCAATCCGATTCCGGAAGAAGATGTGGAACATATCTGGGAGAAGTTTTACAAAGTGGATAAAGCGCGCACGAGGGAATACGGAGGCAATGGAATCGGACTTTCCATTGTCAAAGCGATTATGGAGTCGCTGCATCAGGCATATGGTGTGAGAAATTATGACAACGGGGTGGAATTCTGGTTTGAACTGGATGTAAAGTAATTGAAAACTCTTGCCCCTATAGGGAAAAACGTCTATAATAATCACATGATGCAAGTGACTAATAAAGACAGCGAGGGCAGACAAATGATAGCGATTATTGATTATGACGCAGGAAATATTAAGAGTGTTGAGAAGGCATTGATTCTGTTGGGAGAAGAGCCGGTGATCACCCGGGATGGGGAGACGATCCTTAAGGCAGACAAAGTGATTCTTCCCGGAGTAGGGGCATTTGGTGATGCCATGCACAACCTTAGAAAATATGGGCTGGACAAGGTGATACATGAAGTTGTGAAGAGACAGATACCGCTGCTTGGAATCTGCCTGGGACTCCAGCTGTTATTTGAGCGCAGTGATGAAACGCCCGGTGTAGACGGCCTTGGGGTGCTGAAGGGAGAGATTCTTCGTATCCCGGATAAAGACGGACTTAAGATTCCTCATATGGGATGGAATTCTCTGAAACTTCAAAATAACGGGAAATTATTTAAAGGTCTGGAAGAAGAACCGTATGTATATTTTGTACACTCTTATTATCTGAAAGCAGAGGACGAGAGCATTGTCAAAGCGACAACGGAATACAGTACGCTGATTCATGCATCTGTGGAACAGGGGAACGTATTTGCCTGCCAGTTCCACCCGGAAAAAAGCAGTGATACGGGACTTAAGATTCTTAGAAATTTTGTGGCATTATAGGAGGGCAGAAGTATGTTTACGAAAAGAATCATTCCATGTCTGGATGTTAATAATGGCCGGGTGGTAAAGGGTGTTAACTTTGTGGATTTAAAGGACGCAGGAGATCCGGTGGAGATTGCGAAAGCCTATGATAAAGCCGGAGCGGATGAACTGGTATTTCTGGATATTACTGCATCTTCGGATGCCAGAAATACGGTGGTGGATATGGTGCGCAAAGTGGCTGAGAACGTGTTTATTCCTTTTACGGTAGGCGGCGGAATCCGTACAGTGGACGATTTTAAGGCGCTTCTGAGGGAAGGCGCGGACAAGATCTCTGTAAATTCTGCAGCGATCATGAGACCGGAACTGATCAGCGAAGCGGCAGAGAAGTTCGGAAGCCAGTGTGTGGTAGTTGCAATTGATGCAAAGCGCCGTGAGGATGGCGGATGGAATATTTACAAAAACGGCGGACGCATCGATATGGGAATTGATGCGGTTGAGTGGGCCATGAAAGCGGAAAAACTGGGAGCCGGAGAGATTCTTCTGACCAGTATGGACTGCGACGGCACCAAGGCAGGATATGATCTGGAGCTTACACGGACGATCGCGGAAAATGTCTCCATACCGGTAATTGCTTCGGGAGGAGCAGGGACACTGGAACATTTCTATGACGCGTTAAGCGAAAATGGTAAAGCAGATGCAGCTTTGGCAGCATCACTTTTCCATTACAAAGAACTGGAGATCCGTGAGGTGAAGGAATATTTGCGTGAAAGAGGTATTTCGGTACGCTTATAGAGAAAAAGAGGGATAATAGAAAATGGCTGCGCTGAATAATGACTGGCTGGATGCTCTGAAAGGAGAGTTCAGAAAACCATATTATAAAAAATTGTTTGAAACAGTGAATCAGGAATACAGGACACATCGGATCTATCCTCCGTCAGATGATATTTTCAATGCATTTCATCTGACACCGCTGAAGGATGTGAAGGTCGTGATCCTGGGACAGGATCCGTATCATGGAGATGGACAGGCACACGGACTTTGCTTTTCGGTAAAACCGGATGTGGAGATACCACCTTCATTGGTGAATATTTATCAGGAACTGCATGACGATCTGGGGTGCCGGATCCCGAGCCACGGGAATCTGACCAAGTGGGCGCAGCAGGGAGTTTTGCTTCTGAACACAGTTCTGACGGTGCGGGCGCATCAGGCGAACTCGCATCGGGGAATCGGATGGGAAGAATTTACGGACGCGGCGATTCAGGTTTTAAACGCCCAGGACAGACCGATCGTGTTTATTCTGTGGGGAAGACCGGCGCAGCTTAAGAAGAGGATGTTGAATAATCCAAAGCATCTGATTCTGGAAGCACCGCACCCAAGCCCATTATCTGCTTATAGAGGATTTTTCGGAAGCAGGCCGTTCAGCCAGACAAACCAGTTTCTGGAGGCAAATGGCCTTGTGCCGATCGACTGGCAGATCGATGAGCTGTAGTGGTCAGAAACAGATAAAGGGATTTCTTTGTCTGTATGAAGGGAAGGGAATTGTATGAAAAAAGCGGAAGTGGAATGCTGTGACATTTTCCAGATACATGAAGAACTGGTGAAGAAGGCCGAGGAGAATATCCTCGATGAGGATATGCTGAAAGAGCTTGCGGATTTTTTCAAAGTATTCGCAGACACGACTCGTCTCAGAATTCTGAGTGTTCTGTTTCAATCGGAAATGTGTGTATGCGATCTGGCGGAAGTGCTGGGAATGACGCAGTCGGCTATTTCGCATCAGCTTAGGATCCTGAAGCAGATGAAACTGGTCAAGAACCGCAGGGAAGGAAAGACGGTGTTCTATTCTTTGGCGGACGGACATATCCAGACGATTATGAATCAGGGGATGGAGCATATCATGGAATAAAGGATGCTGTCGATGTATGGAATAAAGGGGTTTGAGGGTTATGACCAAAGAGATAAAAAGACAGTGGATCGTATTTGGAGCGGGTCTGCTTGCATTTTGGGGAAATATCGTGCTCCGGGAGAAGGAAATGATCGTGGGGGATATGGTATTCCCCTTCTTTCTTATATCATATATTTTGCTGGGATATACGGTGTTCCGGCATGTCATAAGAAACATGGAAAAAAAACAGTACTTTAATGAGAATATTTTGATTGTGATGGCTTCTGCGGGCGCAGTCGGAATTGGCAGATATGTGGAAGGTAATCTGATCATGATGCTGTTTGCATTTGCAGGAATTATTGAAGATATGCTTATGAAGCATTCGCGAAATGTAATCAGTAAGCTGATGGATATGCAGCCGACTGTGGCAGTGAAAAAAGTACGTGGAAAAGAATACAAGGTGGCCCCGGAACTTTTGAAGATCAGGGATACGGTGGTCGTAAAACCCGGAGAACGCATTCCGGTGGACGGTGTCGTGACAACAGGAGAAACGACGGTGGATTCGCGGATGCTGACAGGGGAGACGATTCCGCAAACGGCCCGGGAAGGGGACAGAGTTTACGGAGGAAGCATCAATCTTACCGGTGCGATCGAAATCAGGGTGATCAGGACTTATCAGGAGTCGACCTTATCGCGAATTCGTCAGATGGTGGATGACGCAGGTGGGGAAGAGAAAGAAAATAAGACGATGACAGGACGGTTTATGTGGAAATACACGCCGTTTGTTATCATCCTTGCCACTGCAATGGCAGTTATTCCGCCGCTCACATTTTCGTGGGGACAGTGGCATGAATGGATCTACCGGGCATTTCTGTTTCTGATCGCCGCATGTCCGTGCGGACTGCTGATTTCGGAGCCGCTTGCTTTTCTGGGAGGGATTTCAGCGGCGGCGAAGCATGGTGTGATCATCAAGGGCGGAAGATTTCTGGAATATCTCACGGAAGCAGATGTGTTTATTTTCGATAAGACCGGTACGCTGACAGAAGGTGTGTTTGAAGTGACGGAAGTTCATCCGACGGAGATTACAACAGACGAACTTCTGAAATATGCAGCTTATGCGGAGAGCTATTCGAATCATCCGATTGCAAAATCTCTGGAAAGAGCTTATGGTCATCCAATTGATAAAAAACAGGTTCAGTGGATCAAGGAGACGGCGGGACTCGGGGTAAGCGCAACCGTAGAAGGGAAAAGGATACATATCGGAAACCGCAGGATGGCGAAAAAGCATGGAGCCGAATATGAACAGGTGGAATGCGGAGGAACCGTACTGCATGTAGTTGTGGATGATAAATATGCCGGATATATTGTTGCGGAAGATACGATCAAAGAGGAAGCGTATGATTTGATCGAATGGCTTCAGAAGAAGGTTCATGCATTGACTGTGATGCTGACGGGTGACCGGCGCTCAGCAGCACTTCACGTAGCACGGGAGTTGAATATTGATTATGCTTATGCGGGACTGCTCCCGAAGGATAAGCTGGAACAGCTGGAGCATTTTCAGGGGCTTAGGGAAGAAAATGAGAAAGTGGTTTTTGTCGGGGATGGAATGAACGATGCGATCGTGCTGAAAAATGCAGATGTCGGTGTGGCAATGGGGGCACTCGGCTGTGATGCCGCGATTGAGGCTGCGGATATTGTGCTCCTGGAGGATGATCTATCGAAACTGGCCGGTGTGATCGGCCTTGCAAAAGAAACCTGCCGTGTTGTAAAAGGAAATATCAAACTGGCAATGTTTGTGAAAATCGCGGTGCTGATACTTGCCGGACTTCAGTTGGCTGAGTTGAGGACTATTTTGATCGTAGATTTAGCGGTTATGTTTGTGGGACTTTTGAATGCACTTTTGATTTCAAAATATCCGATGGAATAATCTTGAAATAGAAGGGGAGATTATAATGAGAAACAGTAGGAAGAAATGGAACAAAAACAGATATATTTCGGTGGTGCTGCTTCTGACCGTGCTGCTTCTGGCTTCCGGATGCACCTCTGTTGTGAAAGAAGGAACAGAGCTGCTCGAGGAAGGAAACTATACGGAAGCAGCGTCGAAATTTCAGGAGTCGGTTGACAAAGGAAAAGACCTGGGAGAGGCATGGAGGGGACTGGGAATCTGCTACTGGGAAGCAAAGAATTATGAGATGGCGCAGGAGGCGTTTGGAAATGCACTGCAAAACGGTTCGGAAGAAACTGCGACCATTTACAATATGTTGGGAATCTGTGCATTAATGACGGATAAACCGGAAAAGGCGGTCTACTATTTTGAAAACGGGCAGGATTTCCCGGATGCGGGACAGGAACTCTTGAAAGAAATGTCATTTAATCTGATTGCGGCTTATGAGCAGGTGGGAGATTATCAGACAGCGAAAGAAAAGCTGGAAGTTTATCTCGGTCTGTATCCGGATGATGAACGTGCACTGAAAGAGAAAGAATTTCTGGATACGCAGGTTCCGAACAGAGAGGAATAGGATGTATGGCAATCTATGAAGTAAAAGATGAAATGGAACGGCTTATTCTGGTGGGAGTTGCAAGTGGTGCAAACGATGATACCGAACAGTCGCTGGATGAGCTTGGTGATCTGGTTGATACGGCAGGAGGTATGGCTGTCGGCAGAGTGATTCAGAGGCGGGAGACGATTCATCCCGCCACTTATGTTGGTAAAGGAAAAATTGAGGAAATCAAAGAACTTCTGTGGGAAACAGATGCGGACGGTATTGTATGTGATGATGAACTGTCCCCCGCACAGATGGCGAATCTGACAGAACTTCTGGATACGAAGGTGATGGACCGGACACTCATCATTCTGGATATCTTTGCCGGGAGAGCGTCGACCAGCGAAGGCAAGATTCAGGTGGAACTGGCACAGCTCCGCTACAGGCAGACTCAGCTTACCGGAGCGGGCAAGGCGTTGTCGCGTCTGGGAGGAGGAATCGGTACAAGAGGACCGGGAGAAAAGAAGCTGGAGATGGATCGAAGGCTGATCAAGAACCGAATTGCTCTTCTTAACAGAGAACTTAAGGATGTCCAGAGACATCGGGACCTTACCAGAGAACAACGCAGCAGAAATCACATGCAGGTGGCGGCCATCGTAGGGTATACGAATGCGGGAAAATCCACGCTGCTTAATACTTTGACGGATGCACAGGTTCTGGAAGAGAATCAGCTTTTTGCAACGCTGGATCCCACAACGAGGAATCTGAAGCTTCCAAGTGGACAGGAGATGCTGTTAACGGACACGGTCGGATTTATCAGGAAACTCCCGCATCATTTGATCGAAGCGTTTCGGAGTACGCTGGAGGAAGCAAAGTATGCGGATCTGATTCTTCATGTGGTCGATGCCTCCAATCCGCAGCGGGACGAGCAGATGTATGTGGTGTATGAGACACTGCGCAAGCTGGAAGTTATGAACAAACCGGTCATTACGGTATTTAATAAAATGGATCGCCGTGGGAGTGATATATTGCTGCGGGACTTTCAGGCAGACAGGACCGTACGGATTTCGGCAAAGACCGGAGAAGGAATTCCGGAACTTCTTGGTGCGATTGAAGAGCAGCTACGGGAACAGAAAATCCTTATAGAAAGATTGTATTCTTATCAGGACAGTTCCCGCATTCAGATGATCAGAAAATATGGAGAGCTTCTGGAAGAAAAATACACAGAAGAAGGAATTTATATTCGTGCTTATGTTCCGAAGGAAATCTACGGAAGGAGTTTGTGATCATGTCTCTTCAGTTTATTTTTGGAAATTCCGGTTCCGGAAAATCCCATTATTTATACGAATACATTATCCGGGAATCGATGCGGTTCCCGGATAAAAATTATATTGTACTGGTTCCGGAGCAGTTTACCATGCAGACACAAAAAGAGCTGGTCATGCGTCATCCAAGGCACGGAATCATGAATATTGATGTGCTCAGCTTTGCGCGCCTGGCATTCCGTGTAATGGAGGAGACCGGTGAAAGCGGACGTACGGTGCTGGATGATGAAGGGAAGAATCTGATTCTGAGAAAGATTGCAGGGAAATTGGAACCTTCGTTAAAAGTAATAAGGGCCAATCTGAAAAAGCCGGGGTATACCGGTGAGGTAAAATCGGTTATTTCAGAACTGACACAATATAATATCCCGCCGGAAGGAATGGGGCCTTTGTTCGATGTGGCAGGTGACAATGCAGCGCTTTTGCTGAAATTACAAGACATTCAGATTGTGTATACGGCATTTGAACAGTACTTGTCCGATAAATATATTACGAAAGAAGAAATTCTGGACGTGTTAAGTCAGGTGATGGGGAAATCACGGATCCTGAAAGACAGTGTGATTGCGCTGGATGGTTTTACCGGATTTACACCGGTGCAGAACAAAGTTTTGAGTGAAATGCTGACATACTGCAGCAAAGTCTGTGTGACGGTTACGATGGATGAACGGGAGAATCCTTATGTATTAAAGGATAAATATCAGCTTTTTGCTTTAAGTAAGCAGATGGTGAAATCTTTAATAGATTTGGCACAGGAAAAAGAAGTTCCGATCGAAGAGGCGGTCTGTCTTTCCGGAAAGCCGGTCTTCCGTTTCCGGAATAATCCGGAGCTCGCTCATCTGGAATCAGAACTGTTTCGGTCGTCTTCAGAGGCATATCCGGGAAAAACAAACCGGATCCGCCTGTACCTGGCGCATAATCCAGGCGATGAAGTCATGTGCGCAGCGCAGCGGATTCGTTTTCTTGTGCGAAAAAAGGGTTACCGTTACAGAGATATTGCCGTGATCGCCAGTGATATGAATGTTTATGCGGATGAAATTGAAAAGAACTTTGCAAGATATCACATACCGGTATTCCTGGATTATAAAAGGAATGTGCTTCTGAATTCTTTTGTGGAAGCTGTGCGAAGCATTCTGGGAATAGCGGAACAGAATTTTACCTATGAAAGTGTGTTTCGGTTCTTGAGAACGGGACTTGCAGGATTTACGATGGATGAAGTAGATCTGATGGAAAACTATGTTCTGGCACTTGGAATCCGCGGATATAAGAAATGGCAGGAAAAGTGGATCAGACGGAGCGCGCAGACGACAGAAGAAGAACTGGAGACATTGAATCATCTGAGAGTCCGCCTGGTGGAGAAGCTGGATGGCTTGATGTTTGTGCTGAAGCAGCGCAGAAAAACAGTGCGTGATGTGACGACGGCACTTTATGAATTCCTGGTACAGGAAGAAATGCAGCAGAAGATAAAGGGTCTGGAGATGCAGTTTACAGAAGCGGGTGAACTGGCACTTGCGAAGGAGTATTCACAGATCTACCGGGCTGTGATGGAGCTTTTTGATAAATTTGTAGGGCTTCTTGGTGATGAATATATTTCCCTCAAAGAATATGCAGAACTTCTGGATGCCGGACTGGAAGAAGCGCGGGTGGGAGTGATTCCGCCAAGTCTTGATGAAGTGATGGCAGGTGATATCGAGAGGACCCGTCTGAAGGATATCAGGGCTCTTATCTTTCTGGGGGCAAATGATAATCTGTTGCCGGGAATCGTGCCTACGAAGGGGCTGATCAACGAGCGTGACAGAGAGCGGTTTGAGAATGCAGGAATTGCCTTGACACCGGGAACGAAGGAAAAGACCTGCATTCAGAAATTTTATCTGTATCTTCATATGGCGAAACCCACGGAAGAACTGACTGTCAGTTTCAGTAAAGTTTCAGCCGATGGAAAAAGCCTGCGTCCTTCCTATCTGATCGGGGAGCTTAAGAAGCTCTTTCCGGAAGTGGCGCTTTATGATATGGACAAATATGGACCGGAAGTGATGGAACTGGTGCCGGAGACCGGGATGGATTATTTGATTGAAGGCCTGAGGACGCCCCGGCGGCAGAAAGACGGAATATGGCAGGAGCTGTATCGCTGGTATTTGAAAGAAGAGAGATGGAAGAAGGATGTAGAAAGGCTGATAAATGCAAGCAGATATCAGAAAAGAGAAGATAAGCTGGCGAAAGAAACAGCCGAAAAGCTTTATGGGACATGGGAGCCGAGTGTGTCCAGAATGGAAAAATTCGTAGCCTGTGCCTGTGCGCATTTTATTGCTTACGGATTGCGGCTCAACGAGAGAGAGGAATATCGTTTTGCGGCACTGGATTTTGGGAATATATTTCATTCGGCCATGGAGAAGTATGCCCATAAACTGGAGGAAGTACAAGAAGAGTGGACAGAGATCCCCGAGGAGGAGAGTCAGAAATTCATCGAGGAAAGCGTGGATGAAAGCATTGTGGATTACAGCAATACGGTCCTGTACAGTTCTGCCCGTAATGCTTATATGATCCCACGTATCAAACGAATGATGCGCCGGACTGTGTGGGCGATGACAAG
Source organism: Bariatricus sp. (assembly GCA_051880095.1). GTDB lineage: Bacteria > Bacillota > Clostridia > Lachnospirales > Lachnospiraceae > Allocoprococcus. The sequence goes on along the minus strand of JBJENH010000151.1, from coordinate 27,972 downwards.
GCAGCTGGAGAAAGGACAGTTCAGGCCGGATGGCTATGAAGTCCGTTTTGGCAGCGGGAAAATCGATCGGATCGATACCTGTGAGACCGAGGATTCGGTTTACGTGAAGATTCTCGACTATAAGACCGGAACCAAATCCTTTGATATGGCGGCGTTTTACCATGGGCTGCAAATGCAGCTTGTTGTATACATGAATGAAGCATTGAAACTGGAAGAAAGAAAACATCCGGGGAAAAAGGCTGTACCTGCGGGAATCTTTTATTATCGGATCAAAGATCCGGTGGTGGAGAAGCAGATCGATCAGGAGAAGCTGGAGGAGGCAATTCTGAAAGAACTGCGTCTGGACGGGCTGGTCAATGCGGATGATGCGGTGATTCAGAGACTGGATCAGGATTTTACGGCGGGGTCCAATGTGATTCCGGTATCGCGGACGAAGAATGGATTATCCAAAGCATCCAGAACGGTGAGTGAAGAAGAATTCAGAGAGATCCTGGATTATGCAGCAAAGAAACGGAATGAGCTGCGGGAAGAGATGCTGGAGGGGAATGTGGAAGCATCGCCTTATGAGCTGGGAAAACAGACGGGATGCGATTACTGTGTATATCGGGACATTTGCGGATTTGATGACCAGATCCAAGGGTATGATTATCGGAAACTTCCTGCGTATACCAGAGAAGAAGTATTGAATAGAATATGCGGAAAGGAGGAGCGTTAGATGGGCGTGACGTGGACGAAAGAACAGCAGCAGGTAATAGACTTGAGAAATCGGAACATTCTGGTCTCTGCGGCGGCCGGTTCGGGTAAGACGGCAGTTCTGGTGGAACGCATCATCAGCCGTCTGACGAAAGAAACCCCTCCGCTTGATATTGACCGGATGCTGATCGTGACATACACCGATGCGGCAGCAGCAGAAATGAAGGAGCGTATTGCGGCAGCGATCGGCAAAGCAGTGGAAGAAAACCCGCAGGATGAACATTTGAAACATCAGCTTGATCTGATTCATACTGCCAGGATTACGACGATCCACAGCTTCTGTATGTCTGTGATCCGCGAGTATTTTCATGTAATCGACCTGGATCCGGGATTCAGGGTGGCGGAAGACGGGGAACTGCGCCTGTTGAGACAGGATGTGTTAAAAGAAATGCTTGAGGCACATTTCGCTGAAGAGGATGAAGCATTTCTCCAATTTGTGGAGACATTTGCAACCGGTCGGGAAGATACGAAACTGGAAGAGATCATTGAACAGTTGTATCATTTTTCGGGGAGTTATCCGGATCCGGATGCATGGCTGGATCACTGTGTGCTGGCATATGAATCCGGGATGGAAGAAGACTCGGAGTTCATGAGAAGAGGGCTTGCCTATATAAAGAATTGTCTGGGGGATATTCGCGGATATATGGAGAAGGCGAGAGCGCTTTGCATGGAGCCTTCCGGACCGTATATGTATGAAAAAACAATCGAAGAAGATGAACAGATGCTGGAACCGCTTTTTTTGGCGGACACTTTTGAGGAGATGTCTCGCATCTTCCCGAAGAAAGGGAGCTGGGCGCGCCTCGCACCAAATCGTGATAAAGCGGTGGATCCCGGACTTACCGGCCAGGTGAAAGAACTGAGAGAGACGTGGAAGAAACTAACCGATAACCTGAGGGAAGCTTACTTTTTCCAGAGCCCGGAGGAGATGAAAGAGGATCTTGCAATGTGTGCTCCTGTGATTACCGTGCTTGTGAATCTGGTCAAAGAATTTGAAAGGGCGTTTGCCGCAAAGAAAGCAGAAAAGAACCTGATTGATTTTCGGGATATGGAGCAGTTCGCATTAAAGATTCTGACCAGAAAAGAAAACGGTCAGCTGGTTCCTTCGGAGACTGCATTGGAATATCAGGAACAGTTTGAGGAAGTGATGATCGACGAGTATCAGGACAGCAACTTCCTTCAGGAAGCAATACTGACCAGTGTTTCCAGAATCAGCAGAGGAGAATATAACCTTTTTATGGTGGGCGACGTGAAGCAGAGTATCTATCGGTTCCGGCTCTCAAGACCGGAACTTTTCATGGAGAAATTTGAGCAATACAGTACAGAGGATGGGGATTGCCGCCGAATCGATCTGCACAAAAACTTCCGAAGCCGGGCGGAGGTGCTGGAACCTGTCAATGGAATCTTCCGCCAGATCATGACAAGAAATCTGGGAAAAATCGAGTATGATGATAATGCGGCGCTTTATGTAGGGGCGGATTATCCCATATGCCCGGGAAATGAGGCGGAACTTTTGCTCATTGACACCGAAGAAGAGGAGGAAGAGCAAATCGATGGTTCCAGACTGAAAAAGACGGCACAGGCCGCACGGGAGATGGAAGCACAAGCGGTGGCGGAACGGATCCATCTGCTTATGGAAAGTCAGAAAATCTGGGATAAAGATGCCCAGGCTTTCCGAAAGGCAGAGTATCGGGACATCGTAATTCTGTCAAGAAGCATCAGCGGATGGGCGGATGTCTTTGCCCGTGTATTGAGCCAGGAAGGAATTCCCGCGTATTCGGAGTCGAAAGAGGGATATTTTCAGACACTGGAGATCGGATGGATGCTGGATTACCTCCGGGTTCTGGATAATTTCAGACAGGATCTGCCGCTTGCGGCTGTCTTGAAATCCCCCTTCGGCGGCCTTGACAGTGAAGAAATGGCAGAAATACGCGTTATGTATCCGGAAGAGCCGTTTTATGAATCTGTACGGAAGGCGGCCGGGACGGAAGGCGAGACTGGCGCGAGACTTCGGAAAGTGCTGAATCAGATCGATGAGATGAGAAAACGTGTTCCATATACCTCGATCCATGACCTGCTCTGGCAGATTATGACAGAAACCGGATATCGGGGGTATATATCGGCCATGCCGGGCGGAGAGCAACGGCTTGCCAATTTGGAAATGCTTCTGGTACGTGCAAAGACCTTTGAGGCTACCAGTTATAAAGGATTGTTCCATTTCGTCAGATATATAGAGCAGCTTCAGAAATATGAAGTAGACTATGGCGAAGCGGGAATTTACGATGCACAGACGGATGCGGTGCGAATCATGAGCATTCACAAGAGCAAAGGTCTGGAATTCCCGATCGTTATTGTCGTAGGGATGGGAAAGCGATTCAATACCCAGGACATTAGGGGAAGTGTTGTGATTCATCCCGATCTGGGGATTGGGATTGATGCGGTTGATATCACAAGACGTACCAAGTCTCCGGCAATTTTGAAAAAAGTGATTCAGATGGAGACAGGACTGGAGAATCTGGGAGAAGAACTGAGAGTGCTCTACGTTGCAATGACAAGGGCAAAAGAAAAACTGATTATGACCGGAGTCCTTCCGGGAGCCCAAAAGAAGCTGGAGGCGTTCGAGCCATTTTTGGAAGAAGGCAAAGATACACTGGAGTTCACAAGACTTATCGGAGCGAAGAGTTACCTGGATTGGGTTATTCCTGCAATGCTGCGGCTGCCTGCACCGGATTTTATTCCGATTCAGGTGATATCATCTTCAGATATTGCTGCAATGGAGACGGAACGGGGGATAGAAGAACATTTGGATGCGTCGCTGATACTTCGGGAGACTGCGGATGAAGAGAGTCCGTATGCGAGCCATGATAAAGCGTTTGCTTCCAGAATTGCCGAACAGTTCACCTATCAGTATCCGTATGAAGGTGAGGAACAGCTTAAACTGAAATTTACTGTTTCTGAACTAAAGAAACGTGCATATCTTTCCGGCGAAGAGGAAGAAAACGGTGAGATGCTGGTGAAAGAAGATGATGTGATACCGCTGATTCCTGAATTTCTGCAGGAAAAAGAAGAGCTGACCGGGGCTTCCCGGGGAAGTACTTATCATAAATTGCTGGAGCTGCTTGATTTTACAAAAGATTATGACGAAGAGGCACTTCGGGAAGAAATCGATCTGTTTCGTCAGGAAGGATTTCTGACCGATGAGATGGCCGCATGCATTCGGCCAGGTGACATCCTGTATTTTCTGGGAACCGATATGGGAAAAAGGATGAGAAAAGCGGCAGAATGCGGCAGACTTCACCGGGAGCAGCCGTTCGTATTCGGTGTGGATGCACAGGAACTTTATCCGGATACAGCTTCCGGGGAGCTGGTGCTGATCCAGGGAATCATCGACGTCTATCTGGAAGAGGACGATGGACTTGTGGTGCTTGATTATAAGACGGATCAGGTGCAATCCGGCAGAGAACTGACAGAGAGGTATCAGGAACAGCTCCGGCTTTATGCCAGAGCACTGGAACAGATGACATTAAAGAAGGTGAAAGAAAAGGTGATCTATTCCTTTACACTTGGCGAAGAAATTCCGCTGGAAGCGAAGGAGGACAGATTGGAAAAATGATTTGGAACGAATTTGTGCTATATTTGATCGGAATCAATATACTTACGTTTTGTGTGTATGGGATCGATAAGAGAAGGGCAATCAGGAAGCAGTGGAGAATTTCAGAAAAAATGCTGTTTTTCCTGGCTCTGATCGGCGGTTCCATCGGAGCACTGGCCGGGATGCAGATGTTTCGGCATAAAACGAAACATGTAAAATTTAAGCTGGGAATACCGGCAATCTTGATCGTACAGGCAGGGATCCTATATTGGATAATGAAATAAAAGTCAGATGAACAGATAAAAAGCATTTTTACCGAAGAATATTATGGTGGAAATGCTTTTTTATTTTTCAAATAATAATGTATTGACAAACAATATTATATGAAATATAATATGATTATCGAAACAATATAAGTGATTCGATAATATTGTAGGTTTAAAAATACGAAAAGGAGTGAGAGCATGGTATTTAACACCGGAGCGGCTCTTCTGGATGCCATTGTATTGGCGGTAGTTTCCAAAGAACAACAGGGAACATACGGATATAAGATAACTCAGGATGTAAGAAAAGCATTGGAAGTATCGGAATCGACACTATATCCGGTCTTAAGGAGGCTACAGAAGGATGAATGCCTGGAAGTATATGATATGCAGTTTGACGGAAGAAATCGACGCTATTATAAAGTGACGGATAAAGGAATGGCGCAGCTTCAGCTATACCGGGCAGAGTGGAAGCGATATTCACAGAAGATTACTGATATGTTCGAGGGAGGAGTGAATTTATGACACGCGTAGAATTTATGAATGAACTGCGTGCATTGCTTTGGGACTTGTCTGTGGAGGAAAGAGAAGAGGCATTGCAGTACTATAATGATTATTTTGATGATGCAGGTGCAGAGAATGAAGCCGACATCATCAAAGAGCTGGAAAGCCCGGAGAAAGTGGCCGAGACGATCAAAGCGGGTTTGGGAGGCCAGAACGAGTTTCACAGTGAATACAGAGAAACCGGGTATACAGATACCAGATTTGAGCGGAGCGATTCCCCGGTGAAGCGGGAAGGCTACCGCAGTACCGGGCGCACGACGGGCGAGGGCGGGAATATGGAGAAGAAGCCATGGACGAATAAGACGCTTAAGATTATCCTGATCGTTCTGATCGCTCTGATCGTGGTGCCGGTGGCGGTGCCGGCGGCAGGCGGTATTCTTGTTGCGATACTGGGGATTCTGATTGCGATCGTGGCAGTAGTTGCAGCGATACTGATGTCAGGAATTGCGGTTTCTATATCCGGGATAGGGATTGTGATCGCAGGCTTCACGCAGATCTTTCATTCGGCGCCTGTAGCGTTGGCTTTGATCGGTATCGGAATGCTGGTGCTTGCATTAGGCATCGTATTGACCGTTTTCATCGGTTGGATTTGTATGAAGATTGTTCCGCCGGTATTTAGATGGCTTGTGGAACTTTGTAGAAAACCATTTCAAAGAAAGAAAGGAGGAGGATGCTAATGAAGAGAGGATGGAAAATATTCTGGATCGTCATCGCGGTGATTGTGGCGATGGGGATAGTGTTCTGTGGCGCGGCTCTTATATTGGGATTTCGAATCAGTGATTTCCGGACAGAATATCCGAACGGGATTGTATTGTTTAAAGACGATGATGATCGGGAATGGGATGACGATGATTATGTAGAATATGGAAGCTTTGATCCGGAGGCGGCGATGGAATACAAAGATATTACAGAACTTGAGATGATCCTTGGATGCTGTGACGTGGAGATCGTCCGGAGAACAGATGAAAAACTGTGTGTTGATACCTCGGATCTTGATTTCGGAGATACAGGAGTCAGCATCAGGATGGAGACGAACGGCGGGAAATTAAAGATCTATATGGAAAAAGAGGAAAAGATCTGGGATGTCTTTCAAATTCATGACCGGAAAAATGGATTCGGTACACTTTATATAGAAGTACCGGCATCCGAAAGAATGGAAAAGATCACACTGCAGGCAGGTGCGGCGGACATTATGGCGGACGGACTTTGCGCCAGAAAGTTGGAATTGAAGGTCGGAGCAGCGGATTGTGAGATTCGGGATTTTGACGTGGAAGCTCTTGTGGCAGAAGTAGGCGCAGGAGATCTGGAGCTGGAAGGATTGTGCAGCGGAGATGTCGATCTGAAGTGTGGAGCCGGAGAAACGGAGCTTGCCCTTCGCGGGGACGAAAAGGACTATAATTATTCTTTGAAATGCGGAGCCGGAGAGATTGAGATCGCTGACCAGAAATGCGGCGGTCTGGCGGCTGTCAGGGACATTGATAACGGAAGCAGCAAAACGGTTGAAGTAACCTGTGGTGCTGGAGATGTATCAATTACGTTTGTAAGATAAATAATAACTGCAATGGAAAAAGTTTGTAAGAAAAGGAGAAAAATATGGAACCGAAAAAATTATATAAATCAAGAGAGAATAGAATGATCTGTGGTGTATGTGGAGGTGTCGCGGAGTATTTTAATATTGATCCGACACTGATCCGGCTTGGCGGTGCACTTCTTGCATGCATGAGCTGTGGAACCGGACTTCTGGTATACTTTATAGCGGCCGTCATTATCCCGGAACAGCTGTAAAAAATAGAATCACGGAATGCTATTATGGCAGAAGACCCTGTCAGAACGAGAGAAGCGTCTCGAAGGGTCTTCTGCCGTTTTTACGTCTTGTCTGCATTTTGTATAATGTGCCATGTATGGGAAACGTGTGACAAAATGCAAGAATGGCAGTTTCGTCCGGCTCCAGAAAACGAATTGCAAGACCGCATCCGCTGTGAAGCTCTCCGGGGACGGGCATGATCGTAATTGGAAAATGATCTTTTGTAATTTTTTCTGCCTGCATGACATCGGCAGTGGTTTCAAACGTCAGTATATAGTATTCTTGCTGTGACAGCATAGCCAGGACTCCGTTTCTTATCAGATATAGAGCTATTATACAGCATTTTCATCTGAAAAAACAGAATAAATCCGATAAAGCAGGGAAATACTCCTTGAAAAGGAGTGATCATGATGGCTGGAAAGAAGGAAAAAAAGATTTGCCGTGAAGATATTGAACATATGGAGACGGAAGAAAAGATGAAGTATGAAATTGCCGAAGAACTTGGACTTCTGGATAAAGTTCTGGAAGAAGGATGGAGATCTTTGTCTGCAAAAGAGACCGGAAGAATCGGAGGACTGATGTCGAAAAAGAGAAAAGAAGGGGAGTAAGTTTACAATATTGTTAAGAAATATGAATAATTAGCAATAACTGTGAATATTTTGCGACTTTAGTTGAAAAAATGCGGAGGGTTTGATATAATCGCTTGACTGAAAACTTGAAAACAGGTGAGTTTTATGGATGGAAAAATGAACGTGTTAAATGTGCAGTTGGATGATTATACAGCGAAAGACGCGATGAAGGCAGTCACTGAATATATGCGCACAGAACCTGTAAATACCGTTGAGATCATGACGGTGGACATCCTCATGAAGGCGGCTCAGACAGAAGGGCTGAAAGAGGCTATCGAGCAGCTTGATCTGGTGATCGCAGGAGATGAATCGATTCTGGAAGCGGCAGAGGTGACGGAAAAGAAGAAACTTCAGGAAGCACATAATCAGGTGTTTATGAAGCTGGTGCTTCATTATTTTCATAAAAATCATTCCCGCATATTTTTGCTGACAGATTCGCCCGAAGAGATGCAGAAGCTGGAGGAGTTCTTACAAATTGAATATACGGGAATTCAGATTGTCGGATCGGCATGTGTTCCGGAAGATGAAAGTGCAGATGATCTGATCACGAATCAGATCAACGGCGGGGAGGTGGACTGTGTGCTGGCCAGCATGCTTTCGCCGAAGCAGGAAGAGTTCATCAGACGATGTAAAAATGTGCTGAATACACGGCTCTGGCTGGGAATCGGAACAGAATCCGGGATTATGACACAGAAGGAGACATGGCGAGCGCGGCTGAGAGAATTTCTGATACGCAAGATCCTGAAGCGGGAAGTGGAAAAGGATAGGAAAAAAGTTAGTAACAATTTCCAATTTGAAAAACAAATATTTACAAAAAATAATTGAGGAAATGCATAAAAAAATGCGATTTCCTCTTTATTTTTTTGTTGATTTGTATTAAAGTATAGTATAAGTATATATGCATTTCCATGTTTTCGGGGGAACGCTGTTGTGTAAAATGTATAATTGGAGGAGAAGAAAGTATGATATCAAATCAGATATTGCAAAACACAATTGAAGGTTTAAAAGCAATTACGAGAATAGATTTGGGAGTGATGGATACAGACGGCAAGACACTTGCTACAACTTTTACAGAATCAGGTGACTATGGGAACGCTGTGCTTTCTTTTGTGGAATCTCCTGCAGAAAGCCAGGTAATACAGGGGTTTCAGTTTTTTAAGATTTATGATGAGCATCAGCTGGAATATATTTTAATTGCTAATGGCGGAAGTGAAGATGTCTATATGGTGGGGAAGATTGCCGCTTTCCAGATACAGAACCTTCTGGTTGCATACAAAGAACGATTTGACAAGGATAATTTTATTAAGAATCTGCTTCTTGATAACCTGCTTCTGGTCGATATTTATAACCGCGCCAAAAAATTACATATTGACACTGAGGTGAAACGTGTTATCTTTATAGTTGAGACTTCTCACGAAAGAGATATCAGTGCGCTCGACAGTCTGCGCTCTGTTCTGGGCGGAAAGAGCCGGGATTTTATTACCGCTGTGGACGAGAAGAATATTATCGTTGTCAAAGAATTGGGAGCCAATGACGGGTATCCGGAGATGGACAAGACAGCACATGAGATTCTGGATCTTCTCAAATCAGAGGGAGAAGAGAATGTCCGTATCGCATATGGAACGATCGTGAATGATATTAAAGAAGTTTCAAAGTCTTATAAAGAAGCCAAGCTGGCTTTGGATGTGGGAAAGATTTTCTTCGATGAGAAGGAAGTGATTGCTTACAGTGCTCTGGGAATCGGACGACTGATCTATCAGCTTCCAATTCCGCTCTGCAAGATGTTTATCCGCGAAATTTTTGAGGGGAAATCTCCGGATGAGTTTGATGAAGAGACTCTTACGACAATCAACAAGTTCTTTGAGAACAGCCTGAACGTTTCTGAAACATCAAGACAGTTGTATATTCACAGAAATACTCTGGTATACCGTCTTGATAAGCTGCAGAAGAGTACAGGGCTGGATCTTCGTGTGTTTGAGGATGCAATCACATTTAAGATCGCACTTATGGTTGTCAAATACATGAAGTATATGGAGACACTGGAGTATTAATAATTAGGAGGAGCATATGATAGAACTGAGAGAAGTTACGAAAGAATACTCAAAAGGTATTGCCGCACTGAATGGGATCAATTTGAAGATCGAACAGGGCGAATTCGTATTTATTGTCGGCGACAGCGGATCCGGGAAATCTACTTTGATTCGTCTTCTGATGAAGGAGATCGACCCGACGTCGGGAACGATCATTGTAAACGGGCAGAATCTGAACCGGATGAAGCATCGTCAGATTCCGCAGTACCGGAGAGGTATCGGGGTCGTATTTCAGGATTTCCGATTGCTGAAAGACCGTAATATTTACGAGAATATCGCATTTGCGCAGCGCGTCACAGAGAAATCGAGCAGGGTCATCAAAAAGAAGGTACCAGCCGCCCTTTCACTGGTAGGTCTTGCGCAGAAATATAAAGCTTATCCGAAGGAATTATCCGGAGGAGAGCAGCAGAGAGTTGCGATAGCAAGAGCTGTTGTGAATGAACCTGCGATTTTGTTAGCCGATGAGCCGACAGGTAACCTTGACCCGACAAATTCATGGGAGATCATGAAGCTGCTGGAAGAGGCGAACGACAGAGGAACTACAGTACTGGTAGTTACTCACAACCAGGAAATTGTAAACGAGATGAAAAAGCGCGTTATTACAATGAAAAAGGGGGTCATTGTCAGCGACGAACGAAAAGGTGGGTATAGAAATGAGAATTAGTACAGTTGGATATTCGATGAAGCAGGGAGTTAAAAATATCGGAAGAAATAAGATGTTCTCTCTGGCATCTATTGCTACTATGTCAGCCTGCATCTTTGTATTTGGACTCTTTTTTGCGATTGTAATGAATTTTCAGTATATCGTACATAAAGCGGAAGAAGGCGTGGCAATCACGATTTTCTTTGAGGAAGATGCGACAGAAGAACAGATTGCTGATATCAAGACGGAGCTTTTGGCCAGGGATGATGTCAGCAAAGTGAATTATATATCAGCCGATGATGCATGGGAGTCTTTTAAAGATGACTATTTCGGTGAAGATGCTCAGGAGGCGGCTGAGGGATTTAAGAATGATAATCCGCTTGCAACTTCGGACAGTTACGAGGTCTTTATGGATGATGTGGCTTCACAGAAAGAAGTGGTTGAATTCGCGAAATCACTTCCCGGTGTGCGTAAAGTCAATAAATCGGATCTGGTCGCAAATACACTGAACAGTATTAATCGTCTGATTTATTGGGTATCGGCGGTGATCATTGCTATCTTGCTTGCGGTATCGGTGTTCCTGATCAGCAATACGGTTACAATGGGTATTACCGTACGAAGAGAAGAGATCGCGATTATGAAATATATCGGTGCGAAAGACAGTTTTGTGCGTGCGCCGTTCATCTTCGAAGGTGTGCTGATCGGACTCGTTGGAGCGGCCATTCCTCTTGCCCTGTTGTATTTCCTGTATGATAAGGCGATCAACTATGTTCTTATGAAGTTTGAACTGCTCAAGAATATACTGGATTTCCTTCCGGTTGCGCAGGTGTACAGGACTCTGCTTCCGGTGGGACTGGCACTTGGAATCGGAATTGGTTTCATGGGCAGCTTCTTTACAATCAGGAAACATTTACATGTGTAATCGTGCATAGGTGATTAAGGGGACGAATATGATAAAAAAGAAAAGGTTACTGAGTTTTCTTCTGGTCGGGGCTCTGTGCCTGGGAATGGTACAGCCTGTGCTGGCTGACGAGGTCTCGGATGCGCAGAAAAAGCAGGAAGCCCTTGAAGAAGAGAAGAAGAAAGCAGAACAGGAACAGGCTGAGTTATCGGAAAAGCTTGATTCCATTATGGAAAAAATGCAGAAGACGCAGCAGGATCTGTCAGATAAAGAACAGGAGATCAATGTTGCGGAGACGGAGCTGGTTGAGGCGAAGGCGAAAGAAAATGATCAGTATGAGAGTATGAAGCTTCGCATCAAATATATGTATGAGAACAACAATACAGAGCTGATCGAGATTCTTGTCACATCCAAGAGCATGTCGGATCTGCTGAATAAGATCGAATATATCCAGCAGGTTACGGAATATGACAGGAATATGCTTAAAGAATTCCAGAAAATCCGGGAAGATATTGAGAAAAAAGAAGCGGCTCTGAAAGAGGAATATGCACAGCTGGAAACGCTCCGGGATCAGCTTCAGAACGAGCAGGCAGAGATGCAGGAACTTCTGGATGAAAAAAATATTCAGATCGACAATCTGACTTCTGAAATCAGTGCAAATGCAGACGAATTGAAGAAACTGATCGCTGAAGCAAAAGCGGCGGAAGAAAGAAGAAAGCAGCAGAATCAGAGCAGTGCGTATCAGCCCAATAACGGGAATAGTCAGATCGTGATCACCGGTAACGGAAAACTTTCTCATCCGGTTCCCGGGGCTTACATAACCAGCGGATTTGGTTACAGAGTGGCGCCGACTGCTGGTGCTACGAGCAGACATGACGGTATCGATTATGGTGCAAGCACGGGTACTCCGATCTATGCGGCTGACAGCGGTACGGTCATTACAGCTCAGTATAACAGTGCACGAGGATATTATGTCGTGATCAACCATGGAAACGGGATGCAGACATGGTATCAGCACTGCAGTGCCTTGTATGTGAGCGTGGGCGATAAGGTGTCCAGAGGACAGAATATCGCGGCTGTCGGAGCGACCGGCATTGTTACGGGTCCGCATCTTCATTTTGAAGTACATGTGAACGGTACTCCGGTAGATCCGCTGCTGTACTTGTAAACTATATACAGACAGGTTGAAAAGCAGGAAGAATATGGAAGAAAACAGAAATAAAAAAGAATTTTGGAAGGGCACACTTTGTGGTGCCCTTGCTGTGTTATTTGTGGTCGTTATCGGAATGACGGCAAAGAATTATCTGTCGGTGAGTAAGGCAGGACAGAGTGTATCAAACGGAAAAAGCAAGATTGAATTGTTGGAACAGTTAATTGATGAAAAATTCCTCTACTCTGATGAGGTGGATCAGGAAGCCCTGGAAGAAGGGGCTTATGCCGGATATATTGAAGCGCTGGGGGATCCTTATACGATTTATCGTGATGCCAAGGAGACAGAAAAGTATTATAGCGATGTAGAAGGGGAATTCTACGGAATCGGTGTACTGTTTAGTCAAAATATGGAAACGAAGCTTATCACAGCCGTCTATGTTTATGAGGATACACCGGCCATCAAAGCAGGAGTACAGGCAGGTGATATTTTGTATGAGGTCGATGGTACTGATGTGACAGATATGAATCTGGATGACGTGGTTACGCTTGTCAGAGGGGAAGAAAACACAAATGTGCACATCGCAGTGCTCCGTGGTGAGAAAAAAGAAAAAGTGGAAATGGACATTACACGGGGAAAAATTCAGTCACAGACGGTGCATTATGAGATGAAGGAAGACGGGATCGGATATATTCGTATCACGGAATTCAGTAAAGTGACATATGAACAGTTCCAGACGGCATTTGATGCATTGGAAGAACAGGATATGAAGGGACTCATTGTAGATGTCCGGAACAATCCGGGCGGCCTTCTTGATGCTGTGTGTGAGATATTGGATCAGCTTTTGCCGGAAGGAAAAATCGTATATACCAAAGATAAAGACGGGAATGAAAAGACACAGTATTCGGATGCGGAGCATCAGTTTACCAAGCCACTTTGTGTTTTGGCCGATCAGAACAGTGCAAGTGCTTCGGAAATTTTTGTCGGTGCCATTCAGGATTATGGGATCGGCACGATTATAGGGAAAAAGACATTCGGAAAAGGAATCGTGCAGAGCGTATTCCCGATCAGCGACGGCAGCAGTGTTACGATGACAACAATGGAGTACTATACTCCAAATGGAAGAAACATACATAAAAAAGGAATTGAGCCGGACATTGAAGTGGATTATCAGTACGATGAAGCGAATCCGGATGCAGATAACCAGCTGGATGCAGCGCTTGAAGAGATCCGGAAAAAACTTGATGAGTGATGTGGAAAGAAGAAAATATGAGGGGAATGCCAAAATCGGCATTCCCTTTTAAGTTTGTCTATGATAGAATGTTTATGATAACGGGATGTGCAGAAAGGATTAGAAAATATGAAATTACTCATTAAAAATGGACATGTTGTGAATCCGGAAAACGATCTGAATGCCGTAAAGGATGTTCTGATAGAGAATGACCGTATTATCAAAGTGGCCGATTCAGTTCAGGATGATGCGGATACAGTCCTTGATGCCGAAGGTATGTACGTCATGCCGGGATTTATTGATTTGCATGTACACCTGAGGGATCCGGGACTTACTTACAAAGAAACGCTGGAAACAGGAGGAATGGCAGCGGCAAGAGGCGGCGTGACGACAATCTGTGCAATGCCGAATACAAGACCGGTTACAGATACACGTCAGATGATAGAGGAGCTGCATGAACGGGCAAAGCATGAAAGCCCGGTTCACGTTATTCAGCTTGGTGCAATTACCAAAGGACAATTGGGAGAAGAGCTTGCCGACATAAGAGGAATGGCAGAAGCCGGGTGCTATGCCATCAGTGAAGATGGCAAATCGGTCATGAATGCGTCGCTTTACCGGAAAGCAATGAAGATTGCAAAAGAAGAAGGGATCTCCATCTTTGCACATTGTGAAGATATCACGATGGTAGAAGGCGGTGTGATGAATGCGGATGAAAAAGCGAAAGAACTGGGACTTCCGGGAATCACAAATTCGGTGGAGGATGTGATTGTGGCAAGAGATATCCTTCTCGCAAAGGAGACCGGCGTGAGACTGCACTTGTGCCACTGCTCGACCAGAGACAGTGTGGAGATGATCCGACTCGCGAAGGCTGAGGGCCTGCCGGTAACCGGTGAGGTTTGCCCGCATCATTTTACTCTGTGTACGGATGATATTCGGGAAGACGATGGAAATTATAAAATGAATCCGCCATTAAGATCCAGAGAGGATGTCGAGGCGTTGAAAAGAGGGCTTGCAGACGGGACCATGGATGTGATTTCTACCGATCACGCACCACATTCTGCAGAAGAAAAGAATCGTTCTATGGCAAAGGCGGCTTTTGGAATCGTAGGACTTGAGACAAGCGCTGCACTTACGTATACAGAGCTGGTTGAACCGGGGATTCTTACAGTCATGCAGATGGCGGAAAAGATGAGCTATAATCCGGCAAAGATTCTCGGATTAAAAGAGAAAGGTGCCGTATCTGAGGGAAAAATCGCGGATCTGGTTATCTTTGATCCTGAGAAAGAATATCGGATCAATACAGAGCAGTTTGTTTCAAAAGGGAAAAATACACCTTTTAACGGATATCCGGTAAAAGGTGAGGTTGTCTGTACTATCGTAGATGGAAAGATTGTATATCAGAGATAAATAACTAAGAAACATGAGGAGGAGATTATTATGATTAACAAATTAGTGGAAAACATAAAAAGAACAGGAGCTCCAATCGTTGTAGGTCTTGATCCGATGCTGAATTATGTACCGGAACATGTGCAGAAGAAAGCGTTTGCGGAATTCGGCGAGACACTGGAAGGCGCCGGTGAGGCGATCTGGCAGTTTAACAAAGAAATTGTTGATAAAACATATGACCTGATTCCTGCTGTGAAGCCGCAGATCGCTATGTATGAACAGTTTGGTATTCCGGGACTCGAAGCATTTAAAAAGACGGTAGATTACTGTAAGTCAAAAGGGCTTGTTGTGATCGGCGATATCAAAAGAGGCGATATCGGGTCCACATCCGCGGCATATGCAGTAGGGCATCTTGGTAAAGTACAAGTGGGAAGTAAGACATACGTGCCGTTTGATGAAGATTTTGCCACGGTAAATCCATATCTCGGATCAGACGGCGTAAAACCATTTATTGAAGTATGCAAAGAAGAAAAGAAAGGCCTTTTCATTCTGGTAAAAACATCGAATCCGTCCAGCGGAGAATTCCAGGATCGTCTGATCGACGGACGTCCGCTCTATGAACTGGTCGGAGAAAAGGTGGCAGAATGGGGTGCTGACCATATGGGAGATGAATACAGTTACATCGGAGCGGTTGTCGGAGCAACCTACCCGGAGATGGGAAAAGTGCTGCGCAAGATCATGCCGAAATCCTATATTCTGGTTCCGGGATACGGAGCACAGGGTGGAAAAGGAAAAGATCTGGTTCACTTCTTCAATGAAGACGGTCTGGGTGCAATTGTAAACTCATCCCGCGGAATTATCGCAGCCTACAAGCAGGAAGCCTATGCGAAATACGGGGCAGAGCATTTCGGAGATGCTGCCCGCGCAGCTGTAGAAGCCATGGCTTTAGACATTCGCGAGAGCATCGAACAGCGGTAAAATGTAACCGGGGAGAGCGGAGAATTTACAAGACTTTGCTACAAAGAAACCAGGAGCAGTAAAAACAGCTTTGAAAGAAAAAATAGAAAAAAACAGAATCAGGAGATAGCATAAAGATGGCAGACAGAAAAAAAGAAAACGCAGTCATATCTTCACAGGAGCAGATTGCGGATGGCATTTTCAGTATGTGGCTTCAGACTGAAGCGGCGAAGACGGCCTGCCCGGGGCAGTTCATTTCCATGTACACGAATGACGGAAGCAAGCTGCTGCCGAGACCGATCAGTATCTGTGAGATCGATCGAGAAAAAGGTGAGCTTCGCGTTGTTTACCGTGTGACAGGGGAGGATACAGGTACAAAACAGTTTTCAGAAATGAAAGCGGGCGATACAGTTCCTGTTATCGGTCCGCTGGGCAATGGCTTCCCGCTGGATAAAGGAAAAGGGAAAAAGGCGTTCCTCATGGGAGGTGGAATCGGTGTACCGCCGATCTTGGAACTGGCAAAGCAGTTGGATGCCGAGAGGCAGATTGTGGTCGGATACCGCGATGAGCATACCTTTCTTCGGGAAGAATTCGAACAGAACGGCAGCGTATATATTTCGACAGAAGACGGCAGTGTGGGAACCAAAGGAAATGTCATGGATGCGATCCGGGAAAACGGACTTACCGCAGAGATTATTTACGCGTGCGGACCGACTCCGATGCTGCGTGCGATCAAGGCATTTGCAGAGGAGAACGGGATTGAATGTTATATTTCTCTGGAAGAGAGAATGGCATGTGGAATCGGCGCCTGTCTGGGCTGTGTCTGCAAATCCAAAGAAAAAGATCATCACAGTAATGTGAACAATAAACGGATCTGTAAGGACGGACCGGTGTTCTTATCTACGGAGGTGGAAATCTGATGAGTGCAGAAGTGAACATGAGTGTAAATATAGCCGGTGTAGAATGGAAGAACCCGGTAACGGTGGCATCAGGAACCTTTGGATCCGGAGCGGAATTTGAAGAATTTGTAGACTTGAACCGACTGGGAGCGGTTACTACAAAAGGTGTGGCCAATATTCCGTGGGCAGGAAATCCTACGCCGAGAGTGGCAGAGACTTACGGAGGAATGATGAATGCCGTAGGACTTCAGAATCCGGGAATTGATCTGTTTTGTAAAAGGGATATTCCGTTTCTGAAGAAATATGATACCAGGATCATCGTGAATGTCTGCGGGAAATCAACGGAAGATTATTGTGAAGTTGTAGAACGTCTTGCTGATGAAGATGTGGATATGCTGGAGATCAACATTTCCTGCCCGAACGTGAAGGAAGGCGGAATCGCATTCGGGCAGAACCCGAAAGCAGCCGAAGATATCACAAAAGCGGTGAAAAGATATGCAAAACAGCCGGTTATCATGAAATTAAGTCCAAATGTGACTGATATTTCAGAAATGGCGAAAGCCGTAGAAGCCGGAGGCGCGGATGCGATTTCCCTGATCAACACTCTGACAGGAATGAAGATCGATATTGACCGCAGAAGCTTTGTCCTGGCCAATAAGACAGGCGGTGTGTCTGGACCTGCGATCCATCCGATTGCAGTGCGCATGGTTTACCAGGCGGCAAACGCAGTAAAGGTACCGGTCATCGGCATGGGCGGCATTGCAAGTGCCAAAGATGCCATCGAAATGATTCTGGCGGGGGCAAGTGCTGTATCAGTAGGAACAGCAAATTTCCACAATCCGGCAGTAACCATGGAGATCGTGGACGGAATTGAAGCATATATGAAGAAGTATGGCTTCTCAAATGTGAAAGATATGGTAGGAATTGTGAAATAGAGGCAGGACATCAATCAATTTGGAGGATGAATGGATTATGGAACAGTATAAGAAAGAATTTATTGAATTTATGGTAGAAAGCCAGGTTTTAAAATTTGGAGAGTTTACACTGAAAAGCGGAAGAAAATCTCCATTCTTCATGAATGCGGGTGCATACGTGACCGGGTCTCAGCTGAAGCGGCTTGGTGAATACTATGCAAAAGCAATCCACAACAAGTATGGAGATGATTTTGATGTACTGTTCGGACCGGCGTACAAAGGAATTCCGCTCAGCGTTGTGACAGCAGTTGCTTACAGTGAATTATACGGAAAAGAAGTGCGGTACTGTTCAGACAGAAAAGAAGAAAAGGATCATGGTGCAGATAAGGGAAGCTTCCTTGGCAGTAAACTGAGAGACGGAGACCGTGTGATCATGATCGAGGATGTGACTACATCCGGAAAATCAATGGAAGAGACCGTTCCAAAGGTGAGAAATGCGGCAGATGTCGAGATCGTTGGACTGATCGTTTCTCTGGATCGAATGGAAGTTGGAAAGGGCGGCGAGAAATGCGCGCTGGAAGAAGTGAAAGATCTGTACGGATTTGATACATCGGCAATTGTTACAATGGCGGAAGTGGTAGAGTGCCTTTACAATAATGAAGTGAATGGACAGGTTGTGATCGACGATACGCTGAAAGCGGCAATCGACGCATACTATGAGCAGTATGGAGCAAAATAAGGAGGAAATCCGATGACTGAAAAAGCATATAAAGTAATGGGATATACCGGAGCAGCAAGTCTTGCGGTGGGGATCGTGATGATTGTTGTCGGCGTTGTGGCCGGAGTGGTCATGATCATCAGCGGGGCGAATCTGTTCAAGGCAAAAAGAGGTTTGACGTTTTAGGAAGGATGCTTTGAATTGAAAGCAAAAAAAAGAAAGCGATTTCGGATACTCGGAAAGATCTTGTTTGTTTTGTATATAGGATTTCTTTTATACTTTTTGATCTTTTCGGACTGGTATGGACGAACCGGAGAAATGAGAGAATATCATTATAATCTGGTTCTGTTTCAGGAAATTAATAGATTTTGGTATCACCGGGACCAGCTTGGCTGGATCGCATATGCGAATCTGTTCGGCAACGTACTGATTTTTGTACCGTTTGGGTTTTTTATGCCGATGGCAAGCCGGTACCGAAGTCTCTTTCTGACGCTGTTCTATAGTTTTGGACTGAGCTTTCTTGTGGAAGCTTTTCAGTTTGTTTCCCGTGTAGGGAGCTTCGATGTGGATGATCTGCTGCTCAATACGATCGGCGGTGTGCTCGGATACATTATATTTGTAATTTGCAACACGATAAGGAGATGGCATGATGCGAATCGGGAGAGAAAAAGAGCAGGCGCGAGAAAGGGAAAGAGATAGAGAAAGAAAGAAAAGGGGAAACCGGAAATACGGGCAGGCGAAACTGAGACATTCCAGAAAAGGCCTGTTGTCTTGTATGATGGCGGCTGTTGTTGCAGGGATATTTATCGCACTGATTCTTACTGCTTTTGTGCATAAGGGACAATCAGAAGCGATTATCGGAAGTTTTGGACTTTTCGATATGATTCTTGCAGGGGTAGGGCTCGGTATTGGAGTAAAAGGTTTTCGCGAGCGGGATAAGAACTATCTGAGCTGTAAAATCGGTATAGGAATTAATGGATTTATTTTGTTCTGCCTCATCCTGGTATTTGTAAGGGGGATTATATAGTGGAAGAAAGATATTATCTGACATTGGAACGAATTATGAAAATTACCGAAGAAGAGACGGTGAGGGAACCTTATCGTTCTTATTTCAGGCATGTGGCGGAATTTCTGCTCCGGATTCATGATATCAAAGACAGCAGGCGTACTTCGGTGAGAGCACGTATGACAAAAGAACGTCTGGAAGAAGAGATGCAAATGCTCTATCATGATGTGTTGCCCCGGAATTATGAGACATCTTATGCAAATCCGGAATATGCTGTGAAAGAACTCGGAAAAGAACTGGGTGCTTTTTTAAGTGCGCTTTATGCCGAACTTCGCGGAGACATCGGATATGTGTATGAGGAGCGCTATGATTATATTGTCATAGGAAATGAATTATTTATTGAGATTTATAATAAATTTGAAGAAGAAGAGACTCCTTCGCTTGAAAGTCTGAAGGAGATTTTTTACTGGTATGCCAGTGACTATTGTGATGTATATGCAGCGGACAGAGTGCTTGAGCAGATCGATCCGGAAGCATATGATTTCTCAGTGAAACGTATTATGGAGTCCGATCTGACGGATCTCAGATATCTGTACCGGTTCGGGGAATACATTAGTGAAAATGAATGGAAAACTGCAGAGTATTTAAACAGTCTTCCGCAGGAAACGATCGATAAGATGGCTGACACTTATACAGAAGGTTTCCGTGTGGGATTTATCAACACAGGAAAGGATTTGTCCAAAAAAGCGGTTGTCAATATCCGTTACGTATTAGGATTTGAGCGGGTTGTGCGAAGGGCAATCCAGAACTTTGAGAAGATGGGATTGAAACCGACCATATATCGGGCAGCTGCGAGCGTAATCACACGTCCGCGTCTGGGAAAGAATGGATTCTATGGAGGAATCCCGAACAAGCAGTATGATTATGACCATAAGGATGATCTGGGGCTGGTTCTGGATAAACAGTTTATGGAAAGAAAGCTCGAAGTAATGCGGACTGTTCTGGAGAAGAATAAAGAACTGGCCGGAAAATTTGCAGGACCTGCGGTTATGGAAGTGTTCGGGGACAAGCCGTTTTCTCCGGTGACAAAGCCGGAAGCGATTACGTTCTCGAAGAAGCAGGAAGAGCTGCTTCTCCAGATGAATTCCCGCGCGGGTCAGATTACCAACCAGTATATTAAAGGTGAGGAGAGGAGCTTCACAATCATCTCCTGGCCTCTTCCAGAAATAGGAGATAACTATCCGGAGATATTCGATGAAGTCATCCGGATCAATACGCTGGATGCAAACGTATATGAAAAAGTACAGCAAACGCTGATCGATGCACTTGATCAGGGAGAATATGTCAGGATCCTTGGAAAAGGAGAGAATAAGACCGATTTGAAGGTGAGCCTTTTAAGTCCTAAGAATCCGGATAAGGAAACGATTTTTGAAAACTGTGTTGCAGATGTTAATATTCCGGTTGGCGAAGTGTTTACATCCCCGAAACTTGAAGGAACCGAAGGCATCTTGTTTGTAAGTAAGGTTTATCTGAATGAACTGCAGTACCGGGATCTGGAAATTCATTTTAAAGAGGGCAGGACGACAGAGTACAATTGCAGTAATTTTGACTCCGAAGAAGAGAATAAAAAATATATTCGTGATAACATTCTGCATAATCATGAGTTCCTTCCATTGGGAGAATTTGCAATCGGTACGAACACAACGGCATATATGGCAGCGAAGAAATATGATATTGCAGATAAACTTCCGATCCTGATCGCAGAGAAGATGGGACCGCATTTCGCGGTGGGAGATACCTGTTACAGCTGGGCGGAGGATAATGTGGTATTCAATCCGAACGGCAAGGAGATCATAGCCAAGGAGAACAGTGTGAGTGCCTGCCGGAAAGAAAATCCGGAAAAGGCCTATTTCCAGTGCCATACGGACATTACCATTCCTTATGAAGAACTGGGGAAAATCAGTGTATTTACCGGTGACGGAAGAGAAATCGTATTGATCGAAAACGGACGTTTTACACTTCCGGGGACGGAAATCCTGAATGAACCTCTTGATAATCAGGAGATTTCTGCGGATGCATAGCTTTTTTGAGTTGACAGAGGAAAGAAGTGTTAGTAAAATAGCTAATAAATAAAGAGATATTTATTAAAATACTTATAAATAAGAAAAGGAGACTATTATGCCAAAAGTAGGAATTGTAATGGGCAGTGACTCTGACATGAAGGTTATGAGTAAAGCTGCTGACATGCTGGAGAAATTTGGAATCGAGTATGAGATGACAATTATTTCCGCACACCGTGAACCGGACGTGTTCTATGAATACGCAAAGTCTGCGGAGGCAAAGGACTTTAAGGTGATTATTGCCGGTGCAGGTATGGCAGCGCATCTTCCGGGAATGTGCGCGGCAATTTTCCCAATGCCGGTTATTGGAGTTCCGATGTCAGGAAAGAACCTGGAGGGAATGGATGCACTGTATTCAATCGTTCAGATGCCGCCGGGAATTCCGGTTGCTACAGTAGCGATCGACGGTGGGGCGAATGCGGCAATTCTTGCAGCAAAGATTCTGGCAACATCGAATCCGGAACTGCTTCAGAAGTTGAAAGACTATACTGCCGAGATGAAGGAAACTGTGCAGAAAAAAGCAGAAAAACTGGAAAAGCTCGGACATAAAGAATATTTAAAACAGATGTAGAAAAACAGTTAATGGAGGATTTGAGATGGATTATAAGAATGCGGGTGTAGATATCGAAGCTGGTTATAAATCAGTGGAGCTTATGAAGAAACATATTCAGCAGACGATGAGGGAAGAAGTTCTTGGAGGAATCGGAGGATTTTCCGGAGCGTTTTCTCTTGAAAAATTTAAAAATATGGAAAAACCGACCCTCGTTTCCGGTACAGACGGCGTTGGAACCAAGCTGAAGCTGGCGTTCCTTCTGGATCGTCATGATACCATCGGAATCGATTGTGTTGCCATGTGTGTAAATGACATCGCATGTGCAGGCGGAGAACCGTTATTCTTTCTGGATTATATCGCATGTGGAAAGAATGAACCGGAGAAGATCGCTACGATCGTAAGCGGTGTGGCAGAAGGATGTAAACAGTCCGGATGTGCCCTGATCGGTGGAGAGACCGCTGAGATGCCGGGATTCTATCCGGTGGATGAGTACGATCTTGCCGGATTTGCAGTCGGAATCGTTGATGAGAAGGACCTGATCACCGGAAAAGATCTGAAGCCGGGCGATGTTCTGATCGGTATGGCTTCTTCCGGAGTACATAGTAACGGTTTCTCTCTTGTAAGAAAGGTATTCAGTATGAAGCCGGAAGTACTGAATGCAGAATATGAATGTCTCGGAACGACTCTTGGAGATGCGCTTCTTGCACCGACCAAGATTTATGTAAAAGCGCTCCGCATGGTGAAAGAGGCAGGAGTTAAGATCAAAGCCTGCAGCCATATCACCGGTGGCGGATTCTATGAGAATATTCCGCGTATGCTGATCGACGGAACACATGCAGTAGTGAAAAAAGACAGCTATCCGATCCCGCCGATCTTCCACATGCTTGCAGAAGACGGTGATATCGAAGAGAGAATGATGTATAATACATTCAATATGGGACTTGGAATGATCGTTGCAGTTGATGAAAAAGATGTGGATGCTGCTATGCAGGCAATGAAGGATGCCGGAGAAGAACCATATGTAGTAGGATATGTAGAAGCAGGAGAAAAAGGAGTAACCGTATGCTAAGAGTTGCAGTTCTTGTATCCGGAGGCGGAACGAATCTGCAGGCGATTATTGATGCGGTGGAGAACGGGACGATCACGAATACCCAGATCGTCGGAGTGATCAGTAACAATAAAAATGCATTTGCACTGGAAAGGGCCGGGAGACATGGAATCCCGGCACAGTGCATTTCTCCGAAGGATTTTGAGACAAGAGACGAATTTAACAGAGTATTTTTGGAAAAGGTAAATGAACTGAAGGCAGACTTGATCGTTCTTGCCGGATTCCTGGTAGTGATTCCGGAGATGATGATCCGGGAATACCGGAATCGTATCATCAATATTCATCCGTCATTGATTCCGTCATTTTGCGGAACCGGTTTTTATGGACTGAAAGTTCATGAAGCGGCGCTCGCAAGAGGCGTGAAGGTGGTAGGTGCCACAGTACATTTTGTGGATGAAGGAACAGATACCGGACCGATCATTCTGCAGAAAGCAGTATCTGTAGAGGAGGGTGATACTCCGGAAATCCTGCAGAGACGTGTAATGGAGCAGGCGGAATGGAAGATTCTTCCGCAGGCTATTGATCTGATTGCAAACGGAAAGGTTCAGATTGCGGATGGAAAGGTATCCATCGCGCGGTAAGGAGGGACTTATGAAGGTATTAATTGTTGGCGGCGGCGGAAGAGAGCACGCTATCGCGTATTGTGTGGCAAAGAGCAGCAAAGTAGAGAAGATTTATTGTGCACCGGGAAATGCGGGGATTGCAGAATTCGCAGAATGTGTCCCGATCGGGGCGATGGAATTCGATAAGCTGACAGCATTTGCGAAGGAAAATGCAATTGATCTCGCAATCGTTGGAATGGACGATCCGTTGGTAGGCGGTCTGATAGATGAATTCGAAGCTGTAGGTATCCGTGCGTTTGGACCTAGAAAAAATGCGGCAATCCTGGAAGGAAGCAAGGCGTTCTCGAAAGACCTGATGAAAAAATATGATATTCCGACAGCAGCATATGAGAATTTCGATGATCCGGAAAAAGCGCTGGCATATCTGGAAACAGCAAAATTCCCGATCGTGCTGAAGGCCGATGGACTTGCGCTTGGCAAAGGCGTTCTGATCTGCAATACGCTGGAAGAAGCAAAAGACGGCGTGAAGGAAATCATGCTTGACAAGAAGTTCGGCGCATCAGGTAATACAATGGTTGTTGAAGAATTCATGACCGGACGAGAGGTGTCTGTTCTATCATTTGTTGACGGCAAGACGATTAAGACGATGACAAGTGCGCAGGATCACAAGCGCGCGAAGGACGGCGATCAGGGCCTGAACACCGGCGGAATGGGAACATTTTCTCCGAGTCCGTTCTACACCGAAGAAGTAGAGGAATTTTGTCAGAAATATATCTATCAGAAGACGGTAGATGCTATGGCGGCAGAAGGAAGAGAATTCAAGGGAATCATTTTCTTCGGACTGATGCTGACGCAGGATGGACCGAAAGTTCTGGAGTATAATGCAAGATTCGGAGATCCGGAAGCGCAGGTTGTTCTCCCGAGAATGAAGAACGATCTGATCGAGGTCATTGAAGCATGTATCGATGGAACGCTGGATCAGGTTAATCTGGAATTTGAAGACAACGCAGCAGTCTGTGTTGTATTAGCTTCCGACGGTTATCCGCTCGCTTACGAGAAAGGACTTCCGATCACAGGACTGGAAGAATTCAAGAAGCATGAAGGATATTACTGCTTCCATGCGGGAACCAAGTTTAACGGAGATCAGATCGTGACGAACGGCGGACGTGTGCTTGGTGTGACAGCTAAGGGTGCAACTCTGAAAGAGGCACGTGCAAATGCATATGCGGCGACCGAATGGGTAAAATTTGATAATAAATATATGCGCCATGACATCGGAAAAGCGATTGATGAAGCATAGATGAAATAGTATAAAATAGTATAAAAAAGAGGAAAGATTTTGAATGGATGATCAAAAATCTTTCCTCTTTCTGCATTTATATTACCATAAAATGACCAAAATTTCAAGACTGGTAAAATGTCCTGTACTGAGGTATAATCGGCAGACAATGAACCAAATGAAATCATTAAAAAGGGGGGAAAACGGGATGGAAGAAAAGAATTGGATGCAGATCTTGTCCGGACAAAACCAGCTGGCGAAAGTCATAGCGACCAATCAGGTTACAGAAAAATTTGGTCTTGTATTATCAGAAGAGGATGCGAAGCTTCTGGTGAAGGAAAAGTCGGAAAGTCTGAAAGAGCAGAAAAGAATCGAATATGGGGAGAGTATTCTTCCAAAGATCATTTATGAATTCTGCGATTCGGATTATATTTCTCAGAGAAACTATGTAGAGACGATCGGACGTCTTCAGGACATTTTCTTTCTTTACAAGAATGAGATGATGGATGAAATATCGGATGATGAACTACTGCATTTCATGAAGGAGCAGTTTGAAACTATCTGCTATGGAGATCTGGAATATCTGGAGAGTACCTGTCTGGATGTTTTTGCGCAGGCGATCCGTGCGGGATATCAGGGATACCATGTGACAGAAGGAAAGTCAGAATTCGGAAAATTCGATCTGGTTTCCCGCTGGGATCACGAAGTTTATCTTGAAGTACTGAAGGAATTATGTTGGAGGTAGCGATGAAATATCTGGAATATGAGATGGAAGAACTGATACCGATCGTAATCCGACTTGCAGAGAAATATACTTCCAAGGAAAGTACATCTATTACCTACGAAGCGGCATCACATCTGATGGAAGCGGTGCAGTATTGCGTTCGGGAATATGTGCAGGAAGAACAGGAAATCTATGAAGAAGGAAAGACGGATAAACAGATGCCGGAGGCTTCAAAGAAGAAAGTCCCGGCTGCGCTGGCTTATGAGAGAGGGTATCAGATCGTACTGGAAAAGGTAGACTGTATCAGACGCATGTATCATGTAATTCTTCCGAATTTTAAAGCATACGGCAATGAAAACTACAAAGATACATTTGAAAAAGGGATTCCGGCATTTCTCCGTTATTACAACCCGAGATTTTCACCTCAGGATTCGGTTATCACGATGGACTATCCGGTGCTCTGGCATATGGAACAGCTTCAGGGAGTAGATGCGGTTGAGAAGTATGTGGAGGCAATCCGTCTGGAGCAGAGATTCCTTGGAAAACTTCCCGAT
The DNA here is from genome assembly GCA_051880095.1 of Bariatricus sp. Classification (GTDB taxonomy): domain Bacteria; phylum Bacillota; class Clostridia; order Lachnospirales; family Lachnospiraceae; genus Allocoprococcus. Next base: position 1,574 of record JBJENH010000151.1, on the reverse strand, counting down.
GAGTATGTGAGAAGAACACTGGAAGAATATCAGTATGATTATGAAAGACAGTTCTTCAATATCTGCAGTATTGTGCTGCGGGGAGTCCTTCGTCGTATGATGGGAGAGAATGTACCGGAACCGGAGCACTTGGAGAGGGTCGTAGAAGGGTACCTGAGAATTCTGGTGAAGGAACAGTATGGAGATTCTGAAGATTTGCTGCAATATCTCAAGGGAGACGTAAAAGATTTCTGTGTGGAGTTGAAACTGAGATAATTTCTATTGCGAAATAAGTACAAAGAGAGTAAACTGGACATATATTTAACAAATAAGATAGGAGAGGGTGAAGAACATGGCAGAGATCAGACCGTTCAGAGGAGTCCGTCCGGCGCCGGAGGTTGTCGGTGAGATCGCAGCACTCCCGTATGATGTATACAGCAGCAGAGAGGCGAGAGAAATCGTGGAAAGAAATCCGTTATCTTTTCTGAAAATAGACCGTGCGGAGACACAGTTTCCGGAAGGAACGGATATGTATTCGGATCCGGTATATGAAAGAGCCCGGGATACACTTGGGGAGATGAAGGCAGAGGGGCAGTTTATTCAGGATCAGGAGCCATGTCTTTATCTTTATGAACTTACCATGGATGGCAGGAGCCAGAGAGGGCTGGTGTGCTGCGCATCCGTAGATGATTATCTGAATCAGGTTATAAAAAAACATGAGAATACCAGAGAGGACAAAGAAATGGACCGGATTCGGCACGTCGATATCTGCAGTGCACATACGGGGCCCATTTTTCTGGCTTATCGTTCCAATGAAGGAATCAGAGAAAAGATGACGGAGGCGGTTTCCCGGATGCCGGTGTATGATTTTGTGAGTGATGATGGAATCAGGCATCGTGTATGGAAAATAGAAGAGGAAGAATGGAACCTGGATATCTGCAGACGATTCGGTGAACTGGATAGTCTTTATATCGCAGACGGACATCATCGGGCAGCGTCTGCTGTAAAGGTGGCGCTTAAGAGAAGAAAGGAAAATCCGGAATACACCGGAAAAGAAGAATTTAATTATTTTCTGGCTGTTCTTTTTGATGAGGCAGAACTAAGGATTCTGGATTATAACAGAGTGGTGCATCAGGTCCCGGGTGAAATTATTGGAAATCTTCCGGAGCTTCTTAAGGGAGGCTTCCACGTGGAGTACATAGGGAAAGAAGAAATCCGACCGCGGCAGAAAGGTGAAATTGCCATGTATCTGGAAGAAGGATGGTACCTTCTTAAGGCAAAAACGAAAATTTGCCCGGAAGATGCCGTGAGAGGTTTGGATGTTTCTATTCTTCAAGATCACATCCTCTCACCGGTTATGGGAATCCAGGATCCGAAGACCGATTCAAGGATCCAGTTTGTCGGAGGGATCCGCGGACTTAAGGAACTGATGAATATTGTGGATGGGGAGGAGAATGCAGTGGCATTTGCCATGTACCCGACCTCCATGCGGGAGCTCCTTGCGGTGGCGGATGAAGGAAGACTGATGCCGCCGAAATCCACATGGTTTGAACCCAAGCTTCGAAGCGGAATCTTTATTCATGAGTTCTAGTACA
>JBJENH010000150.1:0-8615 GCA_051880095.1 Bariatricus sp. | reverse complement strand
CAAACGACATTTAATTACAATAAATTCAAAGATTTAGTTGAAATTATTTCAGAAAAGGGTTATGATATAAGTGTTTTAAATACGATTTGCAATGCTACGAAGGAGCGTCAGACAGAAGCCAGGAGCATTGCGGAAGAGGTGGATGCTATGATTGTAATCGGTGACAAGCATAGTTCCAATACCCAAAAGCTATTTGAAATATGCAAAAAAGCATGTAACAATACGTACTATATACAGACACTTGGCGATTTGGATACGAATCAATTAAGGTCCGTGGAAACAGTAGGTATTACAGCAGGGGCATCCACGCCCAACAATATAATTGAGGAGGTTCAAAATAATGTCAGAATTAACTTTTGAACAAATGTTAGAAGAATCATTTAAAACAATTCATAATGGAGAGGTTGTAGATGGCACTGTAATCGATGTGAAACCGGACGAGATTATCCTGAATATCGGCTACAAGGCCGACGGTATCATCACCAGAAGTGAATACACAAATGAGTCCGGATTAGACCTTACAACAGTTGTATCTGTTGGAGACACAATGACTGTTAAAGTGCTGAAAGTAAATGATGGAGAAGGACAGGTTCTTCTTACATACAAGAGACTTGCAGCAGAGAAGGGCAATGAAAGATTAAAAGAAGCATTCGAGAACAAAGAAGTTCTGAAAGCAACCGTTACACAGATTCTTGGTGGCGGATTAAGTGTTGTTGTAGACGAGGCAAGAGTATTTATTCCTGCAAGTCTTGTATCAGATACTTATGAGAAAGATTTGTCAAAGTATCAGGATCAGGAGATTGAGTTTGTGATCAGTGAGTTCAATCCGAGAAGAAATCGCATCATCGGCGACAGAAGACAGTTGCTTGTAGCAGAGAAGGCAGAGAAGCAGAAAGAGCTTTTCGCAAAACTGAAAGTTGGCGATACGGTTGAGGGTACTGTTAAAAACGTGACAGACTTCGGAGCATTTATCGATCTCGGTGGAGTGGACGGACTGCTTCATATTTCTGAAATGTCATGGGGAAGAGTTGAGAATCCGAAGAAAGTATTTACAGTAGGTGAGACCCTGAAAGTACTTGTTAAAGATATTCGCGATACAAAGATCGCACTCAGCCTGAAGTTCCCGGAGACCAATCCGTGGGCAAATGCATCAGAAGATTATGCTGTAGGCAAAGAAGTGACCGGAAAAGTTGCCAGAATGACTGATTTCGGTGCATTTGTAGAGCTGGCACCTGGTGTAGATGCATTACTTCATGTATCTCAGATTTCCAGAGCACATGTTGAGAAACCGTCAGATGTTCTTTCTGTAGGTCAGGAGATCACAGCTAAGGTTGTAGATCTTAATGAAGCTGAGAAGAAGATCAGCCTTAGCATGAAAGCACTGGAGAATGCAGAAGTGCAGGCAGCGGAAGCACCGGTAGAAGAATAATATTTCAGAAAATTCAAATGAATATGATAGGATTTTTATACAAAAAGAGACTGGAAACAGTCTCTTTTTGCGTCTATAAAATGTTAAAAAAACATCAAGATGTTTCTCAAAATGTACAATAATTTTGCGTATTTTACTGGAATTGTTTTTGAATTTTCGGTATAGTTAGAGCAGGTCAACAAGGAGAAATAAGGAAGGAAGGAAATTGATTATGGGACTTTTGACATTTAAAGGCGGAGTTCATCCGAATGACGGCAAAAGCCTTGCAAAGGACAAGGAAATTGTAGAACTGTTGCCGAAAGGCGATCTTGTGTATCCGCTTTCCCAGCATATTGGAGCACCGGCAAGTCCGGTTGTTGCAAAAGGCGATCACGTTCTGAAAGGACAGATCATCGCCGAAGCGGGCGGGTTCGTGTCTGCGCCGATCTATGCGTCTGTGTCGGGAACTGTAAAAGCAATTGAGCCGCATGTGAACCCGACCGGTGCAAAAGTGAATTGCATTGTAATTGAAAATGACGGTCAGTATGAAGAGGTGGAGTATCCTCAGGTAAAACCACTTTCAGAATTGACGAAAGAAGAGATTCTGAACATGATCGCAAATGCCGGAATCGTCGGAATGGGCGGAGCCGGATTCCCCACTCGTGTGAAGCTCTCGCCGAAGGAACCGGACAAGATCGATTATATCATCGCGAACTGTGCGGAGTGTGAACCGTATATCACAGCGGACTACAGAAGGATGATGGAGACTCCGGAACTGCTGGTAGAAGGCATGAAAGTCATTCTCAAGCTGTTTGACAACGCAAAAGGAATTTTCGGTGTGGAAGATAATAAACCGGATTGTATCGCAAAACTCAAAGAACTGGTTAAAGATGAACCACGTATGGAAGTAAAGACATTGATGACAAAATATCCGCAGGGTGCAGAGCGTCAGCTGATCTATGCAACCACTGGACGCGCCATCAACTCTACGATGCTCCCGGCTGACGCAGGATGTGTAGTGGACAACGTAGAAACTGTCATTAGTATTTACAACGCGGTTGTGAAGGGAATCCCGTCTATGGAACGTGTTGTGACCGTGAGTGGTGACGGCGTTGCAAATCCGGGAAATTATAAAGTCCTTTTTGGTACCAATCAGAGAGAATTGGTAGAAGCAGCAGGCGGATTGAAGGAAGGATGCGAAAAAGTGATTTCCGGTGGACCGATGATGGGATTTGCCATGTATACGCTTGACACACCGATCACCAAAACATCGTCTTCTATTCTCTGTCTTTCCAAAGACGAAGTATCTGCAAGTACGGCGACCGCATGTATCAACTGCGGAAGATGTGTGGAGGCCTGCCCAAGCCGAATCATACCGTCCAGACTTGCGGATCTTGCAGAACGTCATGATGAAGCAGGATTTGTCAAGATGAACGGACTGGAATGTGTGGAATGTGGTTCATGCAGTTATGTCTGTCCGGCAAAGCGCCATCTGAAGCAGGCAATCGGCTCCATGAGAAAGACTGCACTTGCAAATAAAAAGAAAAAATAGAACAGTACAGAGAGGAAGAGGTGAACAAAAGTGAGTGAACAATTGAAAATTTCATCTTCACCACATATTCGTTCCAAAGCGACGACCAGTAATATTATGATGTGGGTTGCAATCGCACTTCTGCCGGCGACCGCTTTTGGAATCTATAATTTCCGTGACACACATGCATGGCTTGTTGTGATCGTGACGACAGCCGCAGCAGTACTTACGGAATATATTTATGAGAAACTGATGCACAAACCGATTACGATCAAAGATTTCAGTGCAGTTGTCACAGGACTTCTGCTTGCACTGAACCTTCCGCCGACAGCACCGCTTTGGATGGGAGTTCTGGGAAGCGTATTTGCAATCCTGGTCGTAAAGCAGCTGTTTGGAGGACTGGGACAGAACTTTATGAATCCGGCACTTGCTGCCAGATGTTTCCTTCTGATTTCTTTTACCGGCAGAATGACATCCTTTACATATGACGGGATTTCAGGTGCCACACCGCTTGCTGCGATCCGCGCAAATGTGGAAGCAGGCAACAGTGCACTGGCAGGAGTGAACAGCATGGATATGCTCCTTGGAAATATCGGAGGAACGATCGGTGAGACTTCTGTGATCGCAATTATGATCGGTGCGATTATCCTGATTCTTATGGGAATTATCGATCTTCGCATTCCGGGAACTTATATCGTGACATTTGCATTATTCATTGGAATTTTCGGCGGATTTGTTGATGGAATCGGATTTTTCAACATTCCTTACATGACAGCACAGCTCTGCGGCGGTGGTCTGATGCTTGGAGCGTGGTTCATGGCAACCGATTACGTGACATCGCCGATAACGAAGAAGGGACAGATCGTATATGGAATCGTTCTCGGTGTTCTGACCGGAATCTTCCGTCTGTTCGGAGGCTCCGCAGAGGGCGTATCCTACGCGATCATCTTCAGTAACCTTTTGGTTCCGCTGATCGAAAGAGTTACTCTTCCAAAACCATTCGGTAAAGGAGGAGAAAAATAATGAATAAGATATTAAAAAATACATTGATCCTTACCGCAATCACCGTGATTGCCGGTACGGCGCTCGGACTTGTATACGAAATAACAAAAGATCCGATCGCAAAAGCAGAAGCTGATGCAAAACAGGAAGCTTGCCAGACGGTTTTCCCGGAAGCTGATACATTCGAAGAAGTGGAAGTCGATTCAGATGCTGCGGCGAAGGCTGTAGAGAGCATGGGAACCAATGCAACGGTCGATGAAGTGTATGTGGCAAAAATGGGCGGCGATGAAGCAGGATATGTGATCACTACAACAGATAAAGACGGATACGGTGGAAACATTCAGATTTCTGTAGGAATCATGAATGATGGAACCGTGAATGGTATCTCCATTCTGTCGATCGGTGAAACGGCAGGTCTCGGTATGCGTGCGACAGAGCCGGAATTCTATAATCAGTATGCAGAGAAGAAGACAGACAAGTTCTATGTTGCCAAGGATGGCGGAGAGGGTGAGCCGATCGATGCACTCAGTGGTGCAACGATCACCAGCCGTGCCGTGACCGGAGCAGTCAATACAGCACTTGGTTATTTTCAGAATGCGTTAGGAGGTAGTGGAAATGAATAGTTGTACCGAAAGATTATATAATGGTTTAATTAAAGAAAATCCGACCTTCGTCATGATGCTTGGTATGTGTCCGACACTTGCGGTAACGACTTCAGCGATCAACGGTATCGGAATGGGACTTTCCACTACGGTTGTACTGGTACTCTCCAACATGCTGATCTCCATGCTCCGCAAGGTGATTCCGGATTCAGTCAGAATGCCTGCATTTATCGTAATCGTGGCATCCTTTGTAACAATGGTGCAGTTTCTTCTGCAGGGCTTCGTTCCTTCACTGTATGATTCGCTGGGAATCTATATTCCGCTGATCGTAGTAAACTGTATCATTCTGGGACGTGCAGAGAGTTATGCTTCCAAGAATCCGGTGCTACCGTCTATCTTTGACGGTATCGGAATGGGACTTGGATTTACATTTGGTCTTACCTGTATCGCAATCGTGCGTGAGCTGATCGGATCCGGCAAAGTATTCGGAATCCAGATTATGCCGAGTGTCTATGAGCCGGTTACCATTTTCATTCTTGCACCTGGTGCATTCCTGGTACTTGCATTCCTGGTTGCAGCCCGCAGCAAAATCATGAAGAAGATGGCAGCAAAAGGAAAAGAAGTTCCGAAAGCACAGGGATGTGCAGAAGGCGGATGTGCGTCATGCGGCGGCTGTGAAGGAAAAGTTTTCCCGACAGGCCAGGAAAAAGAATAGGAGGAATACGAGATGAAAGAATTACTTATTATTGCGATTGGTTCAGCACTTGTAAATAACGTAGTCCTCAGCCAGTTCCTGGGAATCTGCCCGTTCCTCGGAGTTTCCAAGAAGATCGATACAGCTGCAGGTATGGGTGGAGCCGTTATTTTCGTTATCACGATCGCGTCATTTATCACCAGTTTGATTTACCGATTTATCCTGATGCCGACAGGGTTCGAATACCTTCAGACGATCGTATTTATCCTTGTCATTGCAGCACTGGTTCAGTTTGTAGAAATGTTCCTGAAGAAAGCGATGCCTCCGCTCTACAATGCGCTTGGTGTGTATCTTCCGCTGATCACAACAAACTGTGCAGTGCTTGGAGTGGCGCTCACGAACGTACAGAAGGAATATAGCATTCTGGAAGGCGTGGTAAATGGTTTTGCAACAGCACTCGGATTCACGATCGCCATCGTCATCATGGCCGGCGTTCGTGAGAAAATCGAATACAATGATATCAGTGAGTCTTTCCAGGGAACACCGATCGTACTGCTCACAGCAGCACTTATGTCCATCGCGTTCTTTGGATTCTCCGGAATCATATAGGAGGACCGGATTATGAGTATAACAGGAATTTTAGTTGCTGCACTCATCGTGGGCGGCACCGGCCTTTTCATCGGTGTCTTCCTCGGAGTTGCAGGTAAAAAATTTGCGGTAGAAGTTGATGAAACAGAACAGGCAATTTTGGAAGCACTGCCAGGTAATAACTGTGGCGGATGCGGATACGCGGGATGTTCAGGACTTGCGGCAGCCATTGCGAAAGGTGAGGCACCACATAACCGCTGTCCGGTCGGAGGAGCTCCGGTAGCAGAAAAGATCGCTGCAATTCTCGGAACCGACGCAGGAGAAACGGTTCGTCAGACTGCATTTGTAAAATGTGCCGGAACCTGTGGCAAGGCAAAACAAGCTTATGACTATACAGGAATCGAGGACTGTGTTATGGCGAGCCAGATGCAGAACGGTGGTCCGAAAGGATGCAGCTTCGGATGTCTTGGATTTGGAAGCTGTGTAAAAGCCTGCCAGTTTGATGCGATTCATGTGGTAGACGGCATTGCAGTGGTAGATCCGGAGAAATGTAAAGCCTGCGGAAGCTGTGTGAGCGCCTGTCCTAAACGCCTGATCGAAATCGTACCATACGAGCAGAAACATCTGGTTCAGTGCAGCTCCAGGGATAAAGGAAAAGATGTCATGAGCGTATGCTCTGTCGGATGTATCGGATGTAAGATGTGCGAGAAAGTCTGCGAATTCCAGGCAGTGACTGTGACAGGCAATATCGCCCACATTGACCCCGAAAAATGTACAAACTGCGGAAAATGTGCGGAAAAATGTCCGAAGAAGATTATCAAATAATATGAAGCAGCAAATAAAAAAAGCAGCGAAGGTGATGGGAGAAGGACTCCTGCTCTTGTGGCAGGATGTCCGGAACCTGTGGCCTGCGCTGCTTGTTCTGGTATTATATTTCCTTCTTGGAAAGTTCCTGCTTCACAGTCTCTGCCCAAGTGTAATCGTGACCGGATTTCCCTGCCCGGGATGCGGGATGACGAGAGCGATGCTGTCGATTCTGAGAGGAGATTTCGCATCCGCATGGAGATTTCATCCGTTTTCCTACGTGCTTCTTATGTGGGCTGCGGCATTTGTAATATGGAGATACATCCTTCAGAAAGATGTAAAAATCCTGATGAAATGTCTGATCGTGATCCTGATTGGGATGCTGGTGTTTTATGTGTATCGGATGGTACGGTATTTTCCGGGAGAATCTCCGATGAGTTACGATGAGAGCAGCCTGCTGTATCGTTTATATAGACTCTGGAAAGGGAAGGTATGAGCGTGCATTTTCTGTGGAACGGAAATGTGAAAGGTATGTGAAGAATGTTGTTTTTTAAAATTTGCTGTGGTATTATGGTACCAGTTTAAGTAGATGAATGACAGGAGGAGTATACCATGGATAACGAATTGGAGAACAAGGTATCGCAGGAAGAAAGCGTTTTGGATACACAGCCAGACTTGCAGCTGGAAGGAGCAGGTACTCCGGCGGAACTGACGGAGGCTGATGGGAACTGCGCTGCAGGGGCAGAAGAAACACAGGTGACGGAAGAAGTTCAAGTGGGCGAAGAACAGCAAATGCGTGAAGAAGCACAAGTGACGGAAGAAGCAGCGGTAACGGAAGCACAGCAGGAGGGGCCTGTTTTGGAACAGCCGGAGGTTAAAGCGGTGATAAGACCGGAAGAACAGCCGGAAGTAAAACCAGAAGAAAAGCCGGTTTACACGGATCCGAATGCGGGCGCAGTACATAAGCAGCAGACAGCGGGACATTATTCTTATGGAGATCCGAATACGGGATATTATGGAAATCCGAATGCAGGATATCATGGAAATGCACAGCAGACAGGAACGATGGGAAGTCAGCAAAACGGTGCGTCAGATTCCAATATGAATCAGAGCCAGAATGGTCAGAATTATAACACTAATTCTAATCAGGCACAGAAGATAAACTATAATCAGAATTACAACTTCCATCCGGGGCATCAAACGAATGAAGCACCGCTTTCTATGGGCGAGTGGCTGCTTACTTTGCTGATCGGCGCAGTACCGTGCTTTGGAATCATCATTTACTGTATCTGGGCATTTGAGAAGAACGGCAATGTGAATCGAAGAAATTACTGCCGTGCATATCTGATTATGACTCTGATTGCTTTTGCAATTGTCATGATATTTGTTTTTGTTGCGATAATCGGGGCATTGCTCAGATTTTAATTGAATAATAATTGTTATTGAAAAGGCCAGTCCGAGTGGGGAGTGGTCTTTTTCTTATTCTTAGAGGATCCAAGTCTTGCCTGCCTGACGAGAACAGACGGGATTATCCAGGAAAGATTTTTCAATACATGTTGGAATCCCTTTGAGAACAATAGAGGATTGGGAGGCGGGGCGTAGGAGACCGCCGGAATATATTCCGCGGCTCATTGAGTATCAACTAAAGTTTGAAGAACTGATTGAGAAAAAGAAAAAGGAGGAGCAGGATGCAGAAAAATAATGAGATTGTAATTTTTGAAACGGAAGATCATCAGGTGAAATTGCCGGTAACTGTGGAAAATGAAACAGTGTGGCTTAGTGCAAATCAAATGGCAATATTGTTTGATAGAGACGAAAAAACGATCCGAAAACATATTAATAATGCTTTTACAGAAATGGAAGTAGATAAGGATAACAACACGCAAAAAATGCGTGTTGTTGGAGTAAAACAATTGGTACCATTCTATACTTTAGATGTAATCATCTCCGTTGGTTATCGTGTGAAATCAAAACGTGGTGTGGAAT
>JBJENH010000149.1:0-1582 GCA_051880095.1 Bariatricus sp. | reverse complement strand
TGGACATATCCGTTACCATATAAGGCTGAACTTCATCAAACAATCTGGCCGCCAGACCTTCCTCCTGTCGGCTTTTTGCCTTTGCGGCCTGCGAAAATCCCTGAATATAGGATTTCTGCCGTTCCGTACGGTTTAAGGCACTCTGGGCCCTGTCAATATTTCTGTACCTCACATACTGCTCCGCCTCTTTTCCACGAAGAACTACGTTTTTCCCCTGAACAAAAGCAGGATTTATCTTTTCCAGCTCTTCCTCTTCGATCGTTACAGCAACTCCCCCCACCGCATCGTTGAGTATGGGGAGAACTTCCATATTCATCGCCATATATCCGTCTATTTCCAATCCATAAAGAAGATGGGATACAGCTTCCTCCATATATTGACAGCTTTTTTCCCGTCCGTCTCCGTAAGCAAATGCCAGCGTCAGATGCTGCGTATCCTTTCCCAGTACATTCCCGCTCAGATCAGTGAGCGTGATCTGCGTCATGGTATCCCGGGGAATCAGAAGAATTCTTACACGGTCTCTGGCCGTATCCTGCGCGATCAGGAAGATTCCGTCCGCCTGCCCTCCGGAACCCGCGACCTGCGTTTCCTCCAGAGTTCCCTTCCGGTCTACACCCATGCAGAGAATGGCTTTAACGTAGGTATTGCGTCTGTATTTCTTTCCCTGATACTCGATCCGTCCACTCTCAGCAATCTCAACCGAAGCTTCCGAAAGGACAGTTTCCGAAACCGCTGCTTCTGCCGCCCCTTTCTCCTGTCCGGAACCGCAGGCGCAAAGCAGGAACACAGATGTCAGAACAATAAAGAGCACATATGCACCTGCGTTTCTACTCCTCCTGCTTACCGTAATTCTTTCCATAATATTTGCTGTAATATTTTCCGTAATACTTTCCATAATATTTCTTATAGTAGCCGCCTTCTTTTTCCATGTTCACCCTGTTCAGAACCACTCCCAGTATGCGGCACCCGCTTTTTTCCAGCTGAAGCTTCACTCTCTGAACCAGCCGGCAGCTTACAACGCCGCTTTCTACCACGATCACCGCACCGTCACACAGGCCCGCGATAATAGCGCCGTCGATCACGCTTGCCATCGGAGGCGTATCAATAATTATGTAATCGTATTTCTCCCTTGCGCTGTCCAGCAGTTCTCTGAAAAGACTATCCTCCAAAAGCTCCGCCGGATTCGGGGAATAGGGTCCTGCCAGAATGATGTCCATATTTTCAATATTGGTTCCATAGCATACCTCAGCCAGTTTTTTTTGTCCGCTGAGGTACTGGGACAATCCATTGGGATTTCCTTTAATTTCATATCGCTTTATAAAAACAGATTTTCGGATATCCGCGTCTATCAGCAAAACCTTTTTTCCGATGCTTCCAAGAGAAGCAGCCACCGCGCAGGCAGTAGCACTTTTACCTTCATCCGGCAGAGAGCTTGTAAACATGATCGTTTTCAGATTGCTCCCGCAAAACTGGATATTGGTACGGAGTGTCTTTATTGCTTCCTCAAAATAATCCTTCCGCTCTGTATTGTTCAGTGTAAGCACCGCACTCATCTCTTTGACTCCTTTTTCCTGGACTTTTT
>JBJENH010000148.1:0-1586 GCA_051880095.1 Bariatricus sp. | reverse complement strand
ATAATGAACCAATTCCAGATTCTTATAGGTGTACTTCCCACCGGCAGTTTCTGGTACTTTCAACTGCGTCACAAGCTTCTCGCTAAAGTCAGTAATGCTCTGTTTACAAAGGGGACAAAGATATTTCTGAATATGGGCAAGTTTCTGCCTGCTTCCCACCGTATTGCGTCTGAGCTCTCTTTTATGTCTTTCCTCAAAATATTCTTTGAGTTCCACATTATATGGGGAAGCACAATGCCTGATCAGAGGATGTCTGACAATTGGAATCCGTGCCATTCGTCTCAGCTGATTCTTCGTATCCAGAGCAGTTAGTATCCACTGGCTCTTACTCTGCCCTGTTTTGTCAGGTGCAAAATATTTTTTCCATATCCATTTGATACCCTTGTTATGATGGCATCTTTTCAGATATTTAACTGTCTTCTTCCAGATATAATCGTCTATTTCCTTAAATGCCTGCTTGGAATTAAAAGGTGACCAGTAACCTGCCAGGCCGATAATCACTGGATTCAACTGGCGGATTAGTTCATCGTTTTTTCTTCCGTTGCATTTTCGAAATATTTCACGTATTTTGTCCTTACTCTTCTTCATGGTTTCCTTCGATGGTCGGGTAAGTAGTATCTCACCATACCATGTCGGAAACATCCTGATATTGAATCCAAGGAATTTGAATCCTTCCGAGATATTCACGATCCGTGTCTTCTCTTCCGATAGTTCCAATCCTCTGGCTTCCAGATACGGTTTCAGCTTATCGTATATCTTTTCTGCATCTTCCCTGGTCTTACATGCGACTGCAAAATCATCAGCATAAAAACTTAGCGAGTATGCGGTTTCGTTGGTGTGTCCTGCATATTTTCCATTTCTATTCTGCGCTCTGTATCGAATGCCAAGTGTCTCTTCCATTCCCATCAGGGCAATGTTTGCCAACAGCGGTGAAACAATATTTCCCTGACCAGAACCGGATTCCGTATCGTTGAATACGCCATTATCTACATATCCTGCTTTCAGCCACTTTTTGACCAGTTCTTTATACGGAAAGTCTCCGATTTTGTTTAGTATGTAATCATGGTTCAAGTTATCGAAGCAGCCTTTAAAATCTCCTTCAAATATCCATCGTTTTCCGCCTTTCTGCGTGCTCATCACGATTTTTTGTACAGCATCATGACAGCCCCTTTCTGGTCGGAATCCATAGGAACCGGATTCAAACCGTGCTTCCCACTGGGGTTCCAATGTACTTTTTATAATGAATTGGTAAACTCTATCCCGGATTGTGGGGATTGACAATGGGCGAAGCTTACCATTTTTCTTCTTTATATAAGTGCGATAAGACAGTTTTGGATGATGCAGTTCTATCTGCATTCCTTCCATCTGTTTATACAACTGCCAGCGTTCTGCCGCAGTTTTTATCACCATTCCATCAATACCAGCAGTTCTTTTCCCTCTGTTTACCTGGGTAACTCTTTTGATAGATGCTAATAACATCGCTTTGTTGTGTACGAGGATTCTCTGCAAATCCCGTACCTTTCGTTTATTTCCAAGAATCTCGGCACGGTAAATCCGCTGTTGCATAGTCTCGACATATCTGTTAA
>JBJENH010000147.1:3976-8716 GCA_051880095.1 Bariatricus sp. | reverse complement strand
GTGACCCCGAACCCGTCCCCTAGTCACACTCTTGTAGTTTTACCATATTCGTGCTATATTTCTTTTTAGCAAATATTTTGCGTAACAGCAAAATCAGAAGCCGAGACAAAGGAGGAATGATTATGAATTACTATGAACGCGCACTGGAATTGAAGGAGGCAACCGTAGCGGATCGTCGTTACATTCATACCAATGCAGAAGTGGGGCTGCATATGCCGAAGGCAAAAGCGTATGTGATTGAGAAACTGACGGAATATGGCCTTGATCCGAAAGAATGCGGAGAAGGTGTTACCGCTACGCTTGGAAAAGGCGGTAAAGTGATTATGCTTCGAGCGGATATGGATGCGCTTCCGATGCCGGAAGACAGCGGGCTTCCATTTGCCTGCCCTACGGGAACAGAAGGACATTGTTGCGGACACGATCTTCATGCTGCAATGCTTCTTACTGCAGCAAGATTGTTAAAAGAGAATGAGGACGCACTGGAAGGAACTGTTAAATTTATGTTCCAGCCGGGAGAAGAGAATTTCACAGGAGCAAAGAACATGGTTGAGAACGGAATCCTGGAGAATCCGAAACCGGATATCGCGATGGCTTATCATGTAGGTCCTGGAAAGATTCCGATGGGAACTTATATGTATAATGACAGCGGTAAGGCTATTATGTTCTCCATGGACGGATTTGAGATTCATATCAAGGGACGCGGTTCACACGGAGCATATCCACATATGTCTATTGACCCGATCAATATCGGTGTGCATGTGCACCTTGCACTTCAGGAACTGATTGCGCGTGAGTGCAATCCGAATGATGCCTGTGTTTTGACGATCGGACAGTTCCAGGCTGGTTCCGCTCCGAACATCATTCCGGAGAGTGCGGTGCTCAGTGGAACGATCCGTACCAACAGTCCGGATGCACGTAATCTGCTGCTGAAACGTATGAAAGAAGTGAGCGAACGTACAGCAGAAGTTTACGGCGGTACAGCAGAAGTAGTTATGACCGGCGGAGTCGGCCCGCTTATCAGTGATGCGGCTCTGACAAAGGAAATGGTAGGATACATGAATGAGCTGCCAATCCCCGGACTTATGGGTTATCCGGGAATTACCGCCAGCGCTTCAGAGGATTTCGCTGTAGTTGCAGAGCAGATCCCGAGCGTATTTATGTATATATCCGCAGGATTTCTGGATGAAAGAGGGGCAGTTTCCGCTCACAATCCGAAGGTATTGTTTAATGAAGACGTACTCCCGATCGGATCAGCCTGCCTGGCCCACTGTGCAACTGAGTGGCTGAAGAATAATAAGTAGTCTTTAGCCTAAAAAGAAACGAAAATACAACAGAAAAAAAGGAACGGCTTTCACACCACGCTGTTAAGCAGATGACATTGAGGAACAAGGCCGTTCCTCTTTTTGTGTGCAAATGTTTCTTCGCGCGAATGTGCATGTATTGATCGGATGCAAGACTGGTTTTGTCGGCAGAAGAAAAATGTTGGAAAGAACATTGACCATACAAAACATGAATGATATTGTGAATATAGTTTGAGAAAATATATTGTCAAAGATCAAAAAAGGAAAGGTTAAGCTGAAATTTGCAAATGAACAGAGAATTTATTCAAGTATTGAATGCTTATGAAAACAATTTAAAACATATTTCGATAGATATCCCGAAATATAAGATGACGGTGTTCACCGGTGTTTCCGGCTCCGGGAAATCTTCTTTGGTATTGGATACGATCGCAGCTCAGTCCAGACGGGAGTTGAATGATACGTTCCCAGGATTTGTCCAGAATTATCTGCCCAAATACGGGCGGCCGCATGTGGAACGAATCGATAATCTTCCGGTTGCAATCGTGATCGATCAGAAAAAACCGGCGCCCAATATGCGCTCCACAGTCGGAACGTATACAGACACTTATACACTTCTGAGACTTCTCTTTTCAAGAGTGGGAGAACCGTTTGTCGGCTATTCGGATACATTTTCATTCAATCATCCGCAGGGAAGCTGTCCGCGCTGCGACGGGATCGGAGAAATTACGGAACTGGATGTACATAAGCTGGTCAATTTTGATAAATGTCTGAATGATCCCGGAGTAATCAATTATGTGGCCTTTGAGCCGGGGCAGTGGCGATGGATCCGGTATGCGAACAGCGGGTTGTTTGATCTGAATAAGAAGATAAAGGATTATTCGGAAGAAGAACTGGAACTGTTTCTGTATTCGCCGCAGATCCGTTTGAAGAATCCACCGGAAGGATGGCCGAAGACGGCAAAATATGAAGGACTGGTTCACCGAATGTACCGCAGTGTTCTGAATTCAGAGGAAGGGAAACTGCATAAACAGATTCTGGATCCCATGACGCACCGCGGAGTGTGCCCGGATTGCGGAGGTACCCGTCTGAATCCGAAGGTGCTTTCCTGCCGGATAAATGGAAAGAACATCGCCGAAGTGACAGCGATGCCGCTGAAAGAACTGATTGTATGGCTGAGCGAAATAGAATCCCCGCTTGCAGAGGATATTAAGAGAACACTCTCTGCCAGAATTCAGGCTCTGATCGACATAGGACTTGATTATCTGACACTGGACAGAGGACTCGGAACCCTGTCGGGAGGAGAAGCGCAGCGCTGTAAAATCGCCAAATACATGAATTCATCTCTTACGGATCTCCTGTATATTCTGGATGAACCGAGCGTAGGCCTCCACAGTCATGATATTGACCGGCTTCTGAGGGCTGTGAAAAAGCTTCGGGACGCAGGGAATACCGTTCTGATGGTAGAGCACCATAAAGAAATGATTCGGGCAGCGGATCATATCGTTGACATTGGACCCGGAGCAGGAGCCTGCGGAGGGGATATTCTGTTTCAGGGAAGCTATGAGGAACTTCTGAAAAGTAACACAAGGACAGGGGAAATGCTTCGCAGGAAAAGCGGCCTGAAAAAATGTGTCAGAATCCCTCAGACATGGTATGAGATTCAAAATGTGACATATCATAATCTGAAGAATATTTCTGTAAAAATTCCGTTTGGTGTGATGACTGTGATTGCGGGAGTCGCCGGTTCGGGAAAAAGCTCGCTGATGGAGCATTTTGCAGAGACGTGTCCGGAAGAACCGATCTATATCAGCCAGAAAAATATCGGAATCAGTCTGCGCTCTACTCCTGCAACATATCTTGGGGCGGCGGATGAAATCCGAAAGATTTTTGCAGGAAAATGTGGTGTCAGTGCAGGCCTGTTCTCGTTCAATGGAAAAGGAAAATGCCCGTTATGCAAGGGGAAAGGAGTGATTGTTTCCGACATGGCTTTTATGGATTCCATTGAAACGGTATGCGAGGCTTGCGGCGGTCTCCGGTATTCCAAAGAGGTGCTGGAATACGAGGTGGACGGATATAATATTGCCCAGGTTATGGATTTTACCGTAAGCAAAGCGGAAGAATGGTTTGCAGGGACAGAGGTGGCAAAGATGCTGCATCCGCTGACGCGGGTAGGGCTCTCCTATCTTCATCTGAATCAGTCTCTGTCTACATTATCCGGTGGAGAACTCCAGAGATTGAAGCTGGCATCATACCTGAACAGCAGCGGGAAGATTTTTATTCTGGACGAGCCTACAGACGGGCTGCATATGGAAGATATCAACAATATTCTGGAGTTATTTCATGAAATGACGGATGCGGGAAATACGTTATTTTTGATTGAGCATAATCTGGAAGTCATCAAAGCCTGTGACTATCTGATTGAGCTTGGACCGGGCGGAGGAAATGAAGGAGGAAATCTGTTATTTGCCGGTACACCGGAAGAACTTTTGATAAATAATAAATCCGTAACAGCAAAATATCTCAAGGAAGACTTATAAAATGTTTAGATTTTTGTGCAAAAGACGCAGTTGTGTGTGAATTAAAATCATGTTACGATAAGGAGTGTAATGAGTGAAATGTGGTTTGAGGGCTATGCAATGGCCGCATATCCACATAGAAAAGCAGGGCAAGAGAAGAATAGCAGCAGGAGGAACAGGATGCGCAAAACGAAAATTATTTGTACTTTAGGACCATCAACCGATAAAGAAAGGGTACTGGAAACACTGATTCAGGAAGGGATGGATGTTGCCAGATTTAACTTTTCTCACGGAAGCCATCGGGAACAGAAGGAACGTCTGATCAAGCTTCAGGAGATCCGGGAACGTCTCGGAAGACCGGTTGCGGCTCTTCTGGATACGAAGGGACCGGAGATCCGGATCCGTACTTTTAAAGAAGGAAAGGTTGAACTGGTCGAAGGACAGGAATTTACACTGACATCGGAAGACATTGAAGGAACAAACGAAAAGGTATCCGTAACCTACGAAGATTTATATAAAGATTTAAAGCCGGGAGACAGCGTACTGATCGACGATGGTCTGATCGGTCTGGAAGTTGTAAGCATTGAAGGCAAAGAGATTCACTGTATAGTTAAAAACGGGGGAATGGTTTCAGACCGTAAGGGTGTGAACCTTCCGGGAGTTGACGTGAATATGCCGTTTATCAGTCCGAAAGATAAAGAAGATATTCTTTTCGGAATCCGGGAAGGATTTGATTTCATTGCAGCTTCTTTTACACGTACAGCAGAAGATGTGGCCGAGATTCGTAAGATTTTATATGAGAACGGCGGAGCTGATATCGGAATCATTGCAAAGATCGAGAACCAGCAGGGCGTGAACAATATTGATCGGATCATCGAGGCTGCCGACGGAATCATGATCGCCAGAGGAGACATGGGTGTAGA
>JBJENH010000147.1:0-3876 GCA_051880095.1 Bariatricus sp. | reverse complement strand
GCTGTGAGAACCGAAAGTGATATCCCATATAATGAACTGTTCAGTGTCCGGAAAAAAGAAGAAAAGAAAGATATGACGACGGCGATTTCCCATGCAACCTGCATGACTGCGATCGATATGGACGCCAAGGCCATCATTACCGTGACCAAGTCCGGCCACACAGCGAGAATGGTGTCCAGATTCCGTCCGGGATGCCCGATCGTAGGATGTACTTCCGATATGCGTACCTGCCGGAAACTTAATTTGTCATGGGGAATTTCACCGATCTTGATCAAAGAAGAGTACAGCATGGAGATTTTATTCCTTCATGCGACAGAAGCAGCAGAACGAGAGGGATTTGTACAGGAAGGAGATGTGGCGATCCTGACTGCCGGTGTACCGGTAGGCCGTCCTGGAAAAACGAATCTGATCAAAGCGGCAATTGTCGGAGAGTATTAGGAGGAAAATAAAGTGTTATCGAATCAGATTTTACAGAGAACGATTCATGAAATCGGGGATATTGTGGAATGTAATTGTTCCATTTGGAATATGGAAGGTGCCATGCTGGCCGCAGTCGGAGCGAAGAAGGGATGGATCCAGCACGCAGTAGAAGCGTTTATCTCGGAGGTTCAGGAGGTAGGCTGTACGGCAGAACTGGTGACAGATGAGATTGCGGTCTTTCCGGTTTGTGATGAACTGGAGCCGATCTATATTTTTGTGATCGAGCATGAAGACAAACTGAACGGAAGGGTCAGTGGGAAACTCTGTGTGAGTCAGCTGGAAGGCCTGATCCGTATGAACAAGGAGCGGATGGATAAGAACCGTTTCATGCAGAATCTGATTCTGGATAATCTCCTCTTGGTCGATATTTATAATCAGGCAAAGAAATTATCCATTCCGGTGGAAAAGCGCAGAGTAGTCATTCTGATCGAACCAAAGAATCCGGAAGATACCATCGTCCTGGAGATGGTGAAAGGAATCTATACTTCGGGAACCGGCGATTATGTTACGGCAGTCGATGAAGGGCATGTGATCCTGATCAAAGCGCTGGATGAGACAGACAGCACAAGAGAGATTCAGCACAATGCGAAGACGCTGGTGGATATGATCAATACAGAGGCAATGGTAAATGTCCGAGTGGCTTACGGTACCATTGTGGAGGAACTGAAGGATGTTTCCCAGTCTTATAAAGAGGCGCAGATGGCATTGGATGTCGGAAGAATTTTCTATCCGGAAAAAAACATCCTCGCATACAAGGAGTTAGGTATTGGCCGTCTGATCCATCAGCTTCCGCTGTCACTTTGTGACATGTTTCTGGAGGAAGTATTTGCAGGAAAAGCAGTGGATCAGTTTGAAGAAGAAACCTTGTCTACCGTAGACAAATTTTTTGAAAATAACCTGAATATTTCGGAGACGGCAAGGCAGCTCTTTGTACACCGCAATACACTGGTGTACCGTCTGGAGAAGATTCAGAAACAGACAGGGCTGGATGTCAGAGTATTTGAAGATGCACTTACATTTAAAATTGCATTGATGGTTGCTGACCATGCGAAATTTGTCCGCTCAAAGGAATAACAGGTTCAGATAAATACAGCATAAAAGAGAAGGAGTGTTGACAATGGTGAAATTGTATGATGGTGGTGCGTATCTTGTAAATGGTATGGAAATTATTCCGGACGCACCGGATGCTTTGGAGGCAGTAAAAAGTAAGACAGGAACTCAGATCACGAAGCAGGAAGCTGCACAGCAGACCATGGCGTATGGAATACTGAAGGCACACAATACTTCCGGAAATATGGAACGGCTTCAGATTAAGTTTGACAAGCTGACTTCCCACGATATTACATTTGTCGGAATCATTCAGACGGCGCGTGCGTCCGGCCTTGAGAAATTCCCGATTCCGTATGTTCTGACGAACTGCCATAACAGCCTCTGTGCAGTTGGAGGAACGATTAATGAAGATGACCATATGTTTGGTCTTACCTGCGCAAAGAAATACGGCGGTGTCTATGTTCCGCCTCATCAGGCCGTAATCCACCAGTATGCAAGAGAAATGCTTGCAGGCGGCGGTAAGATGATCCTTGGCTCTGACAGCCATACCCGCTACGGAGCGCTTGGTACGATGGCGATGGGCGAAGGCGGACCGGAGTTGGTAAAACAGCTGCTGAATAAGACCTATGATATCAAAATGCCGGGTGTTGTGGCTATTTATCTTGATGGGGAACCAATCAAAGGTGTAGGCCCGCAGGACGTTGCACTTGCAATCATCGGTGCGACATTTGGAAATGGCTATGTTAATAATAAAGTGATGGAATTCGTGGGACCCGGAGTCGGCAAACTGAGTGCTGATTTCCGAATCGGAATCGATGTCATGACTACAGAGACCACTTGTCTGTCCTCAATCTGGAGAACCGACGAGAAGATCAAAGAATTCTACGATATACATGGAAGAGTCGAAGAATACAAAGAACTGAACCCAGGAGCAGTGACCTACTATGACGGATTGGTTTATGTGAACCTGAGCGAAATCCGTCCGATGATCGCGATGCCGTTCCATCCATCCAATGTATATACCATTGATGAGGTCAATGCAAATCTTGCAGACGTGCTTCACGATGTAGAACAGAGAGCCCTTGTAAGTCTTGATGGTGCAGTGGATTATTCGCTGCAGAGCAAAGTGGTAGACGGAAAGCTCTATGTAGATCAGGGTATTATTGCAGGATGCGCGGGCGGCGGTTTTGAAAACATCTGCGCTGCAGCAGATATCATCAAAGGAAAATATATTGGTTCTGATGAATTTACATTCAGTGTTTACCCTGCAAGTACCCCAATTTACATGGAACTTGTGAAAAACGGAGCAGTTGCGACACTGATGGAAGCAGGAACGATCGTGAAGACCGCATTCTGTGGACCATGTTTCGGCGCAGGAGATACGCCGGCCAATAATGCGTTCTCCATCCGCCACTCTACCAGAAACTTCCCGAACCGTGAAGGAAGCAAGCTGCAGAGCGGACAGATTGCATCCGTAGCACTGATGGATGCACGTTCTATTGCGGCAACCGCAGCCAATAAAGGATTCCTGACACCGGCTACCGCTATGGATGTAGAATATAAGAATCCGACCTATCATTTTGATAAAAACATTTATGCAAACCGTGTATTTGACAGTCACGGCGTCGCAGATCCGTCTGTGGAAATCAAATTCGGCCCGAATATCAAAGACTGGCCGGCGATGAGTGCCCTTCCGGAGAATCTGCTTCTCAAAGTAGTTTCTGAGATCCACGATCCGGTAACAACGACAGACGAATTGATTCCGTCCGGAGAGACATCTTCTTATCGTTCTAATCCGCTTGGACTTGCTGAATTTGCACTTTCCAGAAAGGATCCGGCTTATGTGGGACGGGCAAAAGAAGTTCAGAAGGCACAGAAAGCGATTGAAGCCGGAACCTGTCCACTGGATGTACTTCCGGAAATGAAGTCTGTTATGGAAAAAGTAAATGCAAAATTCCCGGAGGCAGGCAGAGGTAATCTGGGTGTAGGAAGTACGATCTTTGCTGTGAAGCCGGGAGACGGTTCTGCGCGTGAGCAGGCGGCTTCCTGCCAGAAAGTACTTGGAGGTTGGGCAAATATTGCCAACGAATATGCCACCAAGAGATACCGCTCAAATCTGATCAACTGGGGTATGCTTCCATTTATCACAGAAGAAGAGCATACTGCATTGTCCTTCAAGAACGGGGATTACATCTATGTGCCGGATGTCAGAAAAGCGGTGGAAGAAAAAGCAGCAGTGATCAAGGCTTATGTTGTCGGTGAGGAGCTGAAAGAAATCGAACTGAAGTTAGGAGATCTGACGGATGTAGAAAGAGAGATCATCCTGAAAGGATGTCTGATCAATTA
>JBJENH010000146.1:0-1599 GCA_051880095.1 Bariatricus sp. | reverse complement strand
TATTCGGAAATAGAGTATCAGGTACGTGGACTTCTTCATAAAGACGGCGGCCCTGTTATTGGAATACAGATAGAAAATGAATATGGACATTGCGGTGGTCTCCAGGGGGATGCCGGGGAAGCTCACATGAAAAGGCTTACAGAACTTGCGAAGACAGTTGGACTTGTGGTGCCGCTTTATACGGCAACAGGATGGGGCGGCGCTGCCACAGGCGGGCTCTTGCCTGTGATGGGAGGATACTGTGAGGCTCCCTGGGATCAGCGGACAACAGAGCTGGAACCAAATGAGAATTATATCTTTACCAACGACAGGAACGATCCGAATATCGGCAGTGACTATGGGAAAAAACAGGAAATCACTTACGATATCTCGGCTTTCCCTTATCTGACAGCGGAGCTTGGCGGGGGACTGCAGGTGACGCATCACCGAAGACCTGTTGCCGGCGCAAAGGATATCGGAGCCATGACCCTGGCAAAACTGGGAAGCGGCGTGAACCTGATCGGTTATTATATGTATCATGGGGGAACGAATCCGCAGGGAAAACGGTCTACGCTGCAGGAATCCAGAGAAACAGGCTATCTGAATGACCTGCCTGTATTCAGCTATGATTTTGCGGCACCCATACGGGAATACGGGCAGATGTCAGAGACATTAAATGAGATAAAACTTCTGGCAATGTTTGTAAAAGATTTTGGAAGCAGCTTATGTGAAATGGATACATTTCTGGATGGAAAACAGAGTCCTGAGGATTTTTCTACACTGCGGACCGCGGTCAGAAAAAAAGGAAACCGAGGGTATCTGTTTGTAAATAATTACCAGAGGCGACATTCAATGAGCGCACACGATGGAGAAAACCTGGAGGTGCAGCTTGACAGGGAAACGATTACGTTTCCGGAGGTGAATATTTCAGACGGAGATTTCTTTTTCCTTCCATTTCACATGCCTGTCGGAGATGGAGAATTAAGGTCTGCGCTGGCATCGCCGCTATGCCGCTTTTTTGATGGAACTCAGCAGGTCTATGTATTTTATACGGATCATGAGCCCTCGTTCGACTGGGAGCGTAAGCCAACAAACGCGAAAATCCTGACGATTACAAGAAACATGGCTCTGAATGCGTGGAAAACGGGGAAAGACAAACAGTATCTGCTGATCACAGAAGAAAAGGTAATTGAGTCTGATACTGGCTATGAGATTCTGGTGCGAAAGGGAGCGGATATCAGAAGCTACCCGCAGCTGCCGTCTGAGCCTGACGGTTATCAGTATGCAGGTATGGACGGAGAATTTTTCATATACAGGAAAAAAGAACCTGTTCCGAAGGCTCAAATCGTGTGTCGAAAGATAATGGAGAAAGCTGACAGCAAATGCTATGAACTGGAGCTGGAATATCCGGATAATATAAATGATTGTTTTATCCAGATTGATTTTATCGGAGATCAGGCAAAGCTGTTTGTGGATAAAAAATGGACAGGTGACTGGTTTTATACCGGGAAAACATGGGAGATCGGTATGAAACGCTTCCATTTTCCGCAAAAAATAGAAATAGAAGTAGATGCATTATGGGAAACAGATGACATTTTTCTGGAAAAAGAGCCGGAATAT
>JBJENH010000145.1:0-8861 GCA_051880095.1 Bariatricus sp. | reverse complement strand
CTAGTCACCCGTCCCCTAGTCACCCCTAGTCACCCCTAGTCACCCCTAGTCACCCGTCCCCCTTTATCGTGCCATAAATGCCTCAATTTCTTCGACTGTTTTCGGAATTCCATCTGACATCACTTCGCATCCGTCTTTTGTCACAACCAGTGTATCTTCGATGCGGATCCCCAGATTCAGGTCGTCAAAGTATAATCCCGGTTCTAATGTAAATACCATATCTTCTTCCAGCAGTTCGTCGTCATTCCCGACATCGTGGGTATAGAGCCCGATATAGTGTCCGGAACCATGGAAATAGTATCTTGATATTTCTTCCGGTTTCTCGATCATTCCAAGCTGGATCAGTTCTTCTGCCATGACGTTTTTGCTGATTTCCTGCAATTCGCTTTTCTTCTGTCCCGGTTTTGTGGCATCAAGGGCGGCATTCAAACCTTTTAAGACAACATTGTAAAGCTCTTTCTGCTGCTGGGTGAATCTGCCGTTTACCGGGAAGGTACGACTCACATCAGAAGCGTAGTAGCCCCATTCGGCACCCAGGTCGAACAGTATCATATCTCCGTCTTTCATCTGACGGTCATTTTGTTCATAGTGCATACAGCAGGCATTTTTACCGGAAGCAGCGATGGTGGTAAATGCATGGCGTGCATGGTTGGATTTCAGGATGAAATCAAAATAGGCTTCAATCTCATATTCATACATACCCGGACGAAGATGCTTTAACATAGTATTTACACCTTTGGTGGTGATGTCGCAGGCTTTCCGGTGTAGTTTGATTTCCTCCTTTGCCTTTACCTGACGTATGAGGGAAAGCTCATGGAAGGTATTGTGTAACGTAAGGGTGGGGTCATAATCCATGATTCTCTTTGCAAATGCCTGTGCCGGTGTCATTTCATTGGGACCGCTCCAGTTTCCAATATCGACATAGACATTCCGAATTCGGTCCGGACTTCGGAACAGAGGGACGGAAGATTCGAAACGTTCCAGATATTCTACATTTTCAATACCGGTCTCTTCCTTTACACTTTCTTTGGTGTAGAAAATGCCCATCCATCTTCTGGCGGTTTCATCCGGATGGTCGATGAACAGCGTCTCGTGAATCTGATTATGGATCTTCGTTATCATAAGAACAGCTTTTGGCTGATCAAAACCTGTCAGATAGTAGAAGTTTGCGTTCGGAGTAAAGGGATATTCAAGATCGCCCCGATCCATAATGAGGTCCCCGGCGAATAAAAATCCCATGGAAAGATCCTTTAGTAAATCGCCGTATTTTTGTCTTCTGGATGCATGAAATTCTTTGGTAATCATTGTATTGTCCTTTCAGCTCTTAGTTATTTACAAGCTGCAGATCATAAAGCTTCCGATAAAGTCCGTTTTTATGCAGAAGCTCCTGATGAGAGCCCTGTTCGCGGATTTCTCCATGATGCATGACGATAATCTTGTCTGCATGCTGGATGGTTGAGAGACGGTGAGCCACCATTATGGTGGTGCGTCCTTCCATGAGCCGTTCCAGTGCTTTGGTGATCAGGCTTTCTGTCTCGGTATCGATGTTGGCAGTCGCTTCGTCCAGAACCAGGATGGTCGGATCATAAGCGAGTGTGCGGGCGAAGGAAAGAAGCTGCCGTTGTCCGGCTGAAAGTGTGCTGCCGCGTTCGGTAACCGGTTCGTCATAGCCGCCGGGGAGTTTCTGGATAAAGGAATCCGCCCCGACGGTTTTTGCGGCTTGTTTAATTTGTTCAAGAGAAATATTATCATTATGCAGAGAAATATTGTTTTTGATATCTCCTGTGAAAATGAAAACATCCTGTTGGACTTGCCCGATGGCTCTGCGAAGTACATCCGTGTCGATATCGCGGATGTTCACGCCATCAATCAGAATTTCTCCCTTCTGAATATCGAAATAACGTCCGATCAGATTGAGAATGGAGCTTTTCCCTGCACCTGTGGCACCGACAAAGGCAATCTTTTGTCCGGGTTCGATGACGAAGCTGACATCTTTGAGCACATAGTCATCTTTCTCATATGCGAACCACACATGACGGAATTCGATTCGTCCCTTGATCTGAACCGGAACAGGAGAGGCAGGGCTTGTAATCTCAGGCTGTACATCCAGTACTGAGAACATTTTTTCAGCGGAAGCCAGAGAGGACTGGAGTGTTCCGAACTGTTCAGCCAGTTCCTGGATTGGTTCAAAGAAGGAACTGATATAGCTGATAAAAATGAACAGTGTACCCAGTGAAAGAGTACCCTGAAGTACCCAGTAGCTGCCGCCTCCGATCACGATGACCATGGCAAGGATGGAAGTCAGATAGATGGCGGGCCGGAAAATTGCGAAAATCATGACTTCACGCCAGTTCGCCTCAAATAATTCCTGGGATTTTCCCTTGAACTGTTTGTATTTAGCTTCCTCCCTCGCAAAAATCTGTATCAGACGCATGCCGGAAATATGTTCCGAGAGGAAGGTGTTCAGGTCGGTAATCTTCGTGCGGGTGATCTGGTAAGCTTTCCTTGAAAGAATCTGGAAAAGGAAAGTGAGGAATGTCACTACCGGAAGGAGGAGAAAAGACAGACCAGCCATCCGGACATCGATGGAAATCATCACCACTGCATATCCCACAATCTTTACAGTATTCTTAAATAGTTTTACCAGTATTGAGGAGAATAGCTCGTTAATGGCTTCGGTATCATTCGATACTCGTGTTACCAGCTTCCCGACAGGAGTCGTATTAAAAAAGGTCAGCGAAAGACTATGTATATGGGTAAATACTTCTTCACGCATCTGATAGACGATCTTCTGTCCCATTTTCTGAAGCATCCAGGTATCCATGTAGTTCAGTACAAAGCCGATCAACAGCATGAGTAAATACAGGAAAGCAGCACGCAGAATACCAACAAAGTCATAAGTACGCAGTTCCTTCAGTTCCTCCCGGCCAAGTAGGGGAGCGCCGTTTTGGACATAGTTTTCCAGATATTCATTCTCTGCGTCCCGAAGACGGGTGCATTCAGACGGAGTGATTCTTTCTGCCATATAGTAGGAATCATGGTACAGGAAAATCTGGTAGCATTCGGTGCTTTCCGGCAGGCGAGAGAGCTCTTCGTCGGTTTTGCGTGTCAAATTCAGACCGTTCCAGGTAATTACGTCGCGGTCATCTTCATTTGCCAGCACATATGGGCGGTAATAGCCATTGATAAAATTGTCGATCGCATCACCGATGATGATCGGTCTGTAGAGCTCTACGACAATAATGAACAGAACAAGAACCGTGGCTGCGGTCATGACAAATTTGTGAGGCTTAAGATAAGATAAAAGTCGCTTCATTCTGTCGTTCACTCCTTTCTGGCAAATGGTCTGTCAAATGTATCATTCTGTATCGAAAAAGAATCGGAAATCTCTCCCTGCAGTGCTTCGAGCTGCTGCTGTTCGAACATCTCACGGTAGATTCCATTCTGTTTCATGAGTTCTGCATGATTGCCGATTTCACGTGCTTCGCCATCGTCAAGCACCAGGATCACATCTGCATGCTGGATCGTTGAAATGCGGTGCGCGATGAGGATCGTGGTCTTTCCGGCACGATTAACCCGCAGATTCTGAAGAATATGTTCTTCCGTATCTGTATCAACGGCGGACAATGCATCATCGAGGATCAGGATCGGGGCATCTTTCAGAAGTGCACGGGCAATAGAACTTCGCTGCTTCTGACCACCGGAAAGTGTGACTCCCCGTTCGCCTACAATCGTATCGTATCCGTCCGGAAACGAGACAATACTTTCATGGATGCAGGCGGACATGGTTGCCTGAATGATGGCATCCATATCTTCACGCTGGGCTCCGAAGGCAATATTGGATTTCAGTGTGTCTGAAAACAGGAAATTGTCCTGTGGGACATAGGCAATATTTTCACGCAGGACATGCAGAGGGATGTTATTGATATCTTTGCCGTCAATCAAGATCATTCCCGGATCTGTATTATACAGCCGCAGAAGAAGATTGACTAATGTGGATTTCCCGTTTCCCGTCCGCCCGATGACAGCAAGGGTGGTGCCGGCAGGAATATGCAGACAGATGTCTTTTAAAGTTGGTTCTGTGTGACCGCGGTGGACGAATGTCAGATGGGAGAAGGTAATCTCTCCTTTAATATGATCGATCTCTTCCACATTTTCTGAGTCAGTAATTTCCGGCTGTTCATCAAAGATTTCCTGAACACGCCGGATGGAAGCAGCGCCCTGGGAAAACATATTTACCGCGTCTCCGCAGGCGATCATCGGCCAGACCAGCATATTGATGTACTGGTTGAAAGCAACGAAACGGCCGAGAGTGATTTCACCGATCAGCGCCAGGTAACCGCCGTAAAGCAAGGTCGCCAGACTTGAAAGTCCGATAACTACATCCAGAAGAGGCATAACAAAGGAAATGAGTTTTGCCATATTCAGATTATAGTTCATGGCAGTTGTGTTAGCACGGGCAAAGTCACGGATCTGTGAGCGCTCACGCACGAATGCTTTGATTACACGGACGCCGGAAAAACTTTCCTGAACAAAGTCTGTCAGATCAGAAAGGGCTTCCTGGCGCCGCAGGTAGCGGGCATGGATGAGCTTTCCATAATAGAGATCACCGAGACAGATCAGGAACATGGGAATAATCGCAATCAGTGTCAGCTTGATATTGACATAACGCATCATCTGGAAAATGACCATGACCGTCATGACGGATGCATCAAATACACAGATAACGGCAGGGCCGATCGCCATACGGATGGCATTCAGATCGCTGGTGAAACGCGTCATCAGGTCACCGGTCTTGTGTTCGTTATAGTATTCCACACTCATTTTTTCAAGATGGGCAAACATATCATTTCTCAGTTCTTTCTCAATCGAGCGGGAGGCACCGAAGAGAAAATAACGCCATAGAAAGCGGCCGAGAGCGATGATTGAACCTGTCAGAAAAATGAATATCAGATAGGATTTGACTCCGCTCCAGTTCAATGCATGAGTAGTCAGACCATCGGTGATTTCGCCCGTCAGTCTTGGAATGAACAGACCTGCGAAATCAACAACAAACAAAGTCAGGATGCCGAAAAAGTATTTCAGCTTATGCTTTTTCACATATTGAAGTATGAATGTAAAGGATTTCATAATACTCCTTTCGTTTTTCGGTAGTCGCGTGGGGATTGCCCGAGAATGCTTTTAAACTTATTGCTAAAGTAACTGGTGCTGTTGAATCCGGTTTCCATGCAGATCTCGGAAATAGGTTTATCTGTATCCAGCAGCATACCGGCTGCCTGGCGAACGCGGTATTCAATCAGATAATCGAAGGGGGACTGTTTCAGACAGCGCTGAAAACAGCGGCAGCATTCACTTACGCTGACAGAGGCCGCTGCGGCAATCTGTTCTGAGGTCAGATCCGAAGTATAGTGTTCGTGAATATAGGTCAGCATGGCATGGATCCGCGTCTGATCCAGACCGGCTCCGCGGGGCGGATTCTTCATTTTTTCATCTGCAAGATTCAGAAGCTGGAACCAGATCTCCGAAAGAGAATTCCGAAGAATAATTTCATAGCCGAATGTCTGCTTTTTATTAAGAAACACGATCTGGCTGATTTTTTCGTAGATAAAACTGTGAAGCGGACAGTCGGAATCGATTATGATCGAAGAGACCTGCTTACTCCTCAAAAGAGGGTAAATATATTTTTCATCAAATAGCATGGAAATACTGCTGGAAATGATAAACGGGTCAAAAACGACAGAATGGTATATCACGTCGTCACATTCATGCGGGCGCATGGAATGCAGACAGTTCGAGTTGATGAAACACCCTTCCGTCTCATGGAGAATCCTCTCACCCTCCGTTGTGATGACTCGTGCGGAACCTTCTGTTACAAAATAAAGCTCTGCCTCTTTGTGCCAGTGCCAGGGGGCATAACCCAGTCGGTATTCACTGGTGTGCTGGCAATATACACCAATCGGCAGGCTGGAGTCTCCATGATGGCGGGTTTCCTGGCGGGTAGTCTGGTCAACGGGAAAATCACATTTGCTTGAAGTTTTCATAATTTCTCCTTAAATAGCTAAAATAGTGATGATTTTCGCTCAAATGGTGACTGAAATAAAATGATTCTGCGAATATAATACAATTATAAAATAACTGTACAAAAAAAGCAAATATAGAATGAGGCAGGAGGTAAGATTATGGAATTTTTCGGAGGATTAGCTGTATTGATGGTATCGATTTTGGCAATGGCAGCAGGAATGATGTTCGTAATGACAAAATAAACCATGTACTAAAGTAGGAATACCCGTATGAAAAAGGTGTCCGGACTATGAAAATGGATTCATAGTACTGAGGCACCTTTTTCATTTATCAGAGGACGTTTTGTCGTGAAATTCTATTCATTATAATATGCCATGATCAGGTCGACCATCCGGTCATAGCTGGCGACTCCGTCATCTTGACCATTTGCCTTCAGATAACTGTCATTGATCTGATTGGAAACTTCAGCAATCTGTCCGTCATATGTATTCCAGAACTGCGTGTTTGCCGCAAGGTCAGTCCGTGACTGATTGTTGAGCATGGAATGTATCCGTTCATAGGCTTCGTAATCTGCATGATAGAGCTGGTTGGTTGCATAAAGCCACCCCAACATATAGCCGCTATATTGGAACTCAGGAGAATCTGCGTTGACACATGCCAGAAAAGCAATAAAATTCGCTTCTTCCTCCTGCATAAAACCCCGTAAATGAGAAAGCTCATGACAGGCGGTAAAGGGAAGATTGTACTCCGTCATGTCATCGTTATAATTTGCTTCTATCGTAAAAGGCGAATAGATGCCGGACAGGTTCTGGTAGGACAGTATCTCGGAAACCGTCAATCGCTTTGGAAGAGGATAATATCCATCAAGTTCATCATAAAGCGTGCCGATATGATCCATAGCCTTTTTGGCATTCCGGGGAACCATCTCCTTTCCCATAAGAGAAGTACCGTCTTCGGCACAGGAAATTTCAGGGGCAAGCTCGTTTAATTGCTCCGTAAGGAGCTCACATACAGAAGCAAGTTCTTCTGCGGTATAGGAAGAAGTGGTCATTCCTGTTGTCTCGGAGAAGGAGTTGTGGCCGTAATTGATCCCGCAGCACATGGTGTATGTAAAGAATAGGATCGAGGCAAAAAGAAGTACATTTGCACCCCATGCGGCTGGACGCTTCTTGCGGATTGCATAAATGAGTGACAGTATCAGCACAAGGATTGTCAGATAAAGCCCGAATTCTACCGCGGAAAATGGAAATATTCCCCAGAATCTTCCGATCGTTTCTACCAGAATGGAATAAATATGTTCGGTATACCAGTTGGCAAAAGCCGGAATATTCTGAGCGGCATACAGAAGGCATAGGCTGCCTGCGGCCAATATGACGGCAGCGAAGATGCGCCTCAGGTTGGAAGATGCAGAATCAGTTTTCATCATTCGTCAAATCTCCGTTTCCAGTGATAGGTATGACATCACCAAGATATTTTGGTAATGGTTTGAAAACAGATACAAAGAAATCCTTATCTCTTGCCAGAATTTCCCGGAAATCCCGCTGAGACTGTCCTCTGTATCTGCGGGTATCGGCAGATACTCCCCATGCGTCAAGACCCAGAGAACGTGCGATGTAAAGGGCACGATAAAGATGATATTTCTGGGTGACGATGATTACCTTTCTGGCCTGGAAAACATCCCGTGCACGGTAAAGACTGTCATATGTGGAAAAGCCTGCATGATCCATGAATACATCTTCAGAGGGAACGCCCTGGTCAAGGGCAATCTCTTTCATAGTCTGTACTTCATTGTAATCCATTCTTCCGTGATCACCACTCATCAGAAGTTTAGGAGCAGCATCCGCCTGATAAAGCTCAATCCCGGTGTTCAGACGATCTTGCAGCATAGGGGATGGAGAGCCGTCCGTACGGATCCCGGCACCTAGTACCAGAATACAGTCCGCATCGGAAACGGAAGAAGCATCCTCTGGTGAGATAATCCGGTCCTTTGTACTACGGCGTACATACAAATCGATTCCGAATATCAGGCAGATGCCCGGAAGCAAAACAAATATGAAAAGTCTGAGTGCTGATTTAACTAATCCTTTCGTTTTTTGACGCAAAATCTTCATCTCCTTTGTGAGGTAAATCTGAAAGAGTTCATATGTTTCATTATATATGGTGCGTGAAAATGTGTAAATGAGAAGTCGGAAGGTTCAGGAAAACTTAAGAAATCGTCCGGTACTGACGAAAAAATCGGGAAGCCGAAGACAAGAATAGGGCTTCCCGATTTTCTGAATTGTCGTTAAGACTCCATGCCGAAAGTAAAATCCAGTTTTTCTTCGGCGGCATCCAGAAGTTCCTCAAGATTTTCAATTTCCTGTTCTTTTTCCAGAAAATACTCTCTGGAAATGTTTGACGCACGATAATCATTTTCCAGAGTATCTTCAAAACGATCTAATTCTGTTTCCAGCTTTTCCACTTCGTTTTTTAAGTCCAGATATTGCTTCCGATGCTCTTCGGCCGTTCCCGTCGGAGAAGAGTTGTCGACTTTGGAAATCATGTCGGATGTCTTGGAAGTCAAATCACTGAGTGTGGCATCGTGTTTTTCAGTGAGGGATTCATTTGTGGTGCCGGAAGATTCAGAGTTCCCTGAAGAAGCCGTATTTTCAGTTGAATTGGAAGTTCCGGAAGAGGAGCCGTCTGAAACAGTCCGGTTTCCGCAGCCTACAGCAAGGAACGTTAAAATAAGGGTCATTGTCAGAAAGAGTTGTGTTATTTTGCTTTTTTTCATAATACATGTGTCCTTTCCGTTATTTATCAATATAGTTTTATTGTAACGATTGTAGTATTTCCAATTG
>JBJENH010000144.1:0-1612 GCA_051880095.1 Bariatricus sp. | reverse complement strand
CCGGATTTTAGTTTTTCTGCCTGTTCCTGCCATGCATGGAACATATCAAACATAGAAAGGTAGGTGGTTCCCTTGGATTTATCTAACCGGAGGCAGAGTTCTCCGTCAATCTCTCCGATATGAAGTCCGTAAAGATCTTCTAATGTAAATAAGGTGTGCATCAGTCCTACATAACTGTCAATGTCCGGGACTGCCAGTGCATGGGGAGATACATCGAAAATGTCAGCCAGTGCATTCAGATAGTTTTCCTTCGGGCTACGTGCGCCTTTTTCGTACTGTGCAATGCGGACATCAGCCTGCGATTCGCTGAATCCCAGCTGCTGACCTAAATATTTCTGCGTGAATCCACGCAGAAGTCGGAAATGATGAATTCTTTCTCCTATTGCCATATTCATTCTCCTGTCTGTCTATTGATAAATTGAGTATAGCATATATGTATAGTACAGACAAGAAGAAACCATACAAAAAAGTATAGAATTTTTATTTTAAAACACTTGACCAATACAAAAAAGTATAGTATCATGCAGACTATACAGAAATGTATAGTGCAAACAAAGGAGGGATTTTACAATGAGTAAAATGTTTATGAATGTAAAAGAGGTCATGGAAGTTCTGGAGGTATCGGAATCCTACGCTTATAAGCTGATGAAGAGACTGAACAGGGAATTACAGGCGATGGGATGTCAGACAATCGCAGGAAAAGTTGACCGGAAGTATTTTTACGAGCAGTTTTATGGAACAAGATCGAACGATGGGAGGAATTAGGAATGGCAATTTACAAGAATGAAAGCAATAACACTTGGTACGTCATGGCAAGGTATCAGGACTGGACCGGTGAACGTAAGCAGAAATGCAAAAGAGGATTTGCGACAAAAAGGGAAGCTGCACAGTGGGAGCAGCAGTTCATCCTGCAGAAGAAAGCCAGCATGGATATGGAACTGGAGAGCTTCTGCAAATTATATGAGGAAGATGTGAGACCAAGGCTGAAAAAGAGTACCTGGCTCACAAAAGAAAATATTATCAAGTCCAAAATTTTACCGTATCTGGGAAAAAGAAAGGTGTCAGAAATTACCGCAAAGGATGTCTTGGACTGGCATAATGAACTTCGCAAATTGACAAGCCGGAGGGGAAAACCCTTATCCCCTACTTATCTGAAAACGATTCATGGACAGTTGAGTACAATTTTCAATCATGCGATCAAATTTTATGATCTTAGTACGAATCCGGCAAGGAAAGCGGGCACAATCGGTTCGGAGGAAAGTAAGGAAATGCTCTTTTGGACAAAGGCAGAGTATAAGCAATTCTCGGAAGAAATGATGGATAAACCTCTTTCCTATTATGCGTTCCAGTTACTTTACTGGTGCGGAATCAGATCCGGGGAGCTTTTGGCTCTAACTCCTGCGGACTTCAATTTCCAGAAGAGAACGCTGCGGATTAACAAATCTTATCAGCGTTTAAAAGGAGAAGATGTGATCAGCACGCCAAAGACAAAGAACAGTATCCGTACTGTGACCATGCCGAAGTTTCTATGTGACGAAATGCAGGATTGTCTGAAGTTATATTACAGCCTGCAGCCGGATGATCGTATTTTCCCGGTAACAAAGTATTATCT
>JBJENH010000143.1:6473-8907 GCA_051880095.1 Bariatricus sp. | reverse complement strand
ACTTTAAGAAAAAAATAAGAAGTCAAATAATTGACTTTAGAGTACCCGTATCGTATGATATGGGTACTCGTCTTATGTATCTCTTTTTCGTGCCGGATGGGCAGGAAGGAGAATACAAATATGTTTATCAAATCAAGAAGATGGCAGTATGCCATCACAGCGGTACTTACCGCTCTTTGTCTGACCGGAAGCGGTCAGAAGATCAGCGAAGTCAAAGCGACAGGGAATTCAACAGATACAATTGTAAAACTGGATGAAAAGCTCGGAGTGGCTCCGGGAGCAGTCCTTGCGGAGCTCCAGGCGCACGAGAACGACGGTTATTATCTTGGCACACCCTATACCGGTTCCCCGTTAACGCCGGAAAACTGCATGCGGCCGAATGGAGCAAATGGTGGAAATGGCGGTATGAACTGTACCGGTTTTGTGGCGTATGTTCTGGAAAAATGCGGAGCGGATCTTTCGGGGATCGCGAACCGTGGATACCGGGGCGGCAAGGTGAACGCAAGCAACTGGTATCACTGGATCACGGAGAATTCGGTGGAATATTATCATTATGATACCGTGGAAGAGCTGCTGGCGGGCGGAAAGGCTCAGAAAGGGGATGTGATCTATTTTGAACCGCGCTCCTGGGAATCGGAGGACGCGGACTGTCACATTGGATTTTTCTGGGGAAATAACGGGAAAGATAATAAGTTCTGGCATTCGGCAACGCATCCCCAGCGAGGCAACCAGATCTCGGTGCTGGA
Source organism: Bariatricus sp. (assembly GCA_051880095.1). Lineage (GTDB taxonomy): Bacteria > Bacillota > Clostridia > Lachnospirales > Lachnospiraceae > Allocoprococcus. Next base: position 8,161 of record JBJENH010000143.1, on the reverse strand, counting down.
ACCCAAATGTGAATCTACCGTATATTTATTTAAGATTACACATACGGGCAGTCTGGAGGTGAAGAAATCCGCTTCAAACGCCGGACTGGTGGAAGGAAATTCCTGCTATTCACTTGCCGGGGCAGAGTTTACCCTATTCTATCAAGGAACACAGAATGTGGCGGCGGTGATCACGACCGATGAAAAGGGATATGGGAAGGCAGAGGATCTGCAGGAAGGAACCTATGATATCAGAGAAACGAAAGCTCCGCAGGGGTATGCCCTTAACCCGGAGTCGAAAACGATCACCGTAAAAGCAGGTGAGACAGCCTGTTATACCTGTGAAGATACTCCTTTTTACAATCCGATAGAATGGCTGGTGGAAAAGCAGGATAAAGAGACTGGAAATACTGAGCCACAGGGGAGTGCAAGTCTGGAAGGCGCAGAATTTACGGTACAGTATTATGATGTGATTTCGCAGGGGGATCCCGCAAAAGAGGGACATGAGCCGCTTCGGACATGGGTGTTCAGGACGGATGCACAGGGGAAAGTGAAGATGACCGGAGCATATCAGGTCGGTGGCGATGCTTTTTATATGGTAAATGGAGCGGCAGTGATTCCTGTCGGTACAGTTACGATCCGGGAGACGAAGGCTCCGCAGGGTTACCGGAAGACAGATGCGGTTTTTGTCCAAACCATTCGAACGGAAGAAGAAGGTGCATCTGAGGCTGCATTGCATGTCTGTCAGGAAACCATCGTTCCGGAGGAGATCGTGCGCGGAGATCTGGAGCTTATTAAGGTGGCTGACGGCACGATGGAGCGCCTATCTGGAATTCCTTTCCGGATCACATCAAAAACTACAGGAGAAGCGCATATTATTGTTACGGATAAAAACGGGTACGCATCGACGGCAGCAGAGTGGATCCGTCATACTGTGAATACGAACCGGGGAGAATCTGCAGAGGATGGAATCTGGTTTGGTGAAGGAAAACCGAATGACCAGAAAGGGGCGCTCCCATATGACACGTATCAGATAGAAGAACTGGAGTGCGCAAATAACAGCGACAGGATTATGTTGCCGCCTTTTGAGGTGGAGATTACGAGAGATGCTCATACCGTGAATCTGGGAACGCTTACGAATGATAAAAAACCAGTCCCAGAGATATCGACAACGGCACTTGACGAAGAAACCCACTCTCATGAGGCAAACCCGAGGGAAGATATGGTGCTGATCGATACGGTGTCATGGAAGAACCTCACCCCTGGGAAGGAATATACCCTGAAAGGCATTCTGATGGATGCCGAAAGTGGGGAAGAACTGAAAATCGGAGAAGAATCGGTTACGGCGGAAGCGACATTTGTGCCGGAGGAAGAAGAAGGAAGCGAAGAGATGCGCTTTGTATTTGATGCTTCCGGAATGGGAGGAAAAACGACGGTCGTGTTTGAGTATCTGTACTGTGAGGAAAAACTGGTAGCTGTCCATGCCAATCTGGGGGATGAAGGGCAGTCGGTTCATTTCGAGGAAGAGCCGGAAATTCCGGAAGAACCCGAGGTACCGGAAGAACCTGAAATACCGCAAAAACCAGAAGATATTCAGCCGGAAAAGCCGCAGACCCCGGTAAAAACAACATCGGTTGCGACCGGCGATTCGGCAAACTTGATAGTTCTTATCCTTTGTGCGCTTCTTTCTTGCGCTGTAGCAGTGAAAT
>JBJENH010000143.1:4066-6373 GCA_051880095.1 Bariatricus sp. | reverse complement strand
GATTCAACTTAATAAATGATCCAAGGAGGAATTTAATCATGGGAATGACGATGACGCAGAAGATTCTTGCGGACCATGCAGGACTGGATTTGGTTGTGGCGGGACAGCTCATTGAAGCAAAGCTGGATGTCGTGATGGCGAATGACATCACAGGTCCTATGGCGCTACCGATTTTCAGACAGATGGCAGATAAAGTATTTGACAAAGACAAGGTGGTTCTGGTACCGGATCACTTTACACCGAATAAGGATATCAAGTCAGCAGAGAACTCCAAAGCGATTCAGGATTTCGCAAAGGAGCAGGGACTGAAATGGTATCTGGTACAGGGTAAATGTGGTGTGGAGCATGCGATCCTTCCGGAATATGGTATCGTTGCTGCCGGTGAGTGTATTATCGGGGCAGATTCACACACCTGTACATACGGAGCACTCGGAGCATTTTCAACGGGTGTGGGAACCACAGATATTTCAACAGGTATGGCGACCGGAGAACTCTGGTTCAAAGTTCCGTCAGCAATCAAGTTTGAACTGACCGGCAAACCGGGACCATATGTGACCGGTAAAGATGTGATCCTTCATATCATCGGCAGAATCGGGGTGGACGGAGCACTGTATAAATCCATGGAATTCATGGGTGACGGCCTGAAGTACCTGACAATGGATGACCGTTTCACGATGGCAAATATGGCAATTGAGGCCGGAGCAAAGAACGGAATCTTTATGGTTGATGAACAGACAGAAGCGTATCTGAAAGAACATACAGATAAAGAATACAAGATTTACGCACCAGATGAGGATGCCGAGTATGATGAAGTGGTTGTAGTGGATCTTTCTGAAGTCCGCCCGACGGTTGCGTTCCCGCATCTTCCGGGCAATGCGAAGACCATCGATGAGATCGAAGCGATGGAACCGATCGTGATTAACCAGGTGGTGATCGGATCCTGCACCAACGGAAGAATTTCCGATATGAGAAAAGCGGCTGCGATCCTGAAGGGACATACCGTTCATCCGGATGTGCGTGTGATGGTAGTGCCGGCTACACAGGCAGTTTACAAGCAGTGTATCAAGGAAGGTCTGATCGACATCTTTATTGATGCGGGCTGCGCTGTGAACACACCGAGCTGCGGTCCTTGTATGGGAGGTCATATGGGAGTTATGGCTGCAGGAGAAAAATGTGTTTCAACTACGAATAGAAACTTTGTCGGACGTATGGGACATGTGGAATCTCTGATTTATCTTGCATCACCGGAAGTGGCAGCAGCAAGTGCGATTGCAGGTTATATTGCAAATCCGGAGAAAGTAGGTGACAAATAATGAATGCAAAAGGACATGTATTTAAATATGGTGATAATGTAGATACGGATGTAATCATTCCGGCCAGATATCTGAATTCTTATGACGCGAAAGAGCTTGCGACTCATGCGATGGTGGATATTGATCCGACTTTTGTGGAGAGAGTACAGCCGGGCGATTTGATCGTGGCAAATAAGAACTTTGGATGTGGATCTTCGAGAGAGCATGCACCGCTCTGCCTGAAGACGGCAGGGGTAAGCTGCGTGATCGCAGAGACCTTTGCAAGGATTTTCTACCGCAATGCGATCAATATCGGGCTTCCGATCATTGAATGTCCGGAAGCGGCTAGAAACATTGAGGCTGGCGATGAAGTGGAAGTGGATTTTGACTCCGGTAAGATCTATAACCGTACGAAAGGAACCGAGTTCCAGGGACAGCCGTTCCCGGAATTTATGCAGAAGCTGATCGCGGCAGGCGGACTTGTGAATTATACAAATGCAAAAAAGAATCAGTAATTGAAAAAAGGTCCCATGGGACCTTTTTTATATGACATAATCATTGCCATAGAGGGTCGTCTGTTGATCCAGAATATCCTGCAGCGTTATGCCGTCCAGATATTCGTTGACCGTTTTGTAGAGTCCCTGCCACATCGGAAGGGTGAGGCATTCGCCGCAGCGCGGGCACATATTCGGTTCCTGTTCGAGACAGGAGATCGGTGCAAGGCTGCCCTCAGTGACGCGAAGAATGTCTCCCACGGTGATGGAAGAAGGTTCTTTCGCCAGTTCATATCCCCCCTGGTAGCCGCGTCCGGTGATCAGAAATCCGGCACGGTTCAGCATGGGAACGATCTGCTCCAGATATTTTTTGGAAATATCCTGACGTTTGGCAATATCTTTTAAAGCAACAAAGCCGCAGTTCCGGTGCTGCGCCAGATCAAGGAGTAGTCTGAGTGCATAGCGTCCTTTGGTTGAGATTTTCATAGTGTTCACCTCGTCTTTATTTCTGATGGTATGTC
>JBJENH010000143.1:1918-3966 GCA_051880095.1 Bariatricus sp. | reverse complement strand
AGCGTCAGATGGCGAAGTCTGTCAGAATACGGTGGAAGGTGGATCAGAATGAAAAAAGGGAGAAACGGAAATGTAGTGGATTACGGCGCAACACTTCAGGAGTGGCCGAAAAGAATATGGGAATGGGATGAGGTGCGGGAGTGCTATCTGCCGCACCTTTCCAAGTGGAAAGAACAGGGAATGCCGCTGGAGGCGATGGTATGGGTGCCGTCCAAGGGATATGAGAGGGGAGCTTTTGAATATCTTGCGGCAAGATTTGACGGAGAGATCATGCTTCTGTTCCCACAAAAGAACGGAGAGGTTAAAGAGATTCGGATTCCGTGCAAGGATATCCTTGCTGTGCGGGAGCTGCGGTATATCCTGGACTGCAGATACCTGATCTATTATGAAACAGATGGCAAGATTGAATGTGCGGCGATGCCGTACAATGAGGCGACCCAGTATTTATTTACCCCGTTCTTGAATTGTGCGCTTCAGTTGGATGAGAATTTCAATGCGGCAAGCCGGATCCGTTCGAATCCGCGGCCGGAGCATCTGCTCCATGAGGCGCATGAGCTTTACAGTTTCAGCGAAGCTGCATACAGGCTGGGTGAAAAGATCGTTCATTATGAATGGGGCAGGAATTTTCAGATTACAAAGAATTTCATTTTCAAAACGAAGAAAGAGTGCTCGTGGATCCTCTGTGAGATGAAAGAGGGCTGGTGCATGATCGAATGTGGCGCCAACTATCATGAGACCACCTATTTATATAAGAAACATGGCAAAGTCCTGTTGGAAGAAGAAAAAAAGCTCTGGAAGATGGAAGTTGAGGAAAATGGACAGCCATATCTGGTGCGCGATCTGAAGTATGAGACACGGAATGTGGGCAAAGAAAAATAAGGTACAATTGTAACCTGAAAGAGAGAGACAGACGACATGAGAATTGCATTCAGAAGAAAAGAGGACGGAGCAGAGCTGGTTCGTGTGTGGAGTGAGTCGGAGGTTGTCAGAGTTCCGGAAAATATTGGAAAATACAAGATTAATTCCATTGCATCCTATGCATTTTCCAATCACAAACAGGTGGAAGATGAGGATGTGGAGTTCTATGAGGAGGACGCTTACGCAGAAGAATTCCTGATGCCGCATCTGCCGCTCAGATGTGGAAATAATCTTCTGGAGATCCATCTTCCGCCTACGGTGAAGGTGATCGGCAATTATGCATTTTACGGCTGCGTGAATCTGAAAGTCTTTCACGGAACGGATGAGATCGTGAGGATGGGAAGCGGAGTATTCACTGGATGCCGTCTGTCGAATGTCCGGATTGATTTTTATGAGGGAGAGCGATCCTGTCTGAAGGAGATCCTGACGGAGATCCGTTATGAGATCGTGGCGACTCTGGTTTACGGAAAAGGAAAAGAGGAACGGTTCACGAAGATCATTTTTCCGGAGCATTACATGGATGCTGTGGAGAATACGCCTGCGAGGATCGTGGAGACTCATTATTATGGTTCGGGCGGAGAATACAGGGAATGTTTCTACCGCCGGGAGCTGGATTACCTGAAATACGACAGAATGTTCGCACTTTCCGGTGTGCGGGATGATGCGGCGGTTACGGTCCAGGTCGCACTTGCCAGACTGATGTATCCGGTGAAACTTGAGGATGCCGCACGCAGGCGATATGAAACTTATATCCGGGAACATCTGACGGATCTGATAAAGGATTGTCTGAAAAAACTTGACGATCATGAGAATTATGCGCTTGGTTCACCGGTGGAGATCGTGGAATTTATCTGCCGGATGGAGTATTTTGACAGAGATATGCTGGAGCAGGCGATCGATCTGGCATCCCGGGCCGGACAGACGGAAGTCTTAAGTATCCTGATGGATGAGAGACACCGGAGATTTCCGGTAAGGAAGAAGAAATTCGTTCTATAGATTGCAGAAGGAAAGAAGCGGAAGAATATGGAACTTAATTTGGAAGAGAAAACGAAGCAGGAAGACCATCTGGAGCAGATAGGCCGCCGGATTCTGGTGCTTTCGAGAAATGAACTGTATCTGCAGATGCGATT
>JBJENH010000143.1:0-1818 GCA_051880095.1 Bariatricus sp. | reverse complement strand
ACCTACCGGAAGCTGCAAGGGGAGATGAAGGTGCTGACGGCGGAGAAGGTTTACAAAAGCCTGATGCGGTGGGAGCTTTCGGAGAGAGAACTGCTTCGTCTTCAGGCGGAATTTACCGTCGATGATCATAAATACTGGGCTGAGGATGAAGAAAAGAACAGAAACAGCGAGCTGAATCAGAGATGGAAAGATATCAGTGAACAGATGCAGACGGAGATGGAAACATTTTCACAGGAGACAGCCGGGGGGACGGGGCATTTTCTGGAACAGATCCGGGTGGAGAACCGTGAGCGGTATGATTACCGGAAATTTCTCAGAAAATTTGCCGTGCTGAAGGAAGAGATGACCATTGATGAGGATTCTTTTGATTATGGATTTTACAGCTATGGACTGCGATTGTATGGAAATATGCCGCTGATTGAGCCGCAGGAGTGGAAAGAAGTCAGTAAGATCGAAGATTTTGTGATCGTGATCGATACGTCCATGTCCTGTTCCGGAGAACTGGTGAAAAAATTTCTGGAGGAGACGTATGGAATCTTAAGTGAGAATGACAGCTTCTTCCGGAAAGTCAATATCCATATCCTCCAGTGTGATGAGCAGGTGCAGACGGATCAGAAGATCACGAATAAAGAAGAACTGCGGGAGTACATGGAGCATCTGGATCTGGTCGGAGAAGGCGGTACGGATTTCAGGCCGGCATTTGAATATATCAACCGTATGATTGAAAATCATCAGTTTGCGAGACTGAAGGGTGTGATTTATTTTACAGACGGGCAGGGTATCTTTCCGAAACAGATGCCGCCCTATGAGACTGCATTTGTATTTATGGAAGGGGAAGGCCCTGAGGTGGAGGTTCCGCCGTGGGCGATGAAGCTTACGATTGAGGAGGAAGAATTGGAGAACTATGGACATTAAGCGAGCAAAACAGGAAATCAAGGACGCAATCGAAGCGTATTTAGTGAAGGATGAATGTGGAAAATACATGATCCCTGCCATTCATCAGCGGCCGATCCTTCTGATGGGGCCTCCGGGAATCGGAAAGACACAGATCATGGAGCAGGTGGCAAGAGAGTGCGGGATCGGCCTGGTGGCGTATACGATTACCCATCATACCCGCCAGAGCGCCGTGGGTCTGCCGTTTATTCAGAAAAAAAAGTACGGTGGGAAAGAGTATTCGGTGACGGAGTATACGATGAGCGAGATCATCGCGTCGGTGTATGACAAAATGGAAGTCACCGGACATAAGGAGGGCATTCTTTTCATTGATGAGATCAACTGTGTATCCGAGACTCTGGCGCCAACGATGCTGCAGTTCCTGCAGTGCAAGACATTCGGAAATCAGAAAGTCCCGGAGGGATGGATCATCGTTGCGGCGGGCAACCCGCCTGAGTATAATAAATCGGTACGTGAATTTGATGTGGTGACCTTGGACCGTATCAAGAAAATCGATGTGGAAGAGAATTTTGACGTCTGGAAAGAATATGCCTATCAGGCAGGCGTGCATCCGGCGGTCATTTCCTATCTGGATGCAAGGCGGGAGAATTTCTACCGGATGGAGACGACGGTGGACGGCAGAATGTTCGCGACTGCCAGAGGATGGGAGGATCTCTCCAGACTGATCCAGGTGTATGAAAAACTGGGGAAAAAGGTGGACCGGGAAGTGGTGCATCAGTATATCCAGCACTGGAAGATCGCCAAGGATTTCGCAAATTATCTGGAACTCTATGCAAAATACCGCAAGGATTACGGAATTGAAAAGATTCTGGAAGGAACCTATGGGGAGGATACGCTGGAGAAGCTGAAAGTTGCCGCGTTTGA
>JBJENH010000142.1:0-1635 GCA_051880095.1 Bariatricus sp. | reverse complement strand
CGTTTAAAAATATTGACGAAGAGAAAAAGAAAGAGCTCGCCCAGCAGAAGAAGATCGAGGATGCGCTTACAGCAGTTGAGAGGACCAACGAAACACTGAAAGAGGAAATGGGGATAGCTAATGCACTCAGCAAAGAATATCCGGATGTAACACTGATCAACTTTGAGGAAGACAGTGCTACAACTCTCAAAAAGAACGGAAAGATCATTGCCAAAGACAAGCGGATCTCAAGACATTCCTACAATACGACCTGGGATTACTATATTTCCAAATATGTTGTGGATGAGGATAGAAAGAAATTAAAGGATGCCGTTGCCGTCCAGACTGTGCTTAATGCGTTGAAAAACAGTGATGAGTATGTATGCAATTATCGCGTAAACTATGATGACAGCGGTACACATTATTTTCAGGCGGTATTTATCCGGATCTATCCCGAGCGTACCGCAGAAAGCCAGATTATTCTGGGCTTCCGTAATGTCGATTCCATTGTGGAAGAAGAAAGAAAACATATCAGGACTTTGGAAACACAAAGTGAAATTATAGAGGGGATCGGTTCCGAGTACTATTCGGTTCTTCTTGTTGATCCCGAGACGGATACAGTGACTACTTACCGGGCGCAGGATGAAGACGGACGTGCTATTGCGGAGTATTTTCGCAAGCATAACGGCTGTTGGTCAAAAGGGCTGCGCAGTTATGCGGAAGAACTTGTTTCGGAAGAAAGCCGCAGGGAATTTATCGAAAAACTGTCGCTGGATCATATCCGTGCAGACGGCAACGACTATTCTTTCACATATGAAAAACATACGGATAGAGGAATCATGTATCTGCAGGCGCGGGTTGCGTTTGTTGAAGAAAAAGACGGCGGCTTTGTAGCTGTGATCGGCACCAGAAATGTGGATGATCTGATCAAGAAGGAGCGCCAGCAGGAAATGGCCCTTCAGGCAGCATTTGATGCGGCAGAAGCGGCGAATAAGGCTAAGACAGATTTCCTGTCCAATATGTCCCATGATATTCGTACACCTATGAACGGTATTATCGGAATGACCGCGATTGCTGCGTCACATATTGATGATAAAGAGCGGGTTCAGGACAGCCTTCAGAAAATCACGCAGGCGAGCAAACATTTGCTCAGCCTGATCAATGAAGTTCTGGATATGAGTAAGATTGAATCCGGGAAAGTGGATCTGATCGAAGAGGAATTCAAGCTCTCCGACCTGGTGGATAATTTGCTTTCCATGACCAGTTCACAGATTGCAGAACACCATCATGAGCTTTCTGTCAATATTTCCGGCGTTATCCATGAAGCGGTGATCGGTGACAGCCTCCGTATACAAAAGGTGTTCACCAATTTGATGGGAAATGCGGTGAAATTTACACCGGATGGCGGAAAAATCCGGCTCTCTATTTCAGAAAAACCATCGAACCAGGCCAAAGTGGGATGCTACGAATTCGTTTTTGAAGATAACGGCATGGGCATGAGCGAAGAATTTATGGATAAGATTTTTGAACCGTTCACCAGGGCAGAAGACGGCCGGGTAAACAAAATACAGGGAACCGGTCTTGGCATGCCGATCAGCCGGAATATTGTCCGCATGATGGGAGGAGATATCAAGGTCGAAAGTAAGCTGGGTGTCG
>JBJENH010000141.1:4670-9045 GCA_051880095.1 Bariatricus sp. | reverse complement strand
GGTGTGGCATTTACCGCAGGTTCCCTTTCCATGGTGGGCTTTCCGATGTTTTCCGGCTTTATTTCCAAGCTTCTGTTCGCACAGGCGGCGGTGGGGCATACCTATAAAATGCTTCCTACGCTGATTGCCCTGGCTATCAGTACGATACTGAATGCGGTTTATTTTATGAAAACGGTTATCCGCATTTACACGCCAATGAGGGTGCCGGAGGATTCCGGTAAAGCATGTCGGATCAGAATTCTGGATCAACCGCAGAAATCACTGGCGCTGGTATGCTTTATCATTTTGAATCTGTTATTGGGACTTTCTTCGGAACCTCTGATCCGGCTACTTCAAAATGGTCTGGAAATGTTTCATTAGGAGGGATTGCTATGGATAAATGGATTTTATTTCCGATTCTTTTGCCTGTCATTGTAGGAAGCGGGCTTCTGATTTCGGCATTTCTGGAATATGTGCGGGCGGCAAAACGGCACGGGAACGGAAAAAATGCGGGATTTGCACCAGCCGAGGGAGATCGGAGGCGTATTCATATTCTGGCCGGGATTGTGCTGGTTCTGACGGCTGTCTCGGCGGTAGGTCTTGCGTGGATGGGAGATTGCAGCCTGATTGTGTTTCATTTGATGAAGGATATTCCGATCTGTTTTCGCATTGATGATGTGGGCAGACTGTTCGTCACGATCGTCAGTGTGGTGTGGGTGGCAGCCGGTGTCTACTCTTTTGTCTATATGAAACATGAAGGAGAAGAAAAAAGATATTTCGGATCGTATTTGATGGTCTTCGGTATTCTTGTGGCGCTGGATTTCTCGGGAAATCTTGTGACGATGTATTTCTTCTACGAATTGATGACGCTGGCATCGGTTCCGCTTGTGCTTCACAATGGAACGCGGGAAGCAATCATGGCGGCGCTCAAATATTTATTTTATTCCATGTGCGGAGCGTATCTCGGTCTTTTCGGAATTTTCTTCCTGTATCGTTATTGTGATACGCTCACCTTTACAGCAGGCGGTACGCTGAACGAACTATTGGCGCAGGGAAACAGGGAGATCCTGCTGGTGGCTGTGTTCGCCATGCTGATCGGGTTTGGGGCCAAGGCAGGAATGTTTCCGCTTCATGCGTGGCTCCCGGCGGCTCATCCGGTGGCACCTGCACCGGCTTCAGCCGCTCTGTCCGGAATCATTGTGAAATCCGGTGTGCTGGCGATCATCCGGGTGGTTTACTATATCGTGGGTGCGGATTTTATCCGGGGGACCTGGGTACAGACGGTCTGGATCACGCTGACGCTGATCACCATATTTATGGGATCCATGCTTGCGTACGGTGAGCCTGTTTTCAAGAAAAGGCTGGCGTATTCGACAGTGAGCCAGATTTCATATATTCTGTTCGGACTTGCGCTGCTGACACCGACAGCGATGGAAGGCGCGCTTCTGCATACCGTGTTCCATGCATTTGTGAAATGCGCACTGTTCCTTACTGCCGGAATCTTCATTTTCCAGACCGGGAAAACCCGGGTGGAGGAGTATCGTGGAATCGGAGGGAAAATGCCTGTTACTCTGTGGTGTTATACCGTTGCTTCCCTGGCACTGATCGGTATCCCCCCGGCAAGCGGTTTTATCAGCAAGTGGTATCTTGCAGAAGGTGCGCTTGAGGCTGAAGTGGGGAGCTTCGGGTGGATCGGACCGGTTGTTCTGCTGGTGAGTGCACTTTTGACGGCAGGTTATCTTCTTCCGGTTACTATGAATGGTTTTTTCCCGGGGAAAGAACTGCGGGAAGAAGCTGATAAACAGGAACCACATGCGGCGATGCTGATTCCGCTGATCGTGCTGGCTGCGCTTGCACTGGTACTTGGCATTTGGCCCAATCCGCTGATCGAATATGTGGGCAGGATCGCAGCATCTGTGATGTAGAGAGGGGGAGAGGATATGAATAAGATGATTATGATGATCGTTGTACTTTTACCGATGCTTTCGGGGGTACTGATTCCTTTGCTCCCGTTTCGGAATCGAAGACAGATGATGATCTATATTGAAACAGCGGTACTTCTAAACACGATTCTGGTGTTCCTGATGTTGGCAAATCCTCCACAGAATGCACTGGTTCTGTTTAAGTTCACAGGAAATCTGAGTGTCAGTTTCCGATTGGACGGACTGGGAAGGATATTTGCAGGTCTTATTTCCGCATTATGGCCTTTGGCAGTTTTGTATTCGTTTGAATATATGAAACATGAGAAGCATGAAAAATATTTCTTTATGTTTTATACGATTACTTATGGAGTAACTCTGGGGGTAGCACTCGCGGAAGATATCGTGACGATGTATTTCTTTTTTGAAATGCTGAGTCTGATCACGCTTCCGCTGATCATGCATACCCTTACCCGTGAGGCGATCCTCGCAAGCCGGACGTATTTCTACTATATGACCGGCGGTGCGGCATTTGCCTTTATCGGCATGATTTTTATTCTGAGTTATGGAACGACTTCCAATTTTGTCCCGGGCGGTGTGATCGATCTGGCGAAAGTAGGAGATAAGACGAATCTGCTGCTCATTATATATGTTCTATGCTTCTGTGGATTCAGTGTTAAAACGGCAATGTGGCCGTTTTCTTCCTGGCTTCCAAAGGCCGGAGTGGCACCGACACCGGTGACGGCGCTGCTTCATGCGGTGGCTGTGGTGAATACGGGAGCATTCACACTGATGCGCGTGACCTATTATAGCTTCGGAACAGAACTTCTTAGGGGAACCTGGGCGCAGAAGGCGGTCATGACGCTGGTGATCATTACGATCGTTTACGGATGCAGCCGGGCACTGAAGGAAACACATATCAAGCGGCGACTCGCCTGGTCTACGGTGAGTAATCTGTCCTACATTCTGTTTGGAGTGGTATTGATGAGCCCGCTGGGACTGACCGGTGCACTGAGCCATATGGTATTCCATTCCGTGATGAAGATTTGTTCTTTCTTCTGTGCCGGTGCGGTGATGTACCAGACAGGAAGAACGTATATTTATGAGCTGGATGGATTTGGTCACAAAATGCCGAAGGTTTTTGTCCTGTTCACGATATCGGGTATGGCTTTGATGGGAGTGCCGGGGCTTTGTGGATTCATCAGTAAATGGAATCTGGTGAAGGCAGCAGTCGCATCCCGGATGCCGCTGGCTTATGTGGGGGTTGCGGCATTACTGGTGTCGGCGCTTCTCACAGCACTCTACATGCTCTCTGTTTCGGTACGCGCCTTTTTCCCGGGGAAACATTTCGATTATGGAACGATCCGGGATGTGAAGGATCCGAACTGGATGATGATTCTTCCGCTGACGGTTTTCGCTGTGGCTATGTTCTGCTTCGGACTTCATCCGGCACCTGTGCTGGAACTGTTCCGTCAGGTGGTTTCGGTGTTTTAAGGAGGGGAGATCATGAATAGAAATATATTACTTGCCATTCTGGTATTTTATCCGTTTCTGGGAGGAATTCTGGTGTATTTGGCGGGAAAATACCGGGAAATATGCAGAGATTATCTGGCAGATTTTATCACTGTCAGCGAATTCCTGGCGGCGGCAGCGCTTATGACTGTGGGCAGTGCAGAGCTTCAGGTACCGGGAATCTGTGGATTCGGACTCGGGTTTACGTTGGACGGTTTCCGGGGAATTTACGGATGCATTGCTTCTTTGATGTGGATGATGGTGACAGTTTTTTCCAGAGAATATTTCCGGAATCATGAAAACAAAAACAGATTCTATCTGTTCTTGCTCTGGACTTTGGGGGCAACGATGGGAATCTTTTATTCGGCTGATCTTTATACTACATTTATATTCTTCGAGATCATGTCCTTTACTTCCTATGTATGGGTCGTTCAGGAAGAGACGGAGGATGCGATCCGGGCGGCGCAGACGTATCTTGCCGTTGCCGTGACCGGCGGTATGGTGATGCTGATGGGCTTGTTCCTGCTCCACCATGAACTGGGAACGCTGGTGATCACAGAACTGCTTCCGGCATCCGCAGCATGCACGGATAAAAGCCTGCTCTATATCGCGGGTACTTGCCTGCTGGTCGGATTCGGGGCAAAAGCGGGGGCTTTCCCGCTTCACATCTGGCTTCCGAAAGCGCATCCGGCAGCTCCGGCTCCGGCTTCTGCGCTGCTCTCCGGAATTCTTACAAAGACAGGAATATTCGGAATTCTGATCATCAGCTGTCAGCTTTTTTTCGGAGATGGCGTATGGGGAAAGCTGATTCTTGCGATTGGAGTTGTGACGATGTTTATGGGAGCACTCCTTGCATTATTCTCAGTGGATATCAAGAGGACCCTGGCGTGTTCCTCCATGTCCCAGGTTGGATTTATCCTGGTGGGCATCGGCATGCAGGGACTTTTGGAAACGGAACAGGCGCT
>JBJENH010000141.1:0-4570 GCA_051880095.1 Bariatricus sp. | reverse complement strand
ATCGTGGAATTCGGCGGAGGAATGCCGGGGAAAATGGTTGAGATCCTATTCCTGATTTCCGGCGGATTAACTGCCGCTTACATGACGAAGCTTTATGTGGCTGTTTTTGTAAAAGAAAATGCAGATCCTGAAAAACAGAAATCCTTTGATGAAACAAAGCAGTTTATGAATCGGGAAACCGGATTCGCCCTTACTGCAAGTGCTGTGCTTCTTCTGATCTGGGGATTGTTCCCGCATACTCTGATGGATCGGGCAGCAACTTATGCACAAAGTTTTATGAATCTTAAGGAAACAGGAGAGCGTGTGAGCTATTTCGCACTGGAAAATTTCCTTGGAATGGTGATCTCTGTAGGAATCGGAGCAGCGGTCTATGTTCTGATTGTACGGAAAATTCTCATGAGAAAGACGGAAGACGGAACTGTACAGTATGTGAATCTGTGGCCAAAATGGCTGGATCTGGAAAATCTGATCTATCGTCCTGTGGTTTTAGCGATTCTTCCGACAGCAGGAAGAATATTCAGCCGTATTTTGGATACTATATTGGATGGAATTGTTGTACTTCTTCGGAAAACCATTTACCGTGACAGTCCGCTGCCGCATGAACGCGAAGAAGGGACGGCACTGACTGAAATACTTGGTAAAATAATGAATGCCGTGCAAAGTGTGAAGAATCATACTGTCCGAAGAAAACAGCCGGTTTATCGGGATTATGTTCACGAGATGGCAGTGCGAAATGAAGAGTTTAAGGAAAACAACCGGGTGATTGAACGCAGTCTGTCATTTGGTCTGATGTTATTTTGCATCGGTCTCACACTTACTCTGATTTATTTGATCTGGTGGTAATTTACGGTGTTATGGTGAGAGAAGGCGTTGACGGGAAATAATAGATGGTTTTGAACAGTGGGAGGTGTGACTCGTGTGTATGGGTCACACCTCCTATTGTCTATTCAATGCTGCTCATGTGCTGTGATGAAAGAAAAGAAATTCGTTTGTGGTATCGATATAGTGAAAGCGGCAAGGATATATCTGAGAAAACTGGGGAAAATGATGATAAAAGACAAATCAGGTATTGACTATTGCTGCAAGGAAGAGTATTATAAACATATGAACAATTGCTCATATGTTCAAAAATATATTTTCAGGAGGAATATACATATGAAGAAAAAATTTAAAATGGTAGATCTGGATTGTGCAAATTGTGCGGCTAAGATGGAGGCTGCGATTAAGAAGCTGGATGGCGTGAATGATGCGACGGTAAGCTTTATGATGCAGAAGCTGACGATCGATGCGGATGATGCCAGATTTGAAGAGATTATGCAGGAAGTTGTAAAAGTCTGCAAGAAAGTGGAGCCGGACTGCGAGATTCTGCTTTCATAGACGAAGGTATGAAATTCAGGCTAAGAGGTGCAGAAGATGACGAAGAAACAGAAAACAGTGCTTTATCGTATTATAATAGCAGCAATCATTTATATACCGCTTTTTGTACTGGAACATATGGGGAAGCTGGAGTTCGAGGCAACAATGCCGGTGAAGTTCCTCCTTTTTCTGATCCCTTATGCGATCATCGGGTGGGATATCATTTACAAGGCAATCAGAAATATCTGCCACGGGCAGGTGTTTGATGAGAATTTCCTTATGTGTATTGCCACATTTGGTGCTCTGGGAGTCGGAGAATATTCGGAAGCGGTAGCGGTTATGCTGTTCTATCAGGTGGGCGAGCTGTTCCAGAGCTATGCGGTGGGCAAATCCCGCCAGTCGATCAGCGAGATGATGGATATCTGTCCTGAGTATGCGAATATTGAGCAGGAAGGACAACTGGTACAGGTGGATCCGGATGATGTGGGAATCGGAGATGTGATCGTTGTCAAAGCCGGTGAGAGAATCCCGCTGGACGGCATTGTTCTTTTCGGAAATTCGTTTGTAGATACATCGGCGCTCACCGGTGAGTCGGTACCTCGTGAAGTGCGGGAAGGAAGCGAGATCATCAGCGGATGTGTGAACGGAAGCGGACTTTTAAAGGTTCAGGTAACGAAAGAATTTGACGATTCTACTGTTTCCAAGATCCTTGAACTCGTGGAAAATGCGAGCAGCAAGAAAGCCAAAGTGGAGAATTTTATCACCAGATTTGCGAAGTATTATACACCTGCGGTGGTATGTGCTGCAGTGTTGCTGGCGGTTCTCCCTACCCTGCTGTTCGGACAGCCGTTTACAGAATGGCTGAAGAGAGCCTGTATTTTCCTGGTTATCTCTTGTCCGTGTGCACTTGTGATCTCCGTGCCGCTTGGATTCTTCGGCGGGATCGGTGCCGCATCCAGACAGGGTGTTCTGGTCAAAGGAAGCAATTATCTGGAAATATTGTCCGAGATGAAGACGATCGTTTTTGACAAGACAGGTACTTTGACGCGGGGAGAATTTGCCGTGAGCAAGATTGTTGTAAATGAAGGAAATGAGTCGGAGATCCTGGAGCTTGCGGCACTGGCAGAAGGGTATTCCGACCATCCGATCGCAGGAGCACTGCGTGCAGCATGGAAAGAGGAGCTTTCCATGGAGCGGGTGAGAGACAGCGAAGAAATACCGGGACATGGAATCCGTTCTGTGATCGACGGCGAGATCGTTTATGCCGGAAATGCAAAGCTGATGGAACGGGAAGGAATCTGGTATGAGCCGTGTGATGAGGCGGGAACCGTCGTATATGTGGCAAAGCAGAATCTGTTCCTCGGAGCAATCGTGATCGCAGATACGGTGAAACCGGAAGCAAAGCGGGCGATCCGGCAGCTCAAGAACAGCGGAGTAAGGAAAACAGTCATGCTCACCGGAGACCGCAGAGAAGTGGGAGAAGCAGTTGCATCAGAACTGGGGATCGATCAGGTCTACACGGAACTGCTCCCGGGCGATAAGGTCGAAAAAGTGGAAGGACTTCTTGCAGAGCTTGGAGAGAAGGAACGTCTGGGATTTGTGGGTGACGGAATCAACGATGCCCCGGTGCTGGGAAGAGCAGATATCGGAATTGCGATGGGAAGCATGGGATCGGATGCGGCGATCGAAGCCGCGGATATCGTGCTTATGGATGACGATATCATGAAAATCCCTTCTGTCATCCGGATCGCCGGTCAGACAATGAAGATCGTAAAACAGAACATTGTATTTGCACTGGCTGTGAAGGCGTTGGTTCTGCTCCTGGGAGCACTCGGCATGGCGAACATGTGGGAAGCGGTATTTGCAGATGTCGGTGTTTCGGTGATTGCAATCCTGAATTCGATGAGAACGCTGAAAACAAAATAAATGATATACACAAGGGGAAAATGAATTGCGCATTTTCCCCTTGATTTTCGTGCCATGGTAAGGTAGAATATACACCATTCGGAAAGGGTGGATGATATGGAACTAATAATAGATATTTTTATGGATGCACTGATTGATACGTCGAAGCTGATCCCGTTTTTGTTTCTGACTTATCTGGCAATGGAGTACCTGGAAAATAAAGCAGGGGAAAAGACGGTGAACATGCTGCTCGGGGCAGGTAAAAAGGGACCACTGATCGGAGGAATCCTGGGGGTTGTCCCTCAGTGCGGGTTCTCGGCTGCTGCGGCAAGTCTTTATTCAGGTGGTGTAATAACGATCGGAACGATGATTGCGGTATTTCTGTCCACTTCGGACGAAATGCTTCCGATCCTCATTTCAGAACGAACAAAAGCAAAAGAAATTCTCTGGATCCTCGGTGTGAAGATCATCATCGGTGTTATAGCAGGAATTCTTGTTGATATTGCGGTTAGGATGCGCACCGGCGGAACCCAGAAAGGACTGCATATTCATGAGATCTGCGAGCGGGATCACTGCCACTGTGAAGAGGGAAGTATCCTGAAGTCTGCGGTGACACATTCTCTGCAGACGGTGGTGTTTATTTTTCTGGTGACTCTGGCTCTGAATGCACTGGTGGAAGGAATCGGGATGGAACAGGTCGTCCAAGTGGCAGCCGCGCATCCGGTGAGAAGCATTCTTCTGACCGCCTTGATCGGGCTGGTTCCGAACTGCGCATCGTCGGTCATGATTACAACATTTTATCTGGAAGGAGTCCTTTCTGCGGGAAGCATGCTGGCGGGGCTGCTGTCCTGCGCCGGAGTGGGGCTTCTCGTGCTGTTCCGCACAAATAAGAACTGGAAAGCGAATTTGATGACAGTTGCAGCTCTGTATGGGATTAGTGTGTTCTGCGGCTTTGCGGCACAGCTGATTCTGTTACCATAAGATAAAAATGCAGGTTTCCCACGGCAAAAAATGGTTGCTTGTATAGGGGAAAAGCGTTAGAATACATGTAGTATTATACTATACGAAAGAGAGGAAAATTTCATATGGCTAAGAAAGGATTTGTTGCGGAATTTAAAGAATTTATCAGCCGTGGTAATGTCATGGATATGGCAGTCGGTGTTATTATAGGCGGCGCATTCCAGAGTATCGTAAGTTCCTTAGTAGGGGATGTAGTGATGCCTGTCATCACTGTGATTACAGGAGGCATCAGTTTTTCGTCATGGAAGCTTCCTCTGACAGAGGGAGAAGAACCGTCTTATCTGAATTA
>JBJENH010000140.1:0-1641 GCA_051880095.1 Bariatricus sp. | reverse complement strand
ACTGTGGAGGAATTAAAGAAATGGCATAAAATGAGTGGACTTCCGCTTAAGAGATTTTTCAATACCAGTGGAATGAAGTATAAAGAACTGGGCCTTAAGGACCGAATTTCGCAGATGACAGAAGAGGAACAGTATGAGCTGCTGGCAACAGACGGAATGCTGGTGAAAAGACCGATTCTCGTAGGAGATACGTTCGCTTTTCCGGGATTTCGGGAAAAAGAATGGAAAGATCTGATCGGATAAATGTGCGGTGAGGGAGGAACAAGATGAGTCAGGCAATAGTGACACTGAAAAAAGGAGAAGGGCGATTACTGAAATCCGGAGGTGCATGGGTTTTTGATAATGAGATCGCTTCTATCGTCGGAGAATTTGAAAACGGGGACATTGTGATCGTTCACGATTATGACGGATATGGAATGGGACGAGGATTTATCAATATGAATTCCAAAATCCGCATCCGCATGATGACAAGAAAACAAGAGCAGGAGATCAATCATGAGTTTCTCGAAATGCGTGTGCGCGATGCGTGGGAGTATCGAAAGAAAACGGTGGATACAGGCAGCTGCCGCGTGATCTTCGGTGAAGCGGATTTCTTGCCTGGATTGGTAATCGACAAGTTCGAAGACGTCCTTGTCGTGCAGTCTCTGGCCCTTGGAATCGATAAAATGAAAGAAGAGATCGTCGATATTCTGAAGACGGTTCTGAAAGAAGACGGAATTGAAATTCGTGGCGTCTATGAGAGAAGCGACGCCAAAGTAAGAAAGCAGGAAGGAATGGAATTGGAAAAAGGTTTCATCGGCCCGGAATTCGATACGAATGTGGAAATCACAGAAAACGGCGTAAAATACATGGTTGATGTCAAAGAAGGGCAGAAAACCGGATTCTTTCTGGATCAGAAATATAACCGGAAAGCGATTCAGCGGCTGTGCAAAGGCGCGAAAGTTCTGGACTGCTTCACACATACGGGCTCCTTTGCATTGAATGCAGGAATTGCAGGGGCAGACAGCGTACTCGGTGTGGATGCATCCGAACTTGGAGTAGAACAGGCACGCCTGAATGCACAGCTGAACCATCTCGAAGACCGCGTCAAATTCAAATGCGCTGATGTATTCGAACTGCTCCCGGAACTCGAAGAAAAAGGTGAAAAATTTGATGTAATCATCCTGGATCCGCCGGCATTTACCAAATCCAGAAATTCAGTGAAAAATGCAATAAAAGGATACCGCGAGATCAATCTGCGCGCAATGAAGATGGTGAGGGATGGCGGCTATCTCGCCACCTGTTCCTGCTCCCACTTCATGACACCAGAGCTGTTTACTCAGACAATCGCTCAGGCGGCAAAGAATGTACATAAGAGACTGCGCCAGATCGAATACCGGACACAGGCGCCGGATCACCCGATCCTGTGGGCGGCAGACGAATCTTATTATCTGAAGTTTTACATCTTTCAGGTGTGCGATGAGAAATAGGGACGTTCCTTTTGCCACGAGCATCGCCCATTGGCTTGCCAGTCGGCGAGCCAATGGGCGATGCTCGTGGTGACAAAAGGAACGTCCCCTATATTCTAATATAGTAATTGCCAGCCGCGATGAAGGTGTGCTATACTGACTTCACGGAAAGTCACGAACACATAAAAGGCGG
>JBJENH010000139.1:5983-9084 GCA_051880095.1 Bariatricus sp. | reverse complement strand
AAGCCAAATATAAGTTTTCCAATACACCAAAAGCCGGCCATGAAAAAAGAGAAGATATGTACATATCTTCCCCTTTAAAGAATCCTACATGTATCCCAAAAGAATTTGCAAAATCCTTTCGTATCATCCCTGATAAGGATTCACATGCACCATAATATGCTTTACCTTAGGAAATTCGTTTTCGATAGCATCATGTGCTTTCTCCGCAATCTCATGCGCTTCGTTCAAAGAGAGAGTCCCATCAGCACTGATTTCAATATCAACATAAATCTTATTGCCAAATACGCGAGTCTGCAGGAAATCAATACCCATTACTCCGGTTTGAGATTCCGCCAGGTGTCGAATAGCATTTTCTGTATCAATATCACAAGAATGATCTACCATTTTATCTATTGCATCTTTAAAAATATCCAAAGCAGCTTTTATAATAAAGAAGCAGATGATCAGGCTTGCAATCGGGTCAAGAATGGGAAATCCCATGCGGGCCCCTGCAATACCGATCAAAGCGCCTATAGAAGAGAGTGCGTCGCTTCTGTGATGCCAGGCGTCGGCCATCAGTGCACTGGAATCGATTCTATTGGCATTGATTCGAGTATACCAGTACATGGTTTCTTTCGTGACGATGGAGATCAAAGCGGCTATAAGCGCAAGCACTCCAGGGATGGCGAGAGATTCATAATTTCCACCCATAATATTCTGAAGAGCCTCTGCACCTATTGCGAGTCCGGTGAATAGAAGCACCATGGACAGTATAATGGCAGCGACGCATTCGAAGCGCTCATGACCATAAGGATGTTCTTTGTCGGAATCTCTGGAGGATAATTTCACTCCTATAATTACGATAATGCTACTGAACACATCGGAAGCCGAGTGAATTGCATCGCTGACCATCGCGCCGGAATGTGCGAGGATACCCGCCAGAAGCTTAAATGCCGAGAGGACAAAATTGCCGATAATACTTACCATAGTTACCTTCGTCGCAACTGCTTCGAAATGGTCAGAAGAAGACGGCACGGAAGGATTTGTGTTGTTTGTTCCCATAAAAGTTACCTCCTGTTAATAAAGTATGATAGCTCTATGTCACTTGCTTGATTGTCGAAAGGGTGTTTCTTCGTATATGAAGTGGGTAGAAAATGAGATTCCATAGAAAAGAATATGACCATATGATAAAAAAACACCCACGAACCCAGTAAAAGCAACTACTGTCCCGCGGATGTGTTATCCACTGCCACTTATGTGACCCGGCTCCCTTGGCTTATGCCACGGCCTGCTCAGTTTGTACTGTAGATTAATATGCAGTGCAAAGAGTATTGAAGATAATATAGCAAAACAAAGGAGAATTGTCAAGTAAAAAACGTGTATATACTTGAACTGAAAAATTATTTATAATACAATCAATTGTATTAAGCATTTTAAATCACGGGAGCATAGTAAGAACGATGGTGTATTTGTATTTGGCAGATATAAGGGATCTGGAAAGGATAAATGATATAGAAGGTGCACTGAATCTTTTGGCGGAGGAACGCAGAAAAAGATACGTGAAACTTAGAAATGAAAAGGCGAGGAGGGAATGTCTGGCTGCCGGTCTTCTTTTAAGAAGAGTGCTTGGAATGCATGGAGTGGATTTGAAAACGGTACACACAAGTGAGAATGGAAAACCGGAAGCGGAAGGAATCTGCTTTAATCTGTCGCATTCCGGAAATGTTGTGATATGCGCTGTTTCAAAGGCAAATGTAGGATGTGATATCGAGAAGGTTGGAAGTGCGCCGAAGCGGGTTGCAGAGCGGTTTTTCTGTGAAGATGAAATCAGTTGGATCGAGAGTTTTGCAAATGAAGAGAAAAATCGGGAATTCTTTCGAATCTGGACGATGAAAGAAAGTTATTTGAAAATGACGGGCGAGGGACTTCGGACAGCGTTGAACAGTTTCCGGGTGTTGCCGGATAGCATGAAGATTTCCAGAGAAGGAAACATACAACCATGTCTGATGAAAGAATATAAATATTCCGGATATCAGATCACCGTATGTGCAATGGAAGAAGAATTCACGGAGGAGATCAAGCAGGTTGAACTCCCTTGAAAAGATTGAAGTGAAGAAAAGTGAAAAATGGAAGTAAAGGATGGAATAAAGGTGGAAAAAGAAAGAGATAAAATCATGATTATCGGAGCATCGATTCTTGATGTGATGGTCAGACCTGCAGACAGACATGTATTTGAGACCGGATCGAGTGCTGCGGAGGATATCAGCATATCTTTTGGGGGAGATGCACTTAATGAAGCAACTGTTCTCGCGTCTCTCGGCAAGAAAGTGAGTTTGCAAACCCTGATCGGGGAAGATGCAGAGGCCGGAATGATCAGAAGACATTGTAAAGATATGGGAATTGATTTGCGGACGAAGAAGAAGTATGAAAATGTAAAAACAGGAGTAAATGTCGTGCTTGTGCAGGAAAATGGAGAGCGGAATTTCCTTACGAATAAGAACGGGAGCCTTCGGAAGCTGACAGTGGAAGATCTGGATATTCCATTTCCCGACGATATCGGAATTCTATGTTTTGCCAGTATTTTTGTATTTCCTGAGATCAGGAATCGTGAATTAGAGTATATTTTCAAGACGGCAAAAGAACAGGGAATTCTGGTGTGTGCAGACATGACGAAAAGAAAATTTGGGGAAAGGCTGGAGGATGTAGCGGATGCACTTGCTTATGTGGATTATCTGATTCCCAATGAAGAAGAAGCGTGTCTGCTTACGGGAGAGACGTCTGCGGAATTGTCTGCTGAACGTTTCATAGAAGCGGGAGTCGGATGCGTTATTATCAAGTGCGGAGCAAGAGGATGCTACATCAGAACAAGAGAGATGAAAAAACATGTTGAAGCAGTGCAGGGCGTGAACTGCATCGACACAACTGGAGCCGGTGACAGCTTTACAGCGGGATTTCTATATGGATTGTCGGAACAATGGGGAATTGAGAAATGTGCGGAATTTGCCAATCAGTGCGGAGCCAGGGCGGTCCAGGTGACCGGTGCTGTGAAATGGTGCAATTATTAGAAGCGCTTTGACGGTTATTTTTCACACAGCAGCTTGTATTTACTGATGGCTGCGTAC
>JBJENH010000139.1:0-5883 GCA_051880095.1 Bariatricus sp. | reverse complement strand
GCGTACATGAGCCATGAATCTGACGCATATTAAATCACATATAAAGCAACATAATGTTTGCAATACCCTCTTACCTATAGTAAAATATATAAGAGGAGTGTTGAAAAGATGAAGAATATTTTTATAGAAAATCAAAAAGAAATTACATTTGAAGATTATATGTCATATAAGAAAGACGGAAGAGAGAATCTGGGTGACAGCCTTCCGGTGGCTGTTTATCGGATGCTGGAATATTCTCTTAGAAGTGCGATGATTGAAGAGTATGGAAAAGAAGCGCAAATCAGGATATTCCGGAAAGCCGGTTTCGAAGCGGGAACTTTTTTTGCAAAGAATTATCTGGACTTAGATCTGCCCCTGGAACGCTTTCTGGGAGAACTGCAGACGCAGCTGGAGATGATGAAAATAGGTGTGCTTCGTGTAGAAGGAGTAAACAGCGAGAATGGAACCATTATGCTGACAGTGTCGGAAGATGCGGACTGTTCTGGACTGCCTCTTCTGGGTGAGACCGTTTGTAATTATGATGAAGGGTTTATTGCCGGGATTTTAACTCAATATACAGAAAAAGAATATAAAGCAGAAGAGATTGACTGCTGGGCGACAGGAGAAAGAGTATGCCGTTTCAGAGTAGAACCTCTGGAAGAATAGAAGGGAACAGATAAAATGGAAGATAAAAACAGTGCACTCCTGTTTGAATATCTCAGAAGTATCTTGTATGATGCAGACATAAACGAACTGGATATTGAAAAATTGGACGAACCATTTCAGAAACTCGGCAAGGGAATGCAATATCTTCAGGAAGCGGTCGAGGAAATGCTGCGATATTCAGCGGATTTATCGTGCGGTAATCTTTCCGGGCCTTATCCTTCAAGAGAGAATTTTTTATGTGTGAATTTGAAAAATCTGCATGCCAATCTGAATCATCTTACGTGGCAGGCAAAACAAGTAGCTGCAGGTGATTATTCGCAGCACGTTTCTTATCTCGGAGAATTTTCGGAAGCTTTTAATACAATGATAGAACAGCTCCGGGAAAGAGAAACTCTTCTTGTGCGGAAAGCGGAAATGGCAGAGAATTACAACCGTCTTCTGATCGAGTTAACGCATTCGCGTCAGGAATGCATTCTGGTGGTGGATTCTCATTCGGGAGAACTTGTATATTGCAATAAGTCTGAAATCACAGATGGTGAGTTTAAAGAAGGAAAATGTGAATTCTGCAGTGACTGTGAACAACATCTGCCGATCCATGAAGAGATACTGAATTGGAAAGATACAGAGAAAAAGATATCGGGGAAAGACGCGGATAAATATACCACCTGGGAAAAAGAGGACAGTAAAGGCAGGATATATCAAATAACGACCTATGCGATTGAGTGGAAAGAAAAAGATGCATATGTACATATTGTTTCAGATATAACCGAGAGCCGCAGAGAAGGCATGATTTTGGAAGATAAAGCGTATCGCGATCCAGGAACAGGGCTTTATAACAGACGCTTTTTTGAAGAATATATGGAACAATCGCTTTTGAGAGGGAATCTGGTCACGCTGTGCTATATAGATATTGATGGCCTGAAGTATGTGAATGACAAGTATGGACATCTGGAAGGCGATAACTATATTGCTACGATTGTTTCCGCAATCAGGCGTCAGATCAGAACGAATGATATATTTGCGAGAATCGGAGGAGACGAATTCTGTATTGTGCTGCCGGGGGATCGCTGTGATTTGCTGGCGGCGAAGATGGAAAGAGCGATGGAGAATCTTCAAAATGAAAATGAACAGGAGTATCCAATCAGCTTCAGTTACGGAGTGGCGAAGAACGAAGGAGAGGGAGAAAAACAGGAACTGTCTCTGAACACGTTGATCGAATGGGCTGATCGTGAGATGTATGCATATAAGAAAAGAAATAAAGAAAAATATGTACGGGTGTAGCGTTTGTGCTGCACCCGTTATTTTTACGTTTTTTTATTGTGCCTCGTAAGTGGCTTTTGCGTCTCTGATAAGTGTGTTGAATTTATCAGCATCCCAGGCTGCTCGTCCGGTGAAAAGACCATCAATAGAAGGCTGTACGATCAGTTCGTTTGCATTTCCGGGATTTACACTTCCGCCGTAAAGAACCGGAATTTCATCGGCTGCATCACCGAAAATCTCCCGCAGGCAGTTCTTGATGACTTTGTGCATTTCTTCGGCGTAATCTGCGCTCGCCGGTGTTCCGTTTACTCCGATGGACCATACCGGTTCATAGGCAACCCAGATGTTTTTTACCTGATCGGCCGGAACATCATGGAATCCAATTTTGAGCTGGGTACGGAGTACTTCCGCGCTGATGCCGAAATTCTTTTCTTCTGCCGTTTCGCCGATGCATAATAAGGTAGTAAAACCATGATTCAGAGCGGCTTTTACTTTTTTGTTTTCTTCTACATCTGTTTCTCCAAAAACATGACGTCTTTCAGAATGGCCAATCATTACCAGATCAAGTCCGAGTTCTTTCAACATAAGAGGAGAGATCTCTCCGGTAAATTGTCCCTGGTCTTCCCAGCACATGTTCTGTGCACCGAGCTTTACATAGTTACGATCGACTTTGCTGGTTGCGCTTTCCAGTGTGGTGTAAGACGGGATGATAAATAATTCAATCTCGTCACGGCTGATGTCTTTCGTGTTTTCAACCAGTTTCTGTAAATATGCTACAGTGTCCTGAATGTTCTTATACATTTTCAGGTTGCTTCCAAAATAAAGTTTCTTTTGCATGGTATCCTCCTTTAAATTGAATATTGGTGTGTTTATTCGTAAGATTGTATCCAATACTGACATGAAAATTATACTACTAAAACGATAAAAAAACAATAGAAAATGCGAATGATAAATAAAAAACAAAAAAACGAAAATAAACGAAAATATATGGGCGATTTTTTGGGAATTATGCATAAAATAAGGGATAAAAAAATGGATAACGTAACGAAATGACAAAAAACACTTGCGAAAATCATAAAAATAATATAAAATGAAATCACAAACGAAAGGTAAACGCAAGTTTAAATGAAAATAAACGAAAAGGAGAACGAAAAAATGAGCGAAGCAAAATTCAAACCAGTAACAGCTATTACCATGGGAGATCCGGCGGGAATCGGACCGGAAATTGTAGTAGGAACGATGCTTGACGAAGGAATTCATGAATGCTGCAAGCCATTCGTAATCGGAAGT
The DNA here is from genome assembly GCA_051880095.1 of Bariatricus sp. Lineage (GTDB taxonomy): Bacteria > Bacillota > Clostridia > Lachnospirales > Lachnospiraceae > Allocoprococcus. Next base: position 2,688 of record JBJENH010000139.1, on the reverse strand, counting down.
ATTGCCATTCTGGATCGTGCAGCAAAAGTACTTGGAAAGGAATTAAAGTACAACAAAATCGAAGATCCGTCTGAAGCAAAATATGAGTACGGAACGGTAGATGTACTCGAGACCGGAGATTATGATACGGATTCCATCAAATGGGGCGAGGTTCAGGCTCTGGCAGGACAGATGGCAATCGACTGGATTATGAAGTCAATCGAGCTCGGTATGGCTAAGAAAGTAGATGCAGTTTCTACATCTCCGATTCATAAAGGAGCAATCAAGCTGGTCGGCATTAAAGAACCGGGACATACAGAGATTTATCAGCATCAGACAAATTCTCCATATGCACTTACCATGTTCTCATGCCACAAACTGAGAGTATTCTTTGTAAGCCGCCATATGTCTCTTGTAGATGCATGCCACTATGCAACGAAAGAAGTTGTTCTTGAGAATGTTGTTAACATTGACAAAGAACTTCGCAAAGTAGGAATTGAGAATCCGCTGATCGCAGTTGCAGGACTGAACCCGCACAATGGTGATAACGGACTTTTCGGAACAGAGGAAATCACAGATCTCGGACCGGCAGTTAAAGCTGCTCAGGAGATGGGAATCAACGCAGTAGGTCCATGCCCGGCAGACTCTGTTTTCCACATCGGCAAATCTGGAAAATATGATGCGATCCTTTCGCTCTATCATGATCAGGGACACATTGCATGTAAGACACTTGATTTCGAAAAATCAGTTACCTTAACATTCGGACTTCCGTTTATCAGAAGCTCTGTAGACCACGGAACAGCATTTGACATCGCAGGAAAAGGAATTGCCAACAGCATCAGCCTTATCGAGTCAACCAAAGTTGTTGCTGAGTATGCAGCAAAACAGCATGAGAAGGAAGCATAAATAGAAAGAAAAGGGAGGATTTCAGCCATGCCAATTATTGGTTCAGTAGCAGATGACCTTACCGGCGCAACCACGACAGGGGTATTGCTGGCAAGAAGTAAAGCAAGAACGGCAGTATTTTTCAATGTAGAAGCTGCCACAAAAGCGGAAGGCGTTGATGAGCTGGACGCAATTATTATCAGCAGTAACAGCCGCCCACTTCCGGCAAATGAGGCATATGACAAAGTAAAAGAAGCAACAATCGCTCTGAAAAGCATGGGCGTGAAATATTTCCAAAAGCGTATTGACACCACATGCCGCGGCGGAATCGGAGTTGAGATCGATGCTATGCTGGATCAGCTGAGCCAGGATACCGTTGCGGTAGTCGTACCGGCGATGCCGCAGTCAAGAAGAATCCTGGTAGGCGGTTATTCCGTCATCGATGGAGTGGCGCTTATCAATACTCCGGTAGCACAGGATGTGCGTACACCGGTAAAAGAAAATTACATACCAAGACTGCTTGGCGGTCAGACAAGACGTAAAGTCGGACTTGTTACATTGGATAAAGTGCTTGCAGGTGACGAAGTGATTAAAGAAGCTTTAAAAGAAGAGCGCGAAAAAGGATGTGAAGTGATCGTAGTAGACGCAATCACCCTGGAAGATGTAGAAAATATTGCTCAGGCATGTATTTCTCTTAGCTGGGATGTTGTGAGTGTGGATCCGGGCCCGTTTACATCCAAACTGGCATATCATAGAAGCCTGATTGGTGTGGAAGAAGCTAATATTCCGCCAGAGGCAGATGAAGCAGGAAAGACGGTATTGATTGCAGCGGGAAGCGCAACACCGGTTACAAAGAAGCAGATGGAAATCCTTTGCCAGGACGAAAGACATGTACGGATCAGCGTAGAACCGATTCCGCTGATTGAAGGCGGCGAGGAAGCTGTAGCAGAAGTGGAGAAAGCTGTTGCAAAGGCAACGGAACTCTTAAGCAGAGAGACAAGACCGCGTGCAATCCTGTTTGAGACAGCTCTTCACGGAGAACTTCTGAATCTGGACGAAGAAGATTCTAAACGCCATTATGCAGGAGGCATGAGTGCGAACCGTATCAATGCAGGACTTGGAAGAATCATTTCTCGCGTACTGGAAAATGCAGGCAAGGAAAAGATTGCAGGACTTTACACAACCGGTGGAGACACCATGGTAAATGTATGTTATCAGCTTGGCGTAGAGTGCCTGGAGGTTCTGGATTATGTAATCCCGCAGACAGATATCGGAAGACTGATCGGAAGTGCATACAGCGGTCTGCCGGTAGTAGGAAAAGGCGGACTTACCGGAAATGACAATACAGCATGTGATATTGTAACACGTCTTTTCCGTGAATCAGCAAGAAAATAGACAGATTGTAAAAAATCACGGTTATAGCAAATAGGACAACTTATAAAGTAGAGGAGAAGAGAGAAAATGAGCGAAAACACAAACAAACCTAAAGATCTCGATTTGTTAAACAAAATGAAAAACCTTCCGGGCGGACTGGTTATTATTCCACTGGTTATCGCTGTACTGCTTGCGACATTTGTACCACAGGTGTTCCAGATCGGCGGATATGTAACAGCATTGTTCTATGAAGGAAATTCATGTATGATGGGATTCTTCCTTATTGTATGTGGTTCAACAATTAACATCAAACAGGTAGGTATGCCTCTTTACAAGGGTGTTGTACTGACAGGTATCAAATTTGTGCTTGGTGTACTTCTTGGTCTGGCAGTTGGTAAGATCTGCGGGCCTACAGGATTCCTTGGCATTACTCCATTTGTTATGATTGCT
>JBJENH010000138.1:0-9113 GCA_051880095.1 Bariatricus sp. | reverse complement strand
TTCATAAAAGAAAACAAATTGTGACTCCTGGAGAGATGGAAGAAGTTGTTTTAGAGAAGGAACAATTAGAAAGGGACAACCGGCCTGAGAAGATCAGGATTGTTTTGGAGTGCGGTGAAAAGCAGGATTGAGGTGAGCGGAAATATGGAGAAGAAGGTATTGACTTGTATCGGATGTCCCATGGGCTGTGAGCTTCAGGTAGAGATGGAAGGCAGCAATGTGATAAGTGTTTCCGGAAATACCTGTAAACGCGGGGATATTTATGCAAGGAAAGAAGTGACGAATCCGACCAGAATTGTGACGACGACGGTGCGTTTAAGCGGAGGCGGTGTAGTTCCGGTAAAGACGAAGGAGGATATTCCGAAGGAGAAGATCATGGACTGTGTCCGGGAATTGAAACAGCTTGTAATCGCAAGACCGGTTCAGATTGGCCAGGTGATTCTCGAAAATGCAGCCGGAACGGGAGTACCTGTGGTTGCAACTGCAAACAAAAAATAAGCGGTGGAAGGGGAGAAAAAACGGATGAAAAGGAATTTATACTATACTTCGGCGGATGGCGAGACGAGAATCCATGCGATTCTGTGGATACCGGAAGGAGAAGTCAGAGCGGTTCTTCAGATCAGTCACGGGATGGTGGAATACATCGGACGCTACGAGCGATTCGCAGAGTATCTGAATGAATATGGAATCTGTGTAGTCGGAAATGACCATCTGGGACACGGAGAATCGGTGACTTCTGATGAGAAGCATGGTTATTTTAAACAGCCGGATGGAAATGAATGTGTGATAAAAGACATACATAAGTTGCGATTGCACATGAAAAAACAGTATCCGGATGTCCCGTATTTTATGTTAGGGCACAGCATGGGATCATTTTTGATCCGGCAATATATGATGCTGCATGGAAAAGGGCTTTCCGGGGTGATCGTAATGGGAACCGGTGCGCAGCCGGAACCGGTTCTGGTTTTGGCGAAGTTTCTTTGCAGAGCGATGGCAGCATGCAAAGGATGGGAGTATCGGAGTAAACTTGTTGATCAGCTTGCATTTTCGGGAAATAACAAAAAGTTTGAACCGGCCCGTACACCGCAGGACTGGCTGACAAAGGATGAAAAAATCGTTGATGCTTATCGGGAAAACCCGTGGTGTACGTTCACATTTACGCTGAACGGATTCTATCAGTTGTTCCGGACGATCCAGTTTGTTCAGCGCAAAAAGAACATTCAGAAAATCCCGAAAGATCTGCCTCTTTTCTTTGTCGCGGGGAGCGATGATCCGGTGGGAAATTTCGGAAAAGGTGTCCGGAAGGTTTACGACTCCTGTCAGAAGGCCGGGGTTCAGAATGTAGAATTAAAATTATATGAGAACGATCGTCATGAAATCCTGAATGAAACGGATTATATGGATGTATTTGAAGATTTGCGAAAATGGCTGGAAGAAAATTTTGAAAAATAATGCTTGAATTTTCAAAAGTTATGTGATATTGTAAATGCAATCTCAGAAAACATTCTCAGATTCGTTTCGTGTAACCGGCTGCACGATTTCTGAACAGATTCAGTATTATTGTTTTATCAATTGATTCCATTTATTTAAAATTATATTTATACAAAATTATACAAAATCTTTCATGGCGCACTTTTTTGTGCGCCATCTAAGGACAGAATCTTTTCTGTCTCAAATATCATATCGTTCATTCTGTATCGAATGAATACCACTTTATTATTTAACAGGATATCGCTTTAAAAGAGCATATCAAAACAAAAGTCAAAGGAGAGTGCGAATGATTCGTAAAAGAAAAAGACAGATTTTGTCGAAAGGTCTGGCTTTCTTCTTCTTACTGACTCTGCTGTTACAGACGGTTACGGTACGCGCCGGGGAAAAGGACAGCTATCATTCAGATGCCCGGTGCAGCCTGACGATCGAACTGAAGAATCTGGGGACAAGACCGGAACATACTGTCTTCGATATTTATCAAGTCGGAACGGTTGAGGCAGGGACATCCCTTCATTTTCGATTGCTGGACCGGTACCGGAAAACCGGGATCAATCTGAATCGGATCCGTCTGGCGGAGGAACAGGAAGAGGCAGCCGCGAAGCTGATCGGTGTGTTGGATGAGGATACACTGGTTGCAGAGATGGAATCCGGAGAAAATGGAGTGCTTGCTATCGTCGATCTGGAGCAGGGGGCTTATCTTGTCAGGCAGAAAGATCCTGCCGGTTATGGAACTGTCGCACCGTTTCTGGTGTTCCTGCCGTATGGAACGAGTGAGAAATGGGAATATGACCTGAGAGTTTCACCCAAAGCGGAACTCACGGAACAGGAGAAAACGCCGTATCCGGAAATGCAGATTCAGACATATGTCCTTCCGATCGAAACAGGGGATTCATCTGAAGCTGGAATCTATGCGTCGCTATCTGTGGGCATGCTGTGTATTATGATTATCTTGGCAGAAAGGAAACAAAAAAGTTGAAAAGGAAAGTATCTTTGGTGGCATTTGTTTTCTTTTATCTTAGCTGTATCGCTATTATGGATTACCCTTATCTGGCACGAATATATAACGGCCGTGTTCAGGGCAAGGCTGTGACAGAGTATGAAGAGAGTATTGAAAAGATGGATCGGAACATGTGGCAGGAGGAACTGGATAAAGCAGAGAGATACAACCGTTTTCTCGGCTCGGGGACAAAAGAGAATCTGGAAGATCCTTTTGGAAAAATATCTCAGAACCACCGGGAATACGAGGAACTTCTAAACGTGGGAAAAGAAGGGATTATGGGCTGGATCGAGATACCCCAAATACAGGTTGCTCTGCCCATTTATCACGGGACTTCTGAAAATGTACTCCAGAAAGGCGCAGGTCACCTGGAGGGGAGTTCGCTTCCGGTGGGCGGAACGGACACGCATACGGTGATATCCGCGCACCGGGGACTTCCCAGCAAAAAGATGTTTACGGACCTGGATCAACTGGAAACAGGCGATATCTTTTACATTCATGTGTTTCAGAAAATCCTGGCTTATCAGATTGTGGAAATAGAAACTGTAAGACCGGATGAAACAGCTCCCCTGGCAATCCGTAAAGGGGAGGATCTGGCAACACTCGTTACCTGCACACCGTATGGAATGAATACGCATCGGATGTATGTACATGGGAAGAGAATTCCTTTTGAAAAAATCACGGGAGAAAGTGCCGGGAAAATCAGGATGGAGAGGCGGATTCGGGAATACTGGTGGCTGTGTCTTACTATCGTGCTGATCGTGTGGCTTGTGATTTTGATGATACGGTTTTGCAGGAATAAGGAAGGCGCAGTCAGAAAAAGAAAGAGAAGGAGGAAAAGAAAATGCGGGAAACAAAATCAATCTGGAAGAAAGTGACGGCAGCTCTTTTTGCGGTACTAATACTTGCGCAGGCTGTTCCCAGAATCCTGTCGGCAGAAGAGAATACGGCAAATTGGACACTGGATGTGTATTATGTGAATGAAACGTCCCCTTACGATACGAAGAAAACGCAGGATTTTACGCTGAAATATCAGATGGAGTTCCATACAAATCAGGATCTGGAGGAAGGAAGCGTACAAATCCGGATCCCAAAAGTGCTACTCACCTATCGGGACGGCACGGAAATTCTTCCAGCAGATATTGCCGTGCCGGCGGGAACACCGGAGAATCCCACAGATGGGAAGAATACGCCGTTTAATTACTATGAAGAAGAGGATGAACTGGTATTTTTCAATTATAAAGAGATGCGTTCCGGGTCAAATGCGGCATTTCAGGTACTGTATAAGAATCTGGCTGTCATGAACATTGTTGACATGACAGAATGGTCGCTGACTCCCAGGATTCAGGTGACCACAGAAAATGGTACAGAGACGGTTGAACTGAAGCCGCTTACGGGACATGTGGACACCTATGCATCGCTTGGCAGTGTGACGAAGACAACGTATGTAAGCGGTCAGAGCTATACGCCCGGACTTTATACAAAAAAGCAGGCAGAAGCATTTCTTTCGGGAAAGCTTCCGGAAGAATACGAGGAACATTTTGAAGATTACAAATATGTAGTCTGGGAAGTAAAAGCAAATGGAAACGGTACACAGCCATTTACACTCAAAATGGAAGAAACACCGACGACTGCGGATCAGACGGCGGGCAGTCTTGTCGGAATTAAAGTAAGGCGTGGATTTACTGTGGCAAGTCCGATCGATTATTCGGCTGGGACAGTGGAAATACGTGCGTCGGGCAAACAGGATTCCTGGTCGGGAAGTCTCTATGTAGTGACGGCATATCCGGCAGAGGCAGTCATGGATGGGACGGTGCTGAACAACGAGGCGGCGATGATACTGACGCCGATAGACGGAAAAGATCCGGAACAGAAAAAGATCGGATCGGCCTCATGGACTTACAAAGAATACGAGTGGATCTATCCGGGTGACATCCTGAATGTGAATAAAGAGAAGGATCAAACATGGGAGAGCTGGCTGGAAGTGTTCCGCTTTGCGAAGGCAAATCAGGAAGATAAAGGGGCATTTCCGTTTTCGACAAAAAGTATATGTCGCGGGTATGGTTACACACATGAGCTTTCCGGAAGCGAGATGGGAACATACCGGGAGGGAAGCAGCTATACGGTCAGCACCTTTGACGATACCGTCTGCGCTTATCTGTCTTCCGAAGAAAATGCCAGAACAATGACGGGAGAAGATTATTATTTCTCGGAAGTTAAGATCATACAAAAAGACCGGGGATATGATGTGTGGGAAAATGATTTTGATGAGCCGGAACAGGATGAGGATGTGGAACAGAAGCTGTCTGTTTATGCGGTCTTTGCAGACACGGACCCGCTGGGAAACGGGGAATGGGAGCATATCGCAGATGTCGGTTGGAATGAAGAAGGAGAGATGACTTATTCTTTTACAGAGGCGCAGCTTGCGAGAAAACCATGGAAAGTCAAGGCGGTACATCAAAGCATTAATTATCAAACAACATGTGAAATCTATGTGAATCTCCGGCTGCGCTATGATTCCCCGGTGATGGAGGAACTTCTTGCGTCAGATCCGGAACAGATTATCCTGAAAAATAATTCCGGTGCCGAGGTGCTGCACGATGGCGGACAGCTGACTATGCAGGACGATGCGGCGATTAAGCTTTCCAAAATGCAGATGCATGCGGCTGCTTACAAGACAGCAAAGACGACAAACGATGCGGTAAACGGCAGGGCGCAGGTGGAATATTGTCTGACCGCACATGATGGCTACCTGGTAGAATCCAATGAGGATGCAGTGTATTTGAAACAGAATGGTGTGAAGAGTCCCGGAAGAAAACATCTGGTATTTTACGATCTTCTGCCTTATGGGATGCGATTTGATCCTTCCGGAGAGGTGATTGCCGGGCGGCTCAGGAATCTGAGTTATTCCGGTGTGTACAATACACCACAAAGCTGGGATACCACACAGGTGGAAGTGGAAATGGATTCCGAGAGAGATGTGATTGAAAATTATAAGGGAACCGGGAGAACGATGGTTATCTTTCATTTGACATATCAGGGAACGGATTCCTCTGTGATGACAAGAAATTCTAATCAGTATACTTACTGGATGGAAGGCTGGGGCGTCAGCTTTCAGGCGTATTATGACTGGAAAGATGAGCAGGTCAGTCAGTCGGAAGCCAATATCTGTGCTTTTATGCCGGAGCAGGGGGATGAGGAGCCTCTTCTGGGAACGCAAAGCGAAGTGGCCTGCGATGACGGAATCATCGTGCCGGAAGGATTTGAGGAGGATTATAAGAGTCTGGGAAGCGACATCAATCAGGACGGGATCACCGATATCCGCAATGTGCTTTACGCAAGAACACTTGCACCGGAAGACATTGCTCTGGCATCCCAGTCGGCTATCCAGAAACTGGTCCGCGCGGATGAAGACCGTTTCGGGGTGTACCTGAGAAGCGCGAGAGTATCCCCTTCGGGCGGCTATACCTATGACATAACGGTTACCAATACCTCTGCACAGCCGATGAGAAATATTGTGATTTTCGACAGACTGGAACATGCGGCATCCGACAGACGAGGAGTGCCGGAAGAGATCGATTTTGAAGATTCCTGGTGGTATGGGAGCTTTCGGGAAGTCGTTTTGGATGGATTACAAAATCAGGATATTGCACCGGTCGTTTATTATAATGAGGACCGGGAAGCGATACTGCCAGAAGAACAACAGTCTCCCGGGGAAGTTCTGACGACGGCGAATGGATGGTACTCGGAGGAAGAGTGGCAGTCACTTGGGAAGACACCGGGCGAGGTACGCGCGATTGCGGTGGATATCAGTGAAAAAAGAAATGGCGATGTGTTCACACTCGATTCGATGGAATCTGCGACATTTCAGATCAAGATGAAAGCACCTGAAAATGCAGAAAACGGGGCTGTTTATGCATATAATAATCCGGCATTCTATTCCGTGACGGGGATGAGTGGAGCAGAGAGTGTATATACCGTAATCGGAAATTCTGTGCAAGTGTCTCTGGGAGGCAGCGGAATTCTGGAAATTGAAAAGCAGTTTGCGAAGGAGATACCGGATGCCGTCAAATCAGAGGAGTTTGAATTCTATTTAACAAGAATCGAGGACGGAAATCCCAAATATGCCAATCAGGAATATCAGCTCTGGCGTCAGGAAGATGGCGGCTCCTGGGAACAGGTGAATGGGATCTATGCTACGGATGCAAACGGAAAGCTTGTACTTCGGGCAGGAGAAAAAGCGGTATTTCTCCGAGTGAAAGATGTAACGCAGATCCAGGTGGAAGAGGAGGAAAACCCATTTTGGGAAGCCGAACAGACGGATGTGACCACCTCAGAAGATGGAATAGATAAACGGGTAGTTCAGGTGAGAAATACCTATCGACCGGTACTGTATGTGCAGAAGAAATTGCTGGCAGTTCCGGAGGGAAATGCAGCAGCGGAAGAAGGCTTCACATTCCAGCTTATAGCAGATGGCAAGCCACTTGACAATCGGGAATTCTGGTATGTGGACAGCGTGCGGACGGATGGCGGAATTCCGCAAAAGGTTACGGCGTCCGGGCAGAACGGAATCGGGAAAACAGACAGCGATGGAAGATTTCATATCCAAGCAGGGGAGATCCTTGCGCTCTTTCCCGGAGATTGCGGAACGAAATATACATTGAAAGAATGCACGGAGATAGGCTCGGATTGGATCTGCAAAACGGACACGGTCGAAGGAGTTTTACCGGTTCAGGGAGCCTCGGCGAGTATTACCAATATTTATCGGTGGAAAAATCTGTATCTGACCAAACGAATCACCCATCAGGATGCAAATGCGTGTATGCAGGCATTTGAATTTCGCATCACTGATTCAGAAGGAAATCCTGTTGCCGGAAAGCGCTGGGTATTAATGGAAGAAGGAGAAGAAACCAGAACGGAGGGGATCTTGAGCCCGAATGGAAGCTTTTCCTGCGTATGCGGCGGAAAAACAGTGAAAATAGAAGGGTTAGAGGCGGAACAGACCTATTTGGTGGAAGAGACGGTATGCGGTGAACTTTACGAGAAGGTCAATCCGGGGACGGACGAGATCACTATGCCGCTTTACAGCAGTAAGAAAGAAATGGTGATTACCAATGATTACCGGAAACGATCCTTCTCGGTGTCCAAACAAGTGATCTATGAAGCGACGGATTCGCAGCAGGCTGCGGAATTGGAAGAACGGCTGTTTACGATGACGGTGACGGTAAAAGGAGAACCCCTGAGTGAATATTCATATACCCTTACAGAGCAGGGTGAGACGGTGGATGGGGATCACAGGACGGATGAAAATGGACAGTTCCAACTGAAGGACGGTCAGACGGCCACTTTTGAGGAGGCGGGATTCCGGGGAGATGAGATCACCGTTACGGAGACGGAAGATGTGGATTATCCGCAGATTTATCCGCCCTCCCAAAAACCGTGGGAGGGTATGCTGGGAGATGACACGGAAATTATTATTATGAACGGAAAAAGCGGAGGGCTTCTGATCGGGAAAACATATGTCGGAAAGGACGAAGATTCCAAAACATATGTAGAAGAAGTGAAGGCAAAGGCATCGTCTGTCAAAAATCACGCGGTGAAGGTGGTGCTTCGCGTGACGGATAAAGACGGAAATACATATCAGTGGCCGACCTCCGACCAGTATGTGAAGTCCATTCATCCGGATGGTACCAGCGGGAGCATCTTCTGGCCGAAGGCAAGCGATTCTTCGGACGGCGCGCTGACCATAGAACCGTGGGATATGGTTTATCTGACCAGCAGCCAGATGAAAAATATTGTGTCTTATTCTTTGGAAGAAATGGAAGCATATCAGCACCAGATCCGTTACTGGCAGGACAATAAATGGATGATCATCAGTCAGGATACACCCAGGGGAAATCAGCCTGTTAAGGGAAAACTGAATGAGATGGCGTTTGCTTCGATCATCAATAAAGTAGAAAACATGGAAATGACCGGCAGTGTGGTGCAGAAGCGTATGCAGCTCGGAAGCGAAGAGGTGCCGGAGGGAGCAAGACTGGTATGGCGTGTGGAACAGTACGACGGAGTCGGATGGAGTCCGGCGGAAGGAATCGCGTATCTGTCCTTTGACTCGGCCGGCATAACCTGCAGTGAAATCCTGAGAACGGGAAATGATGGAAAGATTATACTGACTAAAACAGCAAATGAATTTCCTTATATTCAATTCTGTGAAGATCAGGTCTACCTGAATCAATATGGAAATGCATCAAAAGGAGATCTGAGAATTGTTGAATTGATAGAAGAATCAGATGAGAGCTGGGGCTTACTGGTCGGATATGGAACGGCAGAGAATTTTGTGGAGTACAGTTGGGATCTGGAGCCGGAACGTGCGATTGCTTTCGTGAACGGAAACTGTGGTGCCGCTATTGATATAGAGAAGAAAATGGATGGAGCTTCCGATGAGATTTTTGTTATAAATCTGAAACAGGTGATTTCGGTCAGGAAGGATCCGGTGACAAAACCGGAAGACATAGTCGCAGAGCGGGTGGCGTCCGGCATTTCATATCGGATATATGACAGGGAAAGCGGTAAGGTGGAAGGTGAAGGAATAACCGGTGCAGAAGGAGAGATCCGGTTGAAGGCGGGC
>JBJENH010000137.1:45763-47162 GCA_051880095.1 Bariatricus sp. | reverse complement strand
GCGACGGCGAGGATATCCTTATTCCGGGAATCATGGAGCATATTGAACGTGCGGGAATCCACTCCGGCGACAGCATTTCGGTTTACCCGGCACAGAGCATTTCCGAAGTGACCAAACGCAAAATTGAAGAATACACCAAGCGCCTTGCCAAAGCGCTGCATGTAATTGGTATGATCAACATCCAATTTATCGTATGCGGCGAAGAAGTATACGTCATCGAGGTCAATCCGCGTTCCAGCCGTACCGTGCCGTATATCAGCAAGGTGACAGGTATTCCGATCGTACCGCTTGCAACACAGGTGATCATCGGGCACAAGATCAAGGAACTCGGCTATACACCGGGACTTCAGAAAGAAGCCGACTATATCGCAATCAAGATGCCGGTATTCTCCTTTGAGAAGATCCGCGGAGCGGACATCAGCCTTGGACCGGAAATGAAGTCTACCGGTGAGTGTCTCGGTATTGCGAAGACATTCAATGAGGCACTCTATAAAGCGTTCCTCGGAGCAGGTGTCAACCTTCCGAAGTACAAGAATATGATCATGACGGTGCGTGATGATGATAAACCGGAGGCAGTGGAAATCGGACGCAGATTCCGCGCTCTGGGCTACCGCATTTTCGCAACAAGAGGAACCGCCGATTATTTGAATGAGCACGGCGTTAAGGCGATCGCGATCAAGAAGATCGAGCAGGAATCTCCGAACCTGATGGACCTCATTCTCGGACATCAGATCGATCTCGTTATCGACACACCTCCGCAGGGAGCAGACCGCTCCAGAGACGGATTCCTGATCCGCAGAAATGCGATCGAGACAGGTGTCAACGTCCTTACCGCAATGGATACCGCAAATGCGCTTGTAACCAGTCTGGAAAATACAGATATCAGACAGCTTACACTGATCGATATCGCGAAAATAAAATAAAAAAGTGCAGGTGAAGATGATGACAAAGGCAAATGAAAGAGAGACCCTCAAAATTGAAAACATGTCCGGAGGAGCAGGATATATCCTGAAAGAAGTGCTTCTCAGTAAAGAAGAAATGGGTGAGCACTGCAAGCTGTTCGGACAAGTAACACTCAAACCGGGATGCGAGATCGGATATCATGAGCATCACGGAGAGACAGAGACCTACTATATCGTAAAGGGCTCCGGAGTCTATACAGATAATGGGGAAAAATATCCGGTGGAGACAGGGGATGTGACCTTCTGTAAGGATGGAAGCGGACATGGGCTGCTGAATACCGGGGATGAAGATATGGTGATTATGGCGTTAATTTTGTATGTGTAAATCGGACGGCCCCGGAGGAGACACAGGGATTTCTCACTCCGGAGAACGGACAAAAATCGGCAGGCTGTTCGCCCTTTTGGGCGGACAGTCTGCCTTTTTTGTTCGTTCTAGT
>JBJENH010000137.1:27353-45663 GCA_051880095.1 Bariatricus sp. | reverse complement strand
CGGCAGGCTGTTCGCCCTTTTGGGCGGACAGTCTGCCTTTTTTGTTCGTTCTAGTGTGCTGGCACGTTGATATCTGATAAAACTCCGTAGAATAATTTCTGATCGGCAAGGAAGCTGAATGAGGCGATGCGGTGGCATCGTCGATTGAAGCTGACGCAGTCCGATGTGAAATTAGGCAAGGAGTTTTATCTGAATATCAACGTGTCAGTGCACTAGTCGCAATACAATCCCTGTGTCTCCTCCGGGGCCTGGGGATTTAAGACGGGAAAGGGTAGGGTTCAAGACGGGAGGGAGTGGACTAAGGTCTACTGATTGGATTAAAATGATTTGGCGCCTCTGGGGAGGCGCGAATCATTTTGGGGAGATTTTATGTGAGGTGTTTGTGTGAGGAGAATGGTGCGAAAATGGTGTTGTGAGGTTTGTGGTTTTTTGGTAGAATATGAATGGAAGTATTGATATTGGGAAGGGTGATTTTATGGCGTTACTTCAGGAAAGGGTGTATACGATAGATGATATTTATGCTCTGCCGGAGGGGGAGAGGGCGGAATTGATTGGGGGGCGTATTTTTTATATGGCACCTCCGGGAAGGATGCATCAGAAGATTGTTTTTTCGATTGGGAGGAAGATTGCGGATTATATTGATTGTCATGGGGGAAAGTGTGAGGTGGATCTTGCACCTTTTGCTGTTTTTTTAGATGACGATAACAGTACGTATGTGGAACCGGATATTTCGGTGGTGTGTGATTTGAAGAAACTGGATGAAAAGGGATGTCATGGTGCACCGGATTGGATTGTTGAAGTAGTGTCTCCTGGGAGTAAGAGAATGGATTATTATACGAAATTATCGTTGTATAAGGAATCAGGAGTGCGGGATTATTGGATCGTAGATCCGATGAAGATGATTGTTGTTGTATATTATCTTGATCAGGATGAAGCACCGGTGTTATATGGATTTGAGGATAAGATCAAAGCGAACATTTATGAGGACTTTGAGATTGATTTTAATGATTTGAATATCGAGTAAGGACAGGCTGTCGCATGCGGCAGCCTGTTCTATTGGCATTCATATTCTTTTAAGATATCATTTTAAAGTATGTGTATAGTTGTTCAATGCACTTAGGAGACGGCTGTTATCCTGAGGGGACATGATGCAGAAGCGGATGTATTCGCCTTCGAGTTGTTCGAAGGAGGAACAATCGCGGATCATGAGGCCCTGGCGGATGAGGTAGTCGAAGGCTTCCTGGGATGTAAGACCGGGGGTGAGCAGGCGGACCAGGATGAAATTGGCGTAGGCCGGGTAGGTTTTCAGGTGACTGTTGCCTGCCAGTGTCTCCAGCATGCGGGTTCGCTCGCCAAGGATCAGGGAGCGGGTTCTGGAAATATAGGATTCGTCGGCGAGCATGAGTCTGCCGGCGAGTGCGCCGAGGCTGTTTAAGCTCCAGGGGTTCTGCATCCGGGTCAGGGCTGTGAGAAAATCGTGGTTGCTTGTGGCACCATATCCCAGGCGCAGTCCGGGGGCTGCGAAGAATTTGGAAACGCCGCGCAGGACCATCAGCTCGGGATAGTCCTGCACGAGCTGAATGGCGGTGATCTCGCTGATTTCAGGGGCGAATTCGACGTAGGTCTCATCGATCATAAGGAAGCTTCCGGAGTCGCGGCAGGTTTTCAGTATGGTGCGGATCTCTTCCTTTTTGAGAGCGGAGGAGGTCGGATTATTTGGATTGCAGATGATCACAAGATCGTACGCATTTTCACGGATCGCACGGCAAAAGTCCGGAATATCCAGATGGAAATCCAGTTCTTCTTTCAAATTATAATAGGAAAGGGTGCTTCCTGTGAGGGAAAGTTCCCGGCTGTACTCGGAATAGGTGGGGCCCAGAAGCAGCGCTTTCTTCGGACGCCTTGTCTGAATCAGTAGGGAAATGAGCTCCGTTGAGCCATTTCCGACGATTATATGTTCCGGTGACGGCGCGCTGGAATTACCGCTGCAATGTGTGCAGAGATAGTGACTGATCGCCTGTTTAAGTTCAGTATAATTCCGGTCAGGGTACGAGGACAGGACGTCCAGATTCGCAGCGAGCTGTTCTTTTACATAGGAAGAAAGTCCGAGCGGATTGACATTTGCTCCGAAGCTTACGATCTGTTCTTTTGGTATGTGGTAATAGGCCTCGACCGCTTCCAGATCGCTGCCGTGAAATTGTGGTTTTGTATTCATAATACGGTTCTCCTTTTCTGCAGGACGTTTTTTCAGATTTGCGTTGCCTGATAAGTCGAATAATGTTATAATTCATTATAATGTCTTTTTGAAAAAATGCAATGCAAGAAGTAGGTGGCTTAGCATGAAGAATAAAATTAAACGATTTTCCAAGGGAGATTTCGGCATGTCCAGACCGGATATTGTGTTGCCGGAGACGAATCTCGTACTGACAATTGGAGAGGGAGAGGTTTATCGCGGATGCTTTACCCTGAAGAACAAGAAGGAAGGAGATATCAGAGGACTTGTATATCCTTCTTCTTTTCGTGTGCAGCTTGACGAATCCGGGTTTGAAGGTAATCCGGTGGAGATCTGGTTCACATACGACGGAAAGGGACTGAAGCCGGGACATGTGGAATCCGGGAAATTTACGATCGTGTGCAGCGGTGGTGAATTTGAGGTAACATACACCGTGATTATAGAGAAACCTTACATTATGACTTCTTATGGAAAGGTGCAGAATACCCGTGATTTTAAGAAGCTGGCACTTCAGGATTTTACGGAGGCGCAGAGACTGTTCCGCTCCAGAGATTTCTATGAAGTGATCAAGTACGAAGAACCGAGGATCCGCGCCCTTTATGATAATATGAGGAAATGGTCCCTCGGCGAGCAGGCAATGGAAGAATTTCTGGTAGGAATCAAGCAGAAGGAGTGCATTTTCCTGACGATGGGAAGGACCCAGAGAACGTTCCGGAATCTGAAGGAAGCGACGAAGGAGATCATTCATTTCACAAAGAATACCTGGGGATATATGCCGGTGAGAGTCCATGTGGACGGGAAATTCATCCAGATCGCAAGGGATAATTTCTCGACGGACGATTTTGTCGGAAACCTGTATGATTTCAGTTATATTATCCATCCGGAGAAGACCCATGCCGGGAACAATTATGGTAAGATTGTGTTCGAGAGTCCGTATGAGTCTCTGACCTATGAGATCATGGTGGCGGACCACAAGGATCATGCGGAGGATCATAGAGATGCGGATCTGATTTTTGCTTCGGTGATGAAGGAATTTCTGGTCAGTATGTCGGGCAGAATGCCGGTAAAAGAGTGGGCGGAGCATGCCAGGGAGAAGCTTTCAAAACTGGATATTTACACAGGTGAGGGCGATGTGTATCCGCTGATCGATGCGCACATGCATCTGCTCTGCGGGGAAGTCAGCGAGGCCAATGATATTCTGGATGACTATAATTATACCCGTTTCGGAATCGGCAAGGATGCGATCGTTTCTGCGTATTATCTGTACCTGACAGCGCTGATCCGCAAGACCGGAAGTCATGTGAACCGCGTGGTGGAGGAACTGAATAAAGCATATATGAAGCGTCCGAGATCGTGGCAGCTTGTCTGCATGCTGGTTGAAATCGATCCGGAGTATAAGAATTACAGCAAGAGACTCCATGTACTGGAGCGCCATTATTATAACGGAGCCAACCAGATCATCCTTTACTGGCAGGCGTACCGCTGCTTCCTGGAACATCCGACTTCGCTTAAGAAGCTCGGCTCTTTTGAGGTGCAGATCCTGAATTTTGCAGTGAAATACAAACTGCTCACCAAGGATATTGCTCTTTATATGGCAAATCTTGCGACGCAGCAGAGAAATTATGACAAGAATCTGGATCGGGTTCTTCGGAAAGTGTATGCAATGTATCCGGATACGATGATTCTGACTGCGATCTGCACACTGCTCATTCGAGGGAACAGGACCACGCCGGACTGTTTTGCATGGTATGAGAAAGCAGTCGAGGCGGATCTTAAGATTGCGCAGCTTTATGAATATTATATGATGACGATCGGCGATGATCATCTGAAAAAAGAATTTCCCAAATCTGTGTATCTGTACTTTATGCATGGAAATAATCTGAATTATAAAAAAGCTGCCGTTCTCTATGCGAATATGATTTCTTATCAGGATGAGACGGGAGCGCTGTACTTGGCGTATCGTGAACAGATGGAGCGTTTTGCGTGGGAACAACTGGAACAGCGCAGAATCAATGAGGCACTGCGGATCATTTACAAGCGCTGTTGCTCTGAACGTGATATGACGCCGGAACGGATGAAGGCGATGTACGACATCTGTCATGCCTACGAGGTGAAAACGCCGATGAAGAATATGGCGTACATCCTGGTTCTGGAACCGGACGGGACGATCGGGCAGAGGGTGCCCTATAACCCTGCCGGGACGATCGTTTATTTATACAGCAAGGATTCCCGGATCGTGTGGGAGTCTAAGGAAGGCCGCCATTATGTGGATTCGATCCCGTACGATACGATCCGGCTGTTCTTTGAAAGCCGTTATATGGAATTCTTCCGCAAATATCAGCTTGAGAACGGGGAGGACGGCCGCAGAGGAGAGCAGGAAGAACTGAACTGGAACACGCTCCGTGAAAATGGAATGGACGCATTCGAGGAAGCGGACATTTTCCGTCTCTGCAGTATGCGGATCCGGGAAGAAGGATATGAGGAGGATGACTTCCTCAGTTATATATGTTTTGAACTCTTTAACAGAGACCAGTACGATAAAGTCACATTGACATATCTTGCTGAATACTATTGCGGAGCTACGGAAAATATGAAGAAGCTGTGGCACAAAGCGAGGGATTATGACATCACCACCTATAAGCTGTCGGAGCGGATCATTACACAGATGCTTTTCTCTGAAATGATGTTCGGAGAAGAGGAAATCTTCGCGGATTATTATGAGGGCCGTACTTATTTCCGGCTGAAACAGGCGTATTTGGCGTATGTATCGCGCGAGTATGTGATGTGCGGACGTCAGGTGAAAGGATGCGTTTTTACGATCATTGCCAATGAATACAGAAAAGAAGAGGAACTGGCGGACATCTGCAAGATCGCTCTTTTGAAATACTATTCCAGTCGGGAAGTGCACAAGGAACTGGAGCCGATGCTTAGGGAGTTCCTGAGAGAAATGTGCGAAAAACAGGTTTTCTTTTCATTCTATTTAAATTATCCGGAGACCTGGCTGAGAGAGGTGCAGCTCTATGACAAGACGATGATTGAATATCACGCAAAACCGGGCAGCAAGGTAACTGTATCCTACCAGATCAGGAAAGAAGGCATCGACAGTTTGAATTATCAGCAGGAGGCATTGACGCCTGCATATGAGGATACTTATATTAAGACCTGGATCCTCTTTGGCGATGAATCGCTCCGGTATTATTTTACGGAGATCGGGGACGGCGGGGAAGTGACGGTAACGGAAAAGCGTGTTTATGAACCAAAGCAGGTGAAGCCGATCGGCCGATACGGCAGGCTGAATGATATGGTTGAACTGAAAACGGATGCGCTGCAGATCGCTATGACTGAATACGCTGCGGAACTGGCGCTGGCGGAAGACATTTTCGCAGCATATTAGAATCAATTGTGGGGAAGCGCTTTGCCCCATGGTGCTTACGGATAATTTAAGGAGGAATACTTCATGTCACATGGAAGTATCATAGGATACGATATTAATTCGAAGATCTGCCAGATCAGTTTTCTGAATGAAGAAACGCAGGAGCCGGACACGCTGGAAACCGGTGCGGAGAATCATCAGATTCCTCTGGCTATGACATATTATAAAGAAGTGTGGACATACGGAAAAAATGCGAAGAGAATGGGAAGTGTACGCGGCAGTGTGCAGGTTACTGATATCTGGGAGAAAGCACTGAAGAAAGAAAGGCTTCAGATTGCGGGTGAAGAGTTTGATGCGGTATGGCTTCTGGCGGAATTCATCCGTCAGACACTTCATTCTTTTGAACAGATTGAAAGCATTACATTTACCGTTCCGGAGATGAGTGAGGACATCCGCTTTCTGATGAAAGGGATCGGTCAGAAACTGGGTGTGATGAAGGAAAATATCTATGTCCAGGACTACAAAGAAAGTTTTTGCCATTATATGTTCTATCAGCCAAAGGAATTGTGGCAGTATGAGTCGGCGCTGTTCTACTGTGATCAGGATGTGATCCGCGCCTTTATGCTTCGGGAGTTGAAGACCGGTTACCGGAAGGGAAAGGAAAGTTTCGTGACGGTCGACAAAGTGGCGGAGGCGCAGATGGAAGAGCTGGAATCTGTATATCCGGTTCTGAACGTGGATAAGGCAAAAGCGGCAGATGAACATTTCAAGAGCTTTATCCAGAGCGTGTTCGACAAGAAAGTGGTTTCCTCCGTTTTCCTGACGGGTGACGGGTTTGAGAATAACTGGTATCCGAATTCTCTGAGAGTTCTCTGCAACGGACGAAGAGCCTTTATGGGAAATAATCTCTACAGCAAAGGGGCCTGCTATACGGCGATGCAGCGCAGTATGGAACTGATGGATGGGCCGGTCTATCTGGATGAGACGAAGATGACGGAACAGATCTGTCTGAAAATGCGCAGCCGGGGAGAAGAGGGATGGTATCCGCTTGTTGCATGGGGATCACACTGGTATGAATCGGACAGACAATGTGAGGTGCTTTTGGAGGATAATCAGGATATTGAGATCCATATTGAATCTCTGGCAACCGGAAAGCTCCGGGTGGAGACAGTTTCTCTGGAAGGCCTTCCGGAACGGAAGAATTATGCATTGCGGCTTCGAATACGCACGATGTTCACGGATGAACGGACCTGTCACATTACATTTGAAGATGTGGGATTCGGAGAATTCTTTCCGCCGACGGGATTTTTTACGGAAAAAGTGATTGAATTAGGAGGAAGCAATGGGCAGTTTAATTCTTTGTCATAAAAAACGCGCGAAGCATCCATATGAGATAACCCGTATCCACAAGCGGATTTATACGATTGAAGAACTGTGCTATTACCTCTGTAATAACCTGTATCTGATTGATTATACCATTATCAACGAACAGCTTTGCCGCTGGATCCGGGATGAACTGGAGCTGTCATCTCTGGCGGAGTCGTTGATGGAAATGCTGAAGAATCATGTATCTGTGGAACAGTTTGTTCTATATGTGCTGAATGATGCCAAGATCTACACGCAGGGGGAACTGGCGCACATTCAGAATGTACTCGAAAAGCTGAAAAACCAGAAAGAAGTGGAACGTCAGAAATACAAGGCAGACACGTTGATGGAAAGCGGAGAGCTGGAGTCTGCGATTCTTGTATATATGTCGATCGTAAACAGTGAGCGGGATGACAGCGTGGATAAACGTTTTTACGGGAGGGTGTATGCCTGCCTTGCAAGTGCTTACGGGAGAGCCTTTCTCTACGAGGAATCTGCCAGAATGTATGAGAAGGCATATAAAATCTGTGAGGATAACCGGATGCTTGAAGGATATGTATATGCCTGCTACCGGTATATGCCGGTGGATGAGTATCAGAAGATGATCTCAGGGAACCAGATTTTCCTTGAAGTGGATAATAAACTCGCAGAAAAAATTGCCAAAGAAAAGGAAAAAATCTCGTTAAATGCAACGCCGGAGCTTCTGGAAGAATGGAAGAGAGAGTACAGAAGAGGGTAAAAAGGATTGATTTTCTACATTCGCTGTATTATACTCTCTTTGTAATAAAAATTAATATAAGAAATTGACTACATTCAATTGAACAGGAGAGACAGACCAATGAGCAGACTTGAAAGGGTTGAGACAGGATTAGGCGAAGAGTGCGGTGTGTTTGGGGCTTACGATATGGATGGCGGAGATGTTGCGCCGTCAGTGTATTATGGGTTATTCGCTTTGCAGCACCGTGGACAAGAGAGCTGTGGTATTGCAGTGACTGATACGTTTGGAAAGCGGAAAGTACTCTTCAAAAAAGGGCTTGGGTTGGTCAACGAGGTTTTTGATGAGGAATGCCTGGAAGGCCTGAAGGGGAATCTTGGGGTTGGCCATGTAAGGTATTCAACGGCAGGCGGTACGAGAGCTGAGAACGCACAGCCGCTTGTCATTAATTATGTGAAAGGAACTCTTGCAATCGCGCACAACGGGAATTTGACGAATGCTGTGGAGCTTCGGCATGAGCTGGAGTATACGGGAGCTATTTTCCAGACAACGATCGATTCGGAAGTGATCGCATATCATATTGCAAGAGAACGTCTGAAAACACCGAATGCCGAGACAGCGGTGAAGAATGCCATGGGGAAGATTAAAGGTGCGTATGCACTGGTGGTCTCCAGTCCTCGTAAGATGATCGGGGCAAGAGATCCGTTCGGCTTCAAACCGCTTTGTATCGGAAAACGTGACAACACGTGGTTCCTTGCTTCAGAGAGCTGCGCACTGGCTGCTGTGGGGGCAGAATTTGTGCGTGATGTAGAGCCGGGAGAGATCGTTACTTTTACGAAAAACGGTGTTGCTTCGGATAATAGTATGGCGATCGCACCAGAGAAACAGGCGAGATGTATTTTCGAATATATCTATTTTGCGCGAACGGACAGCACGATCGATAATGTGAACGTGTACCATTCCCGTATTGTTGCAGGTAAAGCGCTGGCTGAATCTTATCCGGTCGAGGCGGATCTTGTGGTAGGAGTTCCGGATTCGGGACTTGTGGCTGCAAAGGGATATTCAGAACAGTCGGGTATCCCCTATGGCATGGCGTTTCATAAGAACAGTTATGTGGGCAGAACGTTCATTAAGCCGAAACAGAGCCAGAGAGAATCCAGCGTGAAGATCAAACTGAATGTGATTGAAGAAGTAGTGCGCGGAAAACGGATCGTCATGGTAGATGATTCCATCGTGCGGGGCACGACCTGTGCAAATATTATCAAGATGCTGAAAAAAGCCGGTGCTAAAGAAGTGCATGTGCGGATCAGTTCGCCACCGTTTCTGTATCCGTGCTATTTCGGTACGGATGTGCCGTCGAATGAACAGCTGATCGCACATTCCCATACAACCGAGCAGATTCGTGAAATGATTGGGGCCGATTCACTTGGTTATATGGAAATTGATAAACTGAAAAATATGGTAGGTGATCTGTCATACTGTGATGCCTGCTTTACCGGCAAATATCCTACAGAAGTGCCGGGGAGAGATGTTTCGCATGCGTTTGAGGAATAAGAGATTTATTCCGGATGCATACAAATATGAAAAGTATATGATAAGAGAGGAAGAAACTATGGGATACGACAGATATCAAAGTCCGCTTTCCGAGCGGTATGCAAGTAAGGAGATGCAGTATATTTTTTCTCCGGACATGAAGTTCAGAACCTGGAGAAAGCTGTGGATTGCTCTGGCTGAGACTGAGAAAGAACTGGGACTCAACATTACGGACGAACAGATTGAAGAACTGAAGAGCCATGCGGATGATATTAATTACGAGGTGGCAAAAGAGAGAGAGAAGATCGTGCGCCACGACGTTATGTCTCATGTATATGCATATGGACAGCAGTGCCCGAAAGCAAAAGGAATCATTCATCTTGGGGCTACTTCCTGCTATGTCGGAGACAATACCGATATCATCATTATGTCAGAGGCGCTTAAGCTCGTGAAGAAGAAACTGGTAAATGTGATCGACGAGCTATCCAGATTCGCGGATCAGTATAAGAGCCTGCCGACGCTTGCATTTACCCATTTCCAGCCGGCGCAGCCGACAACAGTCGGAAAGAGGGCAACTCTGTGGATGCAGGAATTTGCAATGGATCTTGCTGACCTGGACTATGTTCTCGGAAGCTTGAAACTTCTCGGATCCAAAGGCACGACCGGAACCCAGGCAAGCTTTCTGGAACTGTTTGAGGGAGATCAGGAGAAGATCGACCGGATCGATCCGATGATCGCCGAGAAGATGGGATTTGAAGCATGCTATCCGGTATCCGGACAGACCTATTCCCGTAAGGTTGACACCCGTGTGCTGAACGTACTGGCCGGAATTGCGGCAAGTGCACATAAATTCTCCAATGATATCCGCCTTCTTCAGCATTTGAAAGAAGTAGAAGAGCCGTTTGAGAAGACACAGATCGGTTCATCAGCAATGGCTTACAAGAGAAATCCTATGAGAAGTGAGCGTATCGCCTCTCTGTCAAGATATGTTATGATTGATGCGCTGAATCCGGCGATTACTTCTGCAACACAGTGGTTCGAAAGAACACTGGATGACTCTGCGAATAAGCGCCTCAGTGTACCGGAAGGATTCCTTGCGATCGACGGTATTCTGGATCTCTGTCTGAACGTTGTGGACGGCCTGGTTGTATACCCGAAAGTAATTGAAAAACGCCTGATGTCGGAACTTCCGTTTATGGCTACCGAAAACATTATGATGGATGCGGTAAAAGCCGGCGGAGATCGTCAGGAACTTCACGAACGGATCCGTGAACTTTCCATGGAAGCAGGACGCAATGTGAAGGAAAAAGGTCTGGATAATAATCTTCTTGAGCTGATCGCTCAGGATGATGCGTTTAATTTGAGTATTGAAGATCTTCAGAAAACCATGGATCCTTCCAAATACGTTGGACGTTCTCCGGAACAGGTGGATGCATTCCTGAAAAATGTGATTAAACCGATTCTGGAAGATAATAAAGAACTCCTCGGAGTCAAAGCTGAAATCAATGTATAGTGGTCAGATTGTTAAAAATTTGGATATATTGACGAAAATTAAGAAATAGAAAAAATCTATAATAAAATTGTAATGTGCCAAACCGCGTAAAATGGGCGGTTTGGCATTTTTGTTGGATTTTATGACAATTTTAACATAATGCGAAAAGACAATATGCACAAAATTGACTGTTTTAGATAAAAAAACTTGAATAAATTAGACAAATACGCTATTATAGATATAACGAATGATATTCATAAAAAATATCTATGAGACAAAGGAGGGTATGTTGTGTACGAAGTATTTAACAGCATGGTTTTGAAAGTCAATGATTTATTGACGGGGTCAGTCCTTTTGGTAGCCTTGGTTGGAGCAGGTATCTGGTTCTCCTTCAAGTTAGGGTTCATCCAGGTAAGAGGATTCGGCGAGAGTATGAGGAGAACATTCGGGGGATTGTTTTCCAAAAAAGGTGATGCGGGAAATGATGGTATGTCATCATTCCAGGCTCTTGCAACTGCAATCGCAGCTCAGGTAGGTACAGGTAATATCGCCGGTGCCGCAACCGCAATCGCTGTTGGTGGTCCTGGAGCGATTTTCTGGATGTGGATCAGTGCATTCCTTGGAATGGCAACGATCTTCGGCGAGGCCTGCATGGCTCAGAAGTATAAACAGGTCGGAGAAGACGGAACAGTTACAGGTGGTCCTGTTTATTACATCCGTGCAGCATTCAAAGGAACATTCGGTAAAGTATTTGCAGCAGTATTTGCAGTACTGATCATTTTTGCACTTGGATTTATGGGTAACGCAGTTCAGGCAAACTCTATCGCAGCTTCCTGGAATACAGCTTTCGGCGTTCCGAAGATCGTTATGGGTGTTGTTATTGCAATCGCTTCCCTGTTCGTATTTACAGGTGGTATGAAACGTATTGCAAAAGTTACAGAGACGATCGTTCCGGTTATGGCAGCGTTCTACATTCTTGGATCCCTGATCGTTATTCTTGCAAACTTTACAGCAATTCCTGGAGCATTCAAAGATATCGTAGTCGGTGCTTTTAATCCTGCAGCAGTTGCCGGTGGTGCACTTGGTGCAACAATTAAACTTGCAATCACGAAAGGTGTTGCCAGAGGTCTTTTCTCTAATGAAGCTGGTATGGGTTCTACTCCGCACGCTCACGCTGTTGCGAAAGTAAATCATCCGGTTGAGCAGGGATTCGTAGCTATGGCTGGTGTATTTATTGATACATTCGTAATCCTGAACTTGACAGCACTTGTTATTATCACAACAGGTTCCAGAGCATCTGGAAAGACTGGTGCTGAGCTTAGCCAGTATGCTTTCTCTACATTATATGGTAAGTTTGGTGAAATCTTTATTGCGATCTGTATGTTATTCTTCGCATTCTCTACCATTATCGGATGGTATTTCTTCGGCGAAGCAAATATCAGATACCTGTTTGGTGGAAAAGCTGTTAAGATTTACTCAGTACTCGTTTGTGTATGTGTAGTATTCGGTTCTCTTCAGGAAGTTGAACTTGTTTGGAATATGGCAGACTGCTTCAACAGTTTGATGGTACTTCCTAACATTATAGCTCTGTTGGCATTGACGGGAACGATTAAGGAAGTTTATAACGATTACTATAATAACTTCCTGCCAAAACAAAAGAAGAAAAGTAAATAATTTCACTATCCAGTGATACATAATTATTGAAAAAATCTATAATAAAATGTGCAAAAATCTATAAAAGAGACTAGCATTTTAAATTTAGATGTGCTATACTGACTTTGTTAAAAAGTGTATCGTTAAGATATGAACGATAACCAGTTTAATGCAGTTAACTGAATAGTAGGCAGATATTTCCTGTGAGAGAATTGCGTATCTAACAGCAGTCGCCGAAGATGCAAACCGGATTCCGGACAGCACAAGCTGATCTTGATAAGGTGAAACTTTCAGGCAAAAGGAACAGGAAAAGTACTACACTCTGAATCCAGGCAATTTGTGGATAGAAGCAGGAAACAGAAGGACGACAAAGCAGTAAAATGTTTGTGTCGTCCTTTTTTTAAAAGATCTTTTATCCCGGATGCTTGAAACAGAAGCGTTCGCTGTATACCGATAGGTGTGGCTCCAACAGCGATGATTCAGAAGCTGAATGATCAACATATACTACTGAAAGGTGAAAACAATGAACGACGGATTTCTGATTATTACGAACAACACTCTGGTAAAGGAAAAACTTGGTGAGAATTACCATGTTGAATATGAAGATCTTTCCTATGAAGGTACTCTGAGAAAAGTTCGTGACAGAGTGTATCTCGGGCATAAGCTTCTTACACATCCACTTTCCGGAAGTGTGAAACCGAACGAGACACCATACAAATCAGTGATGATTTCTATGAAACCGGGTGAATTAGATATGCGGTCTATGGAAATCATAGAGAATGCAATCCATGCATGCGGCAAATTTCAATTTAAGTCGGACAAGTATAAACCGGAAGTGTATGATGACTTCAGAATGATAGACTGCTCGCTGCTGGAAAGCGCGTTACCGTCCGCTGAATGCTGG
Organism: Bariatricus sp.; assembly: GCA_051880095.1. GTDB lineage: Bacteria > Bacillota > Clostridia > Lachnospirales > Lachnospiraceae > Allocoprococcus. Next base: position 32,395 of record JBJENH010000137.1, on the reverse strand, counting down.
ACATAAACAAAGGCTATAGAAGTACGTGAGTACTTTTGGGGCATATAGTAAACAAATTTTTTTAAAGGAGGGAATTTACAGTGATAAGATTAGAAATGGGTCACATTTTCATCAAGGACATTCAGTTCGCAGCTGAGTCCAAAATTGAAGACGGAGTTCTTTATGTATCCGAAGAAGCTGTAAAAGAAATCGTTCTCGAAGACGAGAAAATCAAAAGCGTAAAATTTGATATTGCCAGACCGGGCGAAAGTGTTCGTATTACACCGGTTAAAGACGTTATCGAACCACGTGTTAAGGTTGAAGGAAGAGGAGGAATTTTCCCGGGCGTTATCGCGAAGGTTGATACAGTAGGAAGTGGTAAGACATATGCACTGAAAGGCATGGCTGTTGTTACAGCTGGTAAGATCGTTGGTTTCCAGGAAGGTATCATCGATATGACAGGCCCGGGTGCTGATTACACACCATTCTCTAAATTGAACAACTTAGTAGTTGTTTGTGAACCTGTTGAAGGAATCAAACCGCATGACTATGAAAAAGCTGTTCGTCTTGCAGGATTTAGAGTAGCTGTTTACCTTGGTGAACTTGCTCGTGAACTTACACCGGATGAGACAAAAGTTTATGAAACATACGGTGTAATGGAAGGAAAAGAAAAATTCCCGAACCTGCCGAGAGTAGCTTATGTTCAGATGTTACAGAGCCAGGGACTTCTTCATGACACCTATGTATACGGTGTTGATGCGAAGAAGACACTCTCTACAATTATGAACCCGACAGAAGTTATGGACGGAGCTATCGTATCTGGTAACTGTGTATCTGCATGTGATAAGAACCCAACTTATGTACATGAGAACAACCCGGTAGTTCATGACTTATTCGAACAGCACGGAAAAACTCTTAACTTCGTATGCCAGATCCTTACAAACGAAAACGTATACCTTGCTGACAAGATGCGTTCTTCTGACTGGACAGCTAAGATGTGCCGTTTCCTTGATCTGGATGCAGTTATCGTATCTCAGGAAGGTTTCGGTAACCCGGATACTGACCTTATTATGAACACCAAGAAGATTGAAGCTGAAGGCGTTAAGACTGTAATCATCACAGACGAATATGCTGGACGTGATGGAAAATCTCAGTCACTTGCTGATGCTGATCCGGCTGCAGATGCAGTAGTAACCGGTGGAAATGCTAACCAGGTTATCGTACTTCCGAAGCTTGACAAAGTAATCGGAACTCTGGATTATGTAAACACAATCGCTGGTGGTAACGAACATTCACTTCGTGAAGACGGAACGATCGAAGTTGAAATTCAGGCTATCACAGGCGCTACAAACGAAACAGGTTTCAACTACTTAAGTGCACGATAGGAAGGGAGGACGTAAAACAATGAGTAAAATTAAAGTTGTACATTATATCAACCAGTTCTTCGCTAATATCGGTGGAGAAGAAAAAGCTGATTACCCGGCTGAACTTCGTGTTGGCGAAGTAGTTGGACCAGGTATGGCGCTTGCACAGAAATTTGGAGATGAAGCAGAAATCATCGCTACAATCGTATGTGGTGACTCTTACTTCAACGAAAACCTTGACAAGGCTAAAGAAGATATCCTTGGATGGGTTAAAGAGCAGGCTCCGGATGTATTCGTAGCAGGACCGGCATTCAACGCTGGACGTTACGGTGTTGCTTGCGGTACTATCGCAGATGCAGTTCAGGAAGAGCTTGGAATTCCTGCAGTAACCGGTATGTATGTAGAAAACCCGGGTGCTGATATGTTCAAGAACAAAGTGTATATGGTTTCTACAAAGAACAGTGCAGCTGGTATGAGAGATGCAGTTGGTAAACTTGCTCCACTCGCTCTTAAACTTGCTAAAGGCGAAAAGATCGGTGCTTCCTGCGAAGAAGGTTATATGCCGAACGGAATCCGTGTAAACTTATTCGAGAAGAAACGTGGATCTCAGAGAGCTGTTGAAATGCTTCTTAAGAAGATTTCTGGAAAACCATTCGTAACAGAGTATCCGATGCCGACATTCGACAGAGTTGCTCCGAATCCGGCTGTTAAGGATCTTAGCAAAGCTAAAATCGCTCTGTGTACATCAGGCGGTATTGTACCGAAGGGAAATCCGGACCATATCGAAAGCTCAAACGCTTCTCACTATGGAGAATACGATATCACAGGTGTTATGGATCTGACAGAAGAGACATACGAGACAGCTCATGGTGGATACGATCCGGTATACGCTAATGAAGATGCTGACCGTGTACTTCCAGTTGACGTTCTTCGTGAACTTGAAAAAGAAGGCGTTATTGGAGAATTACACAACAAATTCTACACAACAGTTGGTAATGGTACTGCAGTTGCTTCTGCTAAGGCTTTCGCTGACGAATATGCTCAGAAACTGATTGCTGACGGCGTAGACGCAGTTATCATGACCTCTACTTGAGGTACCTGTACACGTTGCGGTGCAACGATGGTTAAATCTATTGAAGCTGCAGGACTTCCGGTAGTTCATATGTGTACTGTAACTCCAATCTCTATGACAGTTGGAGCTAACAGAATCGTTCCTACGATTGCTATTCCTCATCCGCTTGGAAATCCGGCGCTTGATAAAGATGAAGAATACGCACTTCGTAAAGGCCTTGTTATGAAAGCATTAAATGCTTTGACAACAGAAGTTGAAGATCAGACAATCTTTGACAAATAAGCATAATTGTTAAGAAAAAATATTTGCAAAATACTAGTATGATTTAAAATTGTGTGGTATAATGTAAATAGATGGGATGTAATCGCGATAACTTAGTTATTGTGACGAATCGGATAATCTTAAAAATATGTGAAGGAGAAATGCGTTATGAGTAAAATTTATGACGTAATTGTCCTGGGTGCAGGACCGGCAGGCTTAGCTGCCGGTCTGTACGCAGGAAGAAGCCGTCTTTCTACATTAGTAGTAGAAAAAGGCAAAGATGGCGGACAGATCGCTATTACAGATGATATCGAAAACTATCCTGGACAGATCGTTGAAGGTGAGAGCGGACCGTCTCTTATCGCAAGAATGACACAGCAGTGTGAAAAATTCGGCGTTGAGCGTGTATCAGATGTCATCAATGCGGTTGAGCTTGAAGGCGACGTTAAGAAGCTGAAAAGCGCAAAAGGTGAGTACTGTGGAAAGACAGTAATCATCGCAACAGGAGCTTTTGCAAGACCGATCGGATGCAAAGGTGAAAAAGAATTCATGGGTAAGGGCGTTTCTTACTGCGCTACCTGTGATGCAAACTTCTTTGAAGATTTTGAAGTATTCGTAGTTGGCGGCGGCGATTCAGCTGTTGAAGAAGCTATGTATCTTACAAAATTTGCAAGAAAAGTTACGATCATTCACAGACGTGATGAACTTCGTGCAGCTAAATCCATTCAGGAGAAAGCATTTAAGAACGAAAAACTTCACTTTATGTGGGATTCCGTTGTAGAAGAAGTCGGCGGTGAAGGCATTCTTTCATGGATGACAGTTAAGAATGTTAAGACTGGTGAAGTTACCAAGATTGAAGCAGATGAAGAAGACGGAATGTTTGGTGTATTCGGATTTATCGGAACTCTGCCAAGCACAAAGATCTTCGAAGGAACTCCTCTTCAGCTTGATGAAAGAGGATATATTCCTACAGATGTTGATATGCATACAAATATTCCTGGTGTATTCGCAGCAGGTGATGTACGTGTAAAGAGCCTTCGTCAGGTTGTTACAGCAGCTGCTGACGGAGCAATCGCAGCTACTCAGTGTGAAAAATATCTTAACGAACATGAATAATTAGACTTCGAGGAGGAACAGATCAATGTTAGAAGTAGATAAAAATACATTTAAAACAGAAGTACTTGAAGCAGAAGGCTACGTTTTTGTAGATTTCTTCGGTGATGGATGCGTACCTTGCCAGGCTCTTATGCCGTTCGTACATGAAATGGCAGACAAATATGGCGATAAGCTGAAATTCACATCTCTGAATACTACAAAAGCTCGTCGTCTTGCTATCGGACAGCAGATCTTAGGACTTCCGGTAATGGCTATCTACAAAGATGGACAGAAAGTAGAAGAAGTTGTTAAAGAAGATGCTACACAGGAAAGCATCGAAGCAATGATCAAAAAATATATCTAATTTTTGATTGACCGGTAATTCGGTACAAACTGGCGTGAGCCAGAAAACAAGCGTAAATATGCGTACAAAGCCTTCGGGCTTTTACGGAAATGCAATTGGCTTGCATTTCATTAATAAAAAATAAAATGAAGGGAAGGAGGAAAAACATCATGGCAATTTTAGAAGGTAAAAAAGTTGTAATCATTGGTGACCGTGATGGTGTTCCTGGACCGGCTATCGCTGAATGCGTTAAGACAGCCGGAGGAGAAGTTGTTTTTTCTTCAACAGAATGTTTCGTCTGAACGAGCGCAGGCGCAATGGATCTTGAAAATCAGAAGAGGGTAAAAGAATTCGCTGAAGAATACGGCCCGGAAAACGTAGTCGTAATCGTAGGTGCTGCTGAAGGTGAAGCTGCTGGTCTTGCAGCTGAGACTGTAACAGCAGGTGACCCGACTTTTGCAGGTCCATTGACAGGAGTCCAGCTTGGACTTACGACATATCACGTATGTGAACCAGAATTGAAGGAAGAATTTGACGAAGCAGTTTACGATGAGCAGGTAGGTATGATGGAAATGGTACTTGATGTTGATGATATCGTAAGCGAAATGTCAGCTATCCGTGACGAATACTGTAAGTATTTATAAGAAAAATCTTTGACAGCGTCTTAGATTTCTAAAGCGGTGAGGTAAATACTTACCTCATCGCTTTTGTTTTACAGAGTCTATCCTTAAATTCATTTGATTTGAGGAAATATAGTCAGATAAATGGCGGGGGCATATTTATCTGATATCTTTAAGAAAGGTGGACACTTGCGATGAACAGTGTAATTAAAGGAGCCAGCTATGTTCTGGCACATACTCCGCAGATGGTAGTATACAACGGAACAACTCAGACAACAGAGCGGGTTGTGAATCCAGAATCAGAATAC
>JBJENH010000137.1:17287-27253 GCA_051880095.1 Bariatricus sp. | reverse complement strand
ATACAACGGAACAACTCAGACAACAGAGCGGGTTGTGAATCCAGAATCAGAATACTTAAAAGAATTAGAAAGTCATCTTCGTTCATATGAAGAATGCGTAAACTACTGGCCGAACCAGGTATATATCGGAAATGCACATCCGGATGAACTGGCTCAGGTAGAATTCCCTTATTATGATAAAGTTAAAGAAGGCGCTGAAAGATATGGAAAATACGGTGAGATCATGCCGGAAGAAGAATTCATTCTTTTAGCTCAGACCTGCGATATGTTCGAAGTTGTAAAACTTGACAAAGAGTTTGTTGCAGCTCACAAAGAAGCTTTCGCAGCTGATCCGATTATCACAGAAGATATCGTTGCTAAAGTTGAAGAAGGTATTGAACTTTCCGAAATTGAACATTTTGTTAACGATGAGCACGCTGAAGGTATCTACTATGCCGGAAAGCTTGTTGGATGCGTTAAGAGAGCACATGATATCGATGTAAACCTTTCTGCACATGTTATGCATGAAAATATCATGAGCAAAGCTACCAGCGTTCTTGCATTATTATACGGTGTAAGAAATGCAGGTATCGAAAAAACAGATATCGAATACGTTATCGACTGTGCTGAGGAAGCATGTGGTGATATGAACCAGAGAGGTGGCGGTAACTTTGCTAAAGCTGCAGCTGAAGTTGCAGGTCTTTTGAATGCTACCGGATCTGACTCTCGTGGATTCTGTGCAGGACCTTCTCATGCACTGATTGAAGCAGCAGCTCTTGTTAAATCCGGAGCTTACAAATGCGTAGCTGTTACAGCTGGCGGATGTACTGCTAAACTTGGTATGAACGGTAAAGACCATGTTAAGAAAGGTCTTCCGATTCTTGAAGACTGCCTTGGTGGATTCTGTGTAATCCTTGCTGAGAACGATGGTGTGAACCCGGAAATCAACCTTGATATCCTTGGACGTCATACAGTAGGAACAGGAAGTGCTCCGCAGAACGTTATCGGAAGCCTTGTAGCTGATCCTCTGGAAAGAGCTGGATTGAAGATTACTGATATTGATAAATTCTCTCCGGAAATGCAGAACCCGGATATCACAAAACCGGCTGGAGCAGGAGATGTACCGCTTGCTAACTACAAGATGATCGGTGCACTTGCTGTTAAGCGTGGTGACCTTGATAAGAAACAGCTTGCAAGCTTTGCAACCGAGCACGGACTTACAGGATGGGCTCCGACACAGGGACACATTCCTTCAGGTGTACCGTACATCGGATTTGCAAGAGAAGATATTCTTGCAGGCAAGATCAAGAATGCAATGATTATCGGAAAAGGAAGTTTGTTCCTTGGACGTATGACCAACCTGTTTGACGGTGTTTCTTTTGTAATCCAGGCTAATACCGGAGCAGAAGACAACAGCGGAGTTTCGGAAGAAGAAGTTAAAGGATTAATCGCTAAAGCTATGAAAGACTTTGCTGCATCAATGCTGGCAGAATAGAGAGGTGGACGATTATGGCAAGTGGAATTGAAAAAATGATCGCCGAGACCTTCATGAGCATGGCAGAAGGGCTTGAGACCGGAAGCTTCGGAAAACGTCCGAAAATTGCTCTGACCGGTATGGGCAGCGAACATGGAGAAGAAAACTCTATGGCTGCTGCTATTGAGGCGGCAAAAGACGGAATCGATGTATACTACATCGGTACGTTAGAAGCAGAGGGTGTTACGACCGTTAAAGTGGCTAACGATGAAGAAGGCCATGATAAGATGGAAGAAATGCTCAAAAATAAAGAAATTGACGCTGCTGTAACGATGCACTTCCCATTCCCGATCGGTGTTTCTACCGTTGGACGCTGTGTAACACCTGCAAAGGCAAAAGAGATGTTTGTTGCTAACACAACAGGAACATCCAGCACAGACCGTATCGAAGGAATGATCAAGAATGCAATCTACGGAATCATCGCAGCAAAAGCTTGCGGCAAAAAGAATCCGACAGTTGGTATTCTGAATGTTGACGGTGCACGTCAGACAGAAAAAGCTCTGAAACAGCTGAAAGAGAACGGATATGATATCACATTTGCTGAATCTACCCGTGCAGACGGTGGCTGCGTTATGAGAGGTAACGATGTCCTTCAGGCAGCTCCGGACATCATGGTAACAGATTCCCTGACCGGAAATATCCTTGTTAAGATGCTTTCCTCCTTTATGACAGGCGGAAGCTTCGAGGCAACCGGATTCGGTTATGGTCCTGGTATCGGAGAAGGATATGAACAGCTCGTTATGATCGTATCCCGTGCATCAGGCGCTCCGGTTATTGCAAATGCAATCCGTTACGCAGCACAGCTCGTAAGAGGAAAAGTATTTGAAGTAGCTAAAGCTGAATTTGCAGCAGCTAAGAAAGCTGGTCTGAAGGAAATTCTGGATGCTCACAAGGCAGCACAGAAACCTGCAGCTGCAGAAGAAGAAGTGAAAGAACCGCCGAAGGAAATCGTAACAGCACAGATTCCTGGAATCGAAGTTATGGACCTTGAAGATGCGGTGAAAGCACTCTGGAAGATCAACATCTATGCAGAGAGCGGAATGGGATGTACAGGCCCGATCATCCGTGTATCTGATGCAAATCTTGCGAAAGCAGAAGAAGAGCTGAAGAAGGCTGGATATATCAATTAGTTGATAAATTGATCAAAATCAAGTATAATATTGGGAGACGTAGCGTTTTTGCTGCGTCTCCTTTCGTACTTTTTAGACTAGTTAGATTATTGGGGAGACAGGAGTGTAGTATGGATTTACAGTTGCTAATCAAAACAGCGATGTCTGCAGGAGAGTTGATGCTTTGCAGCGGAGCTGAGACTTACCGGGTGGAAGATACCATGCACCATATTTTAAAGACAGCGGACAATCTGGAAATGTCTGAAGTACTGGTTGTGATGACGGGAATCACAGCTTCTGTGAAGGTGAAGGGTGAGAAAGTTGTGACACTTGTGAAACGTGTAGACAGCCGTGAGAATAATCTGAGCCGTGTGGTCTTGGTCAATGATATTTCCAGACGATACTGTGGCGGTGAGTTGTCTTTGCAGGAGGCTTTTGAAGAACTGAATTCTCTGAAAAAGAAGGAATACCGCCGTATATATTACAGCATTGCGACCGTTGCCGTATGTGTTGGTTTTTCTGTTTTTTTCGGCGGTGGAATCTGGGAGGTGCTCTCATCTTTGATCGTCGGTGCATTTCTTGCATTTTGTATCGAAGCGGTGCGGGATCTGAAGGTTCATGATTTTATTGAAGATATCTTTTCATCCATGGGAATTGCCATGGCAAGTGCGGTCATGAAAATGATTCTTGGAGGGCGGATGGATATGGATATCGTGATCATTTCCTGTATCATGCCTCTTGTGCCGGGCATGGCGATCACGAACGCGGCGAGAGATACATTGAGAGGTGATTATCTTTCAGGAATCGCGCGCATGCTGGAAGCATTCATCAAGGCGGCTGGAATCGCACTCGGAATTGGTATCGGACTTGCGATCATGGGGATTTATTAGAAGGAGGGTACGGATATGAATTATGATATGATTCGAATACTGGTTCAGGTTGCCGGAGCATTTCTTGCAATATATGGTTTTGCCGTACTGCTTGATACTCCGAAGAAATATCTGCTTCATGCGGGAGGAGTCGGTGCTGCAGGCGGGCTTGTGTATCTGATTTTCATTCAGAACGGAAGTGGAGTTGTGTTTTCTTCATTTATGTCGGCTCTTGCGGTTGCAGTCATATCCCACATCTTTGCCCGTATTTTTAAAACGCCGGTGACACTTTTTCTTATCGCGGGATTTTTGCCGACTGTGCCCGGAGCGGGCATGTACCGGATCGTTCACTATATGCTGGAAGGAAATGAGGAGATGACTGGGTACTATCTGATTCAGACGCTTCAGATCGCAGGCGTCTTTGCACTTGCGATCTTTATTATAGATACAGTGTTCTATTCGTTCCAGAAGGGAGAATGGAAACAGAATTCCATGAAATACATCCGAAAAGAAGAGGGAAGTGACGATGCACACTTGAAGTAAAAATCGGAATGTGGTAGTATATTTTGGGACATTCAAAGATTAAAAAGATTAAAATAAAGAGAGGGAACTAATTATGAGTAAAGTAAGAACAAGATTTGCGCCAAGTCCTACAGGGCGTATGCATGTCGGAAATCTTAGAACCGCGTTGTATGCATATCTGATCGCTAAGCATGAGAACGGAGATTTTATGCTTCGTATTGAAGATACAGACCAGGAACGATTTGTGGAGGGTGCGCTGGATATTATTTACCGTACACTGGAGAAAACCGGGCTTGTTCATGATGAAGGACCGGACAAAGACGGCGGTTATGGACCGTATGTCCAGAGTGAGCGCAATGCAACTGGAATTTATTTGAAATATGCAAAACAGCTGATCGAGCAGGGAGATGCATACTATTGTTTCTGCGACAAAGAACGTTTGGAATCTCTGAAGACTTCTGTTTCTTCAGAAGGAACGGAGATCGTGAATTATGATAAGCACTGCCTGCATCTCAGTAAGGAAGAGATCGAGGCGAACCTTGCGTCCGGAAAGCCATATGTTATCCGCATCAATATGCCGACGGAGGGGACAACGACATTCCACGACGACATTTATGGGGATATCACCGTTCCGAATGCAGAGTTGGATGATATGATCCTAATCAAATCAGACGGATATCCGACCTACAATTTTGCAAATGTAATCGACGATCATCTGATGGGAATCACCCATGTAGTACGTGGAAATGAATACCTGTCTTCTGCGCCGAAGTACAACCGTCTCTACGAGGCGTTTGGCTGGGAAGTTCCGGTTTATGTTCACTGTCCACTGATCACGGATGAGAATCATAAGAAACTTAGCAAGAGATGTGGACATTCTTCATACGAAGATCTTCTGGAGCAGGGATATGTCAGTGATGCGATCGTAAATTATGTTGCTCTGCTTGGATGGTGTCCGCAGGACAATAGGGAAATTTTCTCACTTCCGGAGCTTGTTGAGGCATTTGATTATCATCATATGAGCAAATCGCCGGCTGTTTTTGATACGACCAAGCTGAAATGGATGAATGGTGAATATCTGAAGGCTATGGATTTTGATACCTTTTATGAGATGGCTGAGCCATATATTAAGAAGGTCATTACCAAGGATTATGATTTGAAGAAGATTGCTGCGCTCGTTAAGAGTAGAATCGAAATCTTCCCGGATATCGCAGAGCAGATCGATTTCTTTGAAGAATTGCCGGAATATGATACGGCTATGTACTGCCATAAGAAGATGAAAACGAATGAGGAGACATCGCTGGAAGTACTCAAAGAACTGCTTCCGCGCCTGGAGGCATGGGAGGATTACAGCAACGATGCGCTGTATGGTCTTTTGAAAGATTATGTGGAAGAGAAGGGCTGTAAGAACGGTTATGTTATGTGGCCGGTCAGAACGGCTGTTTCCGGCAAACAGAATACGCCGGGCGGAGCGACCGAGCTGATGGAAATTCTCGGAAGAGAAGAATCCTGTGCAAGGATCAGAAAAGCAATTGAAATGCTGAGTAAATAGTGGTAAAGCAATAAGGGGTTTTTTGTGAATGCTTAACAAAGGACAAGAAGAGGCGGTACATCACCTTGAGGGGCCATGTATGGTGCTTGCACCGCCGGGGTCAGGGAAAACACTGACTATTACTAGAAGAATCAGGTATCTGATCGAAGAAGCCGGAATCGATCCCGATCAGATTCTCGTAATTACGTTCACGAGGCTTGCTGCGCGGGAAATGCGGGAACGATTTGCATCTTTGACCGAGGGAAAACGCTATCCGGTCACATTTGGGACATTTCACAGTGTGTTTTATGGAATTCTGAAATGTGCCTATGGGATTAATGGGACGAATCTACTCTCTGAGCAGGATGGGCTTGAGATCCTGAAGCAGGCGATGAATGAATTGAAGCTGGAATCACTCTCCGGACCGGATGATGATGAAGAACTGACCCATGAGCTGATGCAGGAAATCGGGATCGTGAAGAACAGTCTTCTTCATTTGAAAGATTTTCGCAGTCAGTCTTTGAATCAGGAAGAATTTGCACTTTTGTTCCGTGAGTACGAAAAGAAGAAAAAAGAGCGGAAGAAATTCGATTTTGATGATATGCTGGTTCAGTGTTATGCGCTCTTTCAGAAACGGCCGGATATACTGAAGGCATGGCAGGAGCGGTTTCGTTATATTCTGATCGATGAATTCCAGGATATCAACCGCGTGCAGTACGAAGTGATTCGGATGATCGCGGCGCCGGAATACAATCTGTTTGTTGTAGGGGACGACGATCAGTCGATCTATGGATTCCGTGGGGCGAAGCCGGAGCTTATGCTGTACATGAAGCAGGAATTTCCGAATATCAGACAGATTCCGCTCACAACAAACTATCGTTCTACGGAGTTTATTGTGGGCGCTGCTTCGCGTGTGATCCTGCATAATGAGTCGAGGTTTTATAAAAGAGTTCAGTCTTCGAAAGGAAAAGGCGAGAGCGTCCACGTTCAGGAAGTGCTGGATGAAACGGAAGAAAGCAGATATGTGGCGGGTGAAATCCGAAAGCATCTGGATGAGGGTGAGAAGCCGGGCGAGATCGCGGTACTGTTCCGGGCGGGAATTCAGGCGCGGATGCTGACGGAGATTTTAAATGAATACCGGATTCCATTTGAGATGAAGGAGCATATCCCTAATTTTTATGATCATTTTATCGTGCGTGATATGATCGCATATATGAAGCTGGCGTCGGGAAAACGGGAAAGACGCTGGTTTCTGATGATTGCTAACAGGCCTGTGCGGTATTTGGCGAGAAACAGTATGGATAGCGCCAAAGTGGAATTTGAAGATCTGCGAAGGTTTTATCTGGATAAGGATTGGATGCAGGATATCATTGACCAGTTTGAGGTGGATATCAAAATGCTGGAGAATATGGCGCCTTATGCAGCGATCCAGTACATTAGAAAGCGGATCGGTTATGATGAATTTCTGAAAGAATATTCAAAGGAACGTCAGATTCCCTGGAATACGCTGATGGAGGTCATGGCAGAACTGGAGGAGAGATGCAAGCCATACCGGACTTTTCAGGATTGGGCGCATCATATTGATACCTATTCGGCTGAACTGGATGAACAGGATAAGTCGCGCAGGAATCAGCAGTCGGCGGATCCTGAGAAGGTGCAGCTGATGACAATGCATTCCTCAAAGGGACTGGAATTTACGACGGTTTTTCTGATCCATGCCAATGAGGGAGAAGTGCCTTATCAGAAGGCGGTTACACCTGAACAGATGGAAGAGGAACGGCGTATGTTCTACGTGGCCATGACGAGGGCTAAAGAGCATCTTACGATTTCCTATATAACAGAGAAGAATGGGAGTTGGGTCAAACCGTCCAGATTTGTGGAAGAACTTCTGGGGAGGCGGATTGAAACTTAGTACACTGTCAATATAAAATGAAAGAGCCTGGCATGCCAGACTCTTTCATTTAATTGACAGTATAATATGGCTTTATCCGTTACTAATCATCAATGCCATACTCTTCAAACTGCTGCTCGTCCAGCCATTCATCGAATGCGTCCGCAGCTATCTCGTATTCATCGTCATCTTCGATATTTTCGAGATCGTGATTATTTCCACCGGTCGTGTCTCTGATGAAACGATAGATCCATACATCGCCGTCTTCGTTCTCTCCGTTCTCGTCCAATGGAAGAAGTACAATGTATTCTTTTGAATTAACCTCAAATGTAGTTATGATGGAGCATTCAATCTCCTCGTCATCGTCAAGAGTGATCGTGACGATCTGTGTCTCCAGAAGATCGTGTGCTTCCTGTCCGCCTTCATGATTATGTTCCATAATTCGGCTTCTCCTTTCTTGTGATACTTCCACTCTAACAGACTATGCGGGGATTTGCAAGGGGAAAAACTATTGACATTGACGGCAAAAAAGTTACAATAAAAGAAAGGTTCTAGGGAGGTTAGGTATGAATAAGAGAATAGTATCGCTGTTTCTTGCTCTGATCATGTGCTGTATGATGGTTTCAGGATGTAAGAAAAATGTGGGTACCAGCGAAGATAATGCGATAAAACCGGAAGAAGACCAGGAGGAAATTGTAACTTATACATTTGGATTCAGCTGTATTACAATGGAGAATCCATATTTTATAACATTAGAACAGTCATTGCGTGAGTATGTTGAGAATGAGGGCAGTACGATGATCACGATGGATCCGGAGCTGAATGTCAATAAACAGATCCAGCAGATCGACGAGATGATCGAGGAGGGAATCGATGCTATTTTTCTGTGCCCGGTTGAATGGGAGGAGATTACACCGGCACTGGAGCATCTGAAGGAAGCTGATGTCAAGATCATTAATGTGGACTCGGAAGTAAAAGAAATGGATTATGTGGATGCATTTATAGGATCCAATAATTATAATGCCGGCTATATTTGCGGCGAAGATCTGGTCAAACAGTGCCCGGAGGGCGGAAAGGTCGCCATTTTGGAGAGCCCGACCCAGAATTCGGTCAATGACCGCATTACCGGATTCGAAGAGGCAATCATGGATAAAGGATTTGAGGTGGTTGCAAGGATGGACACGCAGGGGGACCTCAATCAGGCCAGAGAGGCAGCGAATCAAATTTTTGCCGAGCATGATGATATAACTGCGATCATGTGCGGAAATGATCAGATCGCACTCGGCGCACTGGTGTCTGCTCATACAGAGGCTATGAATGATATTATGATCTACGGCGTTGACGGGTCTCCCGATCTGAAAAAAGAGCTTTTAAAAACCGGAAGTCTGATTCGGGGGACAAGTGGACAATCCCCGATCAATATAGGAAAAGATGCCGCTAAAACAGCATTTGCCATTTTAAACGGAGATAAATATGAAGAGGCGATCTATGAAGATGTCTTTTTCATTGATGCAGATAATGTAGAGATGTATGGCGCTGACGGATGGCAGTAAAAAGGAGAAAAAGATGATAAAAGTAATGACAGGGTATCCATTGCCGCAGGGCTGTACGATGCGCGGCGAACATGTGAATTTTTCGGTATGTGTTCCTTCGGGGAAACGGTGTGAGCTCCTGCTTTATAAAAAGGGGAAGACGGTTCCGGAACAGGTATTTGACATGCAGGAGACAGGCTCTTCCGGTCTGATCCGCTGTATCGCTCTTCGCATACCAAGAGCTGAGCATTATGAATACAATTACCGGATCGACGGAGAAATCGTGACAGACAGCTATGCGAGAGCATATGCGGGGCGTAAGGTCTGGGGAGAGCCAAGAGAAGTGGATCAGCATGAAGTCCGTGCGAGGATCGTGGATGTGGATTTTGCGTGGGATGACGATAAAAGGCCGAATCTGGCCCAGCATGAAGTGATCGCGTACAGTCTGCATGTGCGCGGATTTACAAAACACAGCTCCTCAAAGGTGCGCTATAAAGGCACTTTCGCGGGACTTCTGGAGAAATTGCCGTATTTAAAGGATCTGGGGATTAATCAGATCCACTTGATGCCGGTGTACGATTTTGAGGAAAATAAATCCTACCTGAATTATTGGGGATACGGGGAAGGATATTATTTTGCGCCCAAGAGCTCTTATGCCGCCAAAGAGGAAGTTACAGAGCTGAAGAATCTGATCAAAACGCTCCATTCGGAGAATATGGAACTGATTCTGGAAATGCCGTTTACAGGAGACACTCCGAAGATGATGATTCTGGAATGCCTTCGTTTCTGGGTGATGGAGTATCATGTCGACGGCTTTATTCTGAATCCGTATATCATTGACAGGGACTCTCTGATCAATGATCCGGTACTTTACGGCACCAAGATCATGAAGAAGAAGGATGATTTCCAGAATACCATGCGCCGGTTCCTGAAAGGGGACGAGGGTATGGTTCCTGGTGTCATGTGGTGGCTGAGACATCAGTCAGAAGAGGAAGAAAC
>JBJENH010000137.1:0-17187 GCA_051880095.1 Bariatricus sp. | reverse complement strand
AGCTGCGGAATTCCGGATATTTCTTATCACGGTGAAAATGCGTGGCAGATCTCATCCGAGGTTTCAAGCAGACAGCTCGGAATCTTCTACCATGGGGACGGTGAAGAGGAAAGCTGTTACGTTGCGTACAATATGCACTGGACTCCGCATCTTTTTGCGCTTCCGAAGCTTCCAAATGGAAAGCACTGGTATCTGGCTGCATCCACGGATGACGGAGTACTGGAAGATGCTGTGCCCATTGAGAAAGTAAAATGTGTGGAAGTTGAGGAACGTACTATTAAAGTATTCGTTGTGAGGTAGGAGGAAATATGAAAGCGTGGCAGCATTTTTGCACCATCACATATCACAAAATTCTTGTAATGAAGAATTGTTTCCGGGTAGGATTATACCGCCAGGGGCTGCTGCATGATATGTCCAAATATATGCCGTCTGAATTTCTCGTGGGATGCAGATACTATCAGGGGACCAGAAGCCCGAACAACGCAGAGCGCGAGACAACCGGCTGTTCGACCGCATGGCTGCATCATAAAGGACGCAATAAGCATCATTATGAATACTGGATCGATTATGGATTAGATCAACCGGGACTTACCGGGATGAAGATGCCGAAGAAATATGTGATCGAGATGTTTATGGACCGGATCGCGGCATCGAAAGTTTATATGAAAGATAATTATACAGATGCCTCTCCACTTCAGTATTATGACAACGGGATCGCCGCCCAGCTGATCCACGAGGATACGCGGGCACTGCTGGAAGAGCTGTTGCATATGCTTGCCGAGAAGGGGGAAAAGGAGACATTTGCCTATATTAAGAATACGGTGCTGAAGACACGGGATTATGAGAATATGGGGAAGAACAGGAGGAGTAAGAGATGACATCATTGCCGAATGATCCGATGATCCTGCTGAGTATGATCAATATGAAACTGAGAGACGCATATTCCGGGCTTGATGAATTGTGTGAGGATATGGAAGTGGATCGGGGAATGCTTGAAAAGAAGCTGGAACAGATCGACTATCGCTATGATGAAGGAACGAATCAGTTCATATAAAAGGATTATGGAAGGATAAATAATATGTTTAATATAAATTTTGATGAAATTGATTTGACAAAGCAGCCGCCGGTAGAAGAGCCGCAGCGTCAATACTATTTTATGGCCAAAGCAAGGCATTATGTACAGGAAAAGAGCAGGGAACTGGGGAGAGACCTCACGTTTTGCGTGACCACTTTTGGGTGCCAGATGAATGCCAGAGATTCCGAAAAGCTGGTCGGCGTTCTGGAACAGATCGGGTATGTGGAAGAGCCGGACGAAGAAAAGGCGGATTTTGTTATCTTTAATACCTGTACCGTCCGCGAGAACGCAAATACAAGAGTGTATGGACGTCTGGGACAGTTAAACCGCGTAAAGAAGCAGAAACCGTACATGTTTATCGGACTTTGCGGATGCATGATGCAGGAGCCGGAAGTGGTCGAGAAGATCAAGAAAAGCTATCGATTTGTGGATCTGATTTTCGGGACACATAATATTTACAAATTTGCCGAATTGATTGTGACGCGGTTCGAATCAGAGCGTATGGTGATCGATCTTTGGAAGGATACGGACAAGATCGTCGAAGACCTGCCGAGTGAGAGAAAGTTTTCGTTTAAATCAGGCGTTAATATCATGTTCGGCTGTAATAATTTCTGCAGTTACTGTATCGTACCGTATGTCCGCGGACGCGAGAGAAGCCGGAATCCCAAAGACATTATCCGAGAAATCGAGTCACTGGTCGCAGACGGAGTTGTGGAAGTCATGCTCCTTGGGCAGAATGTCAATTCGTACGGCAAGACACTGGACGAACCGATGAGCTTCGCCCAGCTTCTGGAAGAAATTGAGAAAATCGACGGCCTGGAGCGGATCCGTTTTATGACTTCACACCCGAAGGATCTTTCGGATGAGTTGATTGCAGTTATGGCAAAATCAAAGAAAATCTGCCGTCATCTGCATTTACCGATCCAGTCAGGAAGCAGCCGGATACTTCAGAAGATGAATCGTCGCTATACCAAAGAACATTATCTTGAACTCGTAGAGAAAATCCGCGCTGCTGTGCCGGATATCTCACTTACAACCGACATTATCGTAGGATTCCCGGGAGAGACCGAAGAAGATTTCCAGGAAACACTCGACGTAGTCAGAAAAGTACGCTATGACAGCGCCTTTACATTCATCTATTCCAAACGTACAGGCACGCCGGCAGCGGCGATGGAAGAACAGATACCGGAAGAGGTAGTAAAAGACCGGTTTGACCGGCTCTTGAAAGAAGTACAGGAAATCTCCGCAGAAGTATGCTCCGTACATGAAGGAACGGTTCAGGAAGTACTTGTCGAAAGCGTGAACGATCACGATCCAAGCCTTGTGACCGGGCGACTTAGCAATAACCTGCTGGTGCATTTCCCTGGGGATAAAGAGCTGATTGGGAAAATCGTACCGGTTCATCTGGATGAGGCGAAGGGATTCTATTATTTAGGGACGGTTCTTTTGCCACGACCATAGCCCTTTGGCTTTTGGGAAGCGGGGAAAAAGAAATATTTTAAGAGAATTGGAAAGCAGTCTTTACAGAAGAATGAAAGTCATCTGCAAAGACTGTTTTTTTCTAAACTATTATTGAACTAGAAAGCTATGAAGCGTATTTTTCGTATCAATCGCGCTCTTTATCTAGAGCACTCTTTTGAGTATATCTAAATCCTGCCATTTACCAATCATATAAAATACCATTTTAACAGGTCGATCAGACCAAAGGGCGATGGTCAGGACAAAAGAAACGTCCCTGCTAACAAATCCCACCTAACATTTATACATTTCGCAAGACTATATAAATGAAAGTATTGATCAATCACTTTGGAGAGAAAAATGAAGAAACAAGATTTGCTGAAAATAATGGACAATGAACTGCTTGAAGAACTGTTTGGATTCTGTTACACGAGAACGAAGGACAGTTATGAGGCTGAGGAGCTATGTTCGGATATTGTTTTTGCGCTGATCAAGGCGGCCTGTTCAAAGGGTGAAATTGAAAATCTTTATCCATTTATATGGAAAGTTGCGCGAAATGTATATGCTGATTTTTCAGATCGGCGAAGGAAACATACGGATATGTTTTATGAAGGTGATTCTGAAACGGTACTGCCTTTTATTGCCGATGAAGAGGAGAGTGATCCAAGCGAGGAGTTGCTGGACGCAGTGTATCGTCAGATCGCATTTCTGACGAAAGCATACCGGGAGGTTATGATTCTGTTTTATCTTGATGGTTTATCAACCGCGGAAATTGCCGTCAGGCAGAACATTAGTGAGACGGCGGTTCGTCAAAGATTATTTTCGGCGAGAAAAAGAATCAAAAGCGAGGTAAAAGAAATGACAGAGACTTATCCGAAACCGGTGGTGCTTGACAGAATCAATTACGTGATCTGGGGGGAGGGAAATCCGTGCGGGAATGATCCCAGGACGGTTTGCACAAGGCAATTTTCGAAGCATGTAGTGTATATGTGCTCTAAACAGCCCATGAGTGCTTCTGAAATCGCCGAAAAGCTTCATGTGCCGACTTTGTATGTCGAGGAAGAATTGGAGATTCTTGAAAAAGGAGAAAATGGGCAATATGGACTTCTGCGCAGATTGAACAATGGTAAATATGTGATCAATTTCATTTTGCTGGATAAGGAGACGATCGAAAAAGCAAATGAGATCTATAAGGATCAATTGCCGGATATCTGTGGGATCATATGTGATTATATTAAAGAAAATACAGAACAGTATCTTGCATTTCCGTATTTAAACCGGAAAATCGATCTGAATCTGGTGCTTTGGCAGCAGGTTGTTCCAATGGTGGATTCTTTAATTAATACTGTAGAAAAAGACCTGGAATGCTATTTTTCTCAGATTCAGATGAAGAAACGGCCGTTCTATGTCTATGGTTATATTGATAACGGTAAATATTATGGAAGTGGATGGGACGGCGTGAACGCTGAAAATGTATGTGGATACTCAAAAATTCGTGTCGACAATATTTATACTACACGAGTTAGAGCGCATTTCCACTGTGGCCTTAATATAGCAAATGATATCCCGATCCAGTTGGCTCTACGAGCAATTGACGGGCTGGATATCGGCACGCTGACGGAAGTGGAAAAGGAACATGCTGCCAAGGCAGTTGCATGTGGCTATCTTTACAGGGAAGGCGAAATGCTGTATACGAAAATTCTCGTCAATCGTTTGCATGATTCTGAGAAATTATATGATATCAGTCACCGGTTAGAAAAAGGCTCTTTCGAAAAAACAGCAAAGATTATCGCTGACAAAATGGCAAAACTGATTTATGACTGTGTGCCGGATTATCTGTTGAGTGAATGGAAATTCGCAAATCGGCTTGCATCGCTTCCGGTGATCGATTCAGTCGTAGAGGCTTTGATCGAAAAGGGATTGCTCGTGCCGCCGGAAGACGGTGTGGGCGCGGAAGGATGCTGGATGGGAGTTGAAAAATAATGCTTTCATTCATCAAGAGTTACAAATATCAGAATGGTTTCATAATTATTCTGTTGTTACTCCAGAATCTGCTTCTTTTAGCGAGTACTCTGACTACGATGCGCATGGCACGTCTGGTGATGGACGGAGATTTCGAGGGGATTGTGGCATGTATGATTTTTGTAATTATCGTGTATCTGACGCTGCATTTCCTGTTCTGGATCTATGATGTGAATACTGCCAGAACGATAGCGCGTATGAATCAGGATGTTAGGGCAAGCCTCAATCGGCAGATCATAGAGAGGAATGCAGAAGAGCTTAACAAAATGGATACGGGAGAATATATCTCCTGGTACACTAATGATTTGAAAGAAGCAGAAACACAGGGATTTCAGAATTTTTATTCTGCTGTGGACGCAGTGATAAAACTGATCATCGGCATCGTGGTACTTGCCCGGATCCAGTGGAAATTATTAATATGTACGTTGCTGACGACCGGAATGGTTTATGTGTTTTCTCATTATTTTCACGGAAATGTGGAAGAAGAGTCCGGGAAAGTGTCCAAAGCATGGGAGACATTTACGCAGGTGGTAAAAGAGCAGGTAGGTGGAGTACATGTTCTGAAATCATTCGGACACGAGAGGGATTTTAAGGAAAATATCCAGGCGGCAACCGGTGAACTGGAAAGCCAGAGATGCAGGTATGTAAGGATCCGGGAAAAAGCAGCATTAAAAATGAAAGGAATCAATGCACTTGCGGGACTTGTGAATAATCTGGTCCTCTTTGGAATGTGTGCCTTTCGCGTGATTCCGGCGGAAATTTTTTTCGGCGGCGGGAACCTGACCAATCAGGTAAAAGAATCCATTCTGTCGCTTTCTGAAATTAGGATTGCATTTGCCGGGGCGAAACCATATTTCGAGAAAATCAATCGACAGATACGTATGACGGAGCATGGAAGAGTGCTTCCGCCGATCAGAGACGAAATCGAAACGAGAGAGCTTGGATTTTCCTATCCGGGTCATCCGGTTTTTGCGAATCTAAACCTGCGGTTCAAAGTGGGTGGGAAATACGCGATCGTCGGAAAAAGCGGCTGCGGGAAAACGACGCTTCTCAAACTCCTTTTGGGACAATTGAGGAATTACGATGGAACCATCCTATTTGACAAGGTGGAAGCGTCATCTTATGATCCAAAAAGCTTTTGTGGACAGATCGCATATATTGAACAGAATGTATTTATGTTTCACACGACGATTCGCGAAAACATCACGCTGGGGCAGATATTTTCTGAGGAAGCACTGGAGGAAGTGCTCAAAAAGAGTGCATTATACGAGGATATGAAACTTTTTCCGAACGGTCTCGATACAGATGTAGGTGAGAATGGAAGGAATCTTTCAGGAGGTCAGCGGCAAAGGATTGCTGTAGCACGCGCACTGCTATATAATAGGAACATTCTGATCATGGACGAAGGCACATCTGCTCTTGACAGAGAAAATGCAAAGGCTATCGAGGAAGTGCTGTTAAAAGATCCTGATATTACTCTGATTCTGGTGAGTCATCATCTGGATGAAGATGACATGAAGAATTATACAGCAGTTTATCGATTGGGAGAGAAGGTGCCGGTATGAAAAAATACTTGATCAAATATAAATGGCAGAACCTGCTTCTTTTTCTTCTTTTATTTATCATAAACAGCGTGACGACCGGATTGGCGTTTGTGCAGATGTACATAGGTAAACAGGTTATGGAAGGAAATTTCATCATGGTCATGATAGCGGTGTCGGCAAGTGCGGCGCTGGTATTTTTCAACAGTTTCCTTCTGTATATACGCAAAAACTTCCAGGCACATCTGATTGCTCAAATGAATCAGGATTTCAGAAATCAGATCAGCGATAAGATTATAAGGGAACCATACGATAAACTGAATCAGACAGATACAGGAGAATATCTTTCCTGGTATACGAATGATGTCCGGGAAGCGGAGAATCAGGGATTTCAAGTGTTCTACAATTGTTTGGATGAGGCCTTAAAACTGATCCTCGGAGCGATCTCGCTTCTCTTTATACGATGGGAGATTCTCTTGCTGACACTCGCGGTGTCCGGCATCTCTCTTTATATCAGCCGACGACTGAATCGTAAAGTTGAGACCTATGCAAACAAAGTGTCGGTAGCGTTGGAACGCTATACGGACAGAGTAAAAGAACAGATTGCAGGAATCCCGGTAGTACAAGCGTTCGGAATCACGGAAAGATTCTGCGAAGAAATCCTGTTTTCCGGAAAAGAACTGGAAAATGAGCGATGCTCGTTCACTGCAAAAAAGGGCAAAGAGAATTATAAAGCTATGGTAATCAGCATTCTCGGAATCAATGCGATCAATATGCTGATCTTTTGTCTCTGCGTACTTCGTATCATAGCACCGGAAATCATTTTCGGAAGCCTGAACCTCACAAACCAGGTGGGAAATTCCTTCGGTCAGCTCATTTCCTACAGACTGCAGATAGCTGGCTCCCGCCCGTACTTTGCAAAAGGAGAATGGAAAAGTGAAGCGGAAGAAATATGCGAGAAAGTCGTTCTTCCCGCGTTAGAAAACGAGATTACAGTGAAAAATCTGTCCTTTTCCTATGGAGAAAAACAGGTCCTGAAAGATATAAACCTTACCTTCCGCAGAGGAGGAAAGTACGCTATCGTAGGAAAAAGCGGCTGCGGGAAAACGACCTTACTGAAGCTCATACTCGGACAGCTTACGGGATATCAGGGAAGCATCCACTATGATAAAAAAGAATTGTCCTGCTATGATGTAAATACATTTTATGAACAGATGGCATACATCGAACAAAACGTCTTCCTGTTCGATACCTCCATCCGGAATAATATCACACTGGGTGATTCGTATTGCAAAGACGAGATCGATAAAGTGCTTAAAATGAGCGCACTGGACGAAGATATTCGGACATTCCCGGAAGGATTGGATACCAAAGTCGGAGAAAACGGGAAGAATCTCTCCGGAGGGCAGAAACAGAGAATAGCGGTGGCCAGAGCTTTAATTCATGATCGAAAGATTCTATTCGTAGATGAAGGAACATCTGCATTGGATCAGGAAAATGCATTGATAATCGAACATGCACTTTTGAACTGCCCGGAACTTACGTTGATTCTGGTAACACATCATTTGAAAGAAGAATATTGTTTAGGGACGTTTCTTTTGCCATGACTCGTATAGCGTCCATTGTCCAGGGGATTGTTCCATCTGGAGGTGTGGGACTATTGTGACCAGCCGTCTCAATTATGGGACAGATCTGTGTGCCGTTTATGCTTCTGTTTTCCGGGTTGATTTTTATTGGAATTTTATTAGGAGGAAGTCTGACTCATTTCGAAATAATGTTAATATGTTCATTAGAAAAGGCAGCATGCGCTGTCTTTTTTCTATTCAATGCATCCTACAGAAATGGCAATATCCGGTTAGGGAATTGAGTTAAATGATTTGATGTATCAAGAATTTCAATGTGGGTTGCGGAGAAACCGAAATGGTATTAAAATAGATAGTAACAAAAAGGAGGAAGGTGAGAAAATGAAAAAGAAAAAATTGTCGTTCCCGACAGCTATTACAGTGTTGTTTATTGTTCTGATTTTTGCATGTGTACTTACAGCAGTTGTACCGGCAGGATTATATTCTAAATTAAAGTATAATGCAGACAGTGACTTGTTTGAAATTACAGCACCGGATGGAAGCGTTACGGAGATGGAGCCGACCCAGGAGTCTTTGGATGAACTTGGAGTTACGGGAAATCTAAATAAATTTCTCGATGGAAGTATCAGTAAACCGATTGCGGTTCCGGGAACTTACGAAAGAGTAGAACAGCGGCCGCAGGGGCCTATTGAAATTTTGCTCGCACCAATCATCGGTGTATATGATACGATAGATATCATTCTTTTCGTATTTATTCTCGGCGGATGTATTGGCGTGTTAAATTATATGGGAGCTTTTAATGCATCCATTGCTGTCCTGTCAAAAACAACAAAAGGAAAAGAATATATTTTGATTATATTAATCACCGTTATCATAGCAGCAGGCGGTACAACATTCGGACTTGGAGAAGAAACGATTGCGCTTTATCCGATTCTGGTTCCGGTTTTTTTGGCGGCAGGATATGATGTTATGGTATGTATTGCAGCTATTTATATGGGCTCTTCTATCGGAACCATGTTTGCGATTATCAATCCGTTTTCTGTTGGAAATGCATCAAATGCAGCAGGAATAAGCCTTACAGAGGGAATGGGATTTCGAAGTGTAGGCCTGGTGATCGGTGTAATTATTACTTTGATTTATATCATGAGGTATGCAAAAAAAGTCAAAGAAGATCCAACGAAATCAATCTGTTATGATCAGTATGAGTACCATATGCAGAAATTCGGGCATCAGGGAGAAGTACCGGAGTTTACCGGAAAAATGAAGATTTCCCTGACCGTATTCGGCGCTTCTTTTGTAATTCTTGTTTGGGGAATCGTATCCCGCGGATGGTGGTTTGAAATGATGACAGCACTGTTCCTCGGATGTGCAATTATACTTGCATTTACGTCCGGAATCGGTGAGAAAAATTTCATGGATCAGTTCATCGGTGGAGCAGCTGATTTGATGAGTGTCGCACTGGTTATCGGTGTGGCACGAGGTATTAACATTATTCTGGAAAACGGTATGGTTTCAGATACGATTCTTGAATTTTTCTCTGGAGCAATTAGTGGAATGAATCGAATCGTATTTATTATTCTGATGATGATTGTATTTATTATACTAGGTTTCTTTATTTCTTCTTCATCAGGACTTGCGGTACTGTCTATTCCGATTATGGCTCCGCTTGCTGATACTGTTGGTGTTTCAAGAGCAGTAATCATTTCTGCATATATATATGGATCAGGATTGATTTCTTTTATTGCTCCGACAGGACTGATTCTTGCATCGCTTGCGATGGTTGATGTTACTTATGATAAATGGCTGAAGTTCATCATGCCGTTGATGGGAATTTCAGCAGGTTTTAGTGCAATTATGCTTATTGCTCAGGTATTGATGTAGGGACGGTTCTTTTGCCACGACCAGCGCCCATTGTCAGAATTGACCTATCCCCAGGTAAATTCTGACAATGGGCGCTGGTCGTGGCAAAAGAACCGTCCCTGTAATAATTTTCCCAAAATCGCTCACACTATGTAGGAAGATTTGCATAGTGAGGGCGTTTTTTTATGAAGAGCAGAAAATCAAAATATATCAGTGAAGTACTGTTTATCTGGACACTTGGTGGTACGATTTATTATTCGATTGAGATGGTGACGCGGGGGTTTTCGCATTGGAGTATGTTTGTAGTGGGCGGACTTGCGCTTTGTTTCTGTACGTTTCAGGGGCAGGCGATGAAGTGGACAGAGCCTTTATGGATTCAGGTCATCAGATCGGTTGTATTTGTGACTTCTCTTGAGTTTATTACGGGTATTATCGTGAATAAATGGCTCCATCTGGAGGTGTGGGATTATAGCGATCAGCCGTTTCAATTATGGGGGCAGATTTGTGTGCCGTTTATGATTCTGTTTTCCGGGCTGATCGTGATCGGGATTTTTCTGGGTGGGACATTAACATATTGGATTTATAGGGAAAGAAAGCCGGATTTTCATATATTATAATTTCATGCAGCAAAGCCTGGTGAGGTAGGGCTACTGCTTAATTCGTTCTTGACAAAGTCATTGTGGCTTCATATAATTTATATAGACCGACGGTCGGTCTATAAAGGATATGGAGGAGTCTGCATGAGAATTGTGAAAGAACATGATGAGCGTAAAAATGAAATTATAAGAATGGCGGCAGCTCTTTTTGCGGAAAAAGGATATGACAAATGCAGTGTGAATGATATATTAAATGCTGTCGGAATTGCAAAAGGGACATTTTATTATTATTTTAAGTCCAAGGAAGAAGTTCTGGACGCAGCGATTGATCTGGTGTCCGAACAGGTAATGGAAAAGGTGAATAAAGTAGTCGATCAGACGGGAATTTCACCTGTGGACCGTGTGATACAGGTGTTACTGGCAACGAGGGTTACAAATCCGACGGAAGAAGTTTTGATTCAGGAGATGCATAAAACGGAAAATGCATTGCTGCACCAGAAAACTTTGTTGTCTATCCTTACGATGCTTACGCCTGTTCTTACGGAAATTTTAGAGGAAGGGAACCGTATAGGTGCATTTCATTGCGCATACCCGGAACAGAGTGTACAGATCCTTCTGTCTGCTTCGCTTACACTTTTGGATGACGGGATTTTTCATGTGGAAAAGGAACAGGCACAGAAGTTGTTTGAAGCCCTTGTTTCGGCAATGGAGAAAATACTGGGAGTAGAAGAGGGAACTTTCTTTACAAAGATGAAAGAAGACTGGACATTTTGAGAGAAAGGGGGTGCCGCCATGTACATAAAACTTATAAAAAATGATTTCAGAAAAAATCCATGGAATCATCTGATTTTGTTTCTTTTTATCAGCCTTGCAGCGACGATCGCTGTAACTGTCACGCTGATGCTGACGCAGTTGTTTACTTCGATTTCCGCCATGTATGAAACCTCAAACCCGCCGCATTTTCTGCAAATGCACAAAGGGGAGCTGTCGCAGCCTGACCTGGATGAATTCAACCGCTCCTATGACGGGATCGTACACTGGCAGACCGTACCGATGATCAACCTGTATGGAGAGGAAATCACGGTTTCCGCTAAAATTGGAAAAGACTTCTCACTGGCCGACTGCAGGCTGGATATCAGCTTTGTAAAGCAGAATGAGGGCTATGATGTTTTGCTGGATGAAAATAGAAAACCACTGGAAATCCAGGAAGGCGAAATCGGCGTACCGGTGATTCTTCTGGATGAATTTGACATTTCTATTGGTAATACGATCACATTGCAAAGCGGAACGGTTTTAAAAACATTTACAGTAGCCGCATATGTCTATGATGGACAGATGAATTCAACGCTTTGTTCCTCAACGCGATTCTTGATCAGTGATTCTGACTTTGATGAGCTGTCCGGGACTCTGGGTGAAACGGAATACTTGATCGAGGCGTGGTTTGCGGATAGCGGTCAGGCGTCGGAGTATCAGACGGCTTACGAGCAGAGTCCTCTGAATCTGCCGAAGAATGGGCAGGCCGTCACCTATACGATGATTTTCCTTCTGAGTGCGCTGACCGATCTTATGATGGCTATGGTATTTCTGCTGGCAGGAGTGCTGCTGATCGTAATCGCGCTCATTTGCCTACGCTATGCGATCCTTGCCGAGCTGGAGGAAGATATGCAGAGCATCGGTACTATGAAAGCCATGGGAATCTCAAAGAAAGGTATTGGCAGCCTGTATCTGGGGAAAATCAGAGTCCTGACAATTTCAGGCTGTGCGCTCGGCGTACTGGCAGGGCTCATGTGCATGTCTACGGCAACAAATCATATCAGTCGTACATTTGGCAGTCAGTCGATGGAACTGCAGACTTTGGGGTTGGCGATTCTGGTGGATGCGCTGGTATATCTAATCATTCTGCTGACTGCAAGGAAGATCCTGAGTCGTTTGGGGAAGTCTACCGTGATCGATCTTCTCGTTACCGGAAAAGGCTTCGGGCACACAAAAAAAGTCAGAGATGGAATTCGCTCATCCCGGCATCTTCCAATCAATCTTCTGATGGGGCTGCATGAAGTAAGGCAAGGTTATGGAATCGTTTTTGGCCTTCTTCTAATCATTTCCCTTTTGATTATGGTTCCGTTAAGGACCGTACAGACTATGGAAAATGATGAATTTGTTACCTACATGGGCAGTCCGGAATGTGATCTTCTTTTGGAGGTGGAGCAGGGGGAAGCTTTGGAAGAGAGAAATACACTTGCAGAAACTCTTTTGCTGAAGGAAACAGAACAAGGGGCCATTCAGAAAATGAATGCTCTCCGGAGAGTGCGCCTCCAGGCTATACGAGACGACGGAGAAATCGTAGGAATTCATATTGATACCGGCGAGAATTCAGGTGCGGGACTCAAATATCTTTTTGGTGAAAACCCGAAGAACAATACAGAAATTGCACTTTCCTATTTGATGGCGGATGAACTGGAACTAAATGTCGGCGAACAGGTAAAACTTCTGGCAAATGGCAGCACACAAACATTTACGGTATGCGGTATTTACCAGGATGTGACAAGCGGCGGAAGGACCGCAAAAACAGTATGCCAATTTCCACAGGAAGAGGCAGAAAAATACAGTTATGAGATTATTTTATCCGGGACAGATGGAAACGAATTTGCTTCCGACATGAGGCAGCAACTTGGGAACGGCTTCAGCATTGAGAATATGGAGGAATTTCTCCGACAGACTCTGGGCGGCGTTACAGAGCAGTTAAAAAAGGCGGAGATTGCAGTTCTGCTGATTGGTATCGTGCTGACAGCCCTGATTGTAGCCCTGTTTTTGAAATTGCGTATCGCAAGAGAATCGGCTGCCCTCGCAGCGAAAAAGGCGATCGGAATACCTTTTACAGCGATCTGCAGGCAGGAGCTTTACCCGGTTCTGATAGCCGGAGGATTCGGTGCTGCTGCGGGTGTCTGTCTGGCTGAAATGCTCGGGGCCCAACTGATCAGCAGTCTGTTTGGAATACTTGGAATCGGGCTGAAGAGAATCGTATTTTCAAATGCTCCTGCGTGGCAGGGCTTAATCGTTCCGGCATTGCTTCTTGCCGTTTTAAGCTTAGTGACCTTAAGTATCTGCACCGGTATCAAACGCCTGGATACGGCAGGACATATCAACGACTAAGAGTGGAGGGGAAAAATGGAAACAAAAAAAGTAGAAGTAAAGGATCTTTGCAAGAATTTTGGATCAAATCCGGTACTGAAGGATGTCAGTTTTCAAATATCATCGGGTGAGTTCGCGGCAGTCATGGGACAGTCAGGCTGCGGAAAAACAACACTTCTTTACTGCGTCAGCGGCATGGACAGACCGACATCAGGTGAAATATTATTTGACGGACGTAAAATAGATGGCTTATCTGAAAAAGAAATGGAAAAACTGCGACTTGAACATATGGGTTTTATCTTTCAGAAAGCAAATTTTCTGAAAAATCTCTCGATTGCAGATAATATCATATTTCCAGCATTTCACCTCGGAAAACAAAATCGAAGCGAAATACAAAAAGAAGCAGAATGTATGATGGAGCAACTCGGCATTTTAAGTGTGGCGAATCATGATATCCGGCAGGTCTCCGGAGGTCAGTTACAGAGAGCCGCCATATGCAGAGCAATGATCAATCATCCAGACATTCTTTTTGGAGATGAGCCGACCGGCGCATTGAATTCCTCTGCAACGAAAGAGGTCATGGACATCATCGGGAAGATCAACCGCGAAGGGACTACAGTTCTTCTGGTGACCCATGATGCCAAAGTGGCCGCAAGGGCAGACCGCATTATATATTTAGAAGACGGACAGATTAAAGATATTCTGGAACTTGGAAAATATGAGGAAAACAGCCGGGATCTGAGAGAAGAGAAGATGAAAGATTGGCTGGAAAAAATGAAGTTTTAGCAGGGACGGTTCTTTTGTCCTGACCATCGCCCTTTGTCCTCGGACAAAGGGCGATGGTCGTGGCAAAAGAACCGTCCCTGTGATTGATTTTTACACTTTCGTGTGATATAGTAATAAAGAATCTATTCGGTCATTTGAAAGGGAAGCCTATGACCGTAAGTTTTTTGGAGGCAATCATGGTTATTAAATGGAAGGTGACACTTCCGGAACTGACAGGAGAGCAGGAGCGTACTGCTTATGTCTATCTTCCGGAATCTTATAATTACGAGAATAAGAAACACTATCCTGTTCTTTATATGTTCGATGGGCATAATGTATTTTTTGATTCGGATGCTACTTATGGCAAAAGCTGGGGCATGAAGGAATATATGGATTATACGAATACGCAGCTTATTATTGCGGCTGTGGAATGTAATCACGATCCGGATAATGGGAGAATAAAGGAATATTCTCCATACTCTTTTGTGGACCCAAAGCTTGGGGCGATTGAAGGATTGGGGAAACAGACCATGGATTGGATGGTGCATACATTTAAAAAGGATATTGACAGCCGTTTTCGTACACTGAGAGACAGAAAGCATACTTTTATTGCAGGAAGTTCTATGGGTGGTTTGATGAGCCTGTATGCGGTTCTGGAGTACAATCAGTATTTTTCGCGAGCAGCTGCTTTATCGCCCTCGCTCTGGTTTGCTGTTGATAAGCTGCAGGATATGATCGAACATGCGGCTCTTCGGCCGGACACGACTGTTTATATGGATTATGGTTCCAGAGAGCTTCGTTATCACGCGAACATGGAGCATCAGTTTGCCGCGGTCACATCGATGCTTTTGGAGAGAAGAATTATGCTGGAAAGCCGGATCGTTCCGGGCGGAAATCATTGTGAGGCAAGCTGGGAAAAACAGATTCCGTTTTTTATGAATATGCTGATGTATCAGCCATAATGAAGAAGAGGTGAAGTGATTATGGAAACACAATATTTTAAACAATTTAGTCCTGCATTGGGACGAGATATGGAGTGTAAGGTCTATGGACATGCAGGGAGACCGGTCCTTTTTATTCCCTGTCAGGACGGCCGCTTTTTTGATTTTGAAAATTTTTCCATGGCAGATACATGGTCTCCATGGATTGAGGCAGGAGAGGTTATGGTATTTTCCATTGATACCATAGATAAAGAGACCTGGTCTAATAAAAATGGAGATCCCCGCTGGCGGATCTGCCGGTATGAACAGTGGATCAATTACATAACCGATGAGATGGTGCCATTTATCCGGGAAATAGTAAACGATAGAAACGGTTGGACCGGCTATCCGGGTGTGATTGTTTTTGGATGCAGCCTAGGCGCTACGCATGCGGCAAATCTGTATTTCCGCAGGCCGGATCTGTTTGACGGACTTCTGGCACTCAGCGGCATCTACACGGCAGAGTACGGATTTGGTTCTTATATGGACGATTTGGTTTACATGAATTCACCGGTGCATTATCTTCCAAATATGCCGGCAGATCACCCATATATAGAATTATACAATCAGAAAAAAGCGATTATCTGCGTAGGTCAGGGGCCATGGGAACTTCCGGATTCGACTAGGCAGATACAGAACATCTTACAGAGCAAAGGTATTAACGCCTGGGTAGATTTCTGGGGATATGACTGCTGCCACGACTGGTGCTGGTGGTATAAACAGGTAGAATATTTTGTCCCATATTTACTGGGAGAAAAATAGAGAACGATATTTTATTTAAGATTTACACAAAAGAGGGAGGCGTTAGCATGCAGAATTTTATTTTTATTTCACCAAATTTCCCGACCAATTACTGGCAGTTTTGCAGGGAATTAAAGAAGAACGGATTGAACGTTCTGGGGATCGGAGATCAGCCGTACAATGAATTGACGAATGATTTAAAAAACAGCCTGAACGAATATTACAAGGTAAACAGCCTGGAAAATTACGACGAAGTATACCGGGCAGTGGCATTTTTCATCCACAAACACGGAAGAATCGATTGGCTCGAATCCAATAACGAATACTGGCTGGAGCGGGATGCAAAACTTCGTACAGACTTCAATATCACAAGCGGTTTCCAGGTACAGGATATTCCGCGTATTAAGTACAAATCCAAAATGAAAGAATACTATAAGCCGACCGGACTTCCGATGGCACGTTATCACATAGTGGACACGCTGGAAAATTGTCTCGAATTTGCCGAAAAAGTCGGATACCCTGTGGTTACAAAACCGGATAACGGTGTTGGAGCTTCTCATACATTTAAGATTGAAAATGCAGAACAGATGAAACAGTTCTTCGAAGCAAAATGGCCGGAAACCACCTATATCATGGAAGAATTTGTAAACGGTGAAGTCAATTCCTATGATGCCATCATTGATTCAAACGGGGAGCCCATGTTCGAGACGGGAAATGTCACACCAATGTCCATCATGGATATTGTAAATAATAACGATAATTCGATTTTCTATATCCTGAAAAACCTGCCGGAAGATACACGGGCCGCAGGCCGCGCCACAGTAAAAAGCTTCGGCGTAAAAAGCCGTTTCGTTCATTTCGAATTCTTCCGCCTTCTTGAAGACCAGGAAAGCCTCGGAAAGAAAGGAGATCTGGTCGCACTGGAAGTAAACATGAGACCATGCGGCGGAGTTACACCAGACATGATCAACTTCGCCCATAGCACAGACGTGTATAAAATTTGGGCAGATATGATCGCATTTGACCACTCAACAATGCCGATCGGTCAGCATGCATACTGTGGTTTTGCAGGAAGAAGAGACGGAAAAGATTTCCTCCTGGGACACGAAGACATCATGGCAAAATACGGAGAAAACATGAAGATGGTAGAAAGAATACCAGACGTATTGTCAGGCGCAATGGGCAATCAGATGTATGTAGCTGTATTCAACTCACAGGAAGAGTTGGATGCATTTTATGAGGATATGCTGAAATGTAAGTAGGGACGGTTCTTTTGCCACGACCAGCGCCCTTTGGCTTTAAGTGCCGGAAAAATGAAATAAATAAGATAAAATAAAAAAGCAGTCTTTACAGAAGAGAGGGATTAAATCTGTAAATGGCTGCTTTTGTTACTATATTTATATGAAACAGGACAAAAGCTCCGTCCCCGGTGAAAAT
>JBJENH010000136.1:24696-47846 GCA_051880095.1 Bariatricus sp. | reverse complement strand
TGTCAGGTGTAACACCGTACAGTATGTCTGTTGATGAAGAGGATGCAGTTGAAGTAGATGAAGACGATCCGATCATGACCACTGTTGAAGAAGAACTGAAGGGTATGACTGTACTGAATGAGGATGGCGAAAAAGTTGCCCTGACAGAAGAACAGACTCAGCAGGTATTGTATTTCTGGGATCAGTACCAGACTCAGTGGAAAGAAAATGCGAACTTGCTCGGTGTTCAGTTACCGTTCTTCCTCTCCTTCAACGATAATGGAGAAGATGGACTTGGGGTTCTTGGAGAGATGCTTGTTTTGGCAGGCTACTCCGTTGACGATGTAAGAAATGGCGAGTATAGTTTTGATAATCTTGTGGGAATGATCCAGAATTTCTTATATGCTGATAAGTATGGTATTGAGTTTTATGGATCTGATATTGCTTCACAGCGTGATGTAGCTTTAAAGAAAGTGGAAGATTCCGGAGCGAAGACGTTGGTTCAGAAGATGCTTGTTCTGAATGACTGGTTGGCTCATGAAACTTCTTTCGATATGGCATACATTATGCAGGATGAAGATGGCAATCCGATTATGGTGGCTGAAAATCCTAAGAAGCATGAACATTATGATGAAATCTATAATGAAATGTACAGCATGTACGAGGAACAAATCGAAAAGCAGTTCCGTGATCAGATTGCGGCTGGTGTAGAAGCTCAGTTCCGTCAGCAGTATTATGAAGGAGCTATTAAAGCGGGTGTAAAAGATGGTTATAAATCGCAGGTTAAGCAGCAGGTAAAAGAACAGTATTTAGCTAACAACGAGGGCGCAACTGAGGAAGAAGCGGATGCGGCAGCAGAGGCGTATATGGAAGAAAATGCCGATCAGATTGAGGCAGATGCAGAAGATTACGCTTCTCAATATATGGAAGATAATGCTGATGCGATTGCAGAAGATGCACCGGGATTTGTGGAAGAAAACTTCGGAGCAGAAGCTGCAGCTCAGATTAGTGCAGGTGCAGATGAGTTTATCGAAAAAGCGAAAACAGAAGGTGTTGAAGTACAAGAAGGCGTTACGATGACCATTGATCAGATTGTTGATCAGCAGATGGATCAGCCGCTTGAAGATCTTGGTGGTATGACACCGAACGAAGCAATCCCAGTTTACGCTGAACAGGCAGCAACCGGTCTTACAGAAGGTATCATCGGCGCATGGGAAGGCAATCATATCGGTGTCCTTGCAGAAGGAACTGGTGTATGTGCCGGTTATGCGAAAGCATTTGCTTATCTGTTACAGTACATGAGTCCGGAACAGTATGGTGTGAATGGCGCTGGAACCGATATGAGTGTTTCATCAAACTGGAAGACCGCAGAAGAATTATACTATACGGACGGAGAACTCGACATTGATAAAGATTACGTCGTAGATATGGTTCGTATCACTTATGAAGCAGATGTGTCAATGTTTGGTGAACCAAGTACCTTTGGTGAGGTTCATTTCTGGAACGCTGTTAAGGTTGATGGAAAATGGTATTATATTGATCCATGTTATGCAGATATTTATGTGGAATGTATGAACCGTGACCGTGTAGAAATCGACGGCTCAATGAATCATATGTATTTTATGTTCAGCCATACAACGGCAAATGAAATGTACGATGGTAATATGCCTGATGGCGGTGGAATTGTAAGCTTATATAGTGATGTGGCAACGGATCAGTCTTATGAAGAGTCATGGGTTGCGCGTATTGCAAGTAATACATATATAAACAATGGAACTGCATATTATATGTATGACTCTACAGATATGATCTCCATGATGAGAGAATTCAACAGTGGGGATCAGAATGACATGGATTGGGATACCATGATGGAAATGCAGGATCCGGATTATAAACTGGTGGCTCATACTCTTACAGATAATGATGTTGTAGATGGCGGAGCGGATTCTGATTTTACTACATTGATTTATTTCAATCCGAAGGATGATGATGATGAAGTTACAACGGCTCAGGTTTACAATCCTTCAACAAAGGAAATGGAAGACAATGAGCTTATCACAGAATTATTTGCACAGTACAAAGATGAATGTGGTATCTATCCGTCAATTAAGATGACGGCTGCTTTATATGACGGCAAGCTTTATTTCAACCTCAGCAACTGCATCCTGAGCTACAAGATCAGCGATGGTACTGTTGAAAAAGTGAAAGAATATAACAAAATTTCAGCTACA
Organism: Bariatricus sp.; assembly: GCA_051880095.1. Classification (GTDB taxonomy): domain Bacteria; phylum Bacillota; class Clostridia; order Lachnospirales; family Lachnospiraceae; genus Allocoprococcus. The sequence goes on along the minus strand of JBJENH010000136.1, from coordinate 45,636 downwards.
CGTGATGATACAATCGCATTAGGCGGAAGAGCATTCAGCGTGGTTAGCAGTGAAGATGGAGCAGATTTCACATTCTATAATCGTCCGATCGCAGCACTTACGATCAAAGATGATGGAAAAATGTATGTATCTATCGCAACGAACCTTGGATTTATTTCAGGTAAAGATGCTGTAAATGATACAGAGCATTATGGATATGCATACGAAGAAAGTAACTACAATGAAGATTACAGCAGCTATTCAAGCTCTAACGACAGTGGAATGTCTATGGACTCTATGGGATACGAAGAAGAGACCAACGATAACGATGAGTTCATGTGGAGTGCCGTATTTGTTGATACAATTAATATGAACAGCGCCTGCTCACATTCCAATTATGAGACAGTAACCGTTGAACCGACTTGTGGACGTGACGGATATACTGAAGAACGTTGTACTTCATGTGGTGCACCAAAAGCAGATTCTCGTGTGGTAGATGAAGGAACTGCATTGGATCATCATTATGTACACTTCGATGAGACCTATTATACAAAGGACGATAACGGCAACTGGAATACCGGTGAATGTTATGTCTGCACTGTATGTGGCTTCGCAATCGAAGAGCCGGATGAACCGGAAAAGGACTCTCAGGAATCTGACGAAGATTTTGAAAAGAGACAAAAAGAATACGAAAAAGAAAAAGCAATCTGGGATGATGCAGTAGCAAATCATGGTCATACTTATGAACCGACAGATGCAACATGGAGTGATGATTCAACATCGGTTTCATTTACCAAAATGGTATGCTCATCTGTTTGCCCGGATAGAAAATCCCTTGTAGACTGTCTGTTAGATGACAATACAATTAATGTAACATTGAAAGATAAAGCATCCGGAACAGCAGAGCTTGTTGGATACGAAGGAGAATGTACAACCGGCGCTACTGCAATTTACAAAGCTTCCGGTGAAGCTGAAGGATACAAATGGAGTGCAACCAATAAAGTTGATCTTGAACCTGGACAGCATGCTTATGAAGGCAAGATTGAATGGACAGAAGTAAAAGATGACGATGGTAATGTTACTGATTATACAGTAGCTGAAACGACGACATTAACATGTGGTATCTGTGGTGACGTTCAGGAGAATGTTCCTGTAGAACTGAAAAAAGAAACGACAGATCCTACCTGCGGAGATGATGGTAAAACAGTTTATACGGCAACAGCAACAGCAACAGACAGTGATGGAAAAACAATTGGTTCTATTACTGATACAAAGGAGATTGTGATTCCTGCAACAGGTGAACATACTTATGGTGACTGGACTGTAACTGCTGAGGCAACTTATGCTAAAGAAGGAAGCAGAGAGAGAACATGTTCCGTATGTGGACACGTTGACACGGAAGTAATTGCGAAAGTTGAAGCAGAAAGTGTTACAATCAGCGAAGAAAAACTGGAACTTGAAGTTGGAGAATATGCTGAATTATCAATTACCTGTGTACCGGCAATGGTAGAAGGTGATGAAGACGCAGTTTTATGGTCAAGTACAGATGAGAAAGTTGCAACTGTCAGCGAAAGCGGAAAAGTGACCGCAAGAGGTTCAGGTACTGCAACGATCAAAGCTACAATTGGCGGAAAGACAGCAACCTGTGAAGTGACAGTCAGAAAATCCGGAGTACGGTATATGACCCATATTCAGAGTTACGGATGGGAAAAAGAGTGGAAAGAAAACGGTGAAATGAGTGGAACATCCGGCGAATCTAAGAGATTGGAAGGAATCAAGATCGAGCTGTTTGATACAAAATACAGCGGCGGTATCGAGTATTCTACTCATGTTCAGAGCTATGGATGGCAGGATCCGGTTGCTGACGGCGAGATGAGCGGAACATCCGGCGAATCTAAGAGACTGGAAGCAATTAAGATCAACCTGACTGGAGAAATTGCAGAGAAGTACGATGTTTACTATCGTGTTCATGCACAGACTTATGGATGGCTTGACTGGGCTAAGAATGGTGAAGAAGCCGGAACAGCAGGACTTTCTAAGAGATTGGAAGGAATTGAAATCGTTCTCGTGGCGAAGGGAGGAGATGCTCCTGGCGATACAGACAGACCATATGTTACAAAAGAAGTTGGATACAGCACTCATGTACAGACTTATGGCTGGCAGGGAACCAAGTACAATGGCGAAGTGAGCGGAACATCCGGCGAATCTAAGAGACTGGAAGCAATCAAGATATCTCTTGTAGATCCGAAGTATGAAGGAAGTATTGAGTATCAGACTCATGTACAGACTTATGGCTGGATGGATTATGTTGCGGATGGTGAAGCGAGCGGAACATCCGGCGAGTCTAAGAGACTGGAAGCAATCAGAATCAAGCTTACAGGTGAAATGGCTGAAAAATATGATGTATACTACCGTGTGCATGCACAGCAGTTTGGATGGATGGGATGGGCTAAGAATGGCCAGTCAGCCGGAACATCCGGATACTCATACAGACTGGAGGCTATTCAGATCCTGTTAGTTAAGAAAGGTGCTGACGCTCCTGGAAGTACGACAAACCATTTCGTGCAGAAAACAAAATAGACATAATCTCGAAATGATGTGATAATCAATAAAAGGACTGTCGTGAAACGGCAGTCCTTTTATGTTGAGAAAAGTGTTAGAAGCAATTGATATATCTGACATGAGATGTATAATAGAAATATCTTAATCAATGAGGAGCGTGAAAAAATGAAAACGAGAACGAAACGATTTTGTGCGTGGGTTTTAGTACTTGCGCTGCTTTTTCCGCAGGGAATCAGTGCTTTGGCAAAAGAGGATACATGCAGTACTCCTTTGTATGTAGGCAAATTAAAAGAAACAAAGCAGAAACGTTCTGACCAGAATCGAGGAATCTCAACATATTCAAATGTTCGTTTTTCTGAATCTGAGGAAGAGTGCGTAAATGCAATCCGTGCACATATGAAAAATCGTGAAGAAACATTTGAAATTTATTACAGAGTCCCGGAATTTAAAGATGGAATTGCAATCGGACTTGCAAAACAGGCGCTGGAACATACGGGCGTCCCAACTGAAGGGGATTATTTATTGTGGCAATTTGAAGGGATTGAAGCAAGCATTGCCTATTATATAGATGATTACGATATGTGCTGCATGGAGATAACATATACATGTACTTATTTCACAAATGCCGAACAGGAAAAAGAAGTCGATAACAAACTGGAAGAGGTGTTTGCGGAGTTAGATGTAGATGATCAAAATGATTATCAGAAGATTAAAGCTGTGTACAATTACATTTGTACACATACCAAGTATGATAAGGAAAATCTAAATGATGATGAATATATGCTGAAGTATACTGCTTACGCGGCGCTGATTGATGGAAAAGCGGTATGTCAGGGATATGCGGCATTATTCTATCGAATGATGCTGGAATTGGGCGTGGATACTCGATTAATACCCGGTACCGGTAAATCAGAGCCCCACGGTTGGAATATTGTAGAGCTGGACAATATTTACTATAATGTAGATACTACATGGGATGCTGGAAAAGAGGAATATGAGTATTTCCTGAAAGGAGAGGACAATTTTACAGACCACACCCGTGACGAAGATTATACTTCGGATGAATTTTACGAAGCGTATCCGATGTCTGAGGAAGATTTCCAACTGCCTGAAGTATGCAGAACCGGCGAGCATGATTATGTCCCTGGTTTTGAATGGAAAGAAATTCTGGATGAAGAAGGAAATGTAACTGGCTTCTCAGAAGTTACAGGCGAATTGTCATGCAAGCTTTGCGGAGAGAGACACAAAAATCTGGAAACGACTTTTGAAAAGGATACAGCAAACAGCGTTGAACCAACTTGTACGGAGTCTGGTGAGGATGTTTATGTTGCAACTATATATTATAATGGGAAAGAGTATACTGGTAAAAATAGTGTAGTTCTTAAAGCAACCGGTCATGATTTTAGCGACTGGGAAACGGTAAAAAATGCGACAAAAGAGGAAGAAGGACTTCAAAAGCGAGTTTGCAGTAAATGTCAATTGGAAGAAGAAAAAGTTATTCCTAAAGAGCCAACAGTTCAGTATCAGACTCATGTGCAGACTTATGGATGGCAGGATTGGGTTTGCGATGGCGAAATGAGCGGAACATCCGGTGAATCCAAACGGTTGGAAGGGATTCGGATTCAGTTGTATGAACCGGAATACAGTGGAAGCATTACATATAGAACTCATGTGCAGACCTATGGATGGATGGCATGGACAAGTGACGGCGAAATGAATGGCACTTCCGGAGAATCCAAGCGATTAGAAGCAATTCAGATCAAGCTTACAGGTGAAATGGCAGAGCAGTATGATATTTATTATCGTGTCCATGCACAGACATACGGATGGCTTGATTGGGCGAAAAATGGTGAATACGCCGGAACCGCAGGTCTTTCCAAGCGTTTGGAAGGAATTGAGATTGTAATGGTTAAAAAGGGCGGCGAAGCACCGGGTGCGACAAATAAAGCGTACATCACATCTACCGGACTAAGTAATAAAAATTACGTTACATATAGAACCCATGTGCAGACCTATGGATGGCAGGAATGGATGTATGACGGTGTCACCAGCGGTACGTTTGGCGAATCCAAGCGTTTAGAAGGAATTCAGATAAATCTTGTAGATCCGGAAGTGGCGGGAAGTATTCGATATAGAACGCATGTACAGACCTATGGATGGCAAGATTGGGTAGCAGACGGAGCGATAAGCGGAACTTCCGGGGAGTCAAAAAGGCTCGAGGCGATTCAGATTGAATTGACTGGAGAAATGGCTGAAAAATACGATGTTTATTATCGTGTTCATGCTCAGAGTTTTGGATGGCTCGATTGGGCAAAAAATGGGGAAAAAGCTGGTACGGCCGGATATTCCAAACGATTAGAGGCCATTGAAATTATGTTGGTTGAAAAAGATGGAGAGGCTCCAGGAAATACGGATGATCCATTCAAACAAAAATAAAGAATCACAAACGGTAAAATTCCGTTTTGCGGTGATGATGTGCGATGTAAATAAACGATGACAAAAATAGAAAAAAATGGTTGCAAAAAGAATTGCGTTATGTTATGATGTAGTAAAACTTGAATGATAAAGGCATCATTGCGTCCGATAAGGGGAAAGAGAAGGAGGATTTAATATGAGAAAAAAACTGGTCAGCCTTTTGCTGACAAGCTGTCTCGCAATCGGTCTGATCTCAACGACTGCACTTGCAAAGGAAGAGACGCTTTCAAAAACGGTAACTACATACCGTGCAAATCTGTTTGGCGGAAGCTACGAAACAACTGTGAATGTTAATGTAACAGACATTCCGGAAGATGGCACATTAGAAGGAAAGACAGTAGATGATTTGTTATATGCTACTGAGTCTGTACAGTATACAGATGCTATTACCGGAAGATACAGTATTTCTTTAGTTCCGAAGTGCCCATGCCAGACGATTACATCTGTTACTTCAAGTATTGGAGATCTTGCACTTGCAGGAGGACGTTATTATTTTATTAATACTTGCCAGCATGAAGTAATCAAAAAAGTTGATACTGTTACAGTTACAATGAAACACAGATGTATCTACGGAGAACCAATTATCACTGAACCTACAGAAACAGAACCGGGATCTATTGTAAAGATTTGTATCTGCTGTGGACACAAAGAAATTGAAATCATTGATCCGATAGGTCCGAGTGATCCGGTAGATCCAGTTGATCCGGTAGACCCAGTTGATCCGGTAGATCCAGTAGACCCGGTAGATCCGGTAGACCCAGTTGATCCGGTAGATCCAGTTGATCCGGTAGACCCAGTTGACCCGGTAGATCCGGTTGACCCGGTAGATCCAGTAGATCCAGTAGATCCGGTAGATCCAGTTACACCGGTAGATCCTGCTAAACCGGCAGATAATAATAATCAGAACAAACCGGCTACAACAGATAAGACTACAGTAGATAATACGGCTAAAAAAGCACCGAAGACTGGTGATGAAAGCAACGTAGCTCTTTGGGTTACAACAATTACTCTTGCCGGAGCATTAGCAACAGGCGTTGTTGTTTACAACAAGAAAAGAAAATATAATTAATCATTGAGATGATGAAACCCCACAGTGGATAGCACTGTGGGGTTTTTTAAAATAAAGAAAACCTGATAAAAAGCCCTTTCCCCGCGGCAATCTGCTGACGGGATTCAGCAAAATCTGAAAGAACCTGTTTTGTGCTGACTGGAACAAACGGGTTTGCTGGTTTTCTGGAGGTGAAGAGTTCAATGAGAGTTTGGAAAATAGAAGGAAAGGTGAAATGCTGAAGTTGCTGTATATAAAAGTTATCCCTAACAATGAAAATCGCATTGACTTTTATGTTAAAGTATGCATAAATATAATTAAGGTAAAAAAGATTAAATTAAATGCATAAATTAGCTAAACGGAGGGCTCATGGGAATTCAGTTTGACAAAAGCAAGCGAATATTTAAACTTGATACAGCAAACACGACCTATATGATCGGCTTATCACAAGAAGGGTATTTGGGTCACATATACTACGGGAAAAGAATGATCAATGCAGGAGGTATCTATTTACTTCGAATGGGGGAGCACCCATTTACTCCTGAAGAAAATAAAAGAGAAAAGAGTGCATTTCTTGATACATTTCCAATGGAATACCCGACAGGGGGAGTTGGAGATTACCGCGAAAGCTGTTTGAATGTGGAAAACGAGAAGGGACAGTCAGGTGTAGAACTTTTTTATTTATCGCATGAGATTATGGCAGGTAAGCCATGTCTGGAAGGCCTTCCGGCATCTTTTGGAGCAGAGATGGAAGTTCAGACGCTTCGAATTGTATGCCAGGATCCCGTTCTTGGATTACAGGTGGAGTTACTTTATTCTGCGTTCGAGCAGGAAGATGTGATAGTGCGAAGTGCCAGAATCTGCAATATCGGACGGGAAATGCTTCGCCTAAAAAAAGTATATAGCGCATGTCTGGATATGGATAATCAGGATTTTGAGATGATCAGTTTATGTGGATCGTGGGCGAGAGAACGGCATATCCAGAGAGGAACAGTACACTATGGAAAACAGGCGGTTTCTTCTGTGCGAGGCGAATCCAGCCATCAGGAGCATCCGTTTCTTGCGCTTGTCACACCGGATACGACACAGGAACATGGTGAGGTGTATGCTATGAATTTCGTATATTCCGGTAATTTCCTTGCCCAGGCAGAATTGAGCCAGTTCCGTCAGATCCGAATGGTTATGGGAATCAATCAGGAAGGATTTGCGTGGAAACTGTCACCGGGAAGTGCTTTCCAGGCACCGGAAGTTGTGATGACCTATTCGTCAGAAGGACTGGATAAAATGACACATTCCTTCCATGATTTTTATCGGGAGCATTTGATCCGCAGTTCGTATAAATACAAGAAAAGACCGATACTGATCAACAACTGGGAAGCTACTTACTTTGATTTCGATACAGAAAAGCTTTTGGATATTGCAAAAGAAGCCAAGAAAAATGGTATTGAAATGCTGGTAATGGATGATGGATGGTTCGGAAGAAGAAACAGTGATGACAGTTCTTTGGGGGACTGGTATGTTAATGAAAACAAAATCAAGGGAGGCCTTCCTGATCTTGTAAGAAAAGTGAATGAGATCGGATTGGAATTTGGTATCTGGTTTGAGCCGGAAATGATTTCTCCCGACTCTGAATTATACAGAAAACATCCGGATTGGGCGATCCGGATTCAGGGGCGGGAGGCAACGCAGAGTCGTGCGCAATATGTGCTTGACATCTCCAGAAAAGAAGTGAGGGATTATGCGTATGAGTGTGTGGCCCAAATTCTTCGCAGTGCCCCGATCGCTTATGTAAAATGGGATATGAATCGGCAGCTTTGTGATATTGGGAGCGCTGCGCTTGAAAATGATGAACAGTCAGAACTTTTCCACAGATATGTTTTGGGGCTGTATGAAATGCAGGAAAGGCTGGTTTTGGAGTTTCCGGAACTGCTTCTTGAAAATTGTTCAGGAGGAGGAGCGCGATTTGATCCGGGAATGCTGTACTATAGTTCTCAGATTTGGTGCTCGGATGATACAGATGCGATCGAGCGTCTTCGCATTCAGGAAGGAACGGCTTTGATTTACCCACTCTCTTCTATAGGTGCTCATGTCAGTGACTGCCCGAACCATACCGTAGGAAGAAATACACCTTTTGAGACAAGAGGTCATGTGGCACTATCCGGTACGTTTGGATATGAACTGGATATTACAAGAATAGCAGAAGAAGATCGTGCGCAGATCCAATCACAGACTGAGTTGTATCATAAATATCAGCAGCTCATTCAGCGGGGAGATTACTATAGGATTGCATCCTGGTCGGATCGAAAGCCCTTTGATTGCTGGGAAGTTGCTGCAAAAGATGGATCAGAAGCATTATTGATTTATGTTCAGGTTCTGGGAGAGGCAAATCAGCATAGCAGAATGGTCAGGTTAAAGGGACTGGATGAAGCGGCAGGATATTGCCTGGAAGAAACGGGTGAAGTCTATTCGGGGGAAGAACTGATGTATTGTGGTTTGCCGATCAGGAATATTTGTGGGGATTTTAAAAGTAAAATCTTTCATTTTATAAAAGCGAAAATGCAGTAAAGATACGGTGAAGGGAAATGAAAATTTATAAGAAAACAGCGCTTGATGATGATGCATCTATCTATCAAAAGCGAGAAGAAAAAACAGAAAAGGAAAAATGGGCCGCGATGAATTCGGAAGAACGAAGACAATATTTTCGGGAGTATTATCTGCTTAAATGTGTTGCAGGAATATTGGCTATCGGAATTGCTGTTTTTCTGATATGGCATTTTGTGGGGCCGAAGGAGGAGACGGTTCTGTATGTTGCCGTGATTGATGAGTTGCTGGATGAAGAAAAAACAGAACAAATGGGAAAAGAACTGCGAGAGTTTCTTGGGGCAGATGGGAAATATCAAAAAGTAATCATTGATGATTCTTTCTTTACCCAGAAGGATGCATTGTCTAAATTGGAAGTTTACCTTCACAGTGGTCAGATCGATGTGGTCATTGCAGATCGGACGGTTTATCAGGAATACGCAGGGTACGGTTTCTTTCAAAGTATGGATGAAATCCTGGATGAGAAAGAGAAAGGAAAATATTGTGAAAATTTCCTTTTGGCCGCGGGGTACAAAGATTCGGACGATATTACTTTTGAAGATGAAGAAACGGGTCAGGGAGAAGAATGTCCATATGGGGTGGACATTTCAGACAGCAGCCGATTTGGAGAGGTAAAGAACTATATAGAAAGTCCGGTATTTTCTATTGCACAGGGTGCGCAGAATACAGAAAATGCAATGAAATTTCTGGACTACCTGATGCAGAAAGGAGAGTAAAAAATGGCAAAATTTAATATGTTTCAGACGGACAATCCCTTTAATATAGTAATGACAAAAATTTTTGATGTGGTTCTGCTCAATGCACTTTTTCTGTTATGCTCTATTCCGATCATTACAATCGGAGCGTCGGCGACCGCGCTTTACTATATGATGATGAAATTAGTAAAGGATGAAGAAGGGGCGATCATCAAAGGATTTTTTAAGGCATTTAAAGATAACTTCAGACAGTCGGTTTTATCGACGTTGCTGCTTGCCTTGGGATTCGCTGCGCTTCTGGCTGACCTTCATATCCTGAAGGATTCAAGGTCATCGGCTGCGATGATTATGTATGGCGGATGTCTGGTGCTCCTCGCTGCAGCAGGGGCTGTTGCGGGATATGTATTTCCTCTGATAGCGCGTTTTGAAAATACAGTAAAAGGAACGCTTGTAAATGCTGCGAAGATTGCAGCGTCGCATTTGCCACAGACTGTGGCTATTTTGATTATCAACAGTGCGCCGATCATCTGGACGCTTGTGTCTCCTGAAACCTTTGCTCCAGTGTTTATTATCTGGATCTTCGTGGGAATGGGAGCGGCAGCATTTTTGAATTCTTTGATGTTGGTCGGAATTTTCGGTAAATTGTCGTAGATTTTGGGGAATTATCCTGATTTTTTGGATGACGTATTTTGACATTATGAATTGACAAATATTAAATGATTCACTAAAATGAAGTAGGTAATTAGCTAAAAACAAGTAGAATGTTTGGAGTTAGTAGGTGGTATCATGGGAAAGTCAGTGAGGTTATCGGACATTGGGGCAAAGTTGAATGTCAGTACGGTTACTGTTTCGAAAGCACTTTCGGGACAGAAAGGTGTCAGCGAAGAAATGCGTGCCAAAATTATTCAGCTTGCGGATGAAATGGGATATGTTAGAAATACATCTTCAGATGCGGCAGAGGCTAAAAAGAGCTATACAATAGGTGTGATTGTAGCGGAACGATTTTTGAGCGAGAGCCAGTCTTTCTATTGGAAAATATGCCAGGAGATCTCTAAGAGGGCAATCGCACGAAAGTGTTTCCCGGTGTTAGAAGTGATTGGATATGAGACTGAGAAGAACAACGAATTACCGAAGGTGGTTCAGGAGGGGAAAGCGGATGGAATTATCGTTATGGGAGCCTTTCACAAAGAGTATGCCGGATTTCTTTCGCTCAATCTCCATCTTCCGATGATTTATTTGGACACGACATGCGACTGGGGCACGTGCGACTGTGTTGTATCCAACAATCTTCTGGGAGGATACCAGATGACGAATTATCTTTTTGAATTGGGGCATAAGAATATTGGTTTTGTAGGCACCAGACTGGCAACGAACAGTATTGATGACCGTTATCTGGGTTACTTAAAAGCACTTATGGAACATGGTGTTGAGAAGAAAGAAGAGTGGATTATCGATGATCGTGACAGAGAGATGGGAAATGTAGACAGTAAGCAATATTTTGAACTGCCGGAAGAGATGCCGACTGCATTTTTCTGTAACTGTGATTTGTCGGCAAGTCTTTTGATCCGAAAACTGGAAATGTGTGGATATTCCGTTCCGGAAGATATTTCTGTGGTGGGATTTGACAACTATGTCACCGACCAGTTCGCAGGGATCGGGATAACTACATATGAGATTGATACGAAAGAGATGGCAAGGCGTGCCGTCCACATTATAATCCATAAACTGGAAAACGAAAAATATACTGCTGGTGTATTTATGCTGGGAGGTACATTTATTGAGCGGGAGAGTGCGAGACAGATTGCGTCTCCGGTACCGTTCGTCTAAAAGCGCCGGGTGTCATACCGACATTCTTTTTGAATATATTAATAAAGTGATTTACATTGTCATAACCGACTTTGCTGCTTATTTCATGGACGGTCCAGTCTGTGGTAAGCAGCATTTTTTTGCTTTCTTCTATCCGTGTTCTGGTGAGAAACTTGAGCGGAGGAATATCAAAGGCAGCCGTAAACTCCCGGCAAATCCGGTATTTGTTGATACGAAAACGCTCTTCCCATTCATCCAGAGAAAAGTGCTCGTAATAATGATGCAGAAGATAGTCACGCAGTTCCAACAGATAGCCTGGGGCGGATGAAATCCGGGAAGAGGATGCCGGAATGCGGGATAGACTTAGGGATGAAAGGAGTTCCGTCAGGTTTTTATGCATTTCCATAATCTCATAGGAACCGAAATCTGTGTTGAGTGAAAGCAGCGTATCAAGTGCTCCGGGAATGCGAGAATATTCCGAAACGCGATAAGCAAAAGGAGTGTCCCGGAATAAAAAGGAATCGTAAAGATCAAGATCTCGTCCGGCAAAGAAGAATAGTTTAAAGTCCCATGGCAGCATGAAAGAATGCAGAGAAAAGGGTTTCCTGCAGTCTAATACGGTCATCTGCTTTTCGGTTATCGAAACAGAAGTTTCATTTTGACATACAGAAGCACCACCCCGATCCGTGTAGAGACAGAGGCAGCAATCCATAGCTGAAAACGAAATTATGAACGGAAATTCTACATGAATACTTCCGCCGGCCAGTAAATGCAGGTAATTTTGTTTGTTTTCTAAAATGATATCAGAAGAGGAGGAGTAAACATTGGGGATCAGATATCGGGGATCGGGCTTAATATTTACCATACGTTTTACTTTTGCTGAAGCTAAATAACTCTCTATGAAATTCATATATAACCTCCTCAAAAAAATAATTAAAAGCTAATTAAATTAATAAATTAGCTTAAAAGTAATTAAATAGTATTTTAACACAAAAAAACGAAAAAGTAATTACAATAATATGAACAAAAAATACATTGATTAATCGTAAATAATTCACAAAAATACCATACAAAACAAAAATCATTGATAATTAGCAAGAATAATTGATGACTATATGATATAATTGAATATAATTAAATTAAAGTTAATTCAACCTAAATAAAACTTAAAAAGGCGAGGAGGAAAAACGTATGAAATGGAAAAAAGCAGCAGCGGCAGCAATGGCAGCAGTTATGACTGTATCTCTTGCAGCATGTGGAGGCGGCGAAAAAGAAGCCGGAGGCGGAGAGCAAAGTGATGTGAAGTATACCGACATCAAACTTGGTGAAGATTACACAGACTTAAAGGCTGATCTGAAGCTTCTTACAAACAGAACGGATATGTTGGATAAAGACTATCCTGGAAAGAGCTGGGAAGCATATCTAGAGGAATTTAATAAAGAATATCCGGATATTAAAGTGGAAATTGAAGGAATCACAGATTATGCGCAGGATTCATTACTCCGTCTTCAGGGCGGAGACTGGGGAGACATCATGATGATCCCGGAAGTAGATAAATCCGACCTGTCTACATATTTCTTATCTTATGGTGATGTGGAATCTGTAAGTAAAGAAGTGAAATATCCGAACAGATGGCTGTATGAGGATGAAGTATACGGAATCCCATGCACAGTAGTTGGACGTGGTATTGTATATAACAAGAAAGTGTTCGAAGAAGCTGGAATTACAGAGACGCCGAAGACACCGGAAGAATTTATCGATGCATTAAAGGCAATCAAAGAGAAGACAGACGCAGTACCGCTTTATACAAACTACGCAGCAGGCTGGACGATGGGTGCATGGGATGATTATACCGCAGTAACAGCTACCGGTGATGCGAAATTCAGAAATCAGGAATTTGCTCATGCGAAAGATCCGTTTGCAGATCCGGGCAATGGAGCAGGTGCTTACAATGTTTACAAAATCCTGTATGATGCAGTAGCAGAAGGACTTACAGAGGACGATTTTGCTACAACAGACTGGGAAGGCAGCAAGAGTATGCTGAACTCCGGACAGGTTGCAACGATGGTGCTCGGCTCATGGGCTTATCCGCAGATGCAGCAGGCTGGCGATACTCCGGAAAATGTCGGATATATGCCATTCCCGATGCAGATCGACGGAAAACAGTATTCACCGGCAGATGAAGATTACTGCTTCGGTATTAATGCAGATATTGATTCAGATAAGCAGACAGCAGCAATGGTATTTGTAAAATGGATGACTGAAAAATCAGGATATTCATACAATGAAGGTGGTCTTCCGCTTGCAGTAGGCGATGAAGAATATCCGGAAGTATATACCGAATTCATTGAAAATAATATCGAATTTATTTCAAATGAACCTGCAATTGAAGGCGAAGAGGATCTCCTGAATGAAATGAATGCAGAATCAGAACTTATGGTTGGTGCAGGCGGAAACGAAAAAGTTCAGGCAATCGTAGAACATGCTTCTAACGGCGATATGACATTTGATGAAATCATGAACGAGTGGAATCAGAAATGGTCAGATGCGCAGGAAAGCTTAGACGTTGAAGTAAAATAGCAGCCGGTAAATAAAGGAAGAAAAAGAGCGGGAATCATAGAAAGTCCCGCTCTTTACCTCCAGAAACCCATTGAAATAAAATGGAGGAAATCACATGGGAACAAGAGAAGAGGTTAAAAACAAAAAGACGTTCGGACAATGGCTGAAAAGTAGAAAAGGGCAGCAGACGATCATCATTCTGGCATTTTCAATTATTCCATTGATATTGCTGTTCACTTTTACTTATCTTCCGTTCGCTGAAATGGTGAAATTCAGTTTTTATAAAATGAAATATGTGGGGGCAAGAAAATTTGTTGGACTGGATAATTATGTGGCGATATTCCATCGAAAAGATATCGTAACATCCTTGAAACTTTGCCTTTACTATATGGTAGGTGCTGTGATTCAGATTGCACTGGCCTTGTATCTGGCAACAATTTTGACAATGAAGGTAAAAGCCAGCGGATTATTTAAGGGACTTATATTTTTCCCGTATCTGATTAATGGTATTGCAATCGGTTTTATTTTCCGTTTCTTCTACACAAGGGGATTCGTATTCGATACCGTGCTTCAGTGGTGTGGCTTTGATCTTGCAAACCTGCCATACTGGCTGAAGGATCAGTCGGTCAATAACTGGTCACTGGTTGCTTCATCTGTGTGGAGATACTGTGGTCAGCAGATGGTACTTTTTGTTGGTGCGATGATGTCAGTGGATGACTCGCTTTATGAAGCGGCAGAACTGGATGGAGCAAATAAATTCCAGCAGTTCCGCTACATTATTTTGCCAAGTATCAAGACAATCGTAACATTGAACGTGATTCTTTCCATCACAGGTTCTTTGAGTGCTTTCGAGGCTCCTTACGTTATCACTGATGGTGCAAATGGAACCGGAACATTCTTCGTAGTAATGAACACAATCGCACATACGAATCAGAAGGTAGGTCTTGCGTCAGCTATGGCGGTATTCTTGCTGGTAATCATATTTATTTGTACGATTTTGCAGAAGCTGTTCTTCAAGTTTGCGTTCCGTAACATGGAGGCAGATGATGAGAGCCGTTCAGCAAAGAAGAAACGCCGTCTTGAAGCAAAACAGAAGGCTGCATCTGGAAAAGGAGGTCGCTAGGTATGGCACAGCAGGTAAAAACAAGAAAACATTATAGTCCCGGATTTATCATCTGGACCGTTGTGAAATATGCATCGCTGATTTTCTTCTCATTCTGTGCGGTTCTACCGATCGTATCATGTGTTATTACTGCATTTAAGACAGATGCTGAATATAAATCAACGAGTGTTATGACGATGCCGGAAAGCTGGCTGAACTTTGACAATTTTATAAAAGCATTCAGCAAAGCAAATATGCTGACTGCATTTAAAAATTCCGGAATTATTCTGGTGATCGTTCTTCTGGGTTCTATCATCATCGGAACGCAGCTGGCATATGTACTAAACAGATTCAAGTTCCCGGGCAATGGCCTGATCCGAAATCTGTTTACATTTGCGGCACTGCTTCCTGCAATCGCCATGCAGGTATCTGTATATGAGATCATGGTAAATCTTCATTTTGTAAATAAATTATACGGATACATCATTATGATGATGGGGACGGATGTTATTTCCATTTATATTTTCATCCAGTATTTTGAGAATCTTCCGGTATCTCTGGATGAATCGGCCATCATTGACGGAGCGTCATATTTTACGATCTACAGCAAGATTTTGTTGCCGCTTCTGAAACCGGCGATCATAACAAGTATGATCCTGAAGGGTGCCAATACTTATAATGAATATTACTGTGCACAGCTGTATCTGCAGGATAAGACGAGGCTCTGTACGGTTGCAACATCCCTGTATACGTTTACCGGACCACTTGGAAGCCAGTACAATCTGATTTGTGCAGGTGTTATTATTTCACTGTTGCCGGCTTTGATCTTATTTATTTTATGTCAGAAGCAGATTTACAGTGGTATTGCAGCGGGTGCTGTTAAGGGATAAAAAATCATTGTCACCAGGCGGCAGGGTCTGTCTGGTGACAAATTTATAGGTAAGAAAGGAAAATGGGAATGAGAACAGAAATTAAAGAGCATCTGCAAAATGAGATCATTCCTTTTTGGAAATCCCTGCGGGATGATACGTTTGGCGGATATTATGGATTTATGGGATTTGACAGGAAACTGGACACGAAAGCGGTCAAGGGGTGCATTCTGAACAGCCGAATTACCTGGTTTTTCTCGCAGGCATATCAGGTGCTTAAGGATCCGGATCTTCTGGAAGAGGCCAGACATGGGTATGAGTTTATGAAACGTTTCTGTGTCGATCAGAAGTATGGCGGAGTTTACTGGTCTGTAACATACGACGGAAAGCCACAAGATACGACAAAACATACGTATAATCAGGCGTTTTCCATCTATGCACTTTCGTCATACTATGCGGCTTCCGGTGATGAAGAGAGTATCCGGCTTGCGGGTGAGATATACCGGATCATCGAAGAAAAATGCAGGGACTCGGAAGGGTATCTGGAGGCGTTTGACAGGGAATTCGTACCTGAGGAAAATGATAAGCTGTCTGAAAACGGAGTGATTGCGGGGAGGACGATGAACACCCTTCTTCATGTACTGGAGGCTTATACGGAGTATTATCGCGTTGCCGGTAAACCGGATGTAAAAGAACGGATTGAGTGGATTCTGGATATCATTGCGGATAAGATCTATAATCCGGAGCTTCATCGTCAGGAGGTATTCTTTGATATGGAATATCACAGCCTGCTGGATCTGCATTCTTATGGCCATGATATTGAGACTGCCTGGCTGGTCGACCGTGCGGTGGAAGTCATTGGAAATCCGGAATATGAAAAGAAAATGGCACCGATCACGAGAGATCTGACTGCACAAATATATAAAACAGCATTTGACGGGCATTCATTGAGCAACGAATGCGAAAAAGGTGTGGTGGATACAGACCGTGTATGGTGGGTTCAGGCGGAAGCAATTGTCGGGTTCCTGAACGGTTACCAGAAAGATCCGTCAAAAACGGAATATCTGCAGGCGGCAAAAGATATCTGGGAGTATATTAAAGAATATGTAATCGATAAGAGAGAAAACTCAGAGTGGTTCTGGCTTCTGGATAAAGAAGGAAAACCATATGAAGACAAGCCGATCGTGGACGAGTGGAAGTGTCCTTACCATAATGGAAGGATGTGTCTGGAAGTGATAAGGAGAGAAATAGATGCTGCATAAAAATTATCAGATTGAACTGGAAAAACAGGAAAAAATTATCAACAGAAAGAATAAGAAAACGGATTTTTATAACGGCATTTTTGACCGTTATGAATATCCGGTACTGACAAGAGAACACATCCCGCTTACCTGGAGATATGATCTGAATCCGGAGACGAATCCATATTTTATGGAACGCCTTGGTGTCAATGCGGTGATGAACTCCGGAGCGATCAAGCTGAACGGGAAATATTATCTCGTAGCACGTATTGAAGGAAACGACAGGAAATCCTTTTTTGGAGTTGCGGAGAGTGACAATGGAATAGATGGATTCCGTTTTTGGGATTACCCGATTCTTCTGGATGATATCTGCCCGGAGGAGACAAATGTTTATGATATGAGGTTGACACAGCATGAGGATGGATACATTTACGGTGTATTCTGTTCGGAAAGCAAGGATACTGTAGTCGCTGATCTGTCGGCAGCGGTAGCGGCGGCAGGTATTGTAAGAACGAAAGACCTGAAGCATTGGGAACGCCTGAATAACCTGAAGACCCTGCATTCTCCACAGCAGAGAAATGTGGTGCTGCATCCGGAATTTGTGGATGGGAAGTATGCATTTTATACCCGGCCTATGGATGATTTTATTGATACCGGATCGGGCGGTGGGATTGGATTTGGGCTTTGTGAGGATATTGAACATGCAGTCATTGACGAAGAACGTCTGACAAGCAGAAGAAAATATCACACGATCACGGAGGCGAAGAATGGTGCCGGAGCTGTGCCGATTAAGACGGATAGAGGATGGATCCATATTGCACATGGTGTAAGAAATACTGCAGCAGGGCTTCGTTATGTACTGTATGCATTCGCCACAGATTTAAATGAGCCATGGAAGGTCATCGCTGAACCGTCCGGAATGCTGATGGGTCCAAGAGGTGAAGAACGTGTTGGAGACGTCTCCAACGTAGTGTTCACAAATGGAGCCATTGTTGATGAGAATGGAGATGTTTATATTTACTATGCATCCAGCGATACAAGAATGCATGTTGCGACAACGACCATTGATAAACTGGTGGATTATGTCTTTAACACGCCGCAGGATCCTGGACGATCTGTGGAGTGTGTCGCGCAGAGATGTGAGCTGATCAGAAAAAATCTGGAGTATTTGAAAGCAGAGAAATAAGGAGACAGGTTATGGGAAAATATAAAATGATGAGTCCGGCAGTTCCGAATGTGCCATGGCAGGAAAAACCGGCAAATTTGACGGGAGCACCAATCTGGAGATATACCGAAAATCCAATCATTGGGAGAAATCCGGTTGAGGGGGTTGCCAGAATCTTCAACAGTGCGGTCGTTCCATATGAGGGTAAATTTATCGGAGTGTTCCGGGGTGAACAGGTCAATGGGATCCCATATATTTATCTTGGAAGAAGCGAAGATGGTATCCATTGGGAATTTGATAAGGAAAAGATTCGGTTTGTGGATGAAAACGGAAAAGAATTTATGCCGGTATATGCATACGATCCGCGACTGGTTAAGATAGAGGATACATACTATATTATTTGGTGTCAGGATTTTTACGGTGCTGCGATCGGAATGGCGAAAACAAAAGATTTTAAAACATTCACCAGGCTGGAGAACCCGTTTCTTCCATTTAACAGAAATGCGGTTCTGTTCCCGAGAAAAATCAATGGCAATTTCATGATGCTTTCAAGACCGTCCGACAGTGGACACACACCATTCGGAGATATTTTTGTCAGCGAGAGCCCTGATCTGGTTTACTGGGGAAAACATCGTCATGTTATGAGCAAGAATCCGGAATGGTGGCAGGCACTGAAGATTGGAGGAGGTGCAGCTCCGATCGAGACAAGTGAAGGGTGGCTTCTGTTCTATCATGGTGTGACCGGAACCTGTAATGGATATGTGTACTCAATTGGTGGTGCAATCCTGGATATCGATGAACCATCCAAAGTGAAATATAGATGTGAGAATTTCCTCCTTACACCGGAAGAATGGTATGAGGAACGAGGATTTGTGCCAAATGTATGCTTCCCGTGTGCAACAATTCATGATTCGGAGAGTGGTAGGATTGCAGTATATTATGGGGCTGCTGACAGTTATGTGGGACTGGCATTTACAACGTTGGATGAAATCGTGGATTATATCAAGGATCACAGCAAAACCAGCGAAAATGACAGAGAGATTGGAATGAGGTAGTTTTCAGGAGGCTGTTTATGAACGCAAAAGAAACATATGAATTTTGGATGAAAGATACATATTTCGACGAAGATACAAAAAAAGAGCTCGCTGCGATTGCGGATGACGAGAAAGAGATCGAAGAGCGCTTTTACCGTGACCTGGAATTCGGAACGGGCGGGCTTCGCGGCATCATCGGTGCCGGAACCAACCGCATGAACATTTACACCGTTCGTAAAGCGACACAGGGTCTGGCAAATTATATCAAGAAGCAGGGAGCTGAGCAAAAAGGTGTGGCGATCGCTTACGATTCCAGAAATATGTCCCCGGAATTTGCCGAAGAAGCGGCGCTTTGTCTGGCGGCTAACGGAATCAAGGCCAATATTTTCCCATCCCTTCGTCCGACTCCGATGCTGTCCTTTGCTTTGAGAGAACTCGGCTGCACGGCAGGGATCGTAGTGACGGCAAGCCACAATCCGCCGGAGTACAACGGATATAAAGTATACTGGGAGGATGGCGCGCAGATTACGGCGCCGAGAGATAAAGAAATCATCGGTGAAGTAAATGCCATCACCGATTTTAATGAAGTAAAGACCATGACCAGAGAAGAAGCGGAGAAAGCAGGACTCTATGAAGTCATTTCGCCGGAAATGGATGACAAATATATGGCGGCGCTGAAGAAGCAGGTGCTGCATCCGGAGATCATCCGTGAAGAAGCATCGAATCTCAAGATCGTGTATACACCGCTTCACGGTACCGGCAATCTTCCGGTGCGAAGAGTTCTGAAAGAACTGGGATTTGAACAGGTATATGTAGTGAAAGAGCAGGAACTGCCGGACGGCAATTTCCCGACCGTATCCTATCCGAATCCGGAGGATAAAAATGCATTTGCTCTGGCACTGAAGCTCGCAAAAGAAGTGGATGCGGACATCGTTCTTGCAACGGATCCGGATGCGGACCGTCTCGGTGTGTATGCGAAAGACACAAAGACCGGCGAATACAAGAGCTTTACAGGAAATATGTCCGGTATGCTGATTCTGGAATATATTCTTTCTCAGAAAAAGGCAATGGGAACTCTTCCGGAAAATGGGGCGGTTGTTACAACCATCGTATCCGGAAAGATGGCGAAAGAGATTACAAAAGCGTACAATGTGAGCCTGCTCGAAACGCTGACAGGCTTCAAGTATATTGGAGAGCAGATCAAATTCTTTGAGCAGAACCATAAACATGTGTACCTTTTTGGTTACGAAGAAAGCTATGGATGTCTGGTGGGAACCCATGCGAGAGACAAGGATGCGGTTGTTGCCGTAATGGCACTCTGCGAAGTTGCTGCATGGTGCAAGCATCAGGGAATTACGCTCTGCGATCAGATGGACAATCTGTTCCGGACATATGGATATTATAAAGAAGGTCTGTCTACGGTCACATTGAAAGGACAGGACGGAGCGAAGAAGATTCAGGAAATGATGGAAGGCATTCGAAAGGAAGTTCCGAAGGAAATCGGTGGTCTTAAGGTGACACAGTTCCGGGATTACCGGGAAGACGTGCTGGTGGATTATATGGCAGGTGAAAAGATGGCTACCGGACTTCCGACATCCAATGTGCTGTATTTTGAACTGGAAGGGGATACCTGGTGCTGTATCCGTCCGTCAGGAACCGAGCCAAAGATCAAATTCTATATCGGAGTGAAGGGTGCGGACGAGAAAGAAGCGCAGGAGAAGCTGGATGAAATGATGAAAGCCGTGGAAGAGCTGGCAGAATAGGCGGGCGAAGAAGATGAGCATTTTAAAATTAAAACCAAGCT
>JBJENH010000136.1:21703-24596 GCA_051880095.1 Bariatricus sp. | reverse complement strand
AGCTGGCAGAATAGGCGGGCGAAGAAGATGAGCATTTTAAAATTAAAACCAAGCTGTAAGGATTACCTCTGGGGCGGCAGCAGGCTGAGAGATGAATACGGCATTGAATATGATGGTGAAGTACTGGCTGAGGCATGGGAGCTGTCCTGCCATCCGGATGGACCGTCGTTTATCACGAACGGAAAATATGCCGGAAAGACACTGCAGCAGTATATTGATGCGGAAGGCAAAGAGGTACTGGGGAAACACTGCAGAAGATTTCGTGATTTCCCAATTTTGACGAAATTTATCGATGCAAAGGATAACCTCTCGATCCAGGTACATCCGGATAACCGCTATGCTCTGAAGAATGAAGGGCAGTACGGTAAAACCGAGATGTGGTATGTGATGGATGCAGGGGAACATGCATTTTTGTATTATGGTTTCAAAAAGGAAATCAGCAAAGAGGAATTCGCGAAACGAATTCAGGAGGATACGCTTCTGGAAGTGTTGAATGCAGTTCCGGTTCAGAAAGGGGATGTACTCTTCATCGAATCGGGAACGATCCATGCGATCGGTAAAGATATCCTGATCGCAGAGATCCAGCAGAATTCCAATGTAACCTACCGGGTATACGATTACGGAAGAGTCGGGAAGGACGGCAAAAAACGTGACCTTCATATTGAGAAGGCGCTTGCAGTGACCAACCGGGTGCCAATCATCAAGGATAAGAGCAGCTATCCGCATGTGGCCGACTGTGATTATTTTACGGTAGATAAGCTGAATCTGGATGGCAAAGTCATGAAAAAGATGGAAGGAAATGTTTCCGATGAGTCCTTCGCCAGCATTCTGTTTCTGGACGGCAAGGGAACCATTTCCGATGGCAAAGAAACACTGGAATTCCGAAAAGGAGACAGTTTCTTTCTGTCTGCCGGAAGCGGGAATTATACCGTGGAAGGTTCTTGTGATGCATTGATCACAACGATTCGGGAGAAAGCAGCTCCGGTCCGTATTGGAATCGATATCGGAGGTACGGACACAAAGATCGGTCTTGTGGATATTCATCAGAAGATCATTGCTTATACGAAGATGAAGACGAATGCGTCCCGCACTCCGGAAGAAGTGATCGGAGAAATCGGTCAGAAAACGCTGGAGCTGATGGAACAGCAGGGAATTCCTATGGATCAGTGCGTGGGTGCCGGTATCGGTGTACCTGGTACGGTGGACCGAAAACATGGTGTGGTTCGATATTCGAACAACATCAAATGGGAAAATGTAGAAATTATAAAAGAAATGGGAAAATATCTTCCGATACCGATTAAGATTGCCAATGATGCAGATTGTGCTGCACTCGGTGAGGCTGTTGCCGGTGCGGGCAAGGAATGTCAGGATGTCATTATGATTACCCTTGGAACCGGAGTCGGCGGCGGAATTATTCTGGACGGAACCATTTACGAAGGGAAAGGAATCGGCGGAAGCGAACTGGGCCATATGGTCATTGTGGAAGACGGAGAACCCTGTACCTGCGGAAGGCGTGGATGTCTGGAGGCATATGCATCCGCGACCGCCCTTATGAGAGACGCAAAACGGGCGACCGGTAAGGAACTTTCTCCGGAAGAAATCTTCGATGGAGCAGCCGGAGGAGACGCAGCTTTGAAAGAGGTGGTGGATCTTTATATTCGGAGGCTCGGAGTCGGAATCGTCAATATTGTAAATATTTTCCGTCCGCAACTGGTACTGCTGGGCGGCGGAATCTCCGGTCAGGGAGAGAAACTTACCAAACCGCTTTCTCAGATCATGAAGGAAGGATGCTTCGGAGGAGTGAAAGGTGAACTGCCGGAAATTGCAATCGCAGCACTCGGTAATTCAGCTGGAATGATTGGGGCGGCGAGCCTGATATAGTGGTTGATGGTGGATGGAAAATTCAAGGCGGCAGAAAATATAAAATCTGCCGCCTTGTTTTATAGAGGATGAGTTGAAATGCTATTATAATTGAAGAAGTGATGGGAGGAGAAAGAGCATGAAAAAAGAAAATCCATTTGAGACAATTACGTCGGAAAAAAAGACAATGGGGAGATTTACGATCGTATCCGATCAGGTAAGGGTAAACGGCAAACTCTGTCCATACGATTATCTGGAAATGAAGGAAGGGGTGTGTATCCTTCCGATTCACAACCATAAAATTGTCACTTTGATAGAATACCGATATCCCATCCGTTCCTGGCAAAGAGAATTTCCGGGTGGATTGATCGACCCGGGTGAGGAACCCGGTGTGGCGGCGAAGCGTGAACTTCTGGAAGAGACAGGGTACCATGTGGAGAAACTGATACCACTGGGAGCATTTTATCCGTCTTTCGGATCTACCAATGAAAAGATCTATCTGTTTGAAGCGATATGTGCACAAAGAACCGACAGTAGTCTGGATGATGCGGAGGTGCTAAACGTAGAAGAAGTTCCATATGAGGAGTTTGAGAAAATCGTGGCATCCGGAGAATTCATGCACGGAGCCGGACTTGCGGCATGGGCAAGACACTGCGCGACTGAAAGAACGCGAGGATAAGCATATGAGAATCGAAGCAGACAATGAAAAATTACAGTATTGTGGCAGGATCAACTGGAGCAATCCCAAAGCTCCGATCTTTGTATATCCATGTACTTCGGTAAGAATGAGATTTACCGGTAGTATACTGAAAATTTATATTAGAAATAAAAATGTATATTGGAATAATTTCCTGGGCTGTATACTGGACGGCAAACAGATGACGCTGGCGCTGCCAAGAAACGGCGCAGCGTTGCTTGAGATCCCGGTGGAAAAGGAAGATTTGGAGGAACATGAGGTATTGTTTTTCAAAAGGCAGGATTCCTGTCATGAGTTTGCGATACTGGGCTTGGAGATCGCGGAAGGCGGGAATAT
>JBJENH010000136.1:18092-21603 GCA_051880095.1 Bariatricus sp. | reverse complement strand
ACAAGATTCAATATAATCCGGAACTTGGAGATCCGGTAGAATGGAATTTTACAGAGTACACACCGCAGGTGGTAATTGTGGCAATTGGACAGAATGATAATCATCCTTATGATTATATGAAAGAAGATTATGACGGAGAGAAAGCGGTTGTCTGGAGAAAACATTATAGCATTTTCCTTCGAAAGCTCAGGAAACAATATCCTGATGCACAGATTATCTGTTGTACGACATTGCTGCAGCATGATGCTGCCTGGGATCGGTCCATTGCACAGGTGGTACATGAAATCGAGGATTCGAAGATTACACAGTATATTTTTAAGCGGAACGGAAAGGGAACTCCGGGGCATTTGAGGATTTTGGAGGCTGAGGAAATGGCAGATGAGCTGGCTGCCTATATAGAAACATTAGAGATCGAAGGGTGGGAGTAAGTTTTGATAACCTGCAAAGCAGGTAGAATAGTTCAACGGAGGATAGAAATATGGGATTTGCAAAGGATTTTGTCTGGGGTGCTGCGACCAGTGCTTACCAGATTGAAGGTGCTGTGGAAGGTGAAGGCAAGGGACTGCATATATGGGATGTCTATACAAGTGAACCGGGACATGTATTCGGAGATCATACCGGAAAAATTGCGTGCGATCATTATCACAGATATCGCGAAGATGTGAAGAGCATGAAAGAGATGGGGCTGAAAGCCTATCGTTTTTCGATTGATTGGTCGCGAGTGCTTCCGGATGGCTTTGGGCGTGTAAATGAAAAAGGCATTGCGTTCTACAACGCGCTTATAGATGAACTGTTGGCAAATGGAATTGAGCCATATATCACGCTTTTTCACTGGGAACTTCCGTATGAGATTTACAAACGGGGCGGCTGGATGAATCCGCAGATTGTAGAATGGTTTGGTCAGTATGCAAAGCTGATCGCAGAACGGTTCAGTGACCGGGTAAAGCATTATTTCACAATCAATGAGCCGCAGTGCTTTGTGGGACTTGGATTTCTGACCGGGGAACATGCGCCGGGACTTAAAATGCCGCTTCGTGATACCTTTCAAATGGCGCATCACGTGCTGATGGCGCATGGAAGGGCTGTGCAGATGCTGAGACAGTACGGAAAACAACCGTTGATTGTCGGATTTGCACCGACCTGCGGAATGTGTTATCCGGAGACGGAACAGCCGGAGGATATTGAGGCGGCAAGGCAGATGATGTTTTCTCTGCAGGAGGATGATGGAAACTGGACGTGGAATATACCGTGGTGGTCGGATCCGGTACTTCTCGGGCACTATCCGGAAGAGGGACTGGTACGTTATGAGCAGTATCTTCCAAAGATTAAAGAAGAAGATATGAGGCTGATCGCGGAGCCGATCGATATTTACGGGCAGAATATCTACAATGGCAGATGCATCCGTATGGGTGAGGATGGAAAGCCGGAGGAGGTCAAACGATACGAGGGATTCCCGAGAACGGCTATTGGCTGGCCGGTGACACCGGAGGCGTTGTACTGGGGACCGAAGTTTTTGTATGAACGTTACCGGAAACCGATCTATATCACGGAAAACGGGATTTCCTGCCATGACGTGGTTTCTCTGGACGGAAAGGTGCATGACCCGAACCGGATCGATTTTCTCGCGCGTTATCTGCATGAATTAAAGAGAGCTTGCGGAGAAATTGATTTGCGGGGATATTTTCACTGGTCATTGATGGATAATTTCGAGTGGGCACGCGGATATGCGGAGCGGTTCGGGCTGATCTATGTGGATTACCGGACGCAGGAGAGAGTCTGGAAGGATTCGGCATACTGGTATCGGGATGTGATTCAAAGTAACGGAGAAATGTTATAAATATGGGAGAAACGTCGTGGATGTAAAAGAAATCAAGGTGCACGAAAATGGAATCTATATTCATTGGAGAATCGAAGAGAATAATAACCTAAAGCTTTTGCATTTTTCTGCAAAGCCATTCTGCGAGACAGAGATTGTGGCAGATGCTGTGCCGGATGGATTTCCGTTCATTGGAATGAACCTTTCGGGATTTGATCGTCCATATGAGAGGCATGGCAATAAGTATATCGTGACAGCACCCGGATACCGTATGAAATATGTGTCTCATTCGGATGAGAGAAATGAAGAGGGACGTTATCTCAGATTTTTGACGGAAGATGAGATGACGAAGGTACAGGTTATCTCTTACATACAGTTTTATGACGGCTTGTCTGTAGTAAGAATCTGGCATCGTGTGGAAAATCGGGGAAATGAAACACAGACGCTTGAATACATTTCTAATTTTCATTATGAAGGGATTGAGAAGGAAGGGAAGCTTTCGAGAGATGAGAAGATGAGGATCTGGATTCCACATAATAGTTGGCAAAGAGAGCTGAACTGGAAATGTTACACGTTACCTCAGCTTGGTCTGGAACAGGTTCAGCCTGCGGATATTCAGCGGTCTTCTGGGATGCTGCGCATTTCCAATACGGGAAACTGGTCGACGAAAGAGTATCTCCCGATGGCGTTTCTGGAGAACATAGAAACAAATTCGGGACTTTTCTGGCAGATTGAGCATAACGGCTCCTGGCACTGGGAGATTGGAGATCAGAACGGTCATTTGTATCTGGCGCTTGGGGGTCCGAATGAGATTTATTCTCACTGGTTCAAGGATTTAAAACCGGGCGCGTCTTTCGAGACGGTGAAAGCGGCGGTCGGCGTTACGGATCAGGGGATGGATGGCGCAATGGGAGTATTGACCGGGTACCGGAGGAGAATCCGGAGAAAAAATGAAGATAATTTAAGACTTCCGGTGATTTTCAACGATTATATGAACTGCCTCTGGGGAAAACCGGAAGCAAAGAAAGAATATGCGCTTATCGATGCGGCAGCAAATGCAGGATGTGAGTATTTTTGTATTGATGCGGGATGGTATGCTGATGGAGACTGGTGGGACAGTGTTGGAGAGTGGAAGGAAAGCAAGGCTCGATTTCCGGAAGGTCTGAAGAAGGTGACGGATGCAATCAGAGAAAAAGGTCTGATTCCCGGAGTCTGGCTGGAGCCGGAAGTGATGGGAATTCATTGCAAGATGGCTTCCAAAGTGCCGGGCGATTGGTTCTTTATCCGGCACGGGAAACGGGTATATGATCGGAGCCGCTATCAGCTTGATTACAGGAATCCGGATGTCCGTGCGTATATGACGGAGACGGTGGATCGCCTGGTTCAGGAGTATGGTGTGGGATATATCAAAATGGACTACAATATTGAGCCGGGAATTGGGACAGAGTTATATGCAGAAAGCTGCGGCGAGGGTATGCTGGAGCATGAGAGAAGTTATCTTGCGTGGCTGGACAGTCTGTGGGAAAAGTATCCGGATCTGATTATTGAAAATTGCTCCAGCGGTGGACTTCGCATGGATTATGCCCTGCTTTCCAGGTGTAGTATTCAGTCCACCAGCGATCAGGACGATTATCTGAAATATGCGGTCATCGCTGCGAATGCACCAACGGGAGTGACGCCGGAGCAGGCGGCAGT
>JBJENH010000136.1:15856-17992 GCA_051880095.1 Bariatricus sp. | reverse complement strand
ATTCCAGTCAAAGCACAGGTGCTTCCATGGGAAAATCTTCAGGTATCATGCCTTTATCCGCGGGAATCAGAGATGGAATATCAGTATGAGAAACAGGAGAGGATTCTCCGGGTCAAAACCAATAAAACAGTGACCGCCGGATTGTTTGAATTGCGCGGTGTTGACAATGGGGTCAGCGCATAATAATTTGATTAGATAAAGGAATTGCATTATGAAACAATTAACACTAAATGGAAACTGGAACATGAACCAGAGAGGGGAGAAGAAGAGCTACCGTGCAGAGATTCCGGGATCTGTACTCTCCACTCTCCTTGATGCCAAAGCCATACCGGATCCTTATGACAGGATGAACGAATACCCGACCAGAGAACTATTCCGAAAGGACTACATTTTCCAAAGAGAATTCCTGCTTGCGGATACATTTTTAAAAGAAGAGAAGATCGAGCTTGTGTGTGAAGGTCTGGACACGTTAGCTGAAATTTATATCAATGGAGAGAAGATATTTTACGCTGATAATATGCACAGAACATGGAGAATCCCGGTAAAAAAGTATCTGCATCCGGGAAAGAATCAGATCCGGATCGAATTCCTGTCTGTATTGGAATATATTGAGAACTACCAGTTTGCGGACAATAAGGAGGCAAAGTTTATTGCCAGCGGAGCGATAAGAGGGAATCAACTCGTGAGAAAAGCACATTCCATGTTTGGATGGGACTGGGGACCGCAGCTTGTCGATGCGGGAATTTTCCGGGATATTTATTTCGAAGGATGGACGGGAAGAAGGATAGATGAGGTTGAAATCCGTCAGAAGCATAATCATGGTGAAGTGGAACTTCATGTGCGGATCGGATTTGAGGGATGCAAAACAGTAAGAGATGAACAGAAGATTCGGGTGGAAATAAAAAAGAGAGACAGCTCAGGCGAAAAGTGTGTGGAACTGGAAGCGGATCTTGGCATCTGCATGGACTGGGAAGGAACTCTCGCAATCAGGAATCCGGAACTCTGGTGGCCGAACGGATACGGCGAGCAGCCACTGTACGACATGGAAATAGAACTTCTGGATGCTGACGGAACAGTCGTCCAGCGGGAAAGGAAGACGATTGGGCTTCGCACACTCACGGTGAGCCGCGAGAAAGATCAGTGGGGACGGGAGTTTGCGTTCAAGGTGAATGGAGTCAAAATCTTTGCCATGGGAGCAAATTATATTCCGGAGGACTGCGTATATTCCCGGATTACCAGGGAGAGGCAGGAATATCTGCTGGAATCGGCGAGAAGGTCGCATTTTAACTGCATCCGCGTCTGGGGCGGCGGATACTATCCATCCGATACATTTTATGAATTATGCGATGAAAAGGGCCTGATCGTCTGGCAGGATCTGATGTTTGCCTGCAATGTATATGATGCAACAGACGCATTTCTGGAGAATTGTAGGGCGGAGATCATAGATAATGTGAAACGTCTCCGGCATCATCCGTGTCTTGGACTCTGGTGTGGGAATAATGAGATTGAGTCCGCGTGGGATCACTGGGCAGAGTTCCAGAGGGAAACAAAGCATCTTAAAGCCGACTATGTAAAGCTGTTTGAATATGTAGTTCCCCGGATTATGAAACAATATGCCGGAGACACCTTTTACTGGCCGTCCTCTCCGTCTGCGGGTGGATGTTTTGCGAATCCGGATGATGAAAATGACGGCGATGCGCATTACTGGGATGTGTGGCACGGGCAGAAGCCGTTTACGGACTATAGAAAATATTTCTTCCGGTTCTGCTCCGAGTTCGGCTTCCAGTCGTTTCCGGCATTAAAAACCATCAAGGCCTTTACAAGGCCGGAAGACCGGAACATTTTCTCGCGGGTAATGGAAAGCCATCAGAAAAACGATGCGGCAAATGGGAAAATGCTGTTTTATCTTTCTGAAAATTTCCGCTATCCGGAATGCTTTGATGATTTGCTTTATGTGACTCAGATCCTGCAGGGAATGGCGATCCAATATGGTGTAGAGCACTGGAGGCGTAACCGCGGAAGGTGCATGGGCGCGCTTTACTGGCAGCTGAATGACAACTGGCCGGTTGCTGCCTGGTCATCCATCGATTATTTTGGAAGGTGGAAGGCACTTCAATACATGGCACGCCGCTTCTT
>JBJENH010000136.1:1421-15756 GCA_051880095.1 Bariatricus sp. | reverse complement strand
CCATCGATTATTTTGGAAGGTGGAAGGCACTTCAATACATGGCACGCCGCTTCTTTGCGCCGGTGGCGGCAAGTTTCCTGAAAGAAGAGAAAAGATTCAGTCTGTTTGTGGAAAATGAGACGGCATTTCCGGTTAATTGGGAAGGCGAAATTCTTCTGAAAAATATGGACTGTGAGGTGCTGGAGAAGGTAACAGTGCGAGGATGTACGGAAGAATTTACTTCAGAAAAAATAGCGGAAATGGACATCACGCAGATCTCTTCAGGAAAGCCGATGGAATGGGAAGAACGGGTATTTTCTGAAGCAAATGTCCGGTTTGAAGACGGAAATGTCGTAAAACAGGTCGAGACACTTTTGCCTTATAAATATCTGGATTTGAAAAAGCCGGAGATTGAGGTGCAGGTTCAGGAAAAAGAAGATGCGTATATTTTGCAGGTGACAAGTGACGTATTTGCACCGTTTGTAGAGCTGGACTTTGAGGATGCGGATGTGATATTCAGCGATAATTATTTTCATTTGACAGGTGAGATGCGTGAGGTGGTGCTTCGGAAGAAAGATATTCGAAATGGGAATTTCAAGGATTCTATGGAGCTGAAAGAAAGGTTGAGGGTGCGGAGTCTTATGTAGGTTTGGAAATATAATGATTGTGTATTTCCCAATATGGAGTGTATAATATTATCTTGAATAGAATTTACATCATCTCATAGCGGAAGGGAATTTTCATGAAATTTGAAGAAATCATAAATTGGTGGAAAAAGGAAAAGAAAGAGTCCAAAGCGGATCTGGCTACACTGTTGGATAATTATAAAATTCTGTTTGCCTATCATTCAGGGAAAATTGAGAATGATTCTATCACTCTGCACGATACGAGAGAAATTTTCGAGAACGGATGCGTGATCAATTATACCGGTGATCTGCGTACTTTGTTTGAAATCAAAAATCAGAAAGACAGCTTTGAGTTTTTACTGGATAAAATATTGAGAAAAGATGAAATTACAGTGGAGTTTATTCAAAAGCTGCATTATCAGCTTATGAAGGGATGCTATGATGAGAACAGATATCAGAAGGGGGAACGTCCCGGAGTGTTCAAACAGCATGACTATGTAACCGGAGATGGAATCGGCGCTGCGCCGGATGAGGTCGAGGGTGAATTAATAGAATTACTGGAAGAGGTAAAAGAAGCAGAGGGCGGGGATGTTATGACCATTGCAGCCTATCTACATCTACGTTTTGAGGAGATCCATCCCTTTGCCGATGGCAACGGGCGTGTGGGAAGAACGCTTCTGAATTATTATCTTATGACTCATAACTATCCGCCGCTGATTCTTTACAGTGAAGATAAGAGGACGTATTACATGGCGTTAGCTGTTTATGATAAAACGAGGAAGATTTCCGGTTTTATTGAGTTTCTGAAAGAGCAGATGGTGAAGACATGGGAGAAAAAGAAGAGGATGCCGGTAAAGTTGAATATGTTTTTGTGATGAGGTATGACAAATAATCGATGAGGTTTACTTGATTTTGACAAGAAGGGTCTAAAGGATGATGTTCTTTAGGCCTTTTTTGCGTTCTTTTTTATCCCGGACAGTATGTAATCATCTCCAACCATAAAAAGTGAAGTTTTTTCGCTGAAAAAAGTTTTAAAATGAAGTGAAAAAAGATTTAAAATCGTCAAAAACACTAAAAATAAATCCTTCAAAAATCAGGAAAACCCCGTAAAATGGCGTTTTTTACAAAAAAATATCACTATATTTACTTCATCTTAACCAGATGTTATATTTACCTCAACAAGAAAAACTTCAAAAAACAAAAGAAGAAATGGAGTGCACACCATATGAATGATTTGTTTGTGAAAATGAGATTTTTGTTACCGTCTCTGCCGAGAGCCGAGAAAGCAATCGCAGAGGCACTTCTGGAAAACCCGGAAGCAATTACACATATGACTCTGGCAGAGATTGCCAGAGAAGCCGGAAGCAGTGAAGCGTCAACCATTCGGTTCTGCAAAAGAATGGGATACAGTGGATATTCTGAAATGAAAGCAGATTTTGCGCGGGCGCTTGCGGAAGGCACCGAGCTTCAGCCTGAAGGAGTCGAAGCATCCGATGATATGCTGACGATTTTAAAGAAAGTATATCAGAGCAACATCCAGACAATGAGCGATACGCTTGTTCTGGCAAACGGAGAATACGAGGAGGCGCTGGAAGCACTCTTGAAAGCACGATCTATCCACTTTTTTGGTGCGGGAGATGCACATGCAGTCTGCCAACTGGCCTACATGAAGTTCAAGAGACTTGGAATTCCGTGTTCTGCCGAAGGGGATGTAATGCTTCAAATGATAACTGCAGGTAACATGAAGAAGGACGATGTGGCGATTGCGATTTCCTATGAAGGACGTTCGAAAAATGTAGTGGAAGCTCTGAAAATTGCAAAGCAGATGGGAGCGACCACGATCAGTATTACCAAGATGAATAAGTCACCACTTTTGAAATATACCGATATTAAATTATTCATCGCCGTGAATGACCTTTCAATCGGGCGGGATAAAGTAACCAGAAGAGTTTCCGACCAGTTCATCATTGATGCCCTTTATCTGGGGTATGCGACAAGGGCCGGAAAGAACAGTTATAAAGAACAGCTTAGAAGAACTCAAATTGCTATAGACGGCAATAAAATTTAAGTGAAACAGAGGTGAGATGAGATGTGCAGGATTGCACCCTCTTTACTGGAAGCAGATTATAGATATCTGGACAGAGAGCTGAAGACGATGAAAGCTGCCGGAGCAGAATATGTTCATATTGATGTGATGGACGGCAGATTTGTCCCGAATCTCTCATTTGGAATGAAGATGATTCAGAGTATCCGCACCTCTTCGGATCTGGTATTCGATGTTCATATGATGGTGTGGGAACCGGAGCGTTTCGCCGGCAGAATGAAGGAAGCAGGGGCGGATGTACTGACCGTCCACTACGAGGCATGCGAAAATGTGGAGAGGACACTGCAGAAGATCAAAAGTCTGAAAATGAAAGCGGGTATTGCCCTGAAACCGGATACGCCGGTCAGTGTACTGACGCAAGAGATTCTTGAATCGGTGGATGTGATTCATCTGATGACGGTGGAACCCGGACTGGAGGGGCAGCGCTTTATCGAAGCGTCGCTGGACAGAATCCGGTCAGTTAAGGAAATGCTTGAAAAAGCAGGATTTGAGCGGGAGATTGAGGTGGATGGCAACATCACCGGTGAGAATCTGAAAAGTGTTGTGGAAGCAGGAGCAACCATCATTGTGTCCGGCAAAGCCATTTTCCAGGGCAGTATGGAAGAGAATATTAAGAAAATGCGTCAGATTATCAAGGCGGCATAGAAGGAGAACAAAATGAAGTATTTAATCGGAGTTGATTTGGGAACCAGCGCAACAAAGACGATCCTGGTGAATCAGGATGGAGAGATCCTGGCATCCGCAACGTATGCATATCCGATGTATCAGCCGAGGAACGGCTGGGCAGAACAGGATCCGCAGGACTGGAAAGAAGCTGCACTTGCCACGATTAAAACTGTAGTTCAAAGAGCGGGAGTGCGAGGTGAAGATGTTGCGGGAATCGGGCTTTCAGGACAGATGCACGGCCTGGTCATGCTGGATGAGGATAATCAGCTCATCAGCAATTCGATCATATGGTGTGACCAAAGAAGTGCAAAAGAAGCGGAAGAAATGCTGGAGATTCTTCCAATGGAGAAATGGATGGAAATTACGGCGAATCCTCCGCTGGCAGGCTGGACGGCTGCCAAGATCCTGTGGGTACGCAAAAACAGGCCGGAATTGTTTGAAAAATGCAGACATATTCTTCTCCCGAAAGATTATGTACGGTTTGTACTGACCGGAGAATTTGCCACAGATGTGGCAGATGCAACGGGGATGCAGCTTCTGGATGTGAAGAACCGCTGTTGGTCCGATGAAGTGCTGGAAAAGCTTAAGATCGATAAAGGCCTTCTTGCAAAGGTATATGAAAGTCCTGAGATTACAGGATATCTTCTGCCTGAAATTGCAGAAGAATGCGGGCTTTCTGTGAATACGGCAGTCGTTGCGGGAGCAAGTGACAATGCGGCAGCAGCAGTGGGAACCGGTGTGGTACGTGAGGGAGAAGCATTTACCTCGATCGGGACTTCCGCAATCGTCTATTCCCATCTGGAGCATTATACAGAAATTCCGGGCGGAGGACTTCACCTTTGCTGCAGTGCGGTACCGGGATGTTGGCATACCATGGGAGGTCCACAGTCAGCAGGACTTTCCATCGAATGGTTCAAGGATAAATTCTGTCAGGACCTGGTACAGAAAGCAAAAATTGAAGGAAAAAGCTTCTATGATTTGATCACGGAACTGACAGAGAAGATTCCGATTGGCAGTAATAAATTAATTTATCTTCCGTTTTTGATGGGAGAGCGGACACCACATATGGATCCGAATTACAGAGGAGCATTTGTGGGACTGAACACCGTACATACACAGGCACATATGCTTCGGGCAATTATGGAAGGAATTACCTATTGCCTGGCAGACTGCAACAATCTTCTGAAAGAGCAGGGCGTGGATGTGGTTTCCATGCGCGCCTGCGGAGGAGGGAGCAGAAGCCCGGTATGGCGTAAGATCATGGCAGATTTATATAAATGTGATGTAAAAACATTGGAGCAGGAGGAAGGACCGGCTTATGGGGCAGTGATCCTGGCAGGTGCCGGAACCGGAATTTTCCCTTCTGTACAGGAGGCATGCGACAGATTTATCAAAGAAAACTCAGTACAGGCATATGATGAGCAGGACGCGCAGATCTATGCCGGATACCATCAGGTATATGACAAAATTTATGAGGCTCTGAAAGAGAACTTTTCAGTGCTCGCAGAATTATAATTGATATTAATTTTTATATTAATATAGAATCCGGATTCATAAAAGCTTACAAATAAAAATCAATGGAGGAACAGATTATGAAATTTAAAAAATTAAGTGCATGTATTTTAAGTATAGCTATGGCAGCAGCATTGATGACAGGATGCTCAAACAGTGCTTCATCCGGTTCGGAAGGAAGTTCCGGAAGCCAGGAAAAATCAGACAGCGGAAAAACAATATACGGTATTACATACTGGTGTGAATCTGATTTCTTTAAGACGATTGCAGATTCTATCACAGAAGAGGCAGAAGCAGACGGTGCATCAACGGTCGTAGTAGATGCGCAGCAGGACAGTGCAAAGCAGATTCAGATCATCGAAGATTTTATCGCACAGGGTGTTTCAGCAGTATTCCTGAATCCGGTAGACAAAGAAGCAATTGAGCCGGCACTTCAGAAACTGGATCAGGCGGGTATTCCGGTCATCAACTTTGACTCGGCTGTAGCGAATCTGGATATGGTAGATGCTTACGTTGCAACGGATAACTATGAAGCCGGCGTACTTTGTGCAGAGGCAATGATGAAAGATATTCCGGAAGGCGGAGAGATCGCGGTTCTGAATTATCCGGCAAACAATGCATGTGTGGAAAGAGAACAGGGATTTTTGGATACGATCAGCGACAAATTTGAGGTGGTTGCTACATTTGACGCAGAAGGTACGGTAGAAAAAGGACAGGATATCACCAGTGATATCATTCAGGCTCATCCGAATCTGAAAGCAATTTTCTCTATCAACGATCAGGCCGGTATGGGCGCTTATGCAGCACTGACCACATCAGGCAAGAATGTTTATATCTATGGAGTAGACGGAAATCCGGAAGCAAAGAAGGTTATTTCACAGGACGGAATCTACAAGATGACCGCAGCGCAGTCACCGATCACCATCGGAAAAGAATGCTACAAAATTTCACAGACAATTCTGGGCGGAAGTGAGCCGGAAGAATTTGAAATCGGTGTAACACCATTTACACTTGATATCTCAAATATCGGAGATTATCTGGACGAAGATTGGCAGTAAGTAAAAACAGAGGTTTTTGTGGAAGAGGAGAACATGTATGGGACATTTATTGGAAATGAAGAATATCTGTAAGTCCTTTTCCGGTGTCCAGGTGTTGAAAGACATTCATTTGGAGCTGGAGGCAGGAGAGGTCCATGCACTGCTTGGTGAGAACGGTGCGGGAAAATCCACTCTGATCAAAATTCTGGGTGGTGTTTACACAAAGGACAGCGGCGATATTCTGGTAGACGGACAGAAGCTGGACATTACAGATGTAGAAAGTGCAAAAAAGGCCGGTATCCGTGTCATTCATCAGGAGTTGATGCTGATTCCATATATGACGGTTGCAGAGAATATTTTTCTTGGACAGGAGCCGAAGACGAAGGCTGGTTTTGTCGATAAAAAAGAGATGAACCAGAAGGCAAGAGAATTTATTCAGGCAATGGGACTTTCGATAGAACCGACTGAGATTCTGGGCGATTTGAATATCGCCCAGAGACAGATGGTCGAGATTATCAGAGCGATTTCTTTCGGCGCAAAGATCATCGTTATGGATGAGCCGACATCTTCCCTTACAGACAGTGAAGTGGATGCACTGTTTGAATCTATCCGCCAGTTGAAAGAAAAGAAGGTTGGTATTATTTATATCAGTCATCGTATGGCAGAACTGGACGCGATTTCAGACCGCATTACCGTTATGCGTGACGGAGAATATGTGGACACTGTAGTAACAAAGGATACGAGTCATGATGATCTGGTCGCTCTTATGGTAGGACGAAGGCTTGGGGATCTATATCAGAAACATGATCATTCCACAGAAGAGACAGTTCTGAAAGTGGAAGGACTTGCATCCGGCAAAGATGTGAGAAATGTAAGCTTCGAGCTGAAAAAAGGCGAGGTGCTCGGGTTCTCCGGACTGGTAGGCTCCGGACGAAGCGAGACGATGTGCTGCCTGTTCGGGCTTCGTCCGAAAGACAAGGGACATGTCTATATTGAAGGAAAAGAAGTACATATTAAGAATGTGCAGGATGCGATCAAAGCAGGCTTTGGACTGGTGCCGGAAGATCGAAAGAAGGAAGGAATCTACCCGATCCAGGGCATCCGATATAATGCGACCATTCAGGTGCTGGATCAGTTCTTGAATGGCGGACGGTATGATTCTAAGAAGGAGCTGGAGCTTACCAGTCAGTATGTGGATCATGTCATGCAGACAAAATACGCGGACATCGAACAGGAAATCGGAAAACTCAGCGGTGGAAACCAGCAGAAGATCATCATCAGCAGATGGCTTCTGATCACGAAGAAGATCCTGATTCTGGATGAACCGACCAGAGGAATTGACGTAAAGACAAAATCCGATATTTATCATTTGATTGATGATTTGACAGCAAAAGGTCTCTCCGTAATCTTTATTTCGTCAGAAATGCCGGAACTGATCAATATGTGTGACCGCATTGTGGTCATGAATCAGGGACATTCTGTAGGAGTACTGGAGAGAAAAGAATTTAAACAGGAATCCATTATGAGCTTAGCGACAAAGGAAATATAGGGTGAAGAGTATGAAAAACAATGTTAAAAAGTTTACTGGCACTGGAGTTGGCCAGGTTATAAAATCCAATATTGGTATTCTGGCGGGACTTGCTCTGTTATGTATCGTACTGAGCTTTACGACAGACAGTTTTGCCACCGTAACAAATTTATTTAACGTAATGCGTCAGATCGCGATCAATCTGTTCCTTGCATGTGGAATGACTTATGTAATTCTGTTGGCAGGAATCGACCTTTCTGTAGGTTCGGTCATTGCAGTTTCAGGCTGTATCAGTGCAGGTCTGATCACATGGAGCGGACTTCCGGTATATGTGGGAATCCTCGGCGGTATTATCGCAGGAACCGTGTTCGGAGCAATTAATGGCTATATCGTTTCCTCAACAAATATTCCGGCATTCATCGTAACACTTGCAACAATGAATATCGGACGAGGAATCGCCAGAGTTTACACACAGGCACAGACCATTTCAGTGCTGGATGATCAATATACATTCTGGGGGATGGGCGCTATTCTGGGAATCCCGATTCAGTTTTACGCAATCGTGGCAGTTGTAGCGGTATCTGCCTTCATTTTGAACCGAACCAAACTGGGACGTCATATTTACGCTGTAGGAGGTAACAAGCAGGCGGCGGAATATTCCGGAATCAATGTAAAGAAAGTTACGTTCCTGGTATTCGTATACAGTGCATTCCTTGCATCGCTTGCAGGTATCCTGACAGTAGGAAGAACCTTCTCAGCTACAATGGTTATGGGAGACGGAGCTGAAATGGATGCAATCTCTGCGGTTGTACTTGGAGGAACCAGTATGAATGGTGGAAAAGGTTCGATCTCCGGAACCGTGATCGGTGCGATCGTCATCGGTGTTCTGAAAAATGGTATGAACCTGATGGGAATCGATTCTTCATGGCAGTATATCGTACAGGGAATCGTAATTCTCCTTGCAGTTTACATTGACTGGTTCAAACAGACTGGTTTCAGTTTGCGGAAAAAGGCAGCTTAACCGGACAAAAAGAGGTAAATGTTATGAACGAGGGATATAGAAGTTACAGCAGTCAGATCTTGCAGGAAATTGAAACATGCATTTATACTCTGGATGATACGAAACTGGAACGCTTCCTGGAGGCAATCCAGAAAGCGGACAAAATCTTCTGTGACGGAAAGGGGAGGAGCGGTCTGCAGGCAAAGGCATTTGCTATGCGCCTTGCCCAGATGGGAATCATGGCATTTGATACGGCGGGCGTGACGACCCCCGCAATCGGAGAAGGCGATCTTCTGATCATATGCAGTGGTTCCGGTGAGACTCCGAACCTGGTGGAACATGCCAGAAAAGCGAAAAAACTTGGTGCTGTGCTGGTGTTGATTACGACCAGCGGAGTTTCACAGATCAGTCAGCTTAGTGATTATTGTTTTGAATTCCGGGCACAGAGCAAACAGGAATCCGGACAGAATTCCATACAGCCGATGGGAACTCTTTTTGAACAGAGCCTGGAGATTTTCTTTGATACGGTGGTCATGATGCTGATGGATAAAATGGGTATCACAGATAAAGACATGTATGGTTTTCATAATAATTTGGAATAAAAAGCGATAAATAAAAACGTGCCGTGACAGGAAATACAATCTTGTCACGGCACGTTTTGCAATCTTATTTTTTAATCTGATTCAACTGTTCATTTAAAGCGAGAAGCTGTTCTTTCGTCACGGTCAGGCCGGTCATTCCTGCCATGCTGATCATGCGAAGAAGGGTAAAGCTTCCGAGCATCTGCATGGTGGATTCGTTAATCATGGAAGCGACCTGCTGCCCGCCTGCCATCTGTTCCATCATTGCTGCAAAGAGAGCTTTTCCGCCTTCGGTTTTCAGAATATCCTCCAGTTTATCATTCAGTGAAAGATATCCCTCCGGAGCGGTGATATCGAACCAGTTCAGGATGGCACCCTTTTCTTTCAGGCGGTAGTCTTCATTGAATACTTCCACCTTGCGAAGGAAACTTTCATCTTTACATTCCCCTGCAATCGCCGTCAGTGTTGTTTCGCCGCTGTTCGGAACTTCAAAATAGAAGAAATGTTCCGGTGAAGTCTGCTTCCCAAGGCTGACTCCGTTTGCAAACAGTTCGACTTCCGGCTGGTTGGAGTAGACGGTTACCTTTGTCACATCTTCTACACGGTCCACATATCTCTTGCCGCAGATGTGAACGAAAGGATCCTCGGATAACCATGCCTTGTAAGCGTAGAAGGAATCCTTTTTATATTTGCGGTCAAAAGTGATAAGGCCTTTGTGGTTCTGGCCGTTTTCGCCGCCTTCGTTTCTGGAATCTGCTCCGAAGTCAAACATATTCCACACATGGGTTGCCCACAGATATTTTCTGGTGTACAGTTGTTTGATCAGTTCTTCATGGTAATATGCCTGATATTCTTCTGTGTAATCCCCCTGATCCGGATTGGAATTATGCCAGTTCAGTGCTTCGCAGCCGTACTCGCTGCAGCCGATCGGAATGTTCGGATGTCTTTCGTGGAACTTATCGAACCATGGTCCGTTCATAGAAGTATTTCCCCCATACCATCCGAAATAGTGGTTGTAGGATACGACGTCCGGGATCTGGATGTACGGATCGTCCATGCTGCAGGTGGAAAGACAGGCGATGGTAGTCGGGCGTGTCTTGTCCATTTCGTGAACCAGATCGTTCAGGATCCGGTGGTTTTCCAGAAGATCGTCATCAGACTTGCCGCCCATGGTGATCTCATTGGACAGTCCCCACACAACAATGGACGGATGATTGTAGTTCTGCACGATCAGTTCCTTCATCTGGGAAATGGTGTTCTCGCGTCCTTTCGGCATATGGGTGGAGATATACGGGATCTCTGCCCAGACAACCATACCTCTCTCGTCGCAGAGGTCGTAGAAATACTGGTCATGCTGGTAGTGCGCCAGACGGATGGTGGTCGCACCGAGCTCGCAGATGAGATCCATATCCTCTTCATGATGCTCCGGAAGCAGAGCATTTCCGATTCCCCATCGATCCTGATGGCGGGATACACCGCGCAGAGGATATTCCTTGCCATTTAAAATGAATCCGTTTTCCGGATCGATCCGGAAGGTTCTGCATCCAAAACGTGCGGACACATTGTCAAGATCCGTTCCGTTTTCTTCCAGCACAGCTTCTGCTGTATAGAGATACGGGTCTTTCTTTCCGTTCCACAAATGTACGTTTTCCAGCGTAAATGAAACGGCAGTATCGGCGCATGTTGTCTCGGCAACGACATTTCCCTCTGCATCTTTTATAGTATAGCGGATCTGCTGAGCGTCTGTTTTATTGGTCACAAATACTTCCACGTTTACATTTGCAGATGTTCCGGTAACTTCCGGTGTTACCTGGATGCCGGGGCCGCCGTAGTAATCCAGATCAAAGTGAGAATTGCTCACCGCCAGGATATTGACATTCCGATACAGGCCGCCGTAGAATGTGAAGTCCGCGTGCTGTGGATAGACGGTGTCATTTACACTGTTATCGACTTCGATTACGATCAGGTTTTTGGCTTCCAGAGCGTCCGTGATGTTGACTCTCCAGGTGGAGTACCCGCCGTCGTGACTTGCCAGTTTTCTGCCGTTTACATAGACGGAAGCGGAAGAGTTGGCACCACGGAGCTCGAGGTAATACTGGTCTGCCTCCGGAAGTTCTGATTTCTCAAGTTCTTTTGCGTAAAATGCAGTTCCGCGGTACAGGTCATTTCCGCCGTCCTGTCCGTCGATCGCGTTCCAGGTGTGCGGGAGATTGACCCAGTACCAGCGCTCGGGCATGTGTTCCGGTACGGTGTCTGCTTCTTTGGAAAATGCCCATTTGGTATTAAAATTCAGAATCTGTCTCATGATATATTCCTCCTAGTTGGCGCTTTGTTTCGCCTTCAGAATCTCAATGTTTTCCAGTACTTTTTTCTTGCCCAGCGGATAGATGAAGATCAGGCTGAGTCCTACAATTAAGTATAATACAGCAGGGATCAAGGTTGCAATATTGTAAATCCCCTGTACAACGGCTTCGGTCTGTACCTGGGCTGCAGAATCGAACCCGATCCATCCGAGAGCCCATCCTCCAAGCCCGCCGGCTACGGCCTGTCCCAATTTACGTGCAAAGG
This sequence comes from Bariatricus sp., assembly GCA_051880095.1. GTDB lineage: Bacteria > Bacillota > Clostridia > Lachnospirales > Lachnospiraceae > Allocoprococcus. The sequence continues at coordinate 4,155 of JBJENH010000136.1, read as the reverse complement.
AATATACCGCATAAACGGTTCCGTCTTCACGGCTACCGGTACGGATTTCCTGATCATCAATGATGTCGGTGATGAAGGCCCACATGATCAGGTTGAATACGCCGAACCCAAGGAATCCGAGAACGTTGATGGTAATATATGTCCACATGGATCTGGTCCGCATAATGAACAGCAGGAAACAGGCAGCTGCGCCGCTGAGACTTCCGAAGATACCCAGCTCTTTCTTCCCGAACTTACGGCTGAGCGGAACAGCGACCGGTGCCAGAATGATACCGGGCAGCATGCTGACTGCATTCATGACCATCACGCCGCTCTTGTCCTTGAAGTAATCGATGAACAGATACTGGTTGATGGACTGATTCAGGATCTGGGCTGCAAGGATACAGATGGAAGCGATGACGATTCCAATCAGTGCGCGGTTGGTGACAAGCGTTTTTACCGTATCAATAAATCCCACCTGCTTTACATTCTCTGCAGGAACAGCTTTTACACGCTCGGTTGTCATAAAATAACAGACGAGGTAGCTGGCAATAGAAAGAACAGAAAATACAAGGGCAACGATCGGGAAAAGCTCGCCTTTTACAATCTGATTGCCGGCTGCGTCGGAAGCATACAAAATAGCCGGAGCGCCGATCCCTACAGCGATATTTGCGACAACAGAACCAAGGCTTCGGAACGTAGAAAGCGCTGCACGGTCATCTGCTTCCGGACTGATCAGAGAAGCCATGGAACCGTAAGGAATGTTGATCGCGGTGTAGAAAATACTTCCCCAGAGAAGGTAGGTGGCAAACATATAGACAATGCGCAGTGTCATCGGAGCATTTGCCATGGAAGACTGATACATCAGAAAGCTGGCAAGTGCCACCGGTCCGCACATACGGCGCAGCCATGGTTTGAATTTCCCGTCTTTTGCAGGCTTTGCCTTGTCGGCAATACGCCCCATCGTTACATCGGTAAATGCATCAACGACCCTTGCCACAACAAACAAGGTTCCTACAAGCCCCGGGCTGATTCCAAGTACTTTTGTGTAAAACACCATCAAAAATACACTGGCAAATGTGAATGTGAAGTCGTTACCAAGGTTACCGATCAGGTAGCCGACTTTGTCCCTCCAGCCAAAGGGACGAATCTGTTTTTCTTTGCTCATTCGTTTTCTCTCCTTTGTTTAAAGATTTATTTGTAATGCTTATCCTAAAGGATATCCGAAATTTCAGTGAGAAATATTTTTGCTGAATTTGTAATATTTTTATATTATGTTGAAAAATAATAAAATATATACAATAATTGGAATGTAAGACAAAATATGGAAGGAAGAATCAGGATGAAATACGATGCTACTCTTAAATTTTTTACAGATATCATGGAAAGTATGCAGCTAGAAGTCAGGATTTTCAAAAAGCCGTATGGGGAAGTGGAAGAAATGGCAGGCGGAATACGTAAAATCGCGTTTCAACTGATCGATTATGAAAAATATGCGTATCGTTTTTTCTCTTCCTGCAAGCCAAACACGATTTACAAAGTGTTTGATGAATTTCTGTTTAATTTTATCATTATGCTGCTTCCGGACACTGAAGTGCCGTCTTATATGGTCATCGGACCTTATACGATGAACCCGTGGACCGAAGATGTAATCTTAAATAAAGCACAGGAATTTCAGGTTTCATCCAGTCTCTATCCGGCATTTAAGGACTGTTATGAATCTGTTCCGATCGTGGTGGATTCCAGCACGCTTTTTATGCTGGTCAATGTTTTTGCGGAAAATATCTGGGGATCCAGGGATGCATTTACAATGCAGGAGTTAATCGGAGGAGCGGAGATCCTCTCCGATGCCGGGAAGAGGGAGAAGGTTTTCATAGCTCCGGATGAACTGCAGATGAAAATGAAGAATCTGGAAGAAAAATATCTGTCAGAAAATGAAATGCTTCAGGCGGTTGCAAAAGGACAGCTCCATAAGATCGAGATGTACCTTGGACGGATCAATTTGCAGACGGTGGAACAACGAGTCGCGGACCGGACGAGAAATGCCAAGAATTATGCGATCATCACAAATACGCTCTTGAGAAAAACGGTGGAAAACTGCGCAGTACATCCATTCCATATCGACAAAGTCTCATCGGAGTTCGCAAAGAAAATCGAACTTCAGACTTCCGAAAAAGGGGTGACTTTGCTGATGAAAGAGATGGTGAGAAAATATACCCTTCTCGTAAAAAATCACTCTCTTCGGGGCTACTCTCCTGTTATAAGAAGGGTGATGATCAATATTGATTCCGACCTGGCTGCGGACTTAAGCCTCAGCAGACAGGCACAGCTTCTGGGGGTGAATTCCAGCTATCTGTCGACCTTATTTAAGAAAGAGACCGGTCACACCCTGACGGAATACGTGACAAGAAAAAGAATCGACCAGGCGATCTTTCTGCTCAACTCTACCAATATGCAGATTCAGATGGTGGCCTCCTATTGCGGGATTCCGGATCTTTGTTATTTTACGAAAACATTTAAGAAGGTTGTGGGGATGACACCTACGGAATACAGAGGATATGTGATGCGGTAGGAAGTTAATTTCGCTTGCTTGATTTGAGAAGAAATGTCTGCTATCATTTATTTAGACTTATAGATTAAGAGTGGTAATGGGAAGGAGGAAAGTTTATGCCTATAGGGATTATTGCCAATTCACTTTCTGTTGTAGTTGGCGGTATTTTTGGGATGCTGGCAGGAGACAGACTCTCTGCGGATT
>JBJENH010000136.1:0-1321 GCA_051880095.1 Bariatricus sp. | reverse complement strand
GTTGTAGTTGGCGGTATTTTTGGGATGCTGGCAGGAGACAGACTCTCTGCGGATTTCAAAGAAAAGTTAAATATGATCTTCGGCATTTGTGCTATGGGAATGGGCATCAGTTCGATTGCATTGATGGAGAACATGCCTGCAGTTGTTTTTGCAGTCATTTTTGGAACATCTTTCGGGTTGCTCATACATCTTGGAGATAAGATTAACAAAGCGTCCGGGGGAATGGAAAAAATCATCGGAAAGTTTATTAAAACCGGGAACCACGGAATGTCAGAAAAGGAGTATGAGGATACGCTTGTTACGGTAATCGTTTTGTTCTGTGCCAGCGGAACCGGTATATATGGTTCCATTGTTTCGGGTATGAACGGCGATCATAGTATTTTGATAGCAAAATCGATTTTGGATTTTTTCACGGCTTTGATTTTTGCCTGCATTCTGGGAGGCGTGGTAGCCGTTATTGCAGTTCCGCAGTTTATCGTTTTCTTTTTGATGTTTTTGCTGGCAGGGATTATCTATCCACTAACGACTCCTGCAATGATCAATGATTTCAAGGCTTGCGGCGGATTCCTTCTTCTTGCCACAGGATTCCGAATGATCAAAGTGAAAATGTTTCCGACAGCGGATATGATACCTGCGATGATACTTGTCATGCCCTGCAGTTGGATATGGGTTACATATATTATGCCGTTTGTCAGTTGATGGATAGAAAGCGAGGATATGGTATGGCGTTAGCAAGTGAGAAGAGGTATACGATTGAAGATATTTACAATTTGCCGGAAGGGCAGAGGGCAGAATTAATTGATGGGCAGATTTATATGATGGCTCCTCCGAGTAGACAACATCAGGAAATAGTCGGGGAACTATATAGAGCAATCGCAAATTATATACGTTCCAATCATGGATCATGTAAGCCGTATATTGCGCCGTTTGCTGTGTTTTTGAATGAAAATGATAAAAATTATGTTGAGCCGGATATTGCTGTTATCTGTGATAGAAATAAATTGAATGAAAAAGGCTGTCTGGGAGCGCCGGACTGGATTATCGAAGTTGTTTCCCAGGGGAGCCAGCGTATGGACTATATGATAAAATTGTTCAAGTATCGAACGGCTGGGGTCAGGGAATATTGGATTGTTGATAAACAGAGAAACAGGATTACGGTGTACAATTTCCAGAATGATGACGTAAAAGAATTTTCTTTCTCGGATATGGTGAAGGCCGGAATATTTGAAGATTTTGAAATAGATTTTTCGAATGTTATTTAATATTATAAAACAGGTAAGAAAAAAGGGATGCTGCTTTGGGTGAAGTGCATCCCTTTTTG
>JBJENH010000135.1:0-9279 GCA_051880095.1 Bariatricus sp. | reverse complement strand
TAGTGAGCAAAAGGGTGTTTCAGTTACGGTTCGGTTACGCAGAAACTATTATAATATCAAAATGAACAATGCCAAAAATGTGTAAGGATGATTGGTATGACGGAAAAGGAATTGAAACGATTGTCTCGAGCTGATCTGCTCGAAATGCTGATCACCCAGAGTAAAGAAATCAGGCGACTTGAAGATAAGCTGGAACAGGCGGAAGATAAGCTTCATTCCAGACAAATAGCGATTGATGAAGCCGGGTCGATTGCAGAGGCTTCACTGGCGCTGAATGGAGTTTTTGATGCTGCGCAGGCCGCCGGTCAACAGTATCTGGAAAATATCCAAAGACTCAGCCTGTATCAGGAAGCAGTTTGTGCTCAGATGGAGCAGTCATGTCAGGAGGAAGTTTTACAACGATTAACAGAGACCGAGAAGAGATGTGCTGCTATGGAAACGGAGACAAAAGTAAAATGTGCAGAGATGATTGCGAAAGCCAAAGCTGAGTCTCGGGCTTATTGGGATGAAGTGGAGAACAGGCTGGAAAACTTTTGCCAAGAATATACCGAACTTCGGGAATTACTGTCCGTTATAATGCAAAAGTAAGGATGAGGACAAAATGAAGCGAAAACAAGAACTACAGATACCCGAGATTACGCAACTGGAAGCAGAATTAAAGCGGGAAAGATATAAACACCGTTATGCGAATGTGGTTCGCAGCACAGTCTATACGTTGGTGGTTGTTGCGGCGATTGCAGTATTAGTTGCAACGCTGTGGACACCGGTTTTACAAATATATGGCACATCCATGACCCCTACATTGGAAGAGGGACAGATTGTCGTATCAATTAAGGGGTCTGATTTTGAAAAAGGAGACCTGGTTGCGTTTTATATTGGAAATAAACTTCTGGTAAAGCGTGTGATCGCGGGGCCAGGAGAGTGGATAGATATCCGTGAAGATGGCACGGTATTTATAGATGGAGAGGAACTTGATGAACCATATCTGACGGAAAAAGCATTGGGAGAATGTGATTTGGAATTCCCGTATCAGGTACCGGAATCTCGGTATTTTCTGATGGGTGATCATCGTTCGACCTCTGTGGACAGCCGCAGCAGTACGGTGGGCAGTGTGGCAACGGAACAGATTGTCGGGAAAATCGTATTTTGCGTATGGCCGCTGACAGATTTCGGAATGATAAACTAAACTCCTAAAAGGAGCGGATTTATATGAATACAAGAATGATTAAGGATGCCGAAAGCTACAACAGGCGTCGTCGACGAAAAAAAATATGGAAAAAGATTCTCTGTGTGTTAGGGTGTGTAGTCGTATTTTGTACAACTTATGCACTGATCCTTCCGGCAATTACCCTGGACAAAGGTCCTGTATGTGGTCTGGAAGAGCATGAGCATACCGATGCTTGTTACAGAACGGTGGAGAAGTCATCACGCCTGGTGTGTACAGAAGAGTCGCATGAACATACAGAAGAATGTTATGACGCAGACGGCAATCTTATCTGCGGAAAGTTAGAAGTGCTTGAGCATGTGCATGATGACAGTTGTTTTGAAACTGTTGAGACCGAAGTGGAGCCAGTACTGATCTGTGAGAAAACAGAGCACCTGCATTCGGATGCCTGCTTCGAAAAAGATTCTGAAGAGAAAGAGGCAGAAGAAGGAACAGCAGTAAATCTGGCGGAAGGAAGTCAGACAGCTGTAATCTATACAGACAGTAGCTGCGAGAAAATTTCTGATGATACCACAGTGATTACTGTAGAAGGAAATCTTCCGGAGAATGCAAAGATATGTGCCTACCCGGTTGAGATAAGTGCAGAACAGGCATTAGAGCAGACGGTATTATGTGCTTATGATATTTCTATCGTGCTGGAGGATGGCACGATTTATGAGCCGGCAGAAGGAGAAAGCCTGAAAGTATCGATTCAGTCTTCCAAGCTAGGTTCAGATAAGCTAGATGAGGAACTGGCTCCGAAGATCTATTATGTGCCGGAGAAAGGCGAACCCGAGCCAGTCGACACAACCGTGAACGACGACGAGGTAAGCTTTGATGCAGAACATTTCTCCGTGTATATGGTGCTGGCGGTGAATGCCAATGAAGTGAGTACTGCAGAACAGCTGAAGACAGCGATTGCAAGCGGAAATGAGAATATTAAACTGAAAACTGATATCTCAGTGTCTGAGGGTCTGACAATTCCGGCAAAGGCGAATATCACACTGGATTTGAATGGACAAACTCTTTCAGCATCGGGAAGTGGGGCGCTGTTTACGGTTTCGACTGGTGCGACCTTGTCTATTGAAGATAGTCAGCAAAAAGAAGAAACCGTAGAAACAGCCAGTGGCGGTCTGTCGGGAAATACAGCTAGTCTGTCAGATGGGACATTGACATATTATGTTACAACGACAAGTGTTAAAAACAGTGCAACCGGAGCGACGCAGGAAGTATTGGAAAAGCACACAGTCAGTACCGCAGGAGCTATCGTGGGTGGAAGTCAGCCGGTATTTCAAGTGACTGGCGGTACATTGAATATTCAGAGTGGTATGATCCAAGGTGGTACCGGACGGGCGATTGTACAGACTGGCGGTACGACGAATATGAGTGGCGGTTATATCTGTGGATTTACGCAGTCATCTGGTAATACAGATAATACCAGCTTTGGCGGTGCAGTGAAGGCGAGTGGCGGTACACTGAATCTATCCGGCGGCGTACTTGCAGCGAACACAGCACATAACGGTGGTGCAATTTATGCGACTGGATCTATATCCATTTCTATTACTGGCGGCGTAATCAGTGGCAACACTTCAAATCGTACGACCAGCGGTTGGAACGATCACAGCGAAAGCAGTGCATATCGCTGTGGCGGTGGTGGAATCTATTCGGATGGAAATGCTGAAATTACGATGAGCGGTGGATATATTACCAACAATACAGCGATGCATGATGGCTATTTTGATGGCGGCGGAGGTGTATGCTTAAGCGGTACATCTTCTATGGCACTGTCCGGCGGCTATGTGACTGGAAATCAGGCACAGGGCGGTGGCGGAATCCGTACGGATTTCGGAAAAGAGACGACCTATGTTATGACTGGTGGTTTTGTTTCTGCTAATGTAGCAACTCATGCAGAGGGCGGCGGTGTTGCCATTGACCGAAATGGTGTTGGTACAGTTACCGGAGGCTATATTACTAACAATCAAATTCCAAATACCGGACACTGGGGCGGCGGCGGTCTGTTCTGTGCCGATGGCTCTACCCTGAACTTAAAAAATACATTGATTACAGAAAATACAGCCGGCGGTTTTGGTGCCGGTGTAGCAGGATGTCCTACCGGTAATCTCTATCTGTATGTTACAGAGGGCTGTGCAATCTATGACAACAAGGATACTGTAGACGGAGATAGCCCTCATTTTACATCAGATGGTGTCAAGCAAATTGATAAAGAAATATGTACGGAAGTCTTCCAGAGCAATGGCCATGCAGATTTTTTCTGTGCACTTAATAGTACTGTTACCGGTACGATGCTTGGAAATAATGCGGCTAACTGGCAGGGAAGTGCAGACTATCAGCCGGTAATTGCAGATGCAGAGGATGTTCTTATAGCAACACGTGTTATGGGACTTCAGGCACATCCGACTGAGGAGGCAAAATCGGCAGCAGAAAGTGCAGCTAAGGTTTACATAAATGGAAATTACTCCTATACTCATGGTGGCGGTATCATGTGTAACGGAAATCTGGTCATTGGTGTTCCGGTGGATATTGAAGTGCCGGCCCGTGTGGAACTGCAGGCGACAAAGAAGCTTATTGATGGCAGTGGAAATGCACAGTCACTTGAGGATAATGAGTTTTCATTCAAAGTGACAATGACAGATCCGGATGGAACAGTTATTGCAAGTGGTACATGTGACAGCAGTGGAAAGATTACATTTGACCATCAATTGACTTTCAAGCAGGAAGGCACATTTGTCTACTATATATATGAGGAAACGGATGAAGGAAATACTTCAATTAAATATGATAGCACCCTATACCGTTTGACTGTGACAGTGGAAAAAGATAGTGGAGTTGCGTGGTATGGTGATACGATTAAGTACACGTATTCCGTCAGATCTGTAAAGGTAGAGTCCAGTAAAGATGGAGAAACGTGGAGCCAGATTTCTCAGAGCGATACTTCCCAGAGTGGTATCATTTCTCTTTCGTTAACAAGTGGAACAACCTTTACGAACCATTTGGTGGAACCTACAAAGATTACGGTTCAGAAAAAATGGGAAGGCGGTTCAGGTGCAGATTCTGTTACAGTGATCTTAAAGAAAGATGGAAAAGAATTTGACCGGCAGACATTGAATGCTGGTAATAATTGGACTTATACGTGGGATAATTTGGAACCTGGATATGAGTATACTGTGGAGGAAGTTGAGGTTTCGGGCTATACGACAAGTTATGAGATTACGATATCTACGGATGATTCCGGAAGTACTTCTCTGGGACAGGGAAGCTGGTGGGTTCCGGCAACAGAGCTAACCGCCGGGCAGCAGTATCTGATTGTGAGTGCGGATGGCACGAAGGCGCTGAGTGTGGCCTCTGGTGGAGAAGGAGATGGATTTAATTCATCAGATGTAGCAGATGTTGTCCGGCAACAGACAGCTCTTACAGTAAACGGACAGACATATTCTACATGGTATCAGGCAGCAGATATTCCGGCGCGCAGTATCTATAACGCGGAATCGCTTACGAGAAATTCACATAGCGGAATCATTCTGAAACGCTCGGACGGAGGTTCGTATCCGTATCTCCGACTGGAAAGTAACAATTACAATTATCTGAAAGGTGCAAGTACCACAACGTATGCATCGTTTATGGTATTTGAGGGTACATATTTGAAAGGACATAATACTTCAGAATGGACGCCTGATAATCTTAGAACTGTCATCTATGCAGATGGTAAATTCAACTCTACAACCGAGCAAAGCCCTGCAAATGCCGCGAAGCTATACACACTGGTCAGCGGAGAGGGCTTTACAGGGAAGACAACCGATAGTTCTACTGTAGTGATCACCAATACCAGGGAAGGTGGAGAATATGAACTCCCTGAAACCGGTGGAAAGGGAACCTACTATTACACAATTGGCGGTCTGCTTCTGATGGGGACTGCTTTGGTGTGGGGATTCGGTAAGAGGCGCAAACGTGAAAGGAGGATAGATTAAGCCTCCCAGGACACGGCAGAAACTATTTGCGCCGGGCTGAATTCCACGATAAAAATGCAAAAGAAAGGGAATATAATATGAAAAATATGAAAAAACTAGCTAGTCTTGTACTGGCGCTGATTATGGCTTTTGCCATAACAGCAACTGCATTCGCAGAAGAAACTACTTATTCTATTACGATTAATAACAGCACTGAAGGCCATATCTATGAAGCTTACCAGATCTTTACTGGTGATTTGAGTACTAAAGATGGTGAGAAGATTCTTAGTAATATTGTATGGGGCTCAGGTGTGTCGGAAGCTGGTCAGACAGCTTTAGGCGACGCTTCGGCTAAAGCTGAAACTTTAAAAACTGAAGCCGATGCGAAAGCATTCGCAAAAGCAGTTGCACCTTATTTAACAACTGCAGCAGGCTCTGCAAATACAGTAACGGATGGGAAATATGTAATCTCTGGCCTGGCAGCAGGTTATTATCTTGTTAAAGATCAGGATGGAACTTTAACAGGTGATAGCGATGCTTATACAGAATATATCGTTAAGGTTGTAGAAAATGTTACTGCAGATCCAAAGTCTGATGTTCCGGTTGTGGTAAAAAAAGTAAAAGATACAAATGATTCTACAGGCGAGACAAGTGACTGGCAGGATTCTGCTGACTATGATATCGGCGATTCCGTTCCATTCCAGTTGAAAGCTACCTTAGCTGACAATGTTTCTTCTTACACAACATATAAGGTTGTATTCCACGATACATTGTCCAAGGGCCTGACTTACAAAGAAGATGCAAAGGTTTATATTGATGGCAAGGAAACAAATGGATTTACGGTTACTTCTACTGTCAATGCTGACGGAACAACTACTCTCACTGTTTCCTGTGATGATGTGAAAGCACTTGGCGCCGGAAACAGCTCTGTAATCACAGTAGAATATACAGCTACTCTGAATAATAATGCAGTACTTGGCTCTGCCGGTAACCCGAATGAGGTTTATCTGGAGTACTCCAACAACCCGAATAAGTCTGAAGCAGGTAACAATGAGACGGGTAATACCCCGAAGGATGTAGTTATTGTATTTACATACAAGACAATTGTTAATAAGGTTGACGGCGAGGGCGACGCTCTGACAGGTGCAGCTTTTAAGCTTGAAAAGAAGATTAAAGGTGTTGATGAAGCGGAAGATAGTTGGGTATTAGTAAAGGAATTTACTATAGATGAACAAAATCCGATATCCTCTTTTGAGTTTGCGGGTCTGGATGATGGTACTTATAAACTGTCTGAGACTAAGACACCTGCTGGATATAACACCATTGATCCAATCGAGTTCACAATTACTGCAGAGCATGAGGTCCTGTCTGATAATCCTGCTCTTACATCCCTGAGTGGAAATGTAACGACTGGTGAGATTACATTTACATCTAACACGACAGATGGTTCATTATCCACTAATGTTGTAAACAAAGCTGGTTCTACATTACCGGAGACTGGTGGAATGGGAACGACAATCTTCTACATTCTTGGTGGATTACTTGTACTGTTTGCAGTAGTTTTTCTGGTTGCAAAAAAGCGCATGAGTAACATGGAGCGTTAATAATATTGCCGTACATGCCGGGGGCAGAGGCATCTGCCCCCGACTTACAACGGCAAGGAGAGTCTTGTCATAATGAAGAAACATTTTTCAACAGTTATCTTAATATTTGTATTTCTGATAGGATTGTCCTTGCTGCTGTATCCTTCCCTTAGTAATTACTGGAATTCCTTTCATGCATCCAGGGCAGTTGCAAGCTATTCAGAAGAGGTAGCAAACCTGGATGAAGAGGAGTACAGGAAAATGCTGGAGGCGGCAAAGGAATATAACCGGACACTTCTCGGGCGTGGGAACCAGTATACGTTAAGTGAAGAGCGAAAAAATGAATATAATGATCTTTTGAATGTAGGCGGAACGGGGATCATGGGTTATATTGAGATAGAGAGTCTGGGAGTTTCGCTGCCGATTTATCACGGAACAGATGACGCGGTGCTACAGATCGGAGTGGGACATCTGGACTGGACGAGCCTGCCCGTGGGCGGAGAAGGTACGCATTGTGTGATCTCTGGTCACCGGGGCTTGCCAAGTGCCAAGCTTTTTACAAATTTAGATAAGATGTCGGTGGGTGATACTTTTGTCCTGCGTGTTCTGGACGAAGTGCTGACATATGAAGTGGATCAGATTCTCATTGTTGAGCCTGATGATACAGAAGCCTTGCAGATTGAACAAGGAAAAGATCTGTGTACACTGGTTACATGTACACCTTACGGCATTAATACGCATCGATTGCTTGTCAGAGGGCATCGCGTGGAAAATGCGATAGCATCAAGACTTGCCCATGTGACGTCAGATGCAGTTCAGATAGAGCCGCTTATCATTGCGTCGATTATTGCTGTGCCTTTGTTATTGTTGTTACTGATTAAATTATTGATACCAAAACGCAGAAAGAAGTAGGAGGAAAGGAATATGAGAAAACGAATCATATCTCTCCTTATAATGTTGATACTTATTTGCAGCATATGCATGAGTGTGTCTGCCGTAGATGTGCCGAATCTGACACGAAAGGGAACCATTACTGTTACGATGCATGCAAAGAAAGATAATAAGGATGTCATTGTTCCTGGCGGTACCCTGACTCTTTACCGAGTAGGCGAGATTTGCGAAGATGATGGGAATTACAGTTTTGTCCCGACTGGTGATTTTGTAGGCTGCGGGGAATCTTTTGAGGATGTACAGTCGCCAGAACTGGCTTCGCGTTTGGCTGCATATGCAGAGAAGAATGCGAACAATAAAGGGGATACGAAAAATGTGTCTGATAACGGTGTTGTAACCTATGAGAATCAGGAGTTAGGATTGTATCTTCTTGTGCAGTATGAGGAGGCTAGTGGATATAACAAAGCGAATCCGTTTCTTGTTGCCCTTCCGAATATGGAAGATGGAAAATATACATACGAAGTGGATGCAAGTCCGAAGGTAAATGTAAAACAAGATTCAGGAAAGAAAACACCCCCAAAGACAACTTCAAAGCTTCCTCAGACCGGGCAATTAAATTGGCCGATTCCACTGCTTGTTGTGAGTGGAATGGTGTTATTTGCCATTGGCTGGATACTATGTTTTGGACGAAAGAAGAGTGACGATGAGACGTAAAATTGGAATTATTTGCATGATATTAGGGGCAGCGCTTGTTCTGGGAGCGTTGTCCATTTTCCTATATAACCAGCATGAGGCTTCCGAGGCAGAGAAGTCGGTTTCGGATATTTTGCCCCAACTGCAGGATGAGATTGGTTTGGATAAGACGTTGCCGACTGATGATGAAGAAATGAATTATTCCGGAGATATGCCTACGATTGAGATTGATGGCTATGAGTACATCGGGTATCTCAGTATTCCATCTCTGGGCTTGGAGCTTCCGGTTATGTCTGATTGGAGTTATCCACAGCTTAGAATTGCGCCCTGCCGTTATTCCGGTTCTATCTGGAGTGACGATATGGTGCTTATGGCCCATAATTATGCCAGACATTTCGGCCAGCTATCCCGGCTATCTATAGGCGAAGAGGTTACCTTTAAAGATGTGAATGGAATTACGATTACATATGAAGTGATGGCGATTGATACATTGAACCCGACAGAGGTAGAGGATATGACTTCAGGAGAATATGATCTGACGCTGTTTACCTGTACTTATGGCGGAAAAAGCCGTGTAACCGTGCGTTGTGATAGATTGGAAAAAGGGTTGTAATGCGATTCTGGCTAAGATATAATAAGAAAGACAAAAGAAAAGCAGGAGAAAAAATATGACAGAGAAAGAACTGCGAAAATTAAACCGAGCAGAACTTTTGGAGATGTTGATTGCACAGAGCAAAGAGGTAGAAGAGCTTCGTGCCCAGGTGAGTGAATTAAGGAAGAAGCTGGATGACAGAGAGATCTGTTTAGACCAGGCTGGTTCTATTGCGGAAGCATCTGTTCTGCTTAACGGAGTGTTTGAGGCAGCGCAGGCAGCAGCACAGCAATATCTGGAAAATATTCAGATGTTGAGCGGACGTCAGGAACAGATCTGTGCAGAGATGGA
>JBJENH010000134.1:0-1709 GCA_051880095.1 Bariatricus sp. | reverse complement strand
GACTTTATCGTATCCTTTGAGAAACTGGAAGCGGCGCGTTATGTGGAATATCTGAAAAAAGGCGGACGCATCGTGGTAAATACCCAGGAGATCGATCCAATGCCGGTCATCACCGGTGCAGCTTCTTATCCGGAGAACCTGATCGATAAGATGGAAGCGGAAGGAATCGCAGTTGATGCAATGGATTGCCTTTCACTTGCGGAGCAGGCCGGTTCTGCCAAAGCGGTAAATCTGGTCCTGATGGGAAGACTTTCCAGATATTTTGATATTCCGGAAGAAAAATGGATCAGTGCTATTGAGAAGTGTGTTCCGGAAAAATTTATTGAAATGAATAAAAGAGCGTTTGCCCTCGGTAGAGGTTAAACAATACAGTAAGAAGGAGAAAAAGAGATGAAAAGATATTTTCAGCCAGAGATCGAATGCGCATCCAGAGATGAGATTCATAAGATCCAGAGTGAGAGACTTGTAAAACAGGTCCAGAATGTTTGGGACAATGTGCCAATGTACAGAAAGAAAATGGAGGAAAAAGGACTGACTCCGGAAGACATCAAGTCTGTGGATGACCTGCCGAAATTGCCTTTCATTGAAAAAGATGATTTAAGAGACGAGTATCCATATGGACTTCTTGCACGTCCGCTTTCTGAATGTGTCCGCATTCAGTCCACCAGCGGTACTACCGGAAGACGTGTAGTTGCTTTCTATACTCAGCATGACATAGATCTCTGGGAGGACTGCTGTGCCAGAGCAATCGTAGCTGCAGGTGGAACCAAAGAAGATGTCTGCCATGTAAGTTATGGTTATGGTCTGTTTACCGGCGGTCCGGGATTAAATGGTGGTTCTCACAAAGTAGGATGTCTGACACTTCCGATGTCTTCCGGAAATACAGAGAGACAGATTCAGTTTATGACAGATCTGGGATCCACGATTCTTTGCTGTACTCCATCTTATGCTGCTTACCTCGCGGAGAGCATTCATGAAAAAGGAGTACGCGATCAGATCAAATTAAAAGCAGGTATTTTCGGAGCAGAAGCATGGACCGAAGAAATGCGTCATGATATCGAAGAAAAGCTCGGCATTAAAGCATATGATATTTATGGCCTTACAGAGATTTCCGGTCCGGGTGTATCCTTCGAATGTGAAGAACAGACCGGTATGCATGTAAATGAAGATCATTTTATTCCTGAAATCATCAATCCGATCACGGGAGAAGTGCTTCCGGACGGTGAGAAGGGAGAACTTGTATTTACCAGTATTTCTAAAGAAGCATTCCCGCTCATGAGATATCGTACCCGTGACATCTGTATCTTAAGCAGGAAAAAATGTTCCTGCGGAAGAACACATGTGAAGATGAGCAAACCGCTTGGAAGAAGTGATGATATGCTGATCGTTAAGGGTGTCAATGTATTCCCGTCCCAGATTGAGACCGTTCTTATGAACCAGGGATATCCGGCGAACTATCAGATCATCGTTGATCGTGTAAACAACAGCGATACCATCGAAGTACAGGTAGAAATGACACCTGAAATGTTCTCCGATAACCTGAGTGTTGTAGCTGAAAAAGAGAAAGAGCTTGTAAACGGACTGAAAGCGATGCTTGGTATTTACGCGAAGGTTAAGCTGGTTGCACCGAAGACCATCGTAAGAAGTGAAGGCAAAGCAGTTCGAGTAATTGATAAACGAAACCTGTATCAGGGTTAATGAATAGGAGG
>JBJENH010000133.1:5389-9456 GCA_051880095.1 Bariatricus sp. | reverse complement strand
ACAATCAACCGGGGCTCCCAGAAATCTACCAGATACTATATCGATGAATTCCATCTTCTTCTGAAGGAGGAACAGACTGCAGCTTATTCTGTGGAAATCTGGAAGAGATTCCGTAAATGGGGTGGAATTCCGACAGGAATCACGCAGAACATCAAAGACCTTCTGGCCAGCCGGGAGATTGAAAATATCTTTGAAAACAGTGATTTTATCCTGATGCTGAATCAGGCTGCAGGCGACAGGCAGATTCTGGCGAAGCAACTGAATATTTCACCGTATCAGTTATCCTATGTGACGAATTCCGGGGAAGGCGAAGGTCTTCTGTTTTACGGAAATATCATCATTCCGTTTAAGGATAAGTTTGATAAGAGCTTGAAGCTGTATTCGCTGATGACAACAAAACCGGAAGAGGTAGAGGAACGAAAGAAACTGGAGGCAGAAAGGAAATGAGAAAATGGATATCGAGGATTCTGTTCGTAGTTTCCATTATCCTTCTCTCCATCAGCCTCTACTTTCTGATGGGAATGTATCTGGAAGATCGAAAAAGCGAAACAGGATTCGACTCTATTCGAGAAATTCATGAAGAACAGAAAACCAATGATAAAAAAGATAATGCTGAGGGAGACAGTAATCCTTCTGCTCTTGTTGATTCTGGCCTTCTGGCTTTACATGAAAAGAATCCGGACTGCATTGGATGGATAAAGATTGAAGGGACAGCAATCGACTATCCGGTCATGTATCATCCGGAAGAAAAGAACTTCTATCTCCGAAGAAATTTCGAGAAAGAATACGATGTGAGTGGGACACCATTTCTCTCTGAGCAATGTGATCCGGAAGATGCAGATAACCTGATTATCTATGGTCATCATATGAGTTCAGGAAAAATGATTGCAGCTCTGGATCGTTATAAGTCAGAAGAATTCTACCAGGAACATCCGATCATCCAGTACAGCACACTTCATGGGAAGGAACAGTATCAGATTATATCAGCCTTTGCTGTTCCGGTATATACCGGGCATGATTTTGAATACTACGCTTTTGCCAAGGCAGAAAATGCTGCGGATTATATGGTATTTGTCGAAGAATGTAAAAAACGGTCATATTACGACACGGGTTATACAGCCCAGTATGGAGATAAACTGATCACTCTTTCTACCTGTGAGTATTCGCATAAAAACGGGCGGATGGTTGTGGTTGGAAAGAAAATAGAAAACGAAAGAAGGTGAATATTTGGCAGGAAAGGAATATACAGCGAAAGACAAGATTTATTCTAAAATGACAAGGGAAGGTCTGACGGAAGAAACACTCCGGGAAGGTTCTGTGAAGAAAATCGGCCAGAAAAGCCGGGATGAACCTGAACTTGACAGTAAGGAGCGGAATGAGGAGAATACGGCTCTCGTCAAAAGGCTATCGGACAGTTCCGGAAGAACTGATAACCGACGCATGAGAAGGTATGTGCAGGAATTAAGAATGTCTTCGGATATTGCATCTGAAGAAAAACCTGCAAGAACTTTTTCCAAAGCAAACAGTGAAAGAATCATAGAAAAAAAGGACAGCCGGTATCAGGGAAAGCTTCGTTCTCAGGAAAAGATTCCGGAAGTATCCGGTATCTCGGATCAAAAAGATCAGTTGAAGAAGAAACGTGTCCGAAAGAGATTGACAGAAGAACAGGCAAAATCGGGTAGGCTTTCCTTTGGAGATGAAGGATCCGGCATGATCCATGGAGCCGGAACAGGAATGGGTCGAAAGGTAGCAGCCGGTGCGGCACTATATGCCAGAAATCAAATGGCGGAGAATGTAGATGATAATGCTGCTGTAGATGGTTCCGGTGCAGCGATTGCAGCTGCTGATGAAGCAGCCCACAGTCTTCGCAGGGCACAGTTAAGAAGCCAGAGAAGTGATGTGAAAGCACACAGGAAAGGGATGAATCTGGATGCTCCGGAGACTTCCAGATTGAAATTTGATGCTGCGAAAGAAGCTACAGACCGAACTGCAGGGGATGCAGTGAAAAATGCAGAAAAGAAGCGTTTGCTTAACCGCTTCTTCCAGAGAAAAAAATATAAAGATGCCTACCGGGCTGCCAGAGCTGGAAAAACAGCAGGAAGTCTTGGGGGAGCAACAACGATTGCCGGTGTCGAGAACATGACGGTAAAAGCCAAGATTGCATTAAAAGAAATCGTAAGGCGTAACCGAACCGTGTTCCTTGGTATCGGTATTTTTTCGCTCATTTTTATGTTGATTGCAGTATCTCTGGGAAGCTGCAGTGCATCGATTCAGGGCGGAGGTTCCCTGATCGGCATGACAACCTATTCCAGCACCGATGCAGATATCTATGCTGCAGAAAATGCTTATGCCGCTATGGAAGAAGCATTGAACCGCCAGATCAACAATATGGAATCTACCTATCCGGACTATGATTCCTATCAGTACAACGTCAGTGAGATCGGGCATAATCCGTATCATCTGACCTCTTATCTGACCGCAAAGTATGGAGGATACACCTATGCGGATGTAAGGGATGAGCTGCAGGATCTCTTTCAGGCACAATACCATCTGTCTACCCACGGAAGAACGGAAACAGTCACAGAAACGAGAACTGTCCGTGTGGGAGAATCACTGGGAAATGTAGTCACCAGCGGGTATTGTAACTGTTCCATCTGCTGTGGAAGGTGGTCCGGCGGGCCGACAGCCAGCGGTGCCTATCCGACTGCAAACCATACGATTGCTGTTGATGCAAACAATCCAATCGTACCCATGGGGACAAAAGTGATCATGAACGGTGTGGAATATACAGTGGAGGATACCGGGAATTTTGCCAGATATGGAGTTGCCTTTGATGTGTATTATGACAGCCATTCTGCAGCCAGTGCACATGGACATCAGACTTGGGAGGCATTTCTGGCAGATGATAATGGCAGCCGGGAGGTGGAGGTTACTACCACGACAACACAGAGAGTCCTCTATGTCACTCTCACGAATACGAATTTTGATGCAGTGGCAAGGGCAAATCTGACAGAAGAACAGGAAATTCTGTATGATGCATTGAATACCACACTGGGCAACCGTAATTATTTGTGGGATGTAAACCGGATCACCGGAGCCGGAGGCGGAATGAGTTATGAGATCCCGCCGGAAGCACTGTCAGATGAACGGTTTGCAAGAATGATCCGGGAAGCAGAAAAATATCTGGGATATCCCTATGTATGGGGCGGATCTTCACCGAGCACCAGCTTTGACTGTTCCGGATTTGTATCCTGGGTAGTTAATCATTGCGGAAATAGCTGGAATTATGGACGTCGGACCGCGGATGGGCTTCGTGGCCTTTGTACTTATGTTCCACCGTCACAGGCAAAGCCGGGAGATCTGATCTTTTTCCAGGGAACCTATAATACCAGCGGTGCCAGCCACGTGGGAATTTATGTTGGCAATGGAATGATGATCCACTGCGGGGATCCGATCCAGTATGCGAATATCAATACATCCTACTGGCAGCAGCATTTTATGTGCTTTGGAAGACTGCCTTAAAAATAAAAAAGAAGGAAGGTGAAAATTTGAATCGGAAGATCAAAAAGTATCTGGATGAGATTGAAAAGACCGAAAAAAAGATTGCTGATCTGGAAATGTACCTGAAAGGTGTCCGGTCAGCTCTGAAAGAGGAAGAAAATAATGAAATGATCAAAAGCATCCGCGGAATGAAATTAAAAGGGCAGGAATTATTTGACCTGTTAAACGGAATCCAGGATGGAACGATATCATTTGTAGCAAGCGGGGAGTCAGAAGAATCTGGCCCCTTCGTTGTTCAGGAAGAAAAAGGAGAAAGAGAGGAAAATGAATATGGTGAAATTGAAGAAACTGAATAAAAAACTGGTGGTGCTTTTGACAGCAGCAATGATGCTTTTTGGCAGTCAGGCTACTGCTTTTGCTTATGTTGATCAGGGCACAGAAGCTGCTCAGGAGGAATCAACAACAGAAACGGAGGAACAGGTAGTTGAGGACACTCATACCGAAGAAAATAGCGATCCGTTCTCTGTTCCGGGTAACGGAGAGGTAAGGGATGACATTACCGATGA
>JBJENH010000133.1:0-5289 GCA_051880095.1 Bariatricus sp. | reverse complement strand
GCGATCCGTTCTCTGTTCCGGGTAACGGAGAGGTAAGGGATGACATTACCGATGATTCCAGTAAGGAATTTCTGACGATTAAAACAAAGAATAACAATACCTTTTATATCGTAATCGACCGGGCAGCTACCACGAACAACGTGTACATGCTGTCTCAGATTGATGAAAATGATCTGAAAGAATTTCTGGATGAGGATCAGCAGCAGACTTTAGAGACTGCCCCTTCTGTAGTCCTGGAGGACGAGCATACAGATGATACGGAAAGCAGCGTGGCTGTTGAAGAAGAAACACAGGAAGATAAACAGGATAAAGCTGCAACAAATTCTGGTCTGTTTGTGATCCTCCTTTTGGCCGTAGCGGGTATTGCAGGCTATTACTACTTCAAGATCTACAAACCGAAGCAGGAAGATGATGATTCTGAAAATGAAGGTCTGGAAATGGATGACGGGCTGGAGACCATCAATGAGGATGAGGAGTCCGATAATCCGGCAGAAAAAGACGAATCACAGGAATAAATCCAAAAATATGGGAGCTGATGTTGTATAAGAGCAACGCAGCTCCCATATAAGTGAAAGGAGTTGTAAGAATATGTATTTAGTGATTACAGAAAAACCAAGCGTAGCCAGATCCATTGCGGATGTGATCGGCGCACAGAAACGTGAAGACGGATATCTGGAAGGAAAGGATTGTATCGTCAGCTGGTGTCTGGGACATCTTGCTGAATATGTGGCACCGGATGCGTATGACGAGAAATTCAGCAGATGGAACTATGAGGATCTGCCCATTATTCCGCAGGAGTGGAAACTGGCAGTGTCAAAGGACAAGAAGGATCAGTTCTATGTGTTGAAGAAGCTGCTGAATCGTCCGGATATCGACTATGTAGTAAATGCCTGTGATGCAGGACGGGAAGGAGAACTGATCTTCAAGAGAGTCTATGATCTTTCCCAGAGCAGAAAACCGGTAAAAAGACTGTGGATCAGTTCTATGGAAGATGAAGCCATCCGCGAGGGATTTTCTCAAATGAAAGATGCGTCTGCATATGAAAACCTTGCCGATGCTGCTGTATGCAGAGCCCAGGCAGACTGGCTGGTAGGAATGAACGCAACCAGAGCTTACACCAGTAAATATTATAAGAAGCTGACTGTGGGGCGTGTTCAGACACCGGCGCTTGCGATGCTGGTAGACAGGGACAGGGCTGTTTCCTCATTCCAGAAGGAAAAATATTTCAATGTGGAGCTGGATCTGGATGGCCTGCAGGTAGAAAAGCAGAAAATCTTTGATGAAAAGGAAGCAGAAAAACTGAGAGCTCTTTGCCAGGGAAGTGATGCGGTTGTGGAAGAAATCCGTTCAACAGATAAGACCGTAAAACCGCCAAAGCTTTATGATCTGACTACTTTGCAGAGGGAAGCGAACCGGCATTATGGCATGACTGCCCAGCAGACGTTAAATGCGGCACAGTCTCTGTATGAGCAGAAACTGATCACCTATCCGAGAACAGACAGTCAGTATCTGACGGAGGATATGGAGGCAACTGCAGGAAATGTGATTCGGAAGATTCATGAAAAGTATCAGCTGACAGGTCCCTTTGATCAGCCGGAAAAGCCGAATATCAGGCTTGTCCTGAATAACCGGAAGGTATCCGATCATCATGCAATTATTCCCACTGTGGAATTAACAGATTGTGATCTGTCACAGTTAAAGGATTGGGAACAGAAAGTATTGTTCCTCATCTGTGTCCGTATGGTGGAAGCCACTGAAAAAGATCATATTTTCACAGAAACCGATATTACCGTGAAGTGCCAGAACGAGCTGTTTTCCGCAAAAAAGAAAGCGGTAAAGCAGATGGGATGGAAGCTTTATGAAGAGTGCTTCAAGAACAAAGAAGGGCTGGCAATGGAAAATCCCGAAAATGTGGAAACAGACAGGTTTTTTGATCTGGCTCCCGGACAAATCTTTTACAATGTGGCAGCTGATAAATCGGAGCATTTCACTTCCCCACCGAAACAGTACAGTGAAGATACTCTGCTTGCAGCTATGGAGACAGCCGGGAATAAGGAGTTCGATGAGGATACGGAGAAAAAGGGACTGGGTACTCCTGCAACCAGAGCAGGAATCATTGAAAAACTGGTACATTCCCAATATGCCGTCCGTAAGGGAAAACAGATCATTCCTACAGAAGATGGAAAGGTGCTGATTGAGATCCTGCCCGATTTTCTGAAATCAGCCAGCATGACAGCGGAATGGGAAAATCAGCTTCTTGAAATGGAAAAAGGCAAGATCACTCCGGACATATTTATGACCGGGATTAAAAATATGATTACCATGATGCTGAACGGATGTGACACGATTCCGGAGGAAGAAACCAGAAGATTCCAGACAAGGGAAAGCATTGGAACCTGTCCGGTATGTGGAAGTCTGGTGTATGAAGGCAAGAAAAACTTCTACTGCAGTAACAGAGATTGTACTTTTGCACTCTGGAAGGAAACAAAGTATCTGGAGCGGATGCAGAAAACTATCGATAAACGTATGGCTGCCGAGCTTTTAAAAAATGGGAAAGTTCGCGTAAAGGATTTGTATTCTGTCAAGAAAAATATGTATTTCGAAGCAGATCTGATCATGGATGCAAGTGGAGAACGTGTGAATTTTTCTCTTGAATTTCCGAACGGGAAATCATCAGGAAAACGCAAGAAAAAATAGAAAACGAAAAGAGAATGAAATCAGGAAAGGACGAAAAATATGGAATTTGAAAAATTTGTAGAAACTGTAAAAGAAACAATCAAAGACTATCTTCCGGCTGAATATAACAATGCCAGTGTTGATGTTTATCCCCATGAAAAGCTGAATGAAAGCTATCTGGGGATGACGGTAAGAACGGAGGGGCAGGTGGCTTCCCCGACACTGAACCTGAACATGTTCTATGAACAGCTCCAGGATGTTCAGCTTGATATGGAAGATATTATGAAACGGATGGCTGAGGTTGTGCAGATCACACCTATGGCCATTGACATGGGTATTTTGACCGATTATGAAAAAGCAAAAGAGAATCTGTTTATCCGGGTATCTGATGCGGACAGGAATCAGGAAATGTTGTCAAAAGTTCCTCATACTCGTGTAGAGAATCTGGCGATTACCTATCATATCTTTGCTGATTCCGGAGCAGATGGCATTGCTTCTGCAATCGTAAACAACGAAATGATGAGACTTTTTGGAATTTCAAAGGACCAGCTTCATCAGGATGCTCTGGAAAACAGTCCGAAGGTGTTTCCGGTCAAGGTAGAATCCATGGATAAAATGATGGAAAACATGATGAGAAATGATATGCGGGCTGCCGGTGTAAAGGAAGAAGATATTGACCAGATGATGGAAGAAATGTATCAGAATAGGGCTGTTCCTCTTACCATTGTTACGAATGAGCAGATGCTCGATGGTGCTGCAGTTCTCTTCTATCCCGGCCAGATGGATCAGATTGGAGAAGAATTAAAGGGAGACTACTATATCCTTCCCTCTTCCACTCATGAAATGCTGGTTCTTCCGGATAATGGAGAGATGACCTCCCATGAATTAAAACGCATGGTAATGGAAGTGAATAACAGTGAAGTCCGGCCTGAAGAAAAGCTGGCGGATGAAGTGTATCACTATGATACCAAGGACAGGATTTTTGAAAAAGCATCTGCTTTTGAAGAACGTCAGAAAGCAAAGGGAAGGGAACAGACAATGCCCGATAAGAAAGAGCCGAATATGTCTCAGCCGGTACATAAGCCGAAACAGAGAGCAAATGATATGTCACTTTAAATAGCTTGTGTATGAGAAGCCCCGCCGGAATCAGAAACCGGCGGGGTTTTAGAAAGGAGTTCGAATGAACAAAGAGAATAATTTTGAAGAAATCCAGCCTGTTCAATCTTCTACTATCCCACTTCCAATTGCCGGAAAGGATATGAACAGTATCCTGAAATCTTTGGAGACTGGCGTGGAGAATATTTTTACCGGTGATAAATATGCCCAGTATCTGCAGACCATGTCGAAGTTTCACAGATATTCATTTAATAATACACTCTTGATTGCGATGCAGAGACCGGATGCAACCCTTGTTACCGGATATCGAAACTGGCAGTCAATGGGCAGACAGGTGAAAAAAGGGGAAAAAGGAATTACGATCCTTGCCCCTGCCCCGATCAAGAGAAAAAGGGAACAGGAAATTCTGGATCAGAACCATATGCCTCTTCTGGATGCAGATGGGAAGCCGAAGACAGAGGAAGTCGAAGTGGTCATTCCGCGGTTTAAACCAACCACAGTATTTGATATCAGCCAGACAGATGGTGAGCCTATAGAGACCCTTGCTCCCGAAGAACTGACGGAGGCGGTTGCGGATTATGATTTATTCATGAAAGCAATCACAGCAGTCTCACCGGTCCCGATCCGATTTGATGAGATTTCAGGAGAAGCCAAAGGCTACTATCATTCCGGAGATAAAGAGATTGTGATTCAAAAAGGAATGAGTGAAAGCCAGACAATCAAAACAGCAATTCATGAAACCGGACATGCCCGGCTCCACGACAAAGACCTCATGGAGAAACAGGGAATAGAAAAGGATCGGCTGACAAAAGAGGTTGAGGCAGAATCAGTTGCTTATTGTGTCTGCTCTGCTTTTGGTGTAGATACTTCTGAATACAGTTTTCCGTATATCGCCGGATGGAGCAGCGGTCGTGATATGAAAGAGTTAAAAGCATCCATGGACATAATCCGAAAGACTGCAGGAGAAATGATTGATGAATTATCCGACAACCTGCAGGAACTGCTTGCAGAGAAACAGAAGCTCCTGGAATCAGAACAGAAACAGAAATTGATACCGGCTATGGAAGCTGCCGGATATCATTTTGATGAGCTGGAAAGTACAGATGGCAATCTCCGGTTCCTCCCGGATGGTACGCATGAAATCGGCGGTGTAATGATTTCAGATTCATGGACTGATGTAAAGGAATGGCTGGAAGGTGTTGTCCTGGAAGATCCAGACACTGCGGAAAGAGTGGAACGGATAATGCACCCGGAACGATATGAAAAAACTTCCGAAGAGTTGATGTTTGCGGGAGAAGAAAGATATGCCCTTTATCAGCTGAATAAGGAATCGAAAGACGTTCCTTATGAGTTTATGGGCATGGATTTTGTAAAAGATCATGGGATGGAAGTAACTGCAGCGGATTATAAATGTGTATATTCCGGAATCCTGCATGATTCGGTTTCATTGGATGAGTTATACAGTATTTTTAATCAGAATCATCCGGCTGACTTCAA
>JBJENH010000132.1:0-9553 GCA_051880095.1 Bariatricus sp. | reverse complement strand
TGTGTAAAAAAGCCATATACCGTATTGGTAGGTATCGTGATGGTGCTCGTTCTGGGATTTATCAGTTTTACCAGGATCACGACCGATCTGCTGCCGAGCATCAGTCTGCCGTATGTTATGGCGATAACGACTTACGCGGGAGCAACGCCGGAAAAGGTGGAAAGCTCTGTGACAGAACCATTGGAGAGTTCGCTCGGCACGGTGAATGGTGTGAAGAATGTGACCAGTAATTCCGCGGAGAATTACAGTCTGGTCATACTGGAATTCGAAGAGGATACGAATATGGACAGCGCGATGGTCAAGCTGTCAACCGCTGTGGAACAGCTGAGTGGCTTCCTCCCGGACGAAGCGGGAACGCCGATGCTGATGGAACTGTCGCCGGATATGATCCCGACGATGACGATGAGCCTCGACTATGACGGAATGGATGTAAAAGAACTCAGCAAGTTCACGGAGGACACGCTGATTCCTTATCTGGAACGCCAGGATGGTGTGGCGAGCGTGAACAGTACGGGGCTTACCGAGGAAAAAGTAGAGATCCGTCTGAACCAGACAAAGATCGATAATGTGAATGACCGCCTTCTGGCGAAAATGGACAGTACCTTCGCCGAGGCCAAAGCGACGCTGGATGAAAAAGAAAGTGAATTAAACGCAGCGAAGGGCGAGATCGCCAGCGGTAAGAAAGAGTTGGAGAGCAAGCAGGATTCCACCTATGACGAACTGGCAAAATACAGCCAGCTGATGGATGAAGCGATGGCAACAGCGTCCGCCTATCAGGCGCAGGTGACCGGACTTCAGACCAGCCAGGCGGCACTTTCGGCAGAAAAGGATGCTTATAATGAGCAGGTTGTCCCGGCATATAATCAGCTGAATGAAGTGCTGGCGCAGGTCGGCGCCATGATGGGAACTCCGGATCTCAGTATTTCTGCGATTCTTGCCGATGAGAGTCAGGCAACCTATCAGCAGGTAAAAATGACTCTGGCAAATATGGCACAGATGCAGCCGGACAATCCGGAACTTCAGACGATGGTGGAGAATTTCACATGGGAGAATCTTTCCATGATGGAAGAGAAGGTAACGGTTCGGCTTCCGCAGATCGATACAGAGCTTGCCAATCTGGAGACTGAGATCGCTGCGGCACAGGCAGTGCTTACCCAGGTGAACAGCCAGGTTGCCGAGGCAAAGAATAATTACGCTTCCGTGGAGAAAGGCAAGCTTTCCGCTGCGGCTGCATTTGGAGCGGCTTCCGCACAGCTTTCGGCAGGAGAGAGCCAGCTCGCATCGGCACAGGCGCAGCTGGATGAGGCAAGAGAGCAGTATAACACGGCAAGAGAGACGGCGATGAAGAACGCCAATATCGATGCGCTCGTGGATATGGATACCTTGTCCGGACTGATCTATGCACAGAATTTCGAAATGCCGGCCGGCTACATAAAAGATGGCGAGAAACAGTTCCTTCTGAAAATCGGTGACAATTTCGATACGCTGGATGAACTGAAGAATACCCTTCTGTGCAGCCTGGACGGGATCGGTGATGTCAGGCTGTCGGATGTGGCGGATGTGACGATGATCGATAATTCCGGCGAAAGTTATGCAAGGATCAACGGAAATGATGCGGTCATGCTGAGTATCATGAAATCATCCACGGCAGGGACCTCGGATGTCTCCAACAATCTGAATGATGTGATAAAGGAACTGGAAGAAACGTATGACGGCCTGCATATCACTTCACTGATGGACCAGGGAGATTATATTAAACTGATCATCCAGTCCGTTTTGAAGAATCTGATCTACGGTGCGATTCTGGCGATCATTGTGCTGGCATTGTTCTTAAAGGATGTGAAGCCGACGATTGTGGTTGCATTCAGCATTCCGCTCAGTGTACTATTTGCAATTGTGCTGATGTATTTCTCAGATATAACACTGAATATTATTTCCCTGTCCGGTCTGGCGCTCGGAGTCGGAATGCTGGTGGATAACTCGATCGTCGTGATTGAAAATATTTACCGGCTCAGAAGTATGGGAGTTCCGGCCCCTAAAGCCGCAGTTCAAGGTGCAAAACAGGTGTCAGGTGCAATTTTTGCTTCAACTTTGACCACGATCTGCGTCTTCCTTCCGATCGTATTTACAAAAGGTATGACTCGAGAACTATTCACGGATATGGGACTTACCATTGCCTATTCGCTGATCGCCAGTCTGATCGTGGCACTTACCGTTGTACCGGCCATGAGTTCGACCGTGCTGAAGAAGAGTACTGCGAAAAAGCATCCACTGTTTGATAAAGTGATGATCCTTTATGATAAATCACTTCGTTTCTGTCTGAAATGGAAAATTGTTCCGCTTGGTCTTGCGATTGCGCTCTTGATCGGCGCCGTATATGGGACCACGAAGATGGGACTGGAGCTGATCCCGAATATGAGCAGCAATACGATCAGCGTTTCTCTGGCAATGAATGAGGAAATGGATCAGGATACCATTTATCGGAACGTCGATGAACTGACAGCACAAATTGCAGATATCGAGGGAGTAGAGACAGTCGGCGCCATGTCGGGAGGAACGGCCATGAGTGTCATGTCGCTGAGTGGCACTTCGACCGGAGAAAAACAGACCCAGTTCACGTTCTATGCACTGTTGGACGAAGAGCATGAAAATGACGGTGATGCGATCGGTAAACAGATCGCAGAGCTTGGAAGCGGTCAGGAAGAAAAATACGAGATGGAGGTCTCTTCGTCCGGAATGGATATGTCCTCTCTCGGAGGAAGCGGAATCGAGATCGACATTCAGGGACAGGATCTGGATACGCTCCTTGCCATCAGTGAAGATGTGAAAGGCATGCTGGAACAGGTCGAAGGCCTGGAGGAGGTCACGAATGGCCAGGAGGAGCAGGATCCGGGTATCAAGATCGCTCTGGACAAGGATGCTGCCATGAGAAATGGGCTGACGGTTGCACAGATCTATTCCGAACTGGCATCGGCGCTGACTACGGAGAAAACGGCAGCTTCCCTGACTCTGGAGGGAAATGAGTACAGTGTGATCATTGTCGATGAATCGGATATGCTGACGGTGGAAAATCTGATGGACTACACCTTTGAAACGACTTCGAAGGATGAAGAGGGAAATGATGTGACCGAGGAGCACAAGCTGAGCGAGTTCGCCAAAAAGGAAGATGCGAACAGCATTGCTTCGATCCACAGAGAAAATCAGGCAAGACAGATTTCGGTCAGTGCAGTGACGCAGGATGGTTATAATACATCCCTGATTGGAAGAAAAGTCCAGAAGCTTCTGGACGAGTATGATGTGCCGGAAGGTTATATCGTAGAAATGGCAGGTGAAGTAGTCAGTGTACAGGATACAATGACAGACCTGATTCAGATGATCGCGCTGGCGGTTGTGTTCATTTATATGATTATGGTTGCACAGTTCCAGAGCCTGCTGTCACCGTTCATCGTAATCTTCACGATTCCGCTGGCTTTTACCGGAGGTCTTTTGGCGCTTTGGGGAACCGGACAGACTCTTTCCATGGTTGCGATGATCGGTTTCCTTGTACTGGCAGGTGTGGTTGTTAATAATGGTATCGTGTTTGTGGATTACGTGAATCAGCTCCGGCTGTCCGGTATGGAGAAGAAGGAAGCTCTGGTAATGACAGGAAAGACCCGTATGCGTCCGATCCTGATGACAGCGATGACGACGATCCTTGCAATGTCAACCATGGCATTCTCGCGGGATTTGGCTTCTGCAATCGGAAAAGGAATGGCAACCGTAACGATCGGCGGCCTGGCCTATGCAACCCTGATGACCCTTTATATCGTACCGGTGATGTATGATATTTTCTTCCGCAGAGAACTGAAAGAAATCGATGTGGATTCTGATGTGGATCTGGATGCAGAATCCGCAGTAATATAAAACGCGGTTAAAAAGGTCTATTGGATCTTTGGGGTGTATGCATGATAAATAAAAAGAGAGATGCCGGATAAAAATGGCATCTCTCTTTATCTTCTTGCAAGTTCAAGTACGCCTCGGCGTACTTGCTGCGAGATAAACACTATTTCAGCATTCCCATCAATACCTGGTTGACAAGCTTGCCGTCCGCTTTTCCTTTCACCCTCGGCATCAGCTCTTTCATGATCTTACCTTTATCTTTACCGGTCGGTTCTGCGATTCCAAGTTCAGAAAGAACAGAAGCAATCACTTCTTTGATCTCGGCTTCATCCATCATCTTAGGAGCATACTGTTCCAGAACAGCCAGACGTTTTTCACATTCTTCCTTGATATCGGTACGGTCTTCCGGAGTCATCTCCAGGGTCTCTTTCACCTGTTTGATTTCTTTCATAATTACCTGAACTTCTTCTTCCTCTGTCAAATCGGCACGTTTGTCGATCGCTTTGTTCTTAAGAGCAGCCAGAAGAGCAGATAAGGTTTCCTTGGTGTCTTTGTCTTTTGCCTTCATAGCAGCGACCATTGCGCTTCTTACTTCATCAATTTTGCTCATGTTACGATCCCTCCATTTATAATATAACCATTATTATACATGAATGTGAAAAAAATACCAGAGGAAATGTGCGGGGAATTTGTTTTTCTGTTATCGTGCAACGGGCAAATGATCATGCGGTATCAATAAATCCTATACAGATGATTGACACTTGAGTATAGCACCTAATATAATGTAGGAGAATAAAATCAACAAATATCAGGTATGTCTGAAGCAATCATAAAAGCTTCTTAAATTATGTATAAGGAGAGGGGAAAACAAAATGCAGAAGATACTGGATGATGCCATTCGGGAAGGCAGAGATCTGACGTCGATGGGGAAGACGGCGGATTATATTCCTGAATTGGGAAGAGTCAATAAGGATTATCTTGGGGTATGTGTATTTACGAAAGACGGCAAACGATGGCAAAGCGGAGATTCAGATGTAAGATTTACGATCCAGAGTATATCCAAGGTTATTACGCTTGCAGTTGCACTGGAGAAATGCGGATTCGAGAAAGTTTTTGCACGTGTCGGAATGGAACCGTCGGGGGACGCATTCAATTCACTGATAAAACTGGATCTTACGAGTGATCATCCTTTCAATCCGATGATCAATTCCGGAGCGATTGCGGTTACGAATTATCTTGTTTCGCTTGTGAGTTTTGAAGAAATGCTCGATTTTACAAGAGTGCTTTGTCTGGACGATAAGATCGTGCTGGATGAGAAGGTATATCAGTCAGAGATGAATCATATTTCAAGAAATAAAGCCATCGCATATTTGCTTGAAAGCAAAGGAATTCTGGAAAACAGTGTGGAGGACACAATCGATTTTTATGTGAAAATGTGTTCGCTGAGTGTAACAGCGGCAAGCCTGGCAGGCTTCGGCCTTGTATTGGCATCGGACGGAATTCATCCTGTCACAGGGAAAAGGCTGCTCGCCGGCAATGTGGTAAGAACCGTGAAAACGATCATGCTGACTTGTGGGATGTATGACGGTTCCGGGAAATTTGCTGTGGAAGTAGGCGTACCGTCCAAAAGTGGAGTTGGCGGCGGAATTCTGTCGGTTGCGGATAAACGGATGGGAATTGGAATATTCGGGCCTGCACTTGACGAGAAAGGAAACAGTGTCGCAGGTCAGTATGTGCTCAGAGAAATATCGGAGAAACTAAAGCTTCATATGT
This sequence comes from Bariatricus sp., assembly GCA_051880095.1. Taxonomy (GTDB): domain Bacteria; phylum Bacillota; class Clostridia; order Lachnospirales; family Lachnospiraceae; genus Allocoprococcus. Next base: position 3,901 of record JBJENH010000132.1, on the reverse strand, counting down.
TTGAGGCGGAACCGTTGGTGTTAGTTTAAGAAAGCGGGAGACAGGACAAGGGATATGGCAGCGTGTGAACTTTGCCCCAGAAGATGCGGGGCGGACAGGAAAAATGGAATAAAGGGTTTCTGCGGTGAAACGTCAGAAGTCAGAGTCGCGCGGGCGGCGCTTCATATGTGGGAAGAACCGTGTATTTCAGGAGATAATGGTTCCGGAACGGTTTTTTTTACCGGCTGCACGCTCAGGTGTGTGTTCTGCCAGAACCATGTCATTTCTGATGGAGAGGTCGGAAAGACCGTATCGGTAAGAAGGCTGGCGGATATTTTCCATGAGCTGAATGAAAAGGGAGCGAATAATATCAATCTCGTGACGCCGGGACATTTCGCGCCGCAGATCATCCGGGCACTGGATCTTGCCAGGAATGAGGGAATGCAGCTTCCCGTTGTGTGGAATTCCGGCGGGTATGAACGCCAGGAGACACTGAAAATGCTGGAAGGTTATGTAGACGTGTTTCTGCCGGATTTTAAGTATTTAAATCCATTGCATGCGAAGAAATATTCGATGGCGGAAGACTATCCGGACGTTGCGAAGGCAGCAGTTGCCGAGATGGTAAGACAGGCAGGCTTTCCTGAGTTTGATGAGCGGGGGATCATGACAAAGGGCGTGATTGTGCGCCATCTGCTCCTGCCGGGATGTCTTGCAGATGCAAAGCGGATCGTGGAATATCTGTATCAGACTTATGGGAACCGGATATATCTCAGTCTGATGAATCAGTATACTCCGGTGGAGACACTGGATCAGGAACGCTATCCGGAACTGGCGCGAAAGGTGCCGGATCATGCTTATGAACGGCTGGTGGATTATGCGATCTCGCTAGGGGTTGAACAGGCATTTATTCAGGAGGGAGAGACGGCAAAAGAAAGCTTCATCCCTCCATTTACACTGGAAGGGGTATAAAAGAAAGATGAAAAGGCAAGTGGATATGAACGAGATTTCCGATGGGAAATTGTACGGGAGCAATGATATGGTAAAGGCGGATTGCGGCGATTGTGAGGGATGTTCGGCCTGCTGCAGGGGGATGGGGGCATCGATCATACTGGACCCGCTGGATGTCAATCGCCTTGCATGCGGACTTCAGATGACGTTCGAAGAACTGCTGTCCGAAAACGTAGAGCTGAATGTGGTGGACGGCCTGATCCTTCCAAATCTGAAAATGGTGGAAGAAAAATGCGGCTTTCTGAACGAAGAGGGGCGCTGCAGTATTCATCCCATCCGTCCGGGAATCTGCCGCCTGTTCCCGCTCGGGCGTTATTATGAAAACGGAGGATTCATGTATTTTCTTCAGGTGAACGAATGCCGAAAGGAAAACCGTTCCAAGGTCAAAGTGAAAAAATGGATCGATACACCGGATCTGAAATCGTATGAAGCATTCGTAAATGACTGGCATAATTTCCTCCTTGCACTAGAAAATTATATTGCCGGAAATCCGGAAGAACAAAAGGCGGTCAGTATGTACATACTGCAGCATTTTTATCTTTCTCCGTATGAGGAGGACAGAGATTTTTACACACAGTTTGCAGAAAGACTTGCCAGAGGATACGAAGAGCTGGGATTGGAGTAGATATGACAAAAGAAGAATACATGAGAAGAAAGAAAATAGAGCAGCGCAAGCAGCGAAGACGCCGCCGCCGTATCAAAAAAATGATCCGCCTCGGGGTGCTGGTCGGGATGTTTCTGATCTTGATCCTGCTTGTAGTCGGAGCGGTTAATCTGGTTCGCTTCCTTTTCTTCCGGGAAGATCCTCAGAAAAATCAGGAGAGTCAGCCGGTTGTATCGGAAGAGGTGGTTGTAAAAGAAACTTCAACGATTCTGACGGCAGGTGATATCATGATGCATGATCCAATGCTGGTATCGAACCAGTATCTGCACGAAGACGGCACATATGATTACCATTCCGTTTTCAAATACATTGCCGGTGAGTATGAGGCTGCGGATCTGGCAGTTGTGAATTTCGAGACAACCATTGCGGATGGTGACTATACAGCCTACCCAAGATTCAAATCTCCGGAGGCGATTGCGACAGCACTTTCTGATAATTATGTTGATTTGTGCCTTCTGGCAAATAACCACATTTATGATAATCAGACGACAGGGTTGATGCGAACCATTCAGGCGATGGAAGAGAATCACCTGCTTTACACCGGAGTTCGCAAAGATACTTCTGAAAAAAACTATTATGTAACCGAAATTGACGGAATTAAAGTCGGAATCTTTAACTATGTATTTGATTCAGGAAGCGTTGACGGTCAGGAGATATCTATCAACTCGATTCCGGTCAGCGATGAAGATGCGCAGCGGATCAATACCTTTAATTACGGAGGGTTGGAACATTATCTTTACAGTGAGATCGAAGAAGGCCTCCAAGAAATGGAAACGCAAGGCGTAGAATACACAATCGCCTACCTGCACTGGGGAACGGAGTACGAAACAACGGAAAATGAACGGCAGCAAAATATTGCAAAAGAGCTCTGTGAACTGGGAATCGATGCGCTGATCGGCGGGCATCCGCATGTGGTACAGCCGGTAGATCTTCTCACAAATGAAGCCGGAACCCATCAGATGGTATGTGTATACTCTCTGGGAAATCATTTATCAGACCAGAGAAAAGAACGAATTGATTTTGCCCCGGAGGGACATACAGAAGACGGACTGATGGTGGAATTGGTACTTGAAAAATCAGACGATGGTCAGGTTTCCCTTACGGGCATGGAATTTATTCCGACGTGGGTGTACAAGTCAGGCAACAGCGATAATCCGAATTATTATATCTTACCATTGAACGATATGGAGACTCTGCTGAAAGAGACAGCGGATCTGGGAATCGAGACAGAGGCGAAACAATCCCTGGCGCGGACTAGTGCAATCATTGGAGAAGGAGCGGCAAAGATTGAGGCAGCCCTCCCGATTGCGGCAAAATAGAAAGAGGAGTGATGTCTATGAGACAAATGGAATTCAAAATGGAACGTCCCGGACTTGTGGAGGCAGGTCAGGAGGTGGAAGTCTCGGAAGGAAAGGTTGCAGCTTATTTTTATTATACAATCGAACCGGCTGTAGCGATGAGCGCCAACTTCAGGTCCTGGGAAAGACTTCAGTCAAAGAAAGGAAAAGTTGTGGATGTGAAGGAGACTCCGCGGGGGTTCTATGTGGTGTGTGAATTTGATGAAGATGATATAAAATAGAAGGAGAATGGAGCAATTTCATTATTGCTCCATCTGTCTTCCCAAAAACCCAGCCGCACATAGCGCCATTTTCAATTCTGTGTCACCCAATTTCTTTTTCCCTTCTTTGGCAAGGATGGCGATCGACCCGATGGCATCTCCTTCACAAATGATCGGGCTGATGACCTGACTGTCGTATTCCTCCGGCTGTGCCGTAATGATTCTTGTAAAATTCTTTTCCCCGGCGAAAGAGAGAAACTGCTGGCGTTTTGCAATTGCCTCGCTGAGCTGACGAGTAATGGATTGTTCAAGAAATTCTTTTTTCCCCGGTCCTCCGGCAGCGATCACCTGATCCATATCCGTTACACATACAAGGTATCCCAGCGTCTGTGCCAGACTTTCCGCATATTGTTTTGCAAATGTACTAAGTTCTCCGATTGGAGAATATTTTTTTAAAATGATCTCACCTTTGCGGTCTGTAAATATTTCCAAAGGGTCGCCTTCCCGAATTCTTAGAGTGCGGCGGATTTCTTTGGGAATTACAACACGCCCGAGGTCATCAATTCGTCTCACAATTCCTGTAGCCTTCATAATAAAAATCCTCCATAAACAGTATCTTTTGAATTTACTTTCCGTTTCTTTCCATAGTATCTGTAAATGGGAGGGTATTTATGCACATAATTTCTAAAACA
>JBJENH010000131.1:6913-9553 GCA_051880095.1 Bariatricus sp. | reverse complement strand
AATAACAATATCCTCAGAGAACATAAACACCGTTATCCATTTTCTCCCTGTTGATCATCTTTATTACCTTCTTCATACTATCGACATAAGCCTCCGTCCCCATCTCAACTCCTGTGACCTTGATCAATTTCTCTCCAAATCTGGTGTCCACAAGCAGCATATCTCCCGGTACCACTGCATCCTGAAGTGGATATGCCCATCGATATTCCTTCTCATTCTGCCCCATCCAGTGGATTCCATAAACAAATTTTTTCAATCTGCTATCGCGGTCGGCCACCAGACACTCTGCACGTGTAAATCCTTTTTCTTTCATGATCAGATACGAGATATAGCCGTCCAGCAAATTCTTATCATGATCCACCACGATCAGATTCGGGTATGTCAGTGTATATTCTGAAATTCCGTGTTGTTCAAAATATTCCCTGTACTTCTTAATCTTTCCCGGTTCTGGTTCTGACATCGCTTCCGTATTAATTTCATCCAATCTGCATGTAGTTATGGATCTCCAGACACTAATATGTATTCTGCCTTTCAGCCACTCATCTTCCTGTAATGCTTTCCTGGCACCGGAAACAGCCAGATCTTCATCAAATCCCCGTTCCACTGTATACATATTTTGGAAAACCCATTTTAAATGATATGGTCTTACAATCTCATCAACTTTCCATGGAAGTCTGTATTTTTCTTCTTCTGACAGATGCTCCGATTCAACTACTACTGACAATAATCTCATATTTATTTGCCTCCTTCTAATATGATTCAGTATCCCCCCAAATCTTAGCAGCACAAATGTTATGCAGTCTTATTGTAGCGCAGCTGACTCTCGAAATCATTCAATTCATAATTGAATCAACTCTAATGATAATTCAACAGAAAAAGCAGCCTTAAGCTGCTCTTTCCTTTATTTTCATATAATAAATCCGAATTCTGTCCGATACTTTTTTCTGGTTTATTGCATAGTTATTCTCTAAATAATCATTTGCATACACTACACTCGTATGTTCTTCCTGCTGACCTACAATCAGTGCGTCCATCGGAACGTTCAGCAGTCTGCTCAGCCGGTACAGATTGTCCAGACTCGGAAGACTTTTCCCTGAAAACCATGCATAAACCGCCTGAAAAGAACCAATGAATAGTTTTTCTTGAATATCTTTCACGGAAATATTTTTTATCTTACACATTTCTTTGATTGTTTTCCCTGTCTTTTCAATGTCAATTCCCTGCATCCATTTCCTCCTTCTGTTTGAATTCATCATTTTTCTTTTTATATTCTTCGCCCCACACCCACATGGCATCCAGTACAGGTTTCAGGCTATACCCCAATTCAGTCAACGTATATTCAACCCGCGGCGGAACTTCTGCATATACTTTACGAGTCAGAAGGCCGCTCTCTTCCATCTGCCTCAGTTGTGCTGTCAGAACTTTCTGTGTCACATGTCCGATTGATTTTTTCAATTCACCAAAGCGTTTCGTTCCCGGCATGAGATCCCTGAGGATCAGAACCTTCCATTTGTCACTGATGAGTGTCAACGTTGTTTCGACCGGACAAGACGGTAAATCTTTTGCCGGAGTAGTAGCTATTGTTTTTATGTCTTCCATTTCATTTTCTCCTTCTTATGTTCTATTAGTATCCTTTTGGTAACTACAGCACAAAATTGTGCTTACTTTACGTTTGTATGCTTTGGATTTATTATATACTCAACGAAAGGGCAAAACAACCTTTCCAATATCAGAAAAATATACGGAGGTATTTCCAAATGAAGAAAGTAGTTGATTTTTTAAACGCAAACCCTGTACAGTATCTGGCAACCATCGGTCGCGACGGAAAGGCAAAATGCCGCCCGTTTATGTTCTGCTTTGAGCAGGATGGAAAGCTCTGGTTCTGCACCAACAATACAAAAGATGTGTACAAAGATATGCAGGCGAATCCTTATGTAGAGGTTTCTGTTTCCAGTCCGGAATATGCCTGGATCCGGCTTCACGGCAAAGCTGTATTTGAGAACAATATGGCTGTCAAAGAAGCATGCTTGAACAATCCGATCGTCAAAAGTCAGTACCAGACCGCCGAGAATCCTATTTTTGAAGTATTTTATCTGGAAGAAGCTCATGGCGTGATCGCCGATTTTTCCGGAAACCCGCCATATGAATTCTAGGACGGAAATATACTGTTTTTGGAATTAAGTTTTGGATATAATACGCCCGGCATCAGTAAATACCTTTTCCTGCATATGACCGACCAAAATCCAAGGGCTCTCTATGTCTGTATCAATATAATGGAGAAGCTGTCTGTCCGAAGCAGAGTGATTTGCAAAGCATTTGTACGAATAAAGATATTGGCTCTTTCCTCTCAGCCATAATCTGATAAAAGAATCTTCCCCTTATGCCGATGTCCGCAAATGCACATCGCCGCAAGGTTCATTACATGCATTATATCATAAAAATTTTATAATTGCACCTTGCAAATTGTGCTACAATAAAATTGTTCAACAATTTAAGAACAGGAGGAGATTTCACAATGGGAAATGAATTATTAAAAGAGGCTGCCGGGCTGCAGGAGCAGCTTGTTGAGTGGAGAAGATCGCTTCACCAGATTCCGGAGACGGGAACAACCCTTCCTCAGACGATCGCATTTATCAAGGC
>JBJENH010000131.1:0-6813 GCA_051880095.1 Bariatricus sp. | reverse complement strand
GCTGTAGCGGCAGGTGTGCTGGAGAATCCACATGTGGATGCTGCATTTGCAATGCATGTAATCGCAATCATTCCAAAGGGCATTATCATGACCGGCAAAGAGCCAATGTCTTCTGTAGACGGTTTTAAAATCACGCTGATCGGTCATGGCGGACACGGCTCTATGCCGGAAGCTTGTGTTGATCCGATCAACGCAGCCGTTCAGGTTTATCTTGCCCTTCAGTCACTGATCGCGCGCGAGATCGGAGGAACGGAAGAAGCCGTTCTTACAATCGGCCAGCTTGCTGCAGGCGATGTATCGAATGTAATTCCTGAACGTGCCGTTCTTCAGGGAACTCTTCGTACCTTTAAGAAAGATGTTCGCGAAAGACTTGTGAAACGAATTGAAGAGGTTGCCAAAGGTGTTGCCATGACTTACCGCTGCCAGATGGAATATGAGACCTTGAGTTCCTGCCCAAGTGTCGTTACAGATGATGCCGTAACTGCTCTGGTAGAGGATACCGTTAAATCCATGCTGCCGCAGATTCAGGTCATTCGCGGCGGTCACGGAATGGGCTCAGAAGATTTCGCTGAAATTACCGATAAAGTGCCTGGTTCTTACTACATGATCGGTGCCGGACCGGAAGATCCTGCCAAACGTGTCGGACAGCACAATCCAAAGGTTTTATTTAACGAGGACATCTTATCCACAGGTGCGGCAATCTATGCACAGGTGGCAATGAACTGGCTGGACAAGAACGCATAAATCCTTTGGAATTTAGATAACAAAACCCAAAAAATTCCCTTGCAGGCCATTTTGAATCATGGCCGCAAGGGAATTTTATTTACCGATCTTCTCTCCCCTCATTTTTCCTCTTGTCCAGAAATAATACGGTATTTCAAACATCAACATCACCGACCATCCGGTCACACAGGCAAATGTAATTCCTACGATTCCCATTTTCGGTGCCAGAATATAAGTAAACAATGTACGGACTGAAATCTGTATCGCCGTCCCTGCAATCGTGGTGTACATTTTCCCCATTCCACGGAAAAATCCCTGAAATACGTTCGTCATTGCCGGCCACAGATAGAATACCGCCATATACATCAGATACTTGCTTCCCAGTCGGGTGACTTCAGCCGCCCCTTCCCCGGTCACAAATACAGACACCATCGGTCTTCTAAAACATGCGGTAATGGTACCGATCAGTAACCAGTAACAGATTTCCATCCCGACCCCAGCGCGAAAGCCACTCCAGATGCGCTCCTGCTTCTTAGCTCCTCTGTTCTGCGCAATATAAGTAGAAACCGCAGATGCAATTCCCTGTTCCGGTATGCAGGCGAAGTCATCCACTTTTGTCACCGCATGAAATGCCGCAATCGAATTAACTCCTAACATATTGACTTGACCCTGAATCAGCAGTTTCCCGATCGGCTGTACTGCCTGCTGGAACGCAGTCGGTCCTCCGTAATTCAGAATTCTCTTCAGCATAGTCTTCTCGATTTTCCACTGCCGTTTCTCCGGCCAAAGCTGTTTCTCACCAATCAGCATATGTCTGCATGCCAGCAGAGCAGAAATGCCTTCTGCCACGACGGTTGTTACAGCACTGCATACGATTCCGAGGCCGAACACTCCCAGGAAAATAAGATCCATGACTGCATTCAGGACTGCGGAACACGCAAGGAATTTTAGTGGTGTTCTGGAATCACCCGCACTTTTTAATCCGGCTGCCAGCGCATTATATAAGAAAGTGAACGGCATTCCAAGAAAATTAATCCTCAGATAAATCACGGTGATTCTATAGATTTCCCTCGGTACTTCCATTATTTTCAAAAGAGCAGGTGCAAGAGCAACGCACACTGCCGCTGCTCCTACGCATATCATCACTCCTGCGAGCAGCATGGTTGCCATAGCCTGCCGAAATTTTCCATAGTCTTTTGCACCGAAATATTCACTCATCAGCACACCGGCACCAATGCACAGGCCGGTGATAGCAAGAATCATCAGATTCATCACGGGACCTGCGATTCCCTCCGCAGCGAGTGCGTTTTTTCCGATGAATCTCCCTGCTATGATCGAATCGATCGCATTATAAGCCAACTGCAGCCAGTTTCCCAATAATAACGGGATTGCATAGTTCCACAAATGCTTATACGCCGATCCTTTCGTCATATCCTGCATGGTTTATAACTCAAATCCAAAGTATTTTACTGCATTATTATAAGAAATTCCGCATACGATCTTTTCCAGCGCCTTGTAGTCTTCCGGATATTCTCCGTTTTCTACCCATCCGCCGATCAGTTCGCACATAATTCTTCTGAAATACTCATGTCTTGTGTAGGACAGAAAGCTTCTGGAATCTGTCAGCATTCCCACAAAGTTTCCGAGCAGCCCGAGGTTTGCAAGAGATGTCATCTGTGCGATCATTCCCTGCTTGTGATCGTTGAACCACCATGCGCTTCCCTGCTGGATCTTACCGGCCGCCTCTGTTCCTTGGAAGCAGCCGAGGATCGTTCCGATTGCCTCATTATCATTCGGATTCAGCGAGTAAAGGATCGTTTTCGGCAGCTCATCTGTTGCGATCAGTGAATTCAGGAAATCTGCCGTCTCAGAACTCGGTGCATAGTTGTTGATACAGTCGTATCCGGTGTCCGGTCCAAGCCGGTCATACATCAGTTTATTATTATCACGTTTGCATCCATAGTGGATCTGCATAACCCAGTTTTTCTCGTGATATGCCTTGCCTACGAACTGCATGAATGCGGTCTTGAACATCATTTCTTCAGCTCTTGTAATGGAATCTCCATTCAGTCTTTTCTTGAAGATCTCATCTACTGTCTCTTCAGAAGCCGGTGCATACATCACATACTCCAGCGCATGGTCAGACACAGAGCATCCCATAGAAGCAAAGAAATCCATTCTCTTCAGAAGCGCTTCTTTAAGATCTGCCAAGCCCTTTATTTCCACACCGCTGACTTCTGACAATTTCTGAATATAATCTGCATACTCCGGTTTTTCCAGGTTCATCGCCTTATCCGGTCTCCATGCCGGAAGAACTTGAACTTCAAAAGTATCATCTTCCGCGATGGCTTTGTGCCATTTCAGATCATCCACCGGATCATCTGTGGTGCAGATTAATTTTACATTGGACCTGCGGATAATGTTCCGAACCGTCATATCGTCCTGCTGAAGTTTTTCATTGCAGAGGTTCCATACTTCCTCAGCCGTTTCTCCGCAGAGATGACCGGTGTATCCGAAATATCTCTGAAGTTCCAGATGGCTCCAGTGGTACAGCGGATTCCCGATCGCCATCTCAAGTGTCTCCGCCCATTTCTGGAATTTCTCACGATCACTTGCGCCGCCGGTGATGTAGTATTCATCCACACCGTTGGAGCGCATCTGACGCCATTTATAATGATCTCCGCCGAGCCATACCTGCGTGATATTTTCAAACTTTCTGTCCTCAGCTATTTCCTGCGGATTGATATGGCAGTGATAATCCACGATCGGCATGTTTTCTGCATATTCGTGAAACAATTTCTGTGAAGTTTCGGTTGATAATAAGAAATCTTTGTCCATAAAAGCTTTCATTGTTTTTCTCTCCTTATTTTGGTTATTTAATATATCCCATCAGCTTCGGAAGTGTTAAGCTCAGAGCCGGAATATAGGTTACAAGCATCAGTACTGCAAAGATTGCTGCAAAATAGATCAGCAGCTGTTTAATTACCGTTTCAATCTTGACTTTTCCTACCTTTACACCAACAAATAAAGTGGTTCCCACCGGTGGCGTAATCGTGCCGATACACAGGTTGAAGATCATCATAATACCAAAGTGGATCGTGTTCATTCCCAGCGCGGTACATACCGGAAGGAAAATCGGTGTGAAGATCAGGCAGGCCGGTGTCATATCCATGAAGGTACCAACAACCAACAAAATGATGTTAATCAGGAACAGGATGACAAACTTATTGCTGCTGACTGCCAGAAGCGCATTGGACACCAGTGTCGGGATGTTGGTAAATGCCATAACCCATGACATGATGCTGGATACGCCGATCAGGAAAATGATGATACCGGTCATCTCAGCGCTTTCTTTTAAAATCTTCGGAATCTCTTTGATTGTGATTGATTTATATACAAACAGTGACAAACATAAGCTGTACACCACTGCTACTACGGAACCCTCTGTCGCGGTAAACACACCGAAAATGATTCCGCCAATAACGATCAGGATCAACAGCAGACACGGGATTGCCTGGATGATGATCTGTCCGGCTTCTTTTGCTGTAAATTTTACTTTTGCGCGATAGCCTTTTTTCTTTGCGATCACGTATACAACCAGCATACAGGCGAGTCCCCAGAGTGCTCCCGGGATGTAGCCGGCCATGAAAAGCGCTGCCACAGAGGTTCCACCGCTGACCAGCGAAAATGTGATCATAACATTGGACGGAGGAATCAGAAGTCCGGTCGGAGCCGTGGCAATATTGACTGCTGCAGAGAAGTTCGGATCATACCCTTCTTCTTTTTCAATTGGTCCGATGATGGAACCCATAGCAGAAGCTGCTGCTGTTCCGGATCCGGAGATGGAACCGAATAACATATTTGCAAGTACGTTAGTCTGGGCAAGTGCTCCCGGCGCACGGCCTGTAAGTAATTTGGCAAGGTTAATAAGTCTTACTGCGATACCGCCTTTGTTCATAATATTTCCTGCAAGGATGAAAAACGGAATCGCAAGCAGGCTGAACACGGAAATACCGGAGAAGATTCTCTGGCATCCGGTAAGCACTGCTACGTCCACGCTCATGATCGGAAGAATCGCGCAAACAGATGAAACTCCCAGGGCAACTGCGATCGGAACTCCTGCGATCAACATGATAACTAACATGATCAATATAATTAATCCTGACTGCAATGCGATAGTCATAATCTCTATACCTCCTCTTTCTTAGGGTCTATGTGTCCGGTGCATAAATCCACAATATTCAGCACTCCGTAAATCGCGATCAGAATACCGCAAACCGGCACAACTGCATATACAACTCCCATCATAATTCCAAGAGAAGCTGTCTTCTGTGTCATGGTAAGTCCCATGATGGTAAATCCGCCATAGATCAATACAATCACTGCAAATGCAACAACCAGAACCTCTATGATAATCTCAAGTATTTTTCTCTGCGGAACAGGAAGCTTGTCCACGAGAAATGACATTCTCATATGATCGCGTTTTCCGAAAACCAGTGCAGACGCGAACATCGCCATCCATGCAAATGTATAAGTCAGCAATTCTTCTGAAATCGTACTCGGATTGTTGAACACGAAACGGGTCACAATCTGGTAGGTCCCGACAATAACCATAACTGCAAAAAGGAACACACAGATACCGCTCACGAGCGCGTCCATCCCTTTTCTCACTTTGTGTAATGCTTCCATTATTCTGCCTCCTTTTCATACATTGCATTGTATTTCTGAATATGATCATACAGATCCCGGATGTTCGGATTTGAATCAAGCATTTCCTGCTGTACATCTTTCACCTTTTCTTTGAAAACACTGATATCCGGTTCAATAAATGTAACCCCCATATCCTCTTCTGCCGTCTTCTTCGCCTCTGCCACCTTTTCTTCCCATTCTGCAAGTTCAACCTCTGTGGAACGTCTTGCAGCTTCTTCGAACACTTCCCGTTCCTCCTCACTGAGGCCATTGAGGAATTTATAATTTGCAATCATAACATCCGGGATCATCTGATGTCTGGAATAAGTAAAATATTTTGCCACCTCACCGTGTTTATTATCGGTAAGGGCAAGTTCATTGTTCTCAGCGCCATCGATCACGCCCTGCTGAATAGCAGTGTACACTTCTCCAAAGCTCATCGGAGATGCCGCAGCGCCAAATGCCTGTGCCATCTTCACGCTGGCTGGGCTCTGCTGTACACGAATCTTCAGTCCTTTCAGATCTTCTGGCGTTTCAATTTCTTTCTTCGCATAAAAGTTTCTTGTTCCGACGTTATACCAGGTAACGACCTGAAGTCCGGTCTCTTCTGTGGAAGCATATACCTGATTCATATAGTCCGTATCGTTCATCGCTGCAAAGTATGCTTCTTCAGAGGTAAATAAATATGGCATACTGAACACTTCATATACATCTGCAAAGATTTCCAGATTCGGTGTTCCGGCGATCGTAAAATCAATGGCTCCTGTCTGTGTCAATTCAATTGCCTTAGTCTGTGATCCCAGAAGTTCATTCGGAAAGATCTGTACTTCATATTTGTCACCCAGCTTAGATTCAATGTATTCTTTAAATTCCACAGCACCTGTATACTCCGGATGCGTCTCTGCCTGTGACAGCGCTACTCTGACAATCTTCTTCTTTGTGCCCTCTTCCTGATTACCGCTGCATCCGGTCAGCAGGCTTCCCGCCATACAGATACAGACCACTATGGCTGCAATTCTTTTAAAATTAATCATGTTTTCCCCTTTCATCGAATCCTTTCAAGCAGATCACGAGGATCCGCATTGCTTCTTTCATTTCTTTCTTCTTTGTGTAAGCTCTTACATTTTAGTTTTAGTATATGCCATTTTTTTAACAAAGTCAATCTGCATCTCATTCGCTTTTTTACCAATTTTTAACATCCATTTTTGTATGTTTTTCCCAATCATTTTGTTTTTTCTTTTTTTCTATTGACCTTTTTGTGTATTCGATGTAATTTTAATGTAAGCTCTTACATATACATTTTTTTCGAGAAGGAGGTAGGTTGATTTCGTGAAAACATTTATTCGAATCAATCCATTAGACAATGTAGCAGTTGCCCTCCGGCCACTTCAGGCGGGAACT
>JBJENH010000130.1:0-9666 GCA_051880095.1 Bariatricus sp. | reverse complement strand
ATGGTCATACCGCGACGAAGCTCGATGACCTTTGTGAACAGCTCGCTTTCATGCGACATATAGCCCCTGGCGGTATCCAACATTTTGGTAAGCACATTGTAGCGCTTGGTTAACGCTACCTCTACACCGGAGAGTCCCTCCTGCACACGAATTTCTTTTTTCTTGATGTCATTGACCGTTTTGATACACCAATAAACGATGGCCAAAACTACAATCAGAATAACAATTCTCGGATTCATAACACTTTCTTCCTTTCTACATATTTTTCATTCTTCCAAAACAAATCAGACCTGATTCATACTGCACTGCACAGTTTAAGAAAAATATACCTGATGCCATACAAGAAACATATACACGGTCCATATTTTTCTGCTATTATCCTGTTCCCCCTTTACATGTTTCTCCAGTAACTCAAGTAAGTTCTTTACATGGAAGAAATAGCGGGCTGTCTCACTGGTAAATGCTTTCTCAATCTCACTTCTCCATGGTTCTTCCTTGATCCACACCCGGATAGGAACCGGAAAGCCCAACTTTTTTCGATTCACGATCTGGGAAGGCAATTTTTTTGCAGCTACTTGTCTGAACAGATATTTCGTCTGATGTTTTCTTGTTTTTGCATTTTCCGGTAACTTTCTTGCCAATTCAAAAACATCGTAATCCAGGTACGGAACCCTGACTTCCAATGAATTAGCCATACTCATCCTATCAGCTTTTTGCAGGATGTCTCCCGGTAACCAGTTATTAATATCAATCTGCTGCATCTTACTCATCGTGTTTAGTTCCAGGGTGTCTTCATATTGATTTTTTAAAAACTGTTCACTTGACGTCACGTTTGTATCATGTTTCAGAAGTTGTTGTATCTCATGAGTACTGAAAATATGTGCATTTCCTATGTAACGTTCCTCAATCGGTATCCCTGCACGGATTAAATAATTCCGTCCTTTCATATCCGGCAATTTTTCTGCTGCACGGGCAACTTTGCGCCTGATCTTTTTCGGAATCCAGTTCATCCACTTTAAAGCCTCCGGCTCAAGATAAATATTATAACCACCAAAGAATTCATCTGAGCCCTCACCTGATAAAACTACCTTGACATGTTTTGCTGCCTCTTTCGCCACAAAATACAATGCAACTGCAGAAGCATCTCCACTTGGCTCATCCATATGATACATGACTTTCGGAAGTGCCGTCCAGAATTCCTCCTTTGTAATTATTTTAGAATAACTTTCCAAAGGATATATTTCTTTAAGCTCTCCGGCGTATTTGATTTCACTGTATCGATTATCTTCCCCTCCAAATCCTACTGTAAATGACTTTACCTTTCCCAGTCCGGCTGCCAGATAATTTGAGTCAATACCACCGGAAAGAAATGTCCCGACTTCCACATCACTGATCATATGCCGCTTCAAAGAATGCTGCAGAACATTCTCCAATTCTTCCACCATCTCATTCTCATCCATATCCATATCCTGTGGTGCCAGATCCGGTGTAAAATATCTTTGAATCTTCAGATTCGCATTTTCGTAGACAAGAAAATGTCCGGGATCGAGTCTGTAAATTCCTTCAAAGAATGATTCATTCAATGCGGAATATTGGAAAGCCAGATATTGTTCCAATGCCTTTTCATTTACTTTTTTTCGATATCCTGGAAAACGAAGAATACTTTTAATTTCAGATGCAAATACAAAACATCCTTCAATCTCTGCATAATAAAATGGTTTTATGCCAAAAAAATCTCTGGCTGCAAATAACCTTTTCTTTTTGGAATCCCATATTGTAAACGCAAACATTCCCCGTAGTCTCTGAAGTATCCCTTCACCATACTCTTCATATCCATGTATCAATGTTTCCGAATCAGATACTGTCGAAAAAACATGTCCTCTCTGTTCCAGTTCTTCTCTTAATTCACGATAGTTATATATTTCACCGTTAAAGACCAGACAAATAGTACCATCTTCATTAAAGATTGGCTGATTTCCGCCTTCTAAATCGATAATAGAAAGTCTACAGAATCCCAGAGAAACATTATCTTTCTGATAAATCCCATCAGAATCCGGTCCCCTATGTCGAATTGCATCCATCATATCTGCTAAAACAGCTGCTCTATTCTCTTTTTTTCCAATAAAACCACATATACCACACATTTTTCACTTTACCCTCACTTATCCTTTGAATATCATTTTCCTGCAGAATGTCGAGCAGCCCTTCGGAACATCACCGATACAGTCCGAGGTAGGTCAGGATATAGCCGGATTCAATCAGGTTGCCGTTCTCATCAAAATAAGCCCTGCCTCCACCGGAAGATCCGTCGTCATTCATCAGATAGACAGCTTCCTCATCATATTCCACCGGTCCCCATGCAAACGGGGTAAATTCATCCGTCATATAGGTATTCCACCATCCTGCGTCACTGATCTCAAGAATGGTTCCATCGGGGTACTCCCAGAAACCCTGATAGGCCGACTGAGCGTCCGGCTGGCAGACCTGTTCATCCTGTTCATCATCGCCCCGCACATCGGCATGAGCGAAGTAGAATTCCGATCCCATATAGGGGATATCAGAGGGGAACACGTTGACAGAATACAGTTCCTCAAAGAACAATTCCCTGCCGCCATCCATGGTGTAATAGATATTCTCGGCGTTCAGATTCTCGGTCAGGGTGCGCCAAAGGCTGTCCATCATGAACCAGCACAGCGAATCATGGTCGAAGAAATGGAACTCCTCCTTTTGCTCACGATCATCAAGTCCCGCAATCAGCGTAGAATCTGCAGCCCAGTCAACAATCCAGCCGTCATCGGTCTTGCTGGCGGTAATGAAAAAGTCCAGTCCGGTCAGACCGGTCAACTCTTGTGCCAGCTCCTCAGCGGTTTTCTTAGCACCGGTATATTCAATGGGGTATTCTTTAACATCTTCATCACTGAAAACAGCATAGAGGATATCGGTCTGAGTACCCTCTGCTTCGCTCTGCGACGGTTCCGCCGGCTTTGATGAGGCTGAATCGCCGGAAGGTGATGTGCTCCCGCAGGCTGCAAGCAGACAAATGAGCATAGCCAATGTTAAAAAAATACTTCGTTTTTTCATATTCGTTATCTCCCTTTTTCATACGTGTAGCTCAATGCTCCTGCTCCATCATGGACAATATTTCATCGTGGCTCAATTCCACATTGCCGAAGCGGACAAAAATACCGTTGGTCACGGCACTGTTCCACACCTCCGGGTCATTCAGCGGAAGAAACCGAATCTTATCGAGATACGGCTTCATGTCCAACAGCAGGCGGGCCCCAGATACGAAATCCACCTGCAAAATGTGGTTTGGCAGCGGCGCAACGGCTGTAAGATACCTTCGGTCCAAATATATGCCTCCTTTCTAGTGGTTTCATAGACAAAAAATCCACCGTACAATTATTGTACGATGGATGCCAGGAAAAAAATATTAACCAAAGGTTAGGTTTTTTGCGAAAGGAGTGCCAACAGCCGCTTTCTCTTGCTTCGGGCGGCGCCCTCTATATGCAGTTTGGAGTAAATCTGGTTGATATACTGCTTTACACTGCCCTCGGAGAGAAACAGCTTTTCCGCAATCTCCCGGTTCGACAAAAACTCCGCCATAAAAAGTACAATTTCATATTCCCGCTCCGTCAAAGCAGTAAAAAGCATGGGGCGGTCAGTGCTGCTTTTGCGCTGCATGGCCGCTTCGCCCAGTTCCACAATCTTTTGCACAATACCGCCCTCTATTTCCTGCGCAAGCAGTGGCTTCAGATAGCGGTAGTTTTCCACAAAAGGAATGACAAAGCCGTCCGGCTCCGCCTCGGCAAGGGCTTGGGTCAGCAGATCGCGGGCCTCCCGATGCTTGCCCAGCAGCTCGTATGCCGCAGCCACCTGAATGCGGACGTGCAGTGCCACCAATGCGTAGTGCATGGCATCGCACACGGCAAGCTGTCCCTCACTGCGGCCGATGACCTTGGCGTAAGCGCCCTGCGCCAGATACACCTGATTTTCAATCAGTTCCATCATAGGCTTGCCCGGCGCCAGAAAATGTATTGTGGAGAGCTGATGCTCCGCAAAAACAGAAGGAATTTTATCCGTTTCACCCAGCAGAGCGTGATAATAGGCGCTTGTGGCGCTCCATATATTCAGCCATGTGGAGTTGTGCTTGCGCAGCAGAGCCTCACGGCGTTCCTCGAAGGAATAGCGCTGCTCCATATCCATATGCAGGGAGAGCCGCCGTGCCAGAAAATCACAGCACAGGGCCATGTTCTCCTGCCCGTTGCCCTCGATCTGGGCATAGGCGCTTTCCAGCTCGATGTGCGCGTCCGTGAAACGGCCCTGCATGAAGGATGCCTCTGCCCGCATGATGATTTCCGCACCCTGTCCGTGACCATCGGTGATCTTATAGTAATGGGGCATACACTCGTCCATCTCTGCAAGCTCACTTTTCAGCTCGCCCGGCGCACGATAATACATCATCAAAACGGACGGTGAGCCAAAGGTCCAGCCGCCGCTTTTCTGTATGCTGATGGCAAGGCGGGACATCTGGCTGCTGGCGCTGCGGTGCAGACGGCTCATGGCGCTGATGTCGTTGTAGCAGAGGAAGCTCATGATCAGGTCGCACTTACCCAGCAGATTGCCTCGCTCCTGTGGGGACAGCTCGGGCTGCTCCCGTATGGCAGTCAGCAAAAGTTCCTTCAATTCCAGCATTTTGGGGATATTCCGCCAGTTGAACATACTGCGCATCAGCACAAGGAGCGCCAGAGGATGCGCTTTCAGGGTGGAAACGGGACACGACGCAATGTCGTCAAGCACCGTCTGTGGATTCAGCGAGGAAAGCAGGATTCCTGCGTCCTTTTCCACAACACGCAGCAGGGCGTCGTAATCCCCACTTTTCCGATAGGCGGTCAAGGCCTGTATGTACTGCTGATGCTCCTCATACCATGCGCCGAAACATTCACGACAGTGCGCCTGCTTCTCTTTTGTCAGTGTCAGGAAGGTGCGCTCGGCACACTCCTTCATCATGTGGTGAAAGCGATAGGTCACGCCGTCCGGCAGGCAGGTCACGAAGGCATTCTGGGCGGTCAACACGGTGAGCAGCTTTTCCGCGTCAGCGTCCTCGGTGACAAAACGAGACATCTCCACGGTGAACTCATCGGCTAGACCCATGACCGCCAGAAACTCCCGCAGCTTTTCCGGCAGCGGGTCTATCATGGCGGCAGTGAAGGTGGCGTAAATGTCGGAGTTGCGGTCCGGCAGCGCACCGCGCTCGGAAAGCGTCCGAAGATTCAGATAGACAGCAGAAAACCAGCCCTCACTGGAATAGAGCAGAGAATCCACCTGCGCGTCGGAGAGACCGGCTCCGCAGCGGCGGGCATAAATGGAAAGCTCCGTGTGGTTCAGCCGCAGCTGCTCCGTGCCGATCTGATAAACCCTGTTCCCAAGCCTGACGACCTCCGCAGCCGGAAGAAAGCGGTCACGGCTGGCAACGATCAGATGCACATTTCCGGTCAGACGCCCCGCCAACGTGCAGAGGAAACGGGCAATACTTTCATTTGTCAGAAGATGAAAATCGTCTATGAACACATAGCAGGGTGTTTCTCCCTCCAGCTCACGGCACAGATCATCTGCCAGCAGTCCGCCACTCGCGGCATCCGTGGGGCAGGCATAGTCCAGCAGGAAATCAAAGCCCTCACGGGCAAAGGCGTCCTGCGCACTTTTCCAGAAGATGGCGAGGTTATCGGAATATACGCTGATCCGAATGATTTTGATTGGTTCCGTCTTGGCGTATTCTGCCAGATACCAGTTCACCGCCGTGGTCTTACCGTAACCCATGGGCGCAATCACCGCAGTCAGGGCGCTGCGGGCGATGGGACGCAGACTTTCCTGCAACCGTTCGGATATGTAGATAGTGTTCAGATTCCATTTTGATTTTGGCATAATACGTACCTCTGACTATTCTTTCTTTCACTAAACAAACAACCTGACAAACATTGTGTGGTTGTGCTCTAATTGTTGAGTACCAGTGTCGTGTTTACTTATTTTAATTATACCATAGAGATGTGAACAAGGAAAGAATCTGCTGGCAGTACCCATGACTGCAGAATCTACCCTTGGACGCAGAAAAACGGCGTGACCTCTACGGTCACACCGTTCTCTGCCCTAACCGCAAGGCAAATAGTTCCTTACAACTGTAAAGCCTTGTAGATAAAGGCTTTACAGCTTAGCGCTTACTATTCCAGTTCGGCTCTGCAGCGCAAAAACTTAACGGAATTAATTAAGGTTATGTTTACAATATGCCCAGTTTTTATTTCTATTACATAATTTCCACTGGCTTTCTGATGAACTGTTGCCATTGGCTTATTATAACAAATGAGCACAGAAAAGCGAAGACTCTGTCCATTGCTCATTCAATTTCTGTATGAACATTTTGCTATGTTTTTCTGTGTCATAATACTTCGATATAAAGTCTATATTTTTACTACTTTGAAGCTGATTGATTAATGTCCTTAAATACTCCTGGTATTTAGTTACACCTTGTCTTTCAAGCAATCCATTTAGCAAATCAAAATTCAATGTCTCTTCTTCTGAATTTTCCCTTGTTATCAATTCGCTTATTAATTCGTTTTTGTAACTGATATCTCATATTGTGTTTTTGTAAGTTTTTCTTCGAATTCAGGCAATCTGCCTTCCTTGTTGATTTCGATTCCTCTCTTTCGTTCCTTTTTCTCTAATTCCAATTTATTTTTTTGTTTTTCACCTTCTTCTGACAATTGATAACTGGAATATGGGCGACGAGGCAATCTCTCAAATTTTGCTGCATAAGCATCATCTATTTCTTGTTCATCAACCAATGTCTCCTCATTTATTCTATTTATTATTTCCTGAATTTCTTTTTCACTTTCTCTAAGCTTATTTATTATTTCTATTGCCAATTTATCCTTCTGTTCAAACAGTTCATGAACATATCCTTTTGCCAATTGAAGATTGCCAAAATCTCTCGAAAATAGATTTTTATAAACAATCATTGCCAACATCTTATTCCAGTTAAGGTCTGTATTATCTAATCTATGCATATATACTACAAATTCATTATATACATTTTTGAGAACTCGCATATCATCTATTTCATTCCCCTGAATGCTGATTCTATGAAATAAATTTTTGTTAATTTGAATTTTAATTAAATTATAGATACATGTAATGCTACTAATCACTGCAATAGCCGCCACTATAATGGCTGTATAATTTCCTGTAAATACAGACAATAAATCTTTGATAATTCCATCTGATAAATTTCCCACAAAAGATGACATGGTTCCAAACAAAAGCAAATAAGTTACACTCCCCAACAATAAACTCAATATTGCCGTCATGAGAATTATTTCTTTTTTGCTTGTTTCCTTTTTTACCCTAAAGTTTGTCTGTGGAATCTTTTCGACTGAAATTTGATGTATCAATTGGTTTAGTATCTTTCCTTCTAAAACAGACTCCCTCACTATATTCATTTCTTCTTCATCAGGGTTCGTAAAATGTGCCAATGAAATATGTACAAAGTTGAGTTCCCTGTGCTTATTTTTGTATGATTCTATAACACTGCTTTTTTCCAGCACTATATGCACCAGAAATAGCTACATTTGTTATATCATTATTTTCAAATACAAAATTTATTGCCTCATCATAAACAGAAATATCAACGTCATCTGTTGGAGTCAATTTCTGAAAAAATACTCTTTTGTTTCCATCGTCTCATCCTTTCAATTATACTCTAAAAACTTTTATCTAGATCCCAATTACATCTATACATTTTCTATTTGCTAAGTTGCGCCTACAGTTCCTGAAAGCTTTTCAATACACTTTGTATGTCCTCAATCATATCGGAAGCTAATTCATCCGGCACTGGCAAATTATCAAGATCAATCCCTCCTGTCCACAAATACACACCCTTTTCCCATCCTCGTCAATATAGAAATCCAGAACTTTGCATTCACAAATTACTTTCTCCAAGATGAATTTCCGAAGCCCCAATAACAACTTTTTTCACATTCATAACAATAAAATGACTTATAAACACCTTCTTTATTTCTTTTAATCACAGTAAAATTGATTTTTCATCCAATGTTTAAAATGATAGCTGTCATCTTCCGTTAAATAATAATCTGAATAAAGAAATGTAACAATATCCATATCTCCGAAAAGATCAAATATCCAATCTTCCCATCCATTATCAAGTACGCAATTGCTACTTTCCATTAAAAATCGGGACATTTCTACAACTAAATAAAACATTAACTCTTCTAGAACACTATGGGCTATCAATTCCATACCGCTATGAGCACTTTCACGAAACTGGGCTATTGTTGTATACAACGCATATAAGAAATCATAATCATACTGCATACAGAATTGTTTCGGCAACACACCCGTTAAAAAAGATACATCTATTTGACCGATATGTGAACCTTGGGGCATTCTTAATAGTTCTGTCATATCATCCTTTACATAATCAAGTAATATATCACTTCCTATAGCAAAAGAAGCTGCTGCCACTTCTCCAAAACAATTTTCAAGATATTTTGACCATGCCTCATGCTTTTTGTATTTTTTAATATCTATTAAATCGTCATCTTCTTCCTCGTCACCAGGAAATCTTCTCCAGTTCAAAGCCTTGCAGACTCCTATATATTTATCTTGACGAATTGCTTGCCCTGCCTCATATCTACACCATGTTTTCGTTCCAACCCCAGCTCTTGAAGCAGCTTCTTCAATCGTAAGAGCCAATTCATTACGTCTCATTTTGATAGCTTTGGCTAATTTTTCATTACTTTGCACTGATCTTATACTCATATAGCTCCTCCTTTTATTGACACGTCAATATATTGTCAGTATATCATTTTCAAAAATATTGTCAATATAAATTTAAAAATAAAACATACAATCCATTAGTTTAGCAATTCCATGCATTATTACCCTGCTTTTCTTTCGCATATACCACATGCTTTTTAACATTTCCCATATAAAAAACCTTGAGTTACAAGCAATTTTTGCTCATACCTCAAGGTTTAATTTTTCTATTGGACATCCATCATTTTTATCTTTTACAAGATAATACTTTTTGTCCTTTAATAAAATATCTATTCCATTTCTATCATTGCACTTTGGCTTGTAGGATATCTTGTGGTTCATATTATAATCTGACCACAATATTTATATGTATTATACACATTATATTCTTTTACCGAAAAAAGTTGGGTCAGGCATTGGTCAAAACCATACGTATCACCATATGGCTGATGAAGGAGCACAAGATCCAAATAATCTGTCTGCAGTTTCTTCATGGATTTGAGAACAGACTGCCTGGCATTCTCATATCCGTAATGTTCAATTCATACTTTTGTTATAAGGAAGATCTCTTCACGAGGAATTCCACTCTTTTCGATGACAGCCCCCACTTTCTCTTCATTAAAATTGGACTGTACTGTATCAATCAACCATCACCCTTTCTCCACGGAAAATCTTTACTATCTTTATCATACTACTATCTGATGGAAATATCCATTTCTTTTTCATTTGGGATTCATGCACAACATTCAACCCTATTCTTATTTCTTTTGTATTGTACAATGTAAAGTAATTTCATGTTAGGATCACTGAACTGTCTTTTAATCCCAGTTATATAAT
>JBJENH010000129.1:0-9787 GCA_051880095.1 Bariatricus sp. | reverse complement strand
GGAACAACCAGGTGTCTCACAAGACCGTGGAAAACGCCGGCACTTAATGGCAGCAGCCGCATAAGCGGCGCCCTGGCATTTAGTACCGCTGCGTTTTCCCCCGAGCGAAAGCGAGTCTTGTGAGACACCTGGTTGTGGATAATTTTCGATACAATCCCATTTCCCCATTCCCATTCCCCCAAAAAAGTGATAAAGTATAAGAAAAAGTATTGTAAATGTTTTCTCAAGGAGGAAGAAATAATGGCAAAGAATATTTTCGAGCCTATGATGGCAAAATTGAAAGCAGATCCGAAAAAGATCGTATTTACCGAAGGAACAGATGAAAGAATTCTGGAAGCAGCTTCTCGTTTACTGAAAGACGGTTTCCTCACACCTGTTCTGGTTGGAAAAGTTGAAGAAGTAAAAGCTGCTGCTGAAAAATTTGGATTTGATATTACAGGAGCAGAGATTGTTGATCCGGATAACTTTGATAAATTTGATGAGATGGTTGAACTGTTCTGCGAACTTCGTAAGAAAAAAGGTGTGACACCGGAGCAGGCAAAAGAAGTATTAAGCCATGCAAACTACTTCGGAACCATGCTGGTTAAGATGGGGCTTGCTGATTCTCTTCTTGGAGGAGCAACCTACTCTACAGCTGATACCGTTCGTCCGGCCCTTCAGGTTATCAAGACAAAACCGGGCAACAAGATCGTTTCTTCATGCTTCATTCTTGCACGTCCGACAGCAGATGGAGACAATGAGATTCTTGCAATGGGAGACTGCGCAATCAACCTGAAACCGACCGAAGATGACCTGGTTGAAATCGCCGGTGAGACCGCTGCATGCAGTAAATTATTCGGCATTGATCCGAAGGTTGCATTCTTAAGCTACTCTACACTCGGATCTGGAAAGGGAGAAGATGTAGACAAGATGCGCAATGCTACCGCAAAAGCAAAAGAACAGTTCCCGGATCTTGCAATCGACGGAGAATTACAGTTTGACGCTGCTGTTTCACCACGTGTAGCTCAGACAAAATGCCCGGACAGCAAAGTAGCAGGACATGCCAACGTATTCATTTTCCCGGATATCAATGCAGGAAATATTGGATACAAGATCGCACAGCGCCTCGGCGGATTTGATGCATACGGACCGATCCTTCTCGGACTGAATGCCCCGATTAATGACCTGTCCCGTGGATGCAATGCTGACGAAGTATACGTTATGGCTATCCTGACGGCTGCACTCGCTTAATTTTTAAAATTACTCGAATCGAGCTCTCTTTCCGATGAGGAAAGGGAGCTTTTTTGTTATACCTAGATGTATATGTCCTTTTTAGGCAGTCCCTATCTGACCATAGTTTTTACCCGGCATTTGCAGATTGCATTCTTGCCTCACATATGAATTCATGTTAAGATGAATAAGAATAAATATCGAATGAGACAGAAAGGAGGCAGTATATATGGGATTTTATCTGAATAGCAGGACGGCTTATTCTCTCTACCAGAATGAAGTCGGACAGCCATATTTTGTGGATAAATCCGAGATGCTGGAGGAATTGTTCCCACTTGTAAAAGCCGGGAATAAGCATATCTGTCTGACGAGACCCAGAAGATTTGGGAAAACGATCATGGCGAATATGATAGCTTCGTTTTTTACCAAAGCATGTGATTCCAAAGTACTTTTTGATAACCTGGCGATTGCACATGCAAAGGAATATGAAACATATAGAAATAAATATGATGTTGTTCATATATCCTTTAATGACATTCCCAGAAACTGCCATTCTTACATTCAGTATATTAACAGGATTGAAGACAGACTGATTCAGGATCTCCAGAGAGAATATCCCGATGTGGATTTTGATAAAGGAGATGCGCTATGGGATTCGTTTATGATGCTGTATATGGAGCATCCGGATATTCAGTTGATATTTGTGTTGGATGAGTGGGATTTCATTTTCCATCAGGATTTTATAACTGAAGCGGACAAAAAGTCATACCTTGTTTTCCTGAGGAGTTTGTTGAAAGATCGTCCGTATGTGCGGCTTGCATATATGACAGGAATTCTGCCTATTTCCAAATATTCCAGTGGTTCAGAGTTGAACATGTTTGCGGAATATACGATGGCGAAAAGCAGAAAGTTCTGTGAGTATTTCGGCTTCTCGGAAGAGGAAGTAGATATGCTCTATGCCAGATATTGTAAAACGCAGGCAGAACCACTTTGGGTTGAAAGGGAAGAGTTAAGGCGTTGGTATGATGGTTACGCCACGCCGGCAGGTATTCGTTTATATAATCCTCGTTCCGTGGTGCTTGCGCTTTCTAATAACAGTCTTGACAATTACTGGACCAGTTCAGGACCGTATGATGAAATCTTTTATTATCTTCGTAATAATGTGGATTCAGTCAGGGAGGATCTGACACTTTTGATATCAGGGGTAAGTGTGCCGACAAAGATAGAGGAATATGCAGCTACTTCATCAAACTTAAAGACAAAGGAAGAAATTCTGTCAGCGATGGTTGTTTATGGATTCTTAAGCTATGAGAACGGTATGGTTTCTATACCGAATAAAGAACTGATGGATAATTTTGCTGATATGTTAAAGCGAGAAACTTCACTTGGGTATGTATATCAGCTCGCAAAAGAATCTGAGAAAATGCTTCGAGCTACGCTTGCGGGTGATACCAGGACAATGGAACAGATTCTGGAACTGGCACACGACACAGAAACACCAATTCTTACTTATAACCATGAGACTGAGTTGAGTGCAGTGGTGAATCTGGTTTATCTGTCTGCAAGAGATAACTATCGAGTGGAGCGGGAAGAAAAAGCAGGAAAAGGCTTTGTTGGCTTTATATTTTATCCTGAAACTCCGTTGGCAACAGATGGGATTATTCTTGAGCTGAAGGTTGACCATACCCCAGAGGAGGCGATTGTTCAGATCAAAGATAAGAACTATGTGGCAAGATTCGAGGGAAGAACCGCGAAGAACAGAGGAACACTGAAGAGGATTCTTCTGGTAGGAATCGGATATGACAAAAGAAAGAAGAAACATAAGTGTAAAGTAGAAATAATACAAGTCTAACTTATTCATAGCAGAAGCAGTTCGTTCGGGATATGCGGCTACAAATGATATTTAATGAGAAGATTAGGGGCGTATGTAACAATCGCCCCTAATTTTATAAATTCGATAAAAAATACATTCTATGCTATATATTCTGCAATACCCGCTCTGCATTCTTATAACAGATTGCATCGATTTCCCCGGAAGTAAAGCCCGCCTTTTCAAGAGCCGGAAGAAGAAGCGGCATATCCTGACATCCGGTCAGTTCCATTTCACAGCTCATTCCGTCAAAATCACTACCAAGGGCAGCAATATCAATGCCTCCTACATTTACAATATGGCGCAGATGCGCTGCGATTATATCGGCACTGCAGATTCCGTTATCCTGCAGAAATGTACCGTAGAAATTCACACCCACAAGTCCCTGACGTTCTCCGATCTGACGGATCATCTGGTCGGTTAGATTCCGGGAATGGCCGCAAAGCGCACGGCAGCAGGAGTGACTGGCAACGAACGGATTACGGGTATTTAGATATACATCTTCAAAACCGGCGTCGGAAAGGTGAGAAACATCGATCAGCATACCGAGCCGTTCCATTTCCCCTATCACTTCCAGACCGAAAGGCTTCAGGCCGGTTCCACTCTGGGAGGACATGTTATGTGGGAAGCCCAATTCATTTTCATAGTTCCAGGTCAGCGTGATCAGGCGGATTCCTTCCTCGTATAGAGCGTACAGACGGCTCATATCATTTTCCAGAATACCGCCCTCCTCAACCGTGAGAAAGCAGGAAAGTTTTCCGGCGGATTTGTTCTTCTGATAATCATCGAAAGAAAAGGCGCAGGCTATTTCATCGTGGCAGTTGACGCTGCTTTTGAGAAGGTGGATCATATGTAATGCATCTGTGTAATGACTTTCGCTTACCGGTGTCTGGGCCCGGTTGATAAAGCAGGCGAAAAACTGAGCCAGAGCGCCGGCCTTATGCAGTCTGGACAGATCAATATGTCCGCGGTTTTCCCACAGGGTTTCATCTGGAAGAGTACCTTCCTGCGTGTAGAGACGATAGAGTGTATCGCAGTGGAGGTCGATATAGTTCATGGTTAAATCCTTCTTTCTGTTCTGAATTTATATTCTTACGATATTTTTAGTATACTTTATGAAGAATAGCTTGTAAAATGAAATTGCAATATATAGTGCGAAACTGGTATAATACGGTTAGATACCGATCAGGAAAACGGAAAGGGGAAAAGATTATGTGGAATGAATTAAAAATGATTGCAGAGGATTTTGCAGATCGTGACTGGACAATGGCAGAAAAGATTCTTTTTGGTCTGGATTGCCTCCTTGCAGGAGTGATTCTTGGCTTCTTGTTCTCGCCTCTGAAGAAAGGGCTTTCAATCGGAAGCAATAACGGATGTAATAATACGACCTGCAATTGTGAATGTGAAGAGGAATAAGGAATGTTGTATGTGTAGAGGATTTTGGAAAATTATTCCAAAACTTCGTCACAATGCCACGTTGACAATCGAAAGCGTGGTTTAATATAATAGAATAAACAAGGGCGTTTTCTGATAGGGAAAGAGCGCCCTTTTTTCAATATCAGAGAGTTTAGTATTATCAAAATGCAGTCTGTTTTTCAGTATGGAGGAATACATAATTATGAGAAATTATACAAGAAAAGATATTCTGCGTCTGGTGGAAGAAGAAGATGTCGGATTTATCCGTCTGCAGTTTACTGACATTTACGGTACTTTGAAAAATGTAGCGATCACAACAGGACAGCTTGAAAGAGCATTGAATAATGAGTGCATGTTTGACGGATCTTCAATTGAAGGATTTTCGCGGATCGAAGAATCAGACATGTATCTTCGACCGGACCTGAATACATTTACCATTTTCCCATGGCGGCCGCAGCAGGGAAAAGTGGCAAGATTTATCTGTGATATTTACCGTCCGGACGGAACAGCGTACGAGAGCGACCCACGCCGGGTTCTGGAAAATGTGATTCGGGAAACCGAAGAAATGGGATACCAGTTTGTAGTCGGCCCTGAATTTGAATTTTTCCTTTTCCATCAGGATGAGGACGGAACGCCGACGACAACGACACATGAAAAAGCGGGATATTTTGATCTGGGACCGCTTGATCTGGGAGAAAATGCGAGAAGAGATATGGTGCTTACACTGGAGGATATGGGAATTGAGATTGAGGCATCCCATCATGAGATGGCACCGGCACAGCATGAGATCGACCTGAAATATGAGGAAGCACTTGAAACTGCGGATAATATGGTTACCTTCCGGATGGTTGTGAAGACGATCGCGAAGCGTCATGGACTGCATGCGACCTTTATGCCGAAACCCAAATATGGAATCAACGGTTCCGGAATGCATCTGAATCTGTCACTTTCAAAAAACGGAGAGAATATTTTCGCGGATGAAAATGATGAACATGGCCTGAGTCAGGAAGGTTATTATTTCATCGGAGGGCTTATGAAGCATATCAAAGCAATCACGTTTATCACGAATCCGCTGGTAAATTCTTACAAGCGTCTTGTGCCCGGATACGAGGCACCGACTTATATTGCGTGGTCAGCGAATAACAGAACGCCTCTGATCCGGATTCCGGAATCCAGACGAAAAGGAAAGAGGATCGAGCTTCGAAGCCCGGACGCATCTGCAAATCCATATCTTGCACTTGCAGTTTGCCTGGCAGCTGGAATGGAAGGCATCCGTGAAAAAATCCTTCCTCCGAAAGAAATCAGCCAGAATATTTTTGAATTGAAGGAAGAGGAGAAACAGGCACTTGGTATTGAATGTCTCCCGGGCAGCCTTATGGAGGCGGTGGAAGAATTTGAGAAAGATACTTTCATCCAGAAGGTGCTCGGAGAGGAACTTTCCCAGAAATTCATCAAAGCCAAAAAAGCAGAGTATGACAGATACCGCAGCCATGTTTCAGAATGGGAAATGAATGAGTATCTTCAGAAATATTAGATCTCCTTACCAAGTAGCATTGAATAGGCGAAAAGAGTGAGGAGGCTGGTATAATGAGTAGTATTGTTGTTGTATTTCCCAAGAAGGAAAATGCGACGAATATTCGAAATATACTGGTACGAAACGGATTTAATGTGATGGCGGTCTGTACGACCGGTGCACAGGCGATCCAATATGCAGATGATCTTGATGACGGAATTATAGTTTGTGGGTATAAATTATCGGATATGCTATATACTGAATTGAGAGAATATCTGCCGGAGACATTTGAGATGCTGTTGGTTGCATCACCGGAAAAATGGCGTGATGGTCAGATCCCGGGCGTGATCGGTCTTGGAACTCCAATCAAAGTATTTGATCTGGTAAATACGATGGAAATGCTGATGCGCACGATGGAGCGGCGCAGGAAGAAACGAAAGGCCGACCTGAAGAACCGAAACCCGAAGCAGCAGGCATTAGTGAAGCAGGCAAAAGAGCTTCTGATGGAGCGAAATCATATGACAGAGGAAGAAGCACACCGCTATCTGCAGAAGTGCAGCATGGACAGTGGAACGAATATGGTGGAGACAGCTCAGATGGTACTTAGTATTATGGCAGAATAGAAGTTGGCAGGAGCGAAGCGATCTATGAAATTTACGAAGATGCATGGACTTGGAAATGACTATGTGTTTGTGAATTGCTTCAGAGAAAAGATAACAGAACCATCAGAATTGGCAAAAAGAATCAGTGACAGACATTTTGGAATCGGATCGGACGGATTGATCCTTGTGAAACCGTCCGTGAAGGCTGATTTTAAAATGGAGATTTACAATGCGGACGGTTCCGCTGCAAAAATGTGTGGAAACGGGATCCGCTGTCTCGCGAAATACGTGTATGAGTGCAAAATGACGGCAAAGACGGCTTTGATGATAGAAACCGCCTGTGGGATACGTAATCTGGCGCTTCAGATTGAGGAAGGTGAGGTGGAGGCAGTCTGCGTGGATATGGGAACCCCCAGACTGAATACCCATTGCATCCCGATTTTATGCGAGCGGGATCTGGTATTGAATGAACCGATCACGGTGAAAGGAGAGGAGTATCGGATCACAGGCATTTCCATGGGAAATCCACACGCAGTTGTGTATGTGGATCATGTGAAGGATTTTCCAGTGGAGGATCTGGGACCGGCATTTGAGTTTCATCCCAGGTTTCCGGATCGAATCAATACAGAGTTTTGTCAGGTTCTTGATCGAAAAACAATCGCCATGAGAATCTGGGAAAGGGGTTCGGGGGAGACACTTGCCTGTGGCACGGGAGCCTGTGCCGCATGCGTTGCTTCCGTATTGAATGACTTGACAGATGAGAAAGTTACAGTTAAATTATTAGGAGGAGAATTAGCCGTCAGATGGGATCGTCAGGTCAATCATGTGTATATGACAGGACCGGCTGAAAGGGTGTTTGACGGAACTTTATAAAAGGAGAAGATACAATGTACAAAGTAAATGAGAATTATCTGAAATTACCGGGAAGCTATCTGTTTTCCAATATTGCTAAGAAAGTAGCAGCATTTCAGGCTGCAAATCCGGATGCATCTATCATCCGCCTGGGAATCGGTGATGTTACCCAGCCACTTGCACCGGCCATCATTGAAGCACTTCACAGTGCGGTAGACGAGATGGCACACGCCGAGACTTTTCACGGCTATGCACCGGATCTTGGCTATGAATTCCTGAGAAGTGCGATCGCAAAGAATGATTTTCAGGCACGCGGATGTGATATCGCAGCGGATGAAATTTTCATTTCCGATGGCGCAAAATGCGATTCCGGAAACATCCAGGAAATCTTCGGACCGGATTGCAAGATTGCAGTATGTGACCCGGTTTACCCGGTTTATGTAGACACCAATGTTATGGCAGGACGTACCGGTACATACGATGCGGCGACCGGAACCTGGAGTGATGTAATCTATATGCCATGTACCGCTGAGACCGGATTTGCACCGGAACTTCCGGAAAAGACACCGGATATCATTTATCTGTGTTTCCCGAACAATCCGACCGGAGCGACGATCACCAAAGATGAATTGCAGAAATGGGTGGATTATGCAAATAAAGTTGGGGCTGTAATCATTTACGATGCAGCTTATGAAGCATATATTACGGAAGAAAATGTACCGCACAGCATTTATGAATGCGAAGGTGCAAGAACCTGCGCGATCGAACTCCGCAGCTTCTCAAAGAACGCCGGATTCACCGGAGTCCGTCTTGGTGCGACCGTCATTCCGAAAGATCTGAAATGCGGTGATGTGATGCTTCATTCCCTTTGGGCAAGAAGACACGGAACCAAGTATAACGGCGCTCCGTATATTGTACAGAAAGCCGGTGAAGCGGTTTATTCAGAAGCGGGCAAAGCACAGCTGAAAGAGCAGATTGCATACTATCAGAAGAATGCAAAGACGATTTTTGAAGGACTGAAAAATGCAGGATACACCGTATCCGGAGCAGTAAACTCCCCGTACATCTGGCTGAAGACACCGGACAATATGACTTCATGGGAGTTCTTCGATTACCTGCTTGAGAAAGCAAATGTAGTAGGAACACCGGGATCCGGATTCGGACCGAGCGGAGAAGGATATTTCCGTCTGACTGCATTCGGAAGCTATGAAAACACACTGGAAGCAATTAAGAGAATTCAGAATATTTAGTAAGCGAGTGGCCAGGGGACGGACCCCTGGTCACTTTGTGACTGGGGGTCCGTCCCCTAGACACTCTGGTCACTTACTTTCACCTGCAATTCCGTAATATGTTCCTTGTAATTTGCTGACTGATGAATGTCAATCCATAAAAACTCAAGAAGATCGCCGGACAAAGTCAGATGAAGTTTATCAGCGTATTCTTCCAGCATCGGGAAATAGGTCTGATGCCGGTGGGAATCGCCCTGATAGCAGATGGTGAGGTAGTCACCCTCGTCCAGTTCATCCGTTCCGTTCGGGTCAATAATGAATACTCCGGAATAGTTTTCAAAACAATCATTCTTCGCATCTTTCAGCGGGAGAAATGAACCAATTCGGTTGTTGCCGATGATGTACAGGTGATTTTTGTCCTTGTTCATCAGTTGCTTGATTAGCATATCCATTTCTTCGTCCGAGTGGTAAGGCTGGTTGATAATATGGCATTTACGCTTTGGAAAATGTTTAAACGTTACGGTGTCAAGTGGTTGGCGAGTGGCTTCTTCCAATGTAGATAACCGTTCGGAAACGTTTGCTTTCAGCTTTTCCAGGGCTTCCATATGCTCTTCTATGAGCTCCATTTCTTCCTGCAGAAGCGTTCGGGTGGACTCAATACTGCGGTCCTGCATATACTTACGGATTTTGTCCATTGGGAAATCCAGACGGCGCAGATCGCGGATGACGTTCAGCTTCCACAGGTCGTCAAGACCGTAGATCCGGTATCCGTTTTCCTCTCTTCTGGGGGATAAAATCCCAAGTTTTTCGTAATAGCGCAGTGAATCTGTACCGATCTGATAAATGTTTGAAATTTCACCGATAGTATAGTATTGTTTCACGGGATGCCTCCTTTGAACGAGAATAGATAAATATTTTGAAAAAACGCAAAAAATATCAAAATCAGGTTGACCTTAGTATTATACCAAGGTTTAAGCTGAATGGGAAGCGTATGAAAGAAGAGGTTTTTGGTTATGCAATTGGAAGGTAAGTCATTGAAGACAGACTTTTTGAAATTTATCATTCCGTCCATTATTGCACAGTGTGTATTTTCACT
>JBJENH010000128.1:46419-50300 GCA_051880095.1 Bariatricus sp. | reverse complement strand
GTAAAGAACGCAAATGGAAAGTTATAGCATACCAGCTTCAGCCAGTTTGCCAACAGTGTAAGTATATGGAATCCCGCATAATATGGATAATACAAAATCGCAGCCAGAAAGCTCATAGCCGGGCACATCAGACCGACTGTGGCACAGATTATGGCCGTCTCAAACAGAACAGGATGCGTAGTTCTGGGGTCAAACACCTTACAGGCAAGTTTGAAGGAGCAGGGACTTCCCATTATGCATTCTAATGCATAAGCGAGACAGAACTCGACTAAGATGACTGCCCATATAGGACAAAAGCGCCCGAGCATCATGACTCCTCCATTCAGCCGGATGCCGTCCAGGACACCGGCAGCCCCTTCTATTGATGAAAAATAAGATCCATTTACCACATATAAACTGTAAAAAACATAGGCATGGACGGTGACAATGACTGTGAGTAATGCGAAGATCATTCGCTGAAACTGGTTTCTTGGCATAATAATTTCCTCCCTTTTGGCATAAAAAAACAAGTATTGCATTTGCAGTAAATCATTGGAATGTACCGTGATCAGATTTACGTGCAAAGCACTACTTGTGTCGTTTATCGCCGTGTTGATTTGTTTTTTTCAATATGTAATTTTATCGGATGGAAGTGGAAAAGTCAAGAAACAATAATTGTAAGCAAATAAAAGTGATAAGCAAAGAAGATACTTTGCATATTTTTGGAGAAATTTGCATATATTAGTAATAATATTTATATAAACAAAAAAATAAGCAAACAAAAATCGAAATAAGCAAACAATATTAATTGAATTTGTTTGCTTATTTTGTTATACTTTGTTTAATGAAGGGAGTGAAAAACGTTGTTAAGTGAAGAGCTGATTGAATTAGCAAATCAAACAATGCATCTAAAAGCTGAGACTCAAACGTTAGAAGTAAAAGCGGCACATGAAGGCTGCCCTAAAAAACTTTATGATACATTATCCGGTTTTTCCAATCAGGACGGAGGCGGAGTTATTTTATTTGGTCTGGATGAATCAAAAAATTTTGCCTGTGTTGGTGTGTATGACCTGCAGGATTTGCAAAAGAAGGTAACAGAGCAATGTAATCAGATGATTCCTCCGGTCAGGGCGGTATTTACAGTGGCCGAGTTGGATGGAGAATTCATTTGTTCAGCTGAAATTCCTTCTGCGGATCTGACGGAACGTCCTTGCTATTATTCCGGAGCAGGGCGAATTAAAGGTTCCTATGTTCGAGCCGGAGATGCAGACCTTCCTATGACAGATTATGAGATATACACTTATGAAGCATTTCGAAAGCATTTACACGATGATGAAAGAGTGATCGAGAGGGCCAAAATGTCACTTCTGGACCAGGATAAGGTTCAGGGGTATCTTTTGCGGATGAGAGAAGAACGACCGGGTTTTTCCAAATTGAGCGTGGAACAGGCTTACGAAATGCTGGCAATTACGAGGGATGGGATTCCTACGTTGGCGGCAATTTTGAATTTTGGACTGTATCCGCAGGGATATTTTCCGCAGCTTGCAATTACTGCAATTGTTGTTCCGGGGCAGGAGATTGGTGATGTTAGTCAGGACTCTGCAAGATTTTCTGATAATAAACGGATTGAGGGAACTCTGCCGGTGATGCTTTCCGAAGCTATTTCCTTTTGCAAGCGAAATATGAGGGTGCGTACAATTATTGATCCCCAGACCGGAGAACGAATGGATAAGACGGAATATCCTATTGAAGCGATTCGTGAGGCAGTTCTGAATGCATTGATCCATCGGGATTACAGTCATTTCACGGAAGGAACCCCCATCCAGATTAATTTCTTTACGGATCGCATGGAGATCCATAGCCCGGGAGGATTGTATGGAAGAATGACTGTTGAGGATCTTGGTAAATCCCGGCCTGATCTGCGCAATCCGGCGCTTGCGACAATGTCGGAATTTCTTTTGAAAACAGAAAATCGTTATTCGGGTATCCCTACTATTCGACGGGAAATGGCGGCAGCAGGCTTACCGGCTCCTGTGTTCATTAATCGACGAAATGAATTTATAGTTATTTTTTACAACAAACAGCAGACAGAGGAAAACGATGCCAAAAAGGAGCAAAATAGTGGAACGGATACGTTGCTGGAATTTTGCAGGATTCCGAGAACACGCAGGGAAATTGCAGATTATCTGGGAATCAATACTGTATTTTATGTGATGCAGCATTATGTACAGCCTTTGCTTGCAAGTGGAAAACTTGTAATGACAATACCGGAGAAACCGAAAAGCCGGAACCAGAAGTTTGTGACAAAAGAGGAAAGAGAGATGTTCTAATATGAAAGTAGCAGATATGTCAGCAGAGCAAAAGGTGGAATATATGACGACGGAGCCAATTGGGCGTCTGGTAAGCCAGATGGCGGTACCGACGATCATCAGTATGCTGGTGACGTCATTTTATAATATGGTAGACACGATGTTTGTGGGAAGGATCAATACGCAGTCGACGGCAGCAGTCGGTATTGTGTTCTCGGTGATGGCAATCATCCAGGCGTGCGGATTTTTCTTTGGACATGGATCGGGCAATTATATTTCAAGAAAACTGGGGGAACAGGATTTTGAGGATGCAAAGAAAATGGCGGCGACGGGATTCTTTTCTGCATTTATTGTGGGAATTGTTCTCGGTGTGTTGGGACTGATTTTCTTACGTCCGTTGTCGGTATTTCTCGGGTCAACGAAAACGATCCTTCCGTATACGATGAGCTATCTTCGGATCATTCTGATTGGTACGCCGTTTATGATGTCTTCTCTGGTGATCAACAACCAGCTTCGTTTCCAGGGAAGTGCTGCTTTTGCAATGGTAGGAATTGTGACCGGAGCTGTTCTGAATATTGCGCTGGATCCGATTCTGATCTTCGGATGCCATATGGGAGTGGCAGGAGCGGCTCTGGCCACGGTGATCAGCCAGATCGTCAGCTTCCTGGTATTGCTCAGGGCCAGCATGAAGGGCGGGAATTTCAGGATATCGTTCCGGAATTTTACGCCAAACGGACATTATTTCTATAATATATTCAAGGGCGGTGTGCCGTCTCTTTGCCGTCAGGGCCTCGGAAGTGTGGCGACGATCTGCATGAACACGGCGGCAGGAATCTATGGCGGGATCTATGCGGATGCGGCGATCGCGGCTATGGGAATTGTGGCAAGGATTGCGATGTTTGCGAATTCCGCGTTGATCGGATTCGGACAGGGATTCCAACCGGTGTGCGGTACGAATTATGGCGCAAAAAGGTATGACAGGGTGCGGGAGGCATTTTTCTTCTGTGTGAAGACAGCGGTTGGAGTACTGGTTGTCATTTCAGTGGCTGGATTTGTGTTTGCGGGACCGCTTGTGCATTTGTTCCGTGAGGATGCTGATGTTGTGCGGATCGGAAGTCTGGCGCTTCGGCTTCAGTGTCTGGTATTTCCACTGAATGCATGGATTGTTATGTCCAATATGATGCTCCAGACCATTGGGCAGGCGCTGAAAGCGTCTATTCAGGCGGCGGCCAGACAGGGCCTGTTCTTTTTGCCGCTGATTTGGATCCTTCCGCAATTTTTCGGGCTTCTGGGTGTACAGATGTGCCAGACAGTGTCGGATGTGCTGACATTTTCGTTGTCTGTGCCGCTGTGTTGGAGTGTGTTGAAGGAGTTGAAATGATTATGGAAGTATTGGCAATTCTGAAAAAGGGAAAAGAAGTGAATAGTTTACCTTGCTGTTATGATTTTTTATTTCATAACTTTCGGTTTTGTGTGCGATTCTATAATATTATTGTCAAAATTCGTAACAAACATTGCCTTTACGGATTATTTTGTGATTCTCTAATTATAATTCGTAAGAAATTACAGCTATTACGGCCTATACTGCAATTT
>JBJENH010000128.1:0-46319 GCA_051880095.1 Bariatricus sp. | reverse complement strand
TTCTCTAATTATAATTCGTAAGAAATTACAGCTATTACGGCCTATACTGCAATTTCCTTCTTACGGGCCGTAGTAACTCACTGTTATTACGGACAATACTGCAAATTTCTTCTTCTGGACCGTAACAACCCAGTGGAACTACGGCCTATACTGCAAAATTCTTCTTCTGGGCCGTACCAACCCAGTGTTACTACGGTCTATACTGCAATTTTCTTCTTCTGGGCCGTAACAAACAATTGTTATTACGGCCTATGCTGCAATTTTTTTTTCCTGGGTCGTACCAACCCAGTGGAATTACGGCCTATACTGCAAAATTCTTCTCACGGGCTGTAACAACTCACTGTTATTACGGCCTATATTGCAATTTTCTTCTTCTGGATCGTAACAACCCAGTGAAACTACGGCCTATACTGCAAAATTCTTCTCACGGGCCGTAGCAAGCCAGTGAAACTACGGCCTATACTGCAATTTTCTTCTCCTGAACCGTAGCAAGCCAGTGAAACTACGGCCTATACTGCAAAATTCTTCTCACGGGCCGTAGCAACCCAGTGAAACTACGGCCTATACTGCAATTTTCTTCTCCTGAACCGTAGCAACCCACTGATACTACGGCCTATTTTACAATTTCCTTCTCACGAACCGTAACAAAACACAATTATTACGGCCTATCCAACGATTTCCTTGTCAGAAACCGTAACGAATCCTATTGCTACGGATTATTCTGCATTTCTTTTCCAAAAGTCCGTAACAAGCCACCATTTCTATGGATTATCCCATGGTTTTCTCCTGGAAAGTCCGTAACATCCCAGCAATACTTTACAATCTAATCATATCTCAATCAACTGTCTTGTCACATGCAATGTCATATGTTATAATGTCTGTCAATGAGGATTTATCACAGCTCATATTCCCGGATTTGCATTCCAAAATCAAAGAAAGCATTTCCCGGAACAGAATAACAACACAATACCATACAAAGTGAAAGGTGAGAGACATGACATTAGTAGAAGAAATACAGGCGTTAAAAAAGGAGAAAAATGCGGTCATTCTGGCGCACTATTATGTGAGGCCGGAAGTGCAGGAAATCGCGGATTACATCGGAGATTCTTTCTATCTCAGCAAGGTGGCTGTCGGACTTAAGGAGCAGACGATCGTGTTCTGCGGAGTTTCATTTATGGGTGAAAGTGCCAAGGTGCTGAATCCGGAAAAAACAGTTCTGATGCCGGATATGGATGCGGATTGCCCGATGGCGCATATGGCAGATGCGAAGACGATTCAGGAAATGAGGGAGAAATATGAGGATCTTGCGGTGGTGTGCTACATCAATTCCACTGCGGAGCTGAAGAAGTATTCGGATGTCTGCGTGACTTCGGCAAATGCGGTTCAGATTGTGAAGGCGCTTCCGAATAAGCATATTTTCTTCATTCCGGATCGGAATCTGGCACATTATATTGCGGAGCAGGTGCCGGAAAAGGAGTTTGTTTATAATGAAGGCTTCTGTCCGACGCATGAACGGCTGCAGGCAGAAGAGGTGCTGGAAGCAAAGAAGGCGCATCCTAAGGCTCAGGTGATCTCCCATCCGGAGTGTACGAAAGCAGTTCTGGAGTTATCGGATTACATAGGAAGCACGGCCGGAATCATCAAATACGCAGGGGAAAGTGCGTGCCGGGAATTCATCGTCTGCACGGAAGAAGGCGTGGCATATAAGTTGCAGCAAAATAATCCGGAGAAGAAGTTCTATTTTACGAAGAAGGTGCCGGTATGCCCGAACATGAAGAAAAATACGTTGGAAAAAATTCTTCATGTCCTGAAAACCGGGGAAAATGCGGTGCATGTCTCCGATGAACTTCGCGAGGAATCGAGAAAACCGCTGGAAAGAATGCTGGAGCTGGCGAAATAGGCGGAGGATACGAAGATGGAAATGAAAACGGATGTAGTGATCGTAGGAACCGGAGTCGGAGGTTTGTTCGCAGCGCTCAATCTTCCGGAAGAGAAGCAGATCATTATGATCACAAAAGCAGATTTGGAGAGCAGTGATTCGTTTCTTGCGCAGGGCGGAATCTGTGTACTGCGCGACGATGATGACTACGACAGTTATTTTGAAGATACGATGCGGGCGGGGCATTATGAGAACCGGAAAGAGTCGGTGGATATTATGATCCGAAGCTCCAGAGAGATTATCGGAGATCTGATCGGATACGGTGTGGATTTTGCCAGGGAAAATGGAGAGCTTGCCTATACACGCGAGGGTGCGCACTCAAAATCGAGAATTCTGTTTCATGAGGATATTACGGGAAAAGAGATTACGAGTAAACTAATTAAGCAGGTAAAGAAACGAAAAAATATTAAAATATATGAATACACAACTATGATGGATGTTATGGAGGAAGATGGGATCTGTTCTGGCATTGTAGCGACAGCTCAGGATGGAACGGAAATGAAAATTCTCGCGTCGGATACGATTCTTGCAAGCGGGGGAATTGGAGGACGGTATAAGCACTCCACGAATTTCCCGCATTTGACGGGAGATGCACTGGACATAGCGAAGAAGCACGGCATCCGTCTGGAGCATCTGGACTATGTTCAGATCCATCCGACGACGCTGTATTCCACAAAACCGGGAAGACGTTTCCTGATCTCGGAGTCGGTGCGGGGAGAGGGTGCGGTCTTATATAATAAGAAGAAAGAGCGTTTTGTAAATGAACTTCTCCCGCGGGATGTGGTGACGAAAGCGATCAAAGAAGAAATGGAGAAGGACGGTACGGATTTTGTATGGCTTTCCATGGAACATATTGATAAAGAGACGATTTTGAAACATTTCCCCAATATTTATCAGCATTGTCTGGAAGAAGGGTACGATGTGACGAGGGAGTGTATTCCGGTTGTTCCGGCGCAGCATTATTTCATGGGCGGAATCTGGGTGGATTCGGACAGCCGGACCTCGATGGAGCATCTGTATGCAGTCGGGGAGACCAGCTGCAATGGGGTACATGGAGCGAACAGACTGGCGAGCAATTCGCTTCTGGAGAGTCTGGTATTTGCCAAACGGGCGGCGAACCGGATTTCCGGACGGAAAAATGAAGTATGGCAGGAAGTATCGGTTAAATAACTGGAAAAGATGGGACAAGGAGTGTATAATCAGAGATGAACGAAATAACGATGACATTACAGGCAGATCATTTAATTCTTGAGGCGCTTAAGGAAGATATTTCAAGCGAGGATGTTACGACAAATTCTGTGATGAAAGAAGCTGTGAGAGGAGAAGTCCGGCTGATCTGCAAGCAGGACGGAATCATTGCGGGGCTGAACGTATTTGCAAGAGTATTTCAGCTGCTGGATGCCAAGACCGAAGTGGAATTTTTCTGCAAAGACGGCGATGCCCTCAAGAGCGGCGAACTGATGGGCGTAGTACGGGGGGACATACGCGTGCTGCTTTCCGGTGAGCGTGTGGCGCTCAACTATCTGCAGAGAATGAGTGGGATTGCGACCTACACGAATTCGGTTGTGAAGCTTCTGGAGGGAAGCAAGACGAAACTCTTGGATACCAGAAAAACGACTCCGAATATGCGTATATTTGAGAAATATGCAGTCCGGGTCGGAGGCGGTTTCAACCATCGCTATAATCTGTCAGACGGGGTCCTCCTGAAGGACAATCATATCGGAGCGGCAGGAAGTGTGAAAAAGGCAGTGGAGATGGCTAGGGAATATGCGCCGTTTGTCAGGAAAATTGAAGTGGAAGTAGAGAACCTGGATATGGTAAGGGAAGCGTTGGAAGCAGGCGCGGACATTATCATGCTGGACAATATGTCACCGGAGGAGATGAAGGAGGCCGTCCGCATTATTGACGGAAGAGCTGAAACCGAATGTTCCGGCAATGTGACGAAGGAAAATATTGCAAGACTGACTGCAATAGGAGTGGACTATATTTCCAGCGGGGCGCTGACACATTCC
Organism: Bariatricus sp.; assembly: GCA_051880095.1. GTDB lineage: Bacteria > Bacillota > Clostridia > Lachnospirales > Lachnospiraceae > Allocoprococcus. The sequence continues at coordinate 42,368 of JBJENH010000128.1, read as the reverse complement.
GCGCCGATCCTCGATATTTCAATGAAGAATCTGCATGCAGTGTAGGGCAAAAGGGATAAAGGAGACTTGTAGAATGACAGGTACACAAAGACGGGAAGAGATTGTAAGTACAATCCGCAGCAGTATGGTTCCGGTCTCGGGAAAGGAACTGGCAGCAAGATTTGACGTGAGCCGGCAGGTGATCGTGCAGGATATCGCGCTGATCCGGGCAGCAGGATATGATATTATTTCCACCAACAGGGGATATATTCTGAATGCACCGAGCCAGGCAGAGAGAGTTTTCAAGGTGAATCATACCGATGAACAGCTCGAAGATGAACTGTGCTCGATCGTGGATCTGGGGGGCAAGATTATAAATGTGATGGTAAATCACAAAGTTTACGGACGAATGGAAGCACCGCTTGGTATTGCTTCGCGCAGAAAGGTGAAGGAATTTCTGGAAGATATACAAAGCGGAAAGTCCAGTCCGCTGAAAAATATTACTTCGAACTATCATTATCACCGGGTGGAGGCGGATTCGGAAGAAACGCTGGATCTGATAGAAGATATGCTGAGACAGAAGGGGTATTTGGTGGAAGCACAGTAAGACAGGCTCCGGAGATGGAGACGGAAGGCTGTAGCCGGAATAAAAGCAGAAAGAGAGGGAATTATAATGGAAAGATTTCAAATCAGAAATGAAAATCTTACACTGGAGATCGATGCTCACGGGGCAGAGATGAAGTCACTGATAGATAATCGTACCGGGCAGGAATATTTGTGGTGCGGGGACGCGGCATATTGGGGACGGACTTCGCCGGTGCTTTTCCCTCTTGTGGGAAATTACAGGGAGAAGAGGAGCTGTTTTGATGGAAAATGGTATTCACTTTCCCAGCATGGATTCGCCCGGGATATGGATTTTGAAAGGGTGTCTGAAAAAGACGATGAAATCTGGTTCGCTCTGGAAGATTCTCCTGAGACTCTGGAAAAATACCCATTCGGTTTCCGCCTGGAATTGGGATACCGGCTGCAGGGACGGACGGTGGAAGTACTCTGGAGAGTAACGAACAAAAATGATCGGGAGATGTATTTCTCCATCGGCGGCCATCCGGCGTTCAACTGTCCGTTAAGAGACGGGGAGAAGCAGACGGATTACCGGATCGGGTTCGATACTTGTGAGCCGCTTGTTGTCAGTGTGCTGGATCAGAACGGTACGCTGTCTGAGCGGAAAAAGGTGCTGGAGCTCACGGACGGAATGCTGCAGATTACAGATGCGATGTTTGATGAGGATGCGCTGATCGTGGAGCATGATCAGGCCCATAAAGTTGCTTTGTATACGCCGGAAGGTGAAAAATATCTGGAAGTTAAATTTGAAGCTCCGCTGTTCGGGATCTGGTCACCGGTTGGAAAGCATGCACCGTTCGTATGCATTGAGCCGTGGTACGGACGAAGTGACCGGGCGGATTTCGGACAAAAACTGGAAGAACGAGAATGGGGCAATGTTCTGAAAGCCGGAGAAATTTTCACTGCGGCATATCAGATTTGCGTATAAATCCGAAAAGGGTAAAAAGAAGGAGAAGGATATGAAGAAGAAAAAATTGACAGCGCTGCTTCTTGTCCTTTGCATGGGTGTGGCTGCATTATCCGGATGCGGTTCCAAGGAAGATGCGAAGGAAGATGTGGAAAAAGAAGAGGAGCAGCAGGAGGCAGAGACAGAAGAAGAAAAAGAACCGGAAGAAGCGAAACCGTCAGCGGTGATCAACATCGGTGCGATGAAAGGCCCTACTGCGATGGGAATGGCACAGTTGCTTGACGATGAAAACTATAATGTTTCTATTGTGGCATCTCCGGATGAAATGGTTCCGATGGTTGTACAGGGACAGGTGGATATTGCGGCGATTCCTGCGAACCTTGCAGCGACTCTTTATCAGAAGACAGAGAAACAGGTGAGTGTACTGGCTGCAAATACACTGGGTGTATTGTATATGGTGGAAAATGGCGATACGATCCATTCGGCGGCAGATCTGAAGGGGAAAACAATCTATTCCAGCGGTAAAGGAGCAACGCCGGAATATGCATTGAATTCGGTATTGAAGGCAAATGGCCTGGATCCGGAGAAGGATGTGACGGTTGAATACAAATCCGAGCATGCAGAGGTTGTAGCGGCACTTGCAGCAGATACGGCAGCAGTCGGACTTCTTCCGCAGCCATTCGTGACTACAGCGCTCATGAAGAATGAGAATCTGCGCGTGGCCCTGGATCTCAACGAACTCTGGGAAAGCAGTATCGACGACGGAAGCCGTCTGATCACCGGCGTCGTGATCGTGCGGAATGAATATTTGAAGGAACATGAAGAGGATGTGAAGATCTTCATGGATGCCTATGAAAAATCCGTTAATTTTGTGAACAGCGATGTGGAGGCTGCGGCCGAGATCATCGGCGCGCATGAAATTGTTACGAAGGAAGTTGCAGTAAAAGCAATCCCGGAATGCAGTATTGTATTTATTGAAGGTGATGAATTGAAGACGATGCTGTCCGGTTATCTGAATACACTGTTGGAACAGAATCCGCAGATCATTGGAGGAAGTGTACCGGATGATGCGTTCTATTACAAGCGATAAACGTAAAGATTCATGGATTAAAAAATACGGAATACAAGTGCTGGCGGCTGCGTTCTGGATCGCAGTCTGGCAGCTTGCCAGCATGTGGCTTGGACAGGAGATCCTTTTGGCATCTCCTGTTTCTGTTATAAAGAAACTGGGAGAGCTGATCGTGACTTACGATTTCTGGAAGTCTGTCGGATTCAGCTTCGGAAGGATCGTGCTGGGATTTCTGCTCGCACTGGTGAGTGGCTGCCTATTAGCTGTGGCCGCCTACCGGTTTTCGATCGTCGCGGTCCTCTTTGGTCCGTTGATTACGGTGATCAAGTCGACTCCGGTAGCATCCTTTATCATTCTGTGCCTGATCTGGATACCGTCCAGAAATCTGTCGGTATTTATCTCGTTTCTGATGGTGCTTCCGGTGGTGTACACGAATATTCTGCAGGGAATCCGTCAGACGGACAGGAAGCTTTTGGAAATGGCGGATGTATTTGGCGTCGGAATGGGGAAACGGATCTGCTATATCTACATTTCCCAGATCCTGCCCTATCTTCTTACAGCCTGTACGCTTGGACTCGGGCTTTGCTGGAAGGCGGGAGTTGCGGCAGAGGTGATCGGTGTGCCATCCGGCTCAATCGGAGAAAAACTGTATCATGCGAAGGTTTATCTGAACACACCGGATCTGTTTGCCTGGACGATCGTGATTATTGTGATCAGTTTTTTATTTGAGAAATGTTTTCTGGCCGGACTTCGTGCTGTCGTTGGCCGGATTGAGAAACACTAGAGGAGGAGCGGTATGGATATCAGGATAAAGGAACTCAGTAAATCCTACGGAGAACTGCGCGTATTTGACCAATTCTCTTACTGCTTTCCGGAAGGGAAGACAACCTGTGTCATGGGAGAATCCGGGTGCGGGAAGACGACACTGATCCACCTGCTGCTTGGTCTGGAAAGGCCGGATGAGGGGGAAATAGAAGGGGTTCCGCTCGGGAAAATGGCTGCGGTCTTCCAGGAAAACCGGCTCTGCGAGAACTTAAGTGCCGCGGCGAATGTCCGCCTGACTGCGAGAAGAAAGCTGGATGAGTCGGAAATTCAGGAGGTGTTCCAGGAAGTGAATCTGAAAGAAGTACGCCAGAAACCGGTGCGTGAGCTGAGCGGTGGAATGAAACGAAGAGTGGCTATCGTTCGTGCTCTGCTTGCAGATGCGGACTGTGTAGTGATGGATGAACCGTTCAAAGGGTTGGACGAAGAAACGAGAAAGTTGACTGCGGGGTGTGTGCGTCGGCGTCTTGAGGGAAAGACGTTGATTGTTGTGACGCACGACGCAAAAGATGCCGGCCTTCTGGAAGCCGACATCTTGAAGTTAAACTAAATTTTAATTTTCCTGTTTTGCACGTTTGGCGTTGTACAAAAACATAAGCAGTGATGAACCGAAAATGATGAGATATCCGATCACGCTGAGTGCATCCGGGATGTCATTCCAGAGAAGAAAACTCCAGATGCTGGCAAAGATCACGATGGAATAGTCGTAAATCGAAATCTCACTTGCCGGTGCATTTGCATAAGCGGCAGTAATGGCAAACTGTCCTCCGGAAGCACAGACGCCGGCGAGGATCAGATACAGAAGCTGAAGCGGGCTCATCGGTTCATAGATGAAGAACAGCGCCGGCAGGATGGCAACGCAGGAGAAAACAGAGAAGAAAAACACGATAAATGAACCGTTTTCCCCTTTAAGTCCCAATCCGCGAACAGCTGTATAAGCTGCACCGGCACCGAATCCGCCCAGAAATCCGAGCAGAGCCGGAAGCGTGTCTCCGAAAGCAAATCCCGGTTTGATGATGAACAGACTGCCGAGAAAGGCCGCAATCACGCAGAATGCCTGCGTCGGGGTCACCTTTTCCTTCAAGAAGAAATAAGAAAACAGGATGACGAAAAAAGGTGACAGCTTATTCAACATCGATGCATCGGCCAGATTCATATGGCTGATCGCGTAATAATTGCACAGGATCCCCAAAGTGCCGAAAGCGGAACGGGCAATGAGAAGTCCCAGATTGCCCTTCTTCCAGTGAAATGGTGCACCGCTCCGCTTCAGGAGAACCGCCGCGACAACAACTGCAACAAGGTTCCGAAAGAAACTTTTCTGTACAGAAGGCAAGTCTCCTGATAACTTTACAAACATATTCATCAGAGAAAAGCAAAACGCAGAAGTAATGATGAACAGGATCCCTTTTTGTTTTTTGGTCATATGTAAAGTCACTCCCGACGGCTAGTCATGCTGTGCCATCCACTCACGAAGGAGCGCACAGTATTTTTTTGTGTCTTCTGCGAAACACATGTGGCGGCATCCGTCGAAGAGTTCCCAGCGGGAATTCGGAATGGCATCATACATGGTCTTGGCAACAAGCGGTGTGCAGAGATCATTGGTACCGTTGATGATCAGAGCCGGTTCCTGGATATTTCCGATCTTGTCACGATATTCCCAAGTTGCAAGGCTTCCTGATGGAGTAAATTCGTTCGGGCCCCAGCCGTACAGATAAGCCTCTTTTCCGGACTTCTTCGTACGGCGCAGACATTCCGGTGAATCTTCGGTCACGGCACCGGCACAGTGCAGCAGCATGAACCGGTCGTTGGCTGCGAGATAAGCCGGATCATCGAAATTGCCGCTTTCTTCCGCACGCGCAATCGCATCCTGATCTTCCCTGGACATGAAGCTGATCAGTCTATGCTGTTCATGTGCCCATAATTGGGATGAAGGAAGGGTGCTTGAGAGGATGACGGATTTAATCCCTTCCGGCTTGTAATCGCAGAGATATTCGATAGCCAGCATACCGCCCCATGATTGGCCTAAAAGATGAAGTTCATCAAGTCCCAGATGCTTTCTGAGTGCCATTAATTCGTTGTCCCATGTCTCGGAACACCACAGTTCCGGATGTCCGTCCAGATAAGAATTTCCACATCCGAGCTGATCGTAGGAAATAATGGCGCGGCCGTCTTCTGCAAGTTCATCCAATAATTCGAAATAATTGTGGGTAGATCCGGGACCGCCGTGGAGTAAAAGCAGAGGCTTCTTATTTCCGGTACATTCTCCGGCAATGCGGTAATAGGTCTGATATCCCATGAAAGGCATGTAGCCTTCTGTGATTTTCATAGTTTTGTACCTCCTGAAGTTTTTATTTTCATTATTCTCATGTATTTGGAGCAAATTTGCTCCGGCATTGTTATTATAGCATTTGAAAAAAAGCAATACAATGAAGGAATCAAAAAGAATACAGTAAAAAACAGAAGAAGGAGATTGCGCGATACAGAAGGATTCGCTATACTAGGAGAGTAAGTCTTAGAGGAGAAATGTATGGAGAGGGGGAAGAAAGGTGGAAAAGTCGACATCAATGACTGAAGGAAGTATCTGGCGTCAGTTGATCCGATTTGCAGTACCGTTGATTCTGGGAAATTTATTTCAGCAGCTATATAACACGGTGGATTCCATCATTGTAGGAAATTATATAGGAAAGCATGCACTTGCGGCAGTCGGGGCCTGCGGTGCACTGATCGATCTGCTGCTGGCGTTTTGTATTGGGGCATCTGTGGGCGCGGGAGTTGTGATTGCGCAGCAGTATGGTGCCAAAGATGAGAGAGGGGTAGAGAAGGCAGTTCACACGACCATTGCGATTGCAATTATTTTCGGACTTGTCATGATGGCTCTCGGCATATCGGCGGCGCCGGTGTTTCTGAACTGGACGGGAACACCAAAGGAAATACTGCCGCAGGCGGTGCTTTATATGCGGATCTTTTTTGGAGGAATGCTGTTTTCCGTTGTTTATAATTATGCCGCGGGTATTTTGAATGCGGTCGGAAATTCGGCAAAAGCACTGCAGTATCTGATGGTTGCTGCGGGATCCAACATTGTTCTGGACTGGATATTTGTAGTTGTATTTCATATGGGTGTAGAAGGCGTAGCGCTTGCCACAGATATTGCGCAGTTTATTTCCTGTGTATGTATTCTGCGGTATTTGATGAAAAGTAAGGATCTATATCGTTTAAAATTGCGGAGCATTCGGCTGGATAAGGTTATGGCCGCCAGAATTATTCGGATCGGTATCCCGGCTGGAATTCAGAATATGGTGATTTCTTTTTCCAATGTCGTGATACAGGCAAATGTGAACCGTTTTGGGGCGGATCTGATGGCGGCATTTGCGGCGTACATTAAGATTGACGGATTCAATATCCTTCCGGTACTGAGTTTTGGAATGGCGGCGACAACATTTGCCGGACAGAATGTAGGAGCAAAACGGTATGACCGGGTGAAGAAAGGTGTTTTTGTGTCCGTAAGCATGGGCGTTATTTACTCCCTCTGCTCGGGAACACTTCTGTTTATTTTCGGAGGAAAAATCCTGCATATTTTCGTGGATGACCCGCATGTGGTGGAACTGGGGGTATATATTCTGCGGTTTTTCTGCCCATTCTATTTTGTCCTTGCAATTATGCAGATTCTGGCAGGATCCATCCGCGGAACAGGAAAAACACTGCCGCCGATGTTTATTATCATCTTCTCGCTTTGCGTTTACCGTATTATTTGGCTTAACATTACAGTACCAAGATTCGGTGAAATGAAATGGATCTTTATGGCATATCCGATCTCATGGATTATCGGAGCGTCACTGATGGTTCTCTATGCCTGGAAGGCGAAATGGATACCGAGGGAAGAAATTGACAAATAAATGTTGAATAAATTAGGATAAAAGCTTGACAAAACCAGTTGCTGTTTGGTATTATATATAAGCAATCAAGAACAGCAACTGGTTATGAGATCAAGAATGTTAAAAAAGTACTTGACAAAATAAGAGTTGTTCATTATAATAGTAAGAGTCATGCGGGTGTAGTTCAATGGTAGAACACCAGCCTTCCAAGCTGGATACGTGGGTTCGATTCCCATCACCCGCTTTTTTGTTACCCTTTTTTGGTAAACAAGAGGAAACAATCGAAATATACTGTTTGCTGATGAAGAAAGTCGGGGGCATCCCCAGAAGGGAAATGCGAATGAAAAAATCAGAACGGATCAAAAAGGCATTGGAAATGGAGCTTCGGGAACACAGAAGTTCTTTTATTGTTTATATGGTATTACGTGCACTTGTAATCATCTGTATGGTTCTGCAGATCTTAAACCGGAATTATGAAAATGTGTTTCTGTGTGTACTGACGCTATTTTTACTGGTGGTGCCGAGTCTGATTCAGCTTCAGCTTAAGATCGAGCTGCCCACAACGCTGGAGATCATCATCCTGCTGTTCATTTTCGCGGCCGAGATTCTGGGCGAGATTCAGGAGTATTACATCAAAATTGAAAATTGGGATATGATATTACATACGATGAATGGATTTTTGATGGCAGCGATCGGATTTTCCCTGGTAGATATCCTGAACAGAGAAGAAAAATTAAAGTTTGAGCTTTCGCCGGCCTTTATGTCGGTGGTGGCTTTTAGCTTTTCCATGACAGTCGGAGTTCTGTGGGAATTCTTCGAGTATGCAATGGATTCCTTTTTCGGATTTGATATGCAGAAAGATACGATCATTCATACGATCAGTTCTGTGATGCTCGATCCAAATGGTGGAAATGTACCGACGACCATAAGAGGAATCACAGATGTTGTAGTGAATGGTCAGAGCCTGGGGCTGGGAGGTTATCTGGATATCGGGCTTCATGATACAATGGAGGATTTGTTCGTAAATTTCATTGGTGCGGTTGTTTTTTCCATTATCGGATATTTTTATATGAAGAAAAAGGGGCAAGGAAAAGTGGCAGCACGTTTTATACCAACCTTAAAAAAGAAAGAGCGCGATTTTCTCAAAATAGTGGAAGAAAGTGAAGAAGATAAGGAACAGGTAGAAGTAGAAATAGAAGAAACTAAGAAGGAGTAGAATTCAGAATGAAATTAATGAAGGCGAAAAAGTGGATGGGCATATTGAGTGTGGCTCTTGTGGCGGGGATCCTGACAGTGGGATGCGGTGTAAAAGAAGACGCTTCAGAAGAGAAAAAGGCAGCAACTGAAACCGATAAAGCGGAAAATAAAGTTGAGATTTCCGGAAAACATCATGTGGAGATCAGTGTGAAAGATTATGGAACGATCAAGGTGGAATTGGATGCAGATACGGCTCCGATTACGGTGGAGAATTTCATGACACTTGCCGAAGACGGATTTTACGACGGACTGACATTCCACAGAATTATTGACGGATTCATGATTCAGGGCGGTGATCCAAACGGAAACGGAATGGGAGGCTCTGATACGAAAATAAAAGGAGAATTCAAGAGTAATGGAGTGGAAAACGATATTTCCCATGTAAGGGGAACCATTTCCATGGCGAGATCCAAAGATTATGACAGCGCAAGTTCTCAGTTTTTTATCGTGCAGTCAGACAGCCTGTATCTGGATGGCGAATATGCCGGGTTCGGAACGGTGACAGAAGGCATGGAGATCGTGGATCAGATTTGTAAGGACACACCGGTGCAGGACAGCAACGGTACCGTTTCGGCAGAGGATCAGCCGGTGATTGAAAGTGTGAAAGTGATTGATTAGAATATTGTTATAAAAGGGACAGAGAGTTCTGCGATAGCGGGGCTCTCTGTTTTTTCTATATTAGAATAGGTAATTTCAAGATGCAGGCATTTTGTATCTTGCCTGTAAAAGTGGATACAATAGAAGTATGTAATTTGAAACACATTTTGGGAGGAAAACAAAAATGGATGAGCATGTATTAACACAGGAAATGATAGAACAATTTCGAGAGCATTTAATATTGGAGGAAAAAAGTGCGGCTACCGTAGAAAAATATCTTCGGGATGTTCGGGCTTTTTCTATATTTATGGGAAATTCGATTGTGACGAAAGAAGGGATGATGAATTATAAAAAGGAGCTGGTAGACAGAAAATATGCGATCTGCTCGATCAACTCTATGCTTGCGAGCCTGAATAGTATGTTGGATTTCCTGGGATGGTCAGAATGCAAGGTGAAACATATCAAACAGCAGCGCATCACATATTGTACGGAAGATAAAGAGCTGACAAAGGGAGAGTATCTGCGTCTTTTGCGTGCAGCAGACAAGCGTCCGCAACTTCATCTTATATTGGAAACCATTTGCAGTACAGGGATACGAATATCAGAACTGCGGTTTTTTACTGTAGAAGCGGCGCGCGATGGAGTTGTAAATGTGAGCTGTAAAAATAAGAACAGAACCATCTTGCTTCCCGGAAAACTGCGCAGGAAGCTGATGGATTACGCAAAGAAGAAGAGAATCTTTTCGGGGGCAATCTTTATCACTCGAAATGGGAATCCACTGAATCGAAGTAATATTTGGGCACAGATGAAATCGCTTTGCGAGGCGGCGGGGGTTGCGGCAAGCAAGGTATTTCCGCATAATTTGCGCAAGCTGTTTGCAAGGACTTTTTATAATATTGAGAAAGATATTGCAAAATTGGCGGACATTTTGGGGCATAGCAGTATTGATACTACCCGGATTTATATTATGACTACCAGTGGGGAGCATCGGAAAAAGATCGAACGGCTTGGGCTTGTGGTGTAGAGATAAAAAATACTACATAATTTCCATTATGTAGTAGATTTGATATCTGATAATTGATACATATTTAACTTTGTAAACATTATGTTACCAAATAGTATATCATGAGGATATGAAAAATCAAGTCAAATTAGTGTGAAATTTCAAAATAGAAACATAAAAAATACAATCCATATATAAATGCATAAAACAGTTGCATAAAATCTACATGAATTTATAGAGATCCATTTATTTTCTGAATAATAGTCGATTTTTCAATAACTTTACCCAGGTTTTTATAACAATAATTAATATCATAAAATCAAATCTACTACATAATGGAAATTATGTAGTAGTCGGATACAGCATGGATGAAGTTGAAACTCAGCATGAAAAGAGAGAAGTAATTAGTTAAGTGCTGTATAACATGCATCCTGGGGAGCTGTATAGGAATTACTGCTTCCCATATTTATTGCCTGAATGTCATAAGGACGAAAGTTGGAGGAGTCAGATGACGGATAAAGAATTGCGAAAACTGAGCCGTGCAGAGCTTCTGGAAATGCTGATTCAGCAGATTGAACGAAATGAGGAGCTGGAAGCTGAACTGAAAAAAGCGAAAACAGAGCTTAGAAACCGAGCGATTACGATAGAAAATGCCGGTTCTCTTGCAGAGGCAGCATTACAGATCAACGGAGTCTTTGAAGCGGCTGACAGAGCTGCGAAACAGTATTTGCGAAATGTTCAGCGTATGGCGGAGAAAGGAAGCCGTAAAGAATGAAAGAGCGAATGAATTCATCTTCCGGACTTCCTTCGGTGGAACAGCTTAAAGCGGAACTCGGAAGAGAACGGTATAAGAAAAGATTGAAACGGGTACTTCGAAGTACCATTTATTCCTTGATTGTTGTGGCAGCAGTGGCTGTTCTGGTTGCGACAATCTGGATGCCGGTTCTTCAGATTTACGGTTCGTCCATGACACCGACATTGACAGAAGGGAATATCGTTGTTTCCGTAAAAGGGTCAGATTTTAAAGCGGGGGATCTGATTGCCTTTTATCTGGGAAACAAGATTCTGGTAAAACGCTGTATTGCAGGACCCGGTCAGTGGGTGGATATCGATGAAGAAGGAAACGTTTATGTAGATGGTGAACTTCTGGATGAACCGTATTTGAAAGAAAAAGCTTATGGGGATTGCGATATTGATCTGCCGTATCAGGTACCGGATAATCGGTGGTTTTGTATTGGAGATCACAGAGCAACATCTGTAGATTCACGAAGCACCAGTGTGGGCTGTGTGGCAAATGAACAGATTGTCGGAAGAATCGTATTTCGCATCTGGCCGTTAACGGAATTTGGAGTCCTAAATTAGTGAAAGATTTTTGAAACGAAGATAATTTTGATTATTGCCAAGAGAGGAGAAAAGATATGAATGGTGAACTGCTTAGAAGGTTGAGAAAACAAAGAGGTTTGACAATAACAGAGGCTGCGGAGAGTGTAGGTATCAGCCGTCAGTCGCTTTCAAATTATGAAAGAGGGGTTAGGGAACCATCGTTGAAAATCTTAATTACAATGTCCGACTTGTATCAGATCAGTTTGGATGAATTGGCTGGGAAAAAGAGTCTCGGGATTGGAAATTGATTAGATACGGGCATTGAAATAGAGAGGATGGTGGTGACGAATGAAACAAAACGTCCTTCAAGATGCAGAAAAGTATATGAAGGGGAGACGGCGGAAGAAGTGGTGGCATAAAGTTGTGATAAGTCTGGCGGCAATCGTGGTGTTCTGTACTACATATGCACTGATACTTCCGGCTGTTACGTTAGAGAAAGATACGTCTGCCGGGGAGGAACAGGCGGGAGAAGAAAGCTTGATGCAGTTAAACGATACAGGACCGGATTACACGGTGGCGGTTCAGTATGGTAAGGATGCAGGAATTCCAGAAGGGGCGACGCTAAAAGCTTCGGAAATCCCAAAAGATTCTGAAGAATATCAGAATTATCTGAGTCAGGTTGTAGATGCGATGGATGCAGCAGAACACATGGAAAATATCATATTGGCTCGTTTTTTTGAGGTCCAAATACTGCTAGAGGATGAAATAATTGAGCCGGATGGACCAGTGGAAGTAACGATTTCTTACGCAGAATCAATAGAGACCGGTGAGAAAACCATTTGCAAGGCTGTACATTTCGTTGAAGATGACGTGGAAGTCCTGGATGCGACTGTAAAATCGCAAGAAGACGGCACTACTGATTTTACGCATATTCAGACAGGATTTTCCGTAGTGGGAGATGTGGTAATTGACCCGGATTCTCAGAACGAAGTGATGCCTTTGGAGGAGATATTACCTGACGCTGGTAAGACGAAAGTGGATCATAGTGTTACCTTCAAGGTAATGATCGATGAAGAATGGAAGACGGTAGGAACACTGCCGTACTATTATGTTGGCAACGTGAATAGTAGTGAAAGGGCTTACATTACTTCTGAAATGGCTAAACAATTCTTTGATCAGTTCGGATATGTTCCAGAGAATTCGATGGAAGCTAATTTTGGCTACAGTTATAACGATATTTATACGATGTTCTATGCAAATGGAAGTGAGCGGACGGCGTATTGCATGGACATTAGTGGTGGTGTTCTACAGGAAGCACAAGTTGTTCAGCTGTGGGAGAGCAATAACTCGGATGCGCAGATATTCCGGGTACGGACTGCAGAAAATGGATACGTTTTTATTACACCGATTGGTAATAGTGCGTTTTATGTAAATGCCTATGGATTCACAAGTGGAGATGCATCGAGTACTCAGTTAAAACTTTCGAGCGCTGTAAATGCCAACTCCCAATGGAAGGTAGATACTGGAGCAGATGGCAGAACAACGTTCTGGTCTGCGATTGCACCGGAGGATCAGGTTATTGATCTAAATAATAATGACATTAAAAATGGAGGAGTATTGCAGTTATGGCATTATTATGGTGGTGCCCGATATTGGTATATGGAGCAGAAATACCGTATTTCCAATGATTCTGTTTTTGAAAGAAACGGTGATGGTACTTATAACATTGGCCTGACAACGGAAAGTAACGGGGATATTGTATGTTATTATCTTCCGAATGAAAGTGAACATGTCTATACAAATACTGCAGAAAATGCGATTAACAAGCAAAATAGTTACTGGTCCGTCAGTGTACGGGATGACACGAATGCGGTTTATACCGATGATGAACTTGGCGGGATGACGCAGGTTGTTTCTAAAGGCGAAAATGCAACAGTGAGGGTTCAGAATAAGGATGAGATTATCTGGTCTTGTCGAGGTGTGAATGGGAATCCGGTAGAGGTGCAATCTACGCAAGCTGATGGGGATACCATTTTTACAATTACTAATATTACTCAGCCGATAGAGATTACGGCTAACAGGACAAATCCGTCTTTTACAGTTCAATATTATGCCAATATACAGCGGTATGCAACTTCCGGAGATAATCCACTTAATGTGATTGATACGAGCGGAAAGGTTCTGCCTACCAATGGAGGTACGATGGCAACCCGTAATTTGTATCTGGAGGGAACTGGGCGGAAGACAACACAGAATGCCGGTGTGCAAACGGAAATGTTTAAAGTTTCTACGATTAGGGAACTGACGAAGATGTATACTGAAAAAGCATGTCAGTACATTAGGGAACCAGATCTGCAATATTTCAATAAGCTTAAGGATAATGAAGATTTCGAATTGAAAGAGATCTGGGCTCTCAAGGAGGGAAAAGACGGAGAAAGTACAAATCGTGCAGATTGGGAGATTTATACGTATACATCAGGAATAACTTCCTTCACAAACGAAGCAGGACGGGCAGATGAAAATACTATTTTCATCAATGAAGGCTCTGTGCTTAGATTGGTATATGATCCAAGTGAGGGTGAATATCACAATAGTACCACTTTTTATGATTATAACATTTCCAGTGGACAAAATAGCGATGGCAGCTGGCGTACCGGAAAAACAGGTATTAACAGCGCGAGCAATTACGGTGCTAGTTTGAATGGACAAAGAAATTGGAATTCTGGTGCGGATATACTTGCGTTTGGAAATTCGAACTGTGGTACGGGTATGTCAGGTTATTTGTTTGACGGTGGAGCATTAAATAAAGCAAATAGCAGGAATGCGAACTATGGAAAAGCTACATTTGGTATTGCCAGTGCTCTCAATGATGACGGTACGATCCGTTACAATGAGTGGATTGTGGCACCAAAACTTTTTAATGACGGTAATGCGGAATATAAGCAAACTTATCAGAATAGTTCACTGGCATTTGAAAGAGTGGGAGATACTTATACATTAAGTTCGGCTACGCTTGCAAATTCGAATGGACAATCAAATACAATTCAGGATTTGCAATACTTTTTCCATCCATCACCACATCAAAATTGTATTTGGGATGGCCAGAATAGTGGCCTTTCTTGGCAAAGTAATATTTTTACAAATAATTTCTGGCCTCTGGATCAGGCAGCGGGTAAAACCGATGCATTGTGGGGGGCATATGGAAATACCGGAACTTTTGCGGGATTTGATGAAGCGGGTAATGCAATTACTGGTAGTTTTCCGGCCGGAGATGATGGAAGAGCTCATAACTGGTTCTTTGGAATGAATTTTGCTCTGAGCTTCAATTTGGATAAAGAGTATGTGGGGCCACTTGATTATTATTTCTTTGGAGACGATGACCTGTGGGTATTCTTGGATAATCAGCTTGTTTGCGATATCGGCGGCGTACATAGTTCGATTGGTGAGTATGTGAATTTGCGGGATTATTTGCCGGTAGGCTCTTCTGGACAGCATACCCTGTCTTTCTTCTATACAGAGCGTGGTGCATCAGGTTCTACTTGCTATATGAGTTTTAATTTACCGTTAGTTTCTAGTTCTGTGACTTCCAGGGATGTTGGGGATTTGTGCCTTTCCAAGACTTTGCAGGAAACGGAGAATGTGGATTACAGCGATGAAGAGTATGAGTTCCGAATAGAACTTTTAACGCAACAAGATGGTGAGGCTTTAGAACAGACTTTTAGTTATAGCCTTGGAAGAATTGATGACGACGGTAGTATCACTTATGGAACCGTTAAAAGTGGAGGAACCATTAAACTGCGCCAGAACGAGAAAGTTGTTATCGGCAGCATTCCGGCGGGGACCTACTATAAAGTGACAGAGTTGACTACAGCGGGGTATGTAACGACCGTTAATGGAAAAGAAGGGTATATTGTCGCCGGAACGATTGAAGATGGGAAAGAAACGCCGGCGGCGTTTGTTAACAAACCTTGTTACGAACTCCCTAATACCGGAGGCATCGGTACGATACCGTATACTGTGGGAGGAATGTTGCTGATATCAGCATCAGGCGTCCTGTTGTATATACACATCAAGCGTAGAAAGGAGGGTATCGCGTCTTCTTAATACGCAAAACACTATATTTGAAATATCTAAATAAAACACAAGAAAAGAAAGGAAAACAAGCCATGAAACACACCAAGAAATTAGTCAGCTTATTGCTGACGCTGGTCATGGTTTTTGCCATGGCTAGTACTACTTTTGCCGCACAAGAAGGTACACTTACCGGCGGTTCTATTACGATTAATGATGCTGTCCCGGGACAGACTTATAATGCTTATCAGATTTTGTATCTGGAGAGCTATAATTCAGAAAAGAATGCATATTCATACAAAGCCAATAGTGCATGGGAGACATGGCTGCGTACACAAACGACTTATGTTAGTTTTGATACTCAAGGATATGTGACTTGGGTTGGCGGAGCAGATGTCGTAAAATTTGCGGAATTGGCGCAGGTTGAAGCCGCAAAAAAGGAAGCTGATGCTACAGCAGTTGCACCAGCTGCGGAGGAAGGAAAGAGTTATTCGACCGTTATATTTAGTGAATTAAAACTTGGATATTATCTTGTTGACACAACATTGGGATCACTATGTTCTTTAGATACAACCAATCCTTCAGTAGTAATGGAAGAGAAAAATGAGGTGCCACCAATTCCGGATAAGCAAGTCAAGGAAGATTCAACAAATGACTGGGGAGATAACAATACAGCTCAAATTGGAGATACTGTTGAATTTAGGACAACTATTACAGCAAAAAAAGGTGCTCAGAACTACGTGTTGCATGATCAAATGTCTGATGGCCTGACTCTGGACGAAGAATCTATTGAAGTCACAGTGAACAGAGTGACATTGACAAAGGATACTGATTATACAGTTGTAATTAATGCAAGTGATGGCTGTGATTTCGAAATCAAGTTCACTCAGACATATTTGGATACTATTACTCAAGATACAGAGCTTGTAGTTACCTACTCTGCTGTACTGAATGACAAAGCTGCCATTTATCCAAGTGTTAATCCAAATAAGACAAAGTTGGATTATGGTGATAATAGTTCCACTGAGTGGGATGAGACTAATACATATACTTTTGTATTTGACATCATCAAAACAGACAGCAGTTTTAAAGTTTTAGATGGTGCTGAATTTGAACTGTATGATGCTGAAACTGGAGAAAACAAAATAAATCTTGTAGAAATCAAACAAGGTAAATACCGTGTGGCTACTGATGAAGAAGCAAACAAAACAGGATTTTCTTCTGCTGTCATTAAAACTGTAAATGGAAAAGCTACAGTTGAAGGACTTGATTCTGATTATGAGACGATTTATTGGTTGGAAGAAACAAAAGCTCCTGCCGGATACAACAAGCTTTCTGGCCGCGTAAAAGTTGAGATGAAAGAGGGCAATCTGACCACAACCATGACTGGCGATACATGGGAAAGCGGTAACGGCGGCGTACAAATCACCAACAATACCGGAGCCGAACTCCCGTCCACCGGTGGAATGGGTACCACAATTTTCTACATTATCGGCTCCGTTCTCGTTCTTGCAGCCATTGTACTGCTGATTGTGAGAAAACGCATGAGCGACAGATAAGGAAGCAGACCTAAGAAAGAATTTAAGAAGTCATAATTAAGAAAACATAACATTGTGAATGCCGGGGCTCATTTTCCCCGGCTCACAGTGGCAAGGAGAATCCTGCATGAAGAAGAAAAAAAGCAATTATTTTATAACCGTTATACTAATTCTGATGCTTCTTGCAGGCTTGTCCTTACTGCTGTATCCTTCGGTAAGCGATTACTGGAATTCGTTTCACCAGAGTCAGGCAATTTCACAGTATTCTGAGAAGGTGAAGAACCTGGACAAGGAAACTCGTAAAAAAATGTGGGAAGATGCCCAAAGGTATAATCAGCGTATGAAGGGGCAGAACAAAGACTATACGCTTTCTGAGGAAGAAAAGGCAGAATACGAGAGTATGCTGAATGTAGATTCGAATGGAATTATGGGATACATAGAGATTCCGAAGATAAATTGTACCCTTCCGATTTACCATGGCACGAATGCATCCGTACTTCAGACGGCGATCGGTCATCTGGAATGGACGAGTCTTCCAGTAGGCGGGGAAAGTACCCATTGTGTGCTGTCCGGACATCGGGGACTGCCGAGCGCGAAGCTATTTACCAACCTGGATAAGCTGAATGAAGGAGATATTTTCATGCTTCGTGTTATGGATGAGGTCCTGACATATGAGGTCGATCAGATTCTGATCGTAGAACCACAGCAGGTTGAGGCGCTTCGTATTGTGGAAGGAAAGGACTACTGCACACTTGTTACCTGTACTCCGTACGGAATCAACAGCCACCGCCTGTTGGTGCGGGGGCATCGAATTGAAAATGTAAAAGAAGCAAATAAAGCCCGTGTGGCGGCAGATGCAGTACAGATTGAGCCGCTGATCGTGGCGCCTGTTATAGCAACCCCAATGTTGCTGCTGCTATTAGTCATTCTGCTGCTCCCAAGGCAGCGTAAGAAAAATCATGGAGGTGACGATGATGAAGATTTCTAAACGTCTGACGACCGTTCTGCTTAGTGTGCTGGCGGCGTGTATGATTCTGCCGATGAGCGTACTGGCGGCGGGAAGTATTGATTTGAATAAGGATGTGAGCCTGACCATTTCCTATCGGGATGGCGATACATCGTTGGTCGGGGCAGAGTTTGATATTTATCTGGTGGCTACGGTGGATGAGTATGGTGAACTGACGACTACAGAGACATTTAAGGAGTTCAATGTAGACATCCGTGGAAAGAACGATGAAGCCTGGAGGGAACTGGCAGCTACGCTGGAAGGATTTGTTCTACGGGATCAGATTCCGCCGACTGACAGTGGTAAGACGGATGAAAATGGTCTGTTGACATTTCCGAACACGCAGGATAAATTGACACCGGGGTTATATCTGGTGATCAGCCACCGCCATACACAGGACGGATATTATTATGACGCATCCCCGTTTATGGTGATGCTGCCGAGTCTGGATAAGGAAAATAATATCTGGATCTATAACGTGACAGCCAACGTCAAGCATGATTCGGAGCCGGTTCCGGAAGAGCCGAAGACGATAACCCGTAAAGCGCTGAAGGTCTGGAAGGATGAAGGGCATGAAAAGGAGCGTCCGAAAGAAATCGAGGTGCAACTGCTGAGGGATGGAGAAGTATTTGATACCGTAACGCTGAGTGCTGCAAATGACTGGCGGTATATATGGGACGAGCTGGATGAGAGCTCTAAGTGGACCGTAGTGGAAAAGGAACTGGAAGATTATACGGTTTTGGTGACGCAGGAAGGTACCACATTTGTGGTGACAAATACGTATGATGAAGGTACCCCTGAAAATCCAGGTCAACCGGAAAATCCGAATCAACCGGGAAATCCTACGCTCCCGCAGACTGGACAGCTCTGGTGGCCTGTTCCTGTACTTGTGGCCGGAGGCTTGCTCCTTATCGTGATTGGACTGTTACGGTGGAGAGGAAATACATATGAAAAATAAAGGGCGAATTTGGATCCTGTCAGGGCTGCTGCTGATTGCGGCAGCCTTTTTCCTTACAGGTTATAATATTTATGATGAATATCGGGCAAAGTGTTCTGCCCGTCAGGCATTGGATGAACTCCAGATAACGGAGCAGGGAGAGAAGGAACAGGCAGATGAACCGGAAACACCGGATTATATTCTGAATCCGGATATGGAGATGCCGGTGCAGCGGATGGATGGCGTGGAGTATATCGGTGTTCTTCAGATCCCGTCTTTGAATCTGGAACTTCCGGTCATCAGCAGCCTAAGCTATCCGAATCTGAAGATCGCACCTTGCCGTTTTGAAGGCTCTGCGTATAAGGATGATCTGATTATTGCTGCACATAATTATGTTTCTTTCTTTGGAAATCTGGGTAAATTGCAGGTTGGAGATCCTGTTATTTTTGAGGATGTAGATGGAAATGAATTTGTATATGAAGTGGCAGAGTTGGAAGTTCTCCAGGCTGCGGCTGTGGAAGAGATGATGAGTGGTGAATGGGATTTGACACTCTTTACATGTACGCTGAGTGGGCAGAGCCGGACGACGATACGGTGCTTGAGGGTGAATATATAGAATGTCTGCTGATTATAAGAAGGATTGGGGCAGGACAATAATACGGGTGTTGAATTCCGGTACAGGATATGTTAGACTTCCAACAAGACACTTTTTCAATATATCATTGTTAACCAGCAGAAAAGGGGAGAATATAAGGTTTATGATAGCAATTCTATGTATTGACGATGCCGGAGGCATGATGTTCAACAAGCGCAGGCAGAGCCGCGACAAGGCAGTTACGGAAGATATCCGGAAGACCTGCGGAGACGGAAAACTCTGGATTCATCCATTTTCGGAAAAATTATTTGCATCAGCAGGAGACCTGAAAGCCAAAGAGGAAGCCGGTGATATGCAGATCGTAAGTTCAGAGCATTTCCTGGAGATGGCACAGGAGGGAGAATACTGTTTTGTAGAAAATGCAGAGCTGAAGCCATACATTTCCAGAATCGAAAAACTGATCGTATATCACTGGAACCGGAGATATCCGGCAGACCAGTATCTGGATCTGCAGCTGGAGAAATGGGAAAGAGAAGATCGTGAGGATATGAGGGGCAATTCACATGAAAAGATCACAAAAGAGATTTACATAAGGGGAGAAAGAATGAATGGTTAAAAGAAATAAAATTATTGCGGTTGCGATTTGCGCGCTTCTTGCATTTCCGATGGCGGGATGTGAGGAGGCGGGAATCTTTGCGGAAGAAAGTGCGCAGGTGTGGGAGAATTCCGGTGCAAGCTCGGTCGCTCAGGTACAGGAATATGATGGAGAACCCTATGTGGTCATCAACGATAATGTGCCGGATTTTACAGAGGATGAGCTGCAGCCGGAGGCATATGAGTTTTACAGTGAACTGGATGAACTGGGAAGATGCGGTGTGGCAGAGGCTGTGATCGGTGAAGAACTGATGCCTACGGAAAAAAGGGGAAATATCGGTCAGGTGAAGCCGTCCGGATGGCAGACGGTGAAATATGATATTGTGGATGGAAAGTATTTGTACAACCGCTGTCATTTGATCGGCTATCAGCTTACAGCGGAGAATGCCAATGAAGAGAATCTGATCACAGGAACACGCTATATGAATGTGGAAGGGATGCTCCCATTTGAGAATATGGTCGCGGATTATATCCGTGAGACGGGGAACCATGTGATGTATCGTGTGACACCGATTTTCGAGGGTGATAATCTGGTCGCGTCCGGTGTGCAGATGGAAGCCAAGTCTGTGGAAGATGACGGAGAAGAGATCTGCTATAACGTATATGTGTACAATGTTCAGCCGGGAATTGAAGTGGATTATGCAACAGGTGACAGCCGGGAAGCTGAGGAAACAAAAGAAACAGTAAATTCTGGTCAGAAAAACAATTATATTCTTAACACAAATACGAAAAAGTTTCACTATTCTTCTTGCGGGGGAGCGGAAGAGATCAAGAAAGAAAATAAAGAGGAGTATACCGGAACTCGTACGGAGCTGATCGCGCAGGGATATGAGCCCTGCGGAAGATGCAAGCCGTAGAGAAAAGCGTATATTTCCGAAAAAACTGCAAATCCTAGAAGCGATTCTAAAATATGGAAACCAAAATCTAGAAAGCTGGAAAAGGAGGATTTGCAGATGAAGTCAGTCATTTTGAACGGGTTATACATGGAAGAGCCGGAGAAAGCACATCAGTATATCAAGGAGAAGCTGAATCTCCCGGACCGATATGAGAATAATCTGGATACGCTGCAGGATTGTCTGAATGATATGCAGAATACGCATATAGAAGTATTTCACAGTACAGGGCGCAGCGAGTATTTCCAGGAGATCATGCAGGTGTTCCGGGATGCCGGGCGGGCGAATGATGATATCATCATAACTTTGGAGTAGATGAAATAACCCTTTCAAAATATCGAGAATAATGTTATACTTAAAAGTAATGTAATGATATGGACGGAGGGTTTTACCAATGAATTTAATAACGATTAAAGAGCTATACAAATCCCGGGAAGAATACATTGACAAGGAAGTCACCATCGGCGGATGGGTCCGCAGTGTGCGCGGGTCCAAGTCTTTTGGATTTATTGTTGTAAATGATGGCTCATTTTTTGAACCGCTGCAGGTGGTTTATCACGATGCAATGCCGAATTTTGCAGAGATTTCCAAGTTGAATGTTGGGGCGGCCATTATTGTAAGGGGAACACTGGTGGCAACTCCGGAGGCAAAGCAGCCTTTTGAGATTCAGGCGGAAGAAATTGAGATTGAAGGAGCATCTGCTCCGGATTATCCGCTTCAGAAGAAACGTCATAGTTTCGAATATTTGAGAACGATTTCTCATTTGCGCCCGAGGACGAATACATTCCAGGCAGTATTTCGCGTTCGTTCTCTGACTGCTTACGCGATCCACAAATTCTTCCAGGAAAGAGGATTTGTGTATGTGCATACACCGCTGATCACCGGAAGCGACTGCGAGGGAGCGGGAGAGATGTTCCGCGTTACCACGCTGGACATGGAGAATCTGCCGAAGAATCCGGACGGAACCGTAGATTACACGAAGGATTTCTTTAACAAGGAAACCAATCTGACGGTAAGCGGACAGCTGAACGGGGAGACATTTGCACAGGCATTCCGGAATATTTATACCTTCGGACCTACGTTCCGTGCAGAGAATTCCAATACCACCCGCCATGCGGCAGAGTTCTGGATGATCGAACCGGAGATCGCATTTGCGGATCTGGATGATGACATGATGCTTGCAGAGAGCATGCTGAAATATATTATCCGTTATGTGATGGAAAATGCACCGGAAGAGATGAATTTCTTCAATTCATTTGTGGACAAGGGACTTCTGGACAGATTGAATAATGTAGTGAATTCTGACTTTGCCCGTGTGACCTACACCGAAGCAATTGAGATTCTGGAAAAGAATAATGAGAATTTTGAATATAAGGTATCCTGGGGAACAGATCTTCAGACGGAGCATGAGCGGTATCTGACGGAACAGGTATTCAAGCGTCCGGTATTTGTGACAGATTATCCGAAGGAGATCAAGGCATTCTATATGAAGATGAACGATGATAACAAGACGGTTGCAGCAGTGGACTGTCTGGTTCCGGGAATCGGTGAGATCATCGGAGGAAGTCAGAGGGAAGATGACTATGACAAGCTTCTTGCCCGTATGGAGGAACTGAACCTCAAAACGGAAGATTATCAGTTCTATCTGGATTTAAGAAAATACGGTTCTACAAGACATGCAGGATTTGGTCTGGGATTCGAGAGATGCATCATGTATCTCACCGGTATGTCCAATATTCGTGACGTGATTCCGTTCCCGAGAACGGTTAATAACTGTGAACTTTAGAAAGTGAGAAAACGCCGCAGACAGGTGCCTTAAGGGGTGCCGGCTGCGGCGATGTTTTACCTTGAAAAAAGATAAGAAGGCTTGAGGGGGCATAAGAGAAGGAGGCAGGAGTATGAATACAATATTGATTGTGGATGATGAAAGAGAGATTGCAGATGTGGTGGAGCTGTATCTTCAGAATGAATATCATGTCCTGAAGTTCTATACGGGGCAGGATGCATTGGAATGCATTGAAAGCACCCGGATCGATCTGGCTATTCTGGATGTGATGCTTCCCGATATTGACGGCTTTACCATCTTGAAGAAGATTCGGGAAAAATATACATTTCCGGTTATTATGCTGACGGCTAAGACGGAGTATTTGGATAAGATCACCGGGCTCACGATGGGGGCGGACGACTATATACCGAAACCGTTCAATCCGCTGGAGCTTGTTGCCAGAGTGAAAGCACAGATACGCCGCTATACGCAGTATAATGATAATAACAGAGCCGAGGGGGATATCATCGATTTCGGCGGGCTGGTTCTGAACAAACAGTCGCATGAATGTACATACAATGAGCGGGCGCTGACGCTGACTCCGATCGAGTTTGATATTTTGTGGCTGCTCTGCGAGAATCGCGGGAAGGTGATCAGCTCGGAAAAGTTATTTGAGTCGGTCTGGCATGAGAACTACTATAAAAACAGCAATAATACCGTCATGGTCCACATCCGCCATCTGCGCGAGAAGATGAGCGGACCTACCGGAAAATCGGACTTTATCAAGACGGTGTGGGGAGTTGGGTATAAGGTTGAAGAATAATTACCGTAAATTAAAACTCAGTATTTTGCTTCAGACGGTTTTTGTGACGGCGCTCACGGTTCTGGTGGGAGGCGTGATTCTGGAGTATGTGATCGACGGCGTGTATAACGACAGCTTTGCAAATCTGTTTCTGAAGCTGATGGAGACCCTGCATGTGGAAGAGGGAACGGCCATTCATCTGTACTGGCTGTTGATCGGAGACAACAAAGTATTTTTTATGATTCTTGGATTTCTGGCACTTTTCTCGCTGTTCTTCTACATTGCGCTGTCGAAAATGACCCGGTACATGGATCAGATTGGAGACGGAATTGAGAATATCCTCTCCGATTCGGATAAGCCGATCCGGCTGATTACGGAATTGAAACCGCTGGAGGATCGTTTAAATGAGATCAAACAGACACTGAAAAAACAGGAGAAGGAAGCACAGGAGATCGAAGAGCGGAAAAATGATCTGGTCTTGTTTCTGGCGCATGATCTGAAGACGCCGCTGACTTCGGTGGTGGCGTATCTGACGATGTTGGATGCGAATCCGGAAATGTCGGAGGCGGAACGTGCCAGATATACGCACATTTCTCTGGAGAAAGCGATACGTCTCGGGGATTTGATCAATGAATTCTTTGAGATCACGCGCCTGAATCTTCAGGATATCGCGCTGGAGCCGGTAGAATTGGATCTGGACATGATGCTGGAGCAGATCGCGGACGAATTATATGCAGTCCTGCAGGAAAAGAATCTGGTATGCAAAGTCCAGAATGAGGGGAATCTGCTGATCAAGGGGGATCCTGATAAGCTGGCCCGTGTATTCGATAATATCCTGAGAAATGCGGTTTCCTACTGCCGGAGCGGGACAGAGCTTCGGATCATGGCACGGCAGAAGGAGAAGGTTGTCGAAATCGTTTTTGAAAATGAAGGAGATACCATTCCGGCGGATAAGCTGGAAAAGATTTTTAATAAATTTTACAGGGCAGATGCGGCGCGTTCCAGCACTACAGGCGGAGCCGGGCTGGGACTTGCCATCGCGAAAGAGATTGTGGAGCTTCACGGCGGCTCGATGCGGGCCGAAAGTGAGGACGGAAGGACCCGAATGATCGTGGATCTGCCGATTGAGACAGGAAAGGAGGCGGAAATCGATGAGGTTCATACACACAGCAGACATCCATCTTGGAGCATCGCCGGACGCAGGAAGCGCATATAGCCAGATGCGGGCGGAGGAGTTGTGGAATAGTCTGGAACGTCTGGTCAAGGTTTGTGAGGCGGAAAAGGTGGATCTTCTTTTGATCGCGGGGGATCTGTTTCACAGACAGCCGCTCCTTAGGGAACTTAAGGAAGTGGATTATATTTTTTCGCGGCTGACGCACACAAAGGTCGTGTTCATTGTCGGAAATCATGATTATCTGAAACCGTCTTCCTATTATCTGACATATCAGTGGAAAAGCCAGGTTTATCCACTGTTGGATCAGGCTATGGGATTTGTGGAATTCGAAGAACTGGGAACCTGCGTCTATGGGCTTAGCTACGCTCAGAAAGAAATCCGGGAAGCGTTATATAACAATGCGTATCCGCAGAAGAGACAGCCGATTGAAATCCTGTTGGCCCACGGCGGGGATGAGAAGCATATCCCGATTCAAAGAAACAATATTATGAACTTGGGGTATGATTATGTAGCACTCGGGCATATACATCGGCCGATGGAGATCGAAAAAAACCGGATCTATTATTCGGGTTCCCTGGAGCCGACAGATAAGAATGATATCGGTAAGCACGGATATATCATCGGAGAGATTCGGGGCAAATCTGTCCGGACAAATTTCGTTCCGTTTGCGTCCCGGGAATATATTCATATGAACGTGGATACAACAGAGCAGATGACGGGCAGAGAAGTAAGAGAGAAGATCTCTCAGATGATCGCATCGAGGGGGACGCAGAATCTGTATAAGATTATACTCACCGGTTATCGAAGCCCGGATCAGGTGTACGATGTTTCCGGAATGGATCTTTATGGGAATGTGCTTGAATTTGTGGATGAGACGAGACCGGCATATAACTTTGAAATGCTGGCGGCGCAGAACAAAGATAATCTATTGGGAGTATATATAGAAAGTCTGAAAGAAAGTCCGGAGGGAAGTGAAGAAGCGCTGGCGCTGTTTGAGGGCGTGAAAGCGCTTCTGGAGACGAAAAGGGGATAGAAAATGGAAATTACAGAGCTGGTATTGAAGAACTTTGGAAAGTTCTCGAACAAGAATATCAGGTTTTCGGATGGAATCAATCTGGTTTATGGGGAGAACGGCGCCGGGAAGACGACGGTACATACATTTTTAAAGGGAATGCTGTTTGGCATGGAGCGTGGACGGGGCCGGGCGGCGGCAAATGACACCTTCAGCAGATATGAGCCATGGGAGAATCCTGGTTATTACGCAGGGGTGATCCGGTTTTCCTGCGGCAGTCGAAGCTTTCGGCTGGAACGGCATTTTGATAAATACACGAAGCGCGCGATGCTGGTCTGTGAGGATGATGGGGAGCAGCTGTCTCTGGAACAGGGAGATCTGGAGATGCTCCTTGACGGAATGACCGAGACGGACTATGAAAATACGGTGGCTGTGGGACAGATGCGTGCGGCTACGACGGCGGCGCTTTCTGCGAAGCTTAAAGATTATGCCGCGAATTATTATGCGACCGGCAACGGCGAAATGAATCTGTCGGCAGCACTGGAGCTTTTGAGCGAGCGAAAAAAAGAAACAGAAAAAGCGATCCGTGAACACGGGCGGCAGAAGCAGGAGAAACGGGAGAAGATTGAACTGGAACTCTCTTATGTCTGGCGGGATCTGCACCGTCTGGAGAAGGATCTGCAGCAGGCAGACGATGTCTGGAAAGAGAGTGTGGAAAGCTGCGGGAAAAGACGAGAAGAGCTGCGTCTTGCGGCGGAGGATGAAGCTGGGAAGGGGATCTTCTCCAACTGGCGTGTCCATCCGGCAGTACTTCTGGCGATGCTGGCGGCGGTGATCTTATCCTTCGTACTCTTTAAGCGCCCGTGGAATTTCCTGATCACAATCGTGATTGCACTTGCAGAGGGGATGCATCTTTGGAACTGTATGAAAGACGGGCGTAAAAAGAAGGCGGAAGATGAGGAAAAGACGCAGGAGCAAAAGAAAATGGAGGCGGATGCCGAAAAGCTTATGTGGCAGGCGCAGCGGCTTCGGGAGGAATACCGGGAGAAAAAGGTACAGTATGAGAACCTGACAGAACAACTGGATGAGATGGATGAAGTCGGTGACGATATCAAAGGGTTGGAAAAACACCGCCGTGCCTACGAGATCGCAGCTGAAAGAATGAATGATCTTTCCAAAGAAATGCAGGGCAGGTTTGGACAGAGACTGAACATCCGTGTTTCGGAGATCCTGTGTGAGGTAACGGAAGGTGCATATGAAAAGGTCTGGGTGGATGATGCTATGCGCGTACAGCTTCTGACGGATGATCGAATCATTGCAATGGATCAGGTCAGCAAGGGTACGCTGGAACAGATTTATTTTGCTCTTCGTATGGCGGCTGCGGAGATCCTTCAAGAAGAAGAATTTCCGGTGATTCTGGATGATGCGTTTGTCTGCTATGATGACCGGCGGCTGGAAGCGGTGCTTCGCTGGCTGGAAAGGAATCGAAAGCAGATCCTGATCTTTACCTGTCAGAGCAGAGAAGAAGAAGCTCTGAAAAGAAACGGAATTGCATATCACAAGATATGTTTATAAGGGCTGTATGTTCATATTGAAAAAGGCTGTGTGAAAACGAGGACAATAGTTTTTCACACAGCCTTTTGTGATAAGGAATACATATATTAAAGTTTAGATAGCTTCCCCGTTCTTGTATTTCTGCACAATGTGCTGAATACGTTCACTCGGGTCAAGAATACTGCTGATGGATCCGTCATGGTTCAGCGTGTCAATCACAAGAGCAATATATTTGCTCATATCACAGTTGATGTAATACGGGCGGCTTAAGAGTTCCGGTGACTGGTAGATCAGGTTGGTTGTCAGGACACCGTCGAGCAGACCGTCTTCGTACGCTTTATCGAATTTATCCATACCGTTGGTAAAGAGACCGAATGTGGCGGCTGCATAAATTCTTCTGGCTTTTCTTGCCTTAAGCTGTCCGGCAACGTCGAGGATACTGTCACCGGAAGAAATCATATCATCCAGAATGATGACATCCTTGCCCTCGACAGAAGATCCGAGGAATTCATGTGCAACGATCGGGTTGCGGCCATCCACAACGCGGGTATAATCGCGTCTCTTGTAGAACATACCCATGTCGAGACCAAGTACGTTCGCGAGGTAGATCGCACGCTCTGTAGCGCCTTCATCCGGGCTGATCGCCATCATGTGTTCGCTGTCGATCTGGAGATCCTTTACATTGTCCAAAAGTCCTTTCACAAACTGATAAGTCGGACGTATCGTCTCAAAGCCGCTGAGCGGGATTGCATTCTGGACACGGGGATCGTGAGCGTCGAATGTGATAATATTATCCACACCCATGCGAACCAGTTCCTGCAGTGCGAGTGCACAGTCCAGTGACTCACGGCCGCTTCTCTTATGCTGGCGGCTCTCATAAAGGAAAGGCATGATGACATTCAGCCGGCGGGCCTTTCCACCTACGGCAGCGATAATACGCTTCAGGTTCTGAAAATGATCGTCCGGAGACATATGATTGACATTACCGGTCAGGGAGTAGGTGAGACTATAGTTGCAGACATCAACCATCAGATAGAGATCCATCCCCCTTACGGATTCTTCAATGATTCCTTTTGCTTCTCCGGATCCGAAACGCGGAACCTTTGCGTCGATGAGATAGGTATCCTTCTCATATCCGTTGAAGACAATATGATCTTTGTTGGCGTTTCCGTCTTCTTTGCGCCAGCTTACCAGGTAGTCATTTACGCGGTTCCCCATCTCCTGACAGCCGTCAACTGCAATAATTCCGAGCGATCCTACCGGAATATTGTCAAGAATACGTTCTTTGCGGTGTAACATTTAGAGTTCCTCCCTATTCATTAGTTTTTTTTGAATACGAATGTCATCGCCGGCAAGGCGAAGAATTTTGTAATGGTTGCTGATGCGGGAAAAAGTCCGTTCCGTATAGTTGGACTTGATCTTCTCGAGGGTAAGGTTCGTGGAAATGATCGTAGAACGATTATTTAAAATACGGTCATTCAGACACACGAACAACTGGGAAACTACGAAATCGGTATTTCGTTCCGTTCCCAGGTCATCGATGATCAGCAGATCACAGGTTTGAATCTGTTCATATAATAACTGACTTTCGTCAGTTTTATTCAATGCTTTGTCAAGCAGCGAATCAAAAAGTTCGCTGGCAGTCAGATATAGAACGGAATGTATGGACTGCATGATCTCTTTGGCAATACAGTGGGAAAGAAAGGTCTTCCCGATTCCGGTCGTGCCAAAAAGAAGCAGATTCTCATGGGCAGTGTCGAAATTACGAATGAAATTCATGCATTCGAGGTAGGCTTTTTCGGCAAGCGCCCGCGAACTCTGTCCTGACAGACGATCTATATAATTTCTGGAATAATAGTCGAACGAAAATGTATCAAAATTCTCATATTCAAGAATTCCTTTTAGATTCGACTGTGTATAAAATAAATCAATAATTGATTTCAAAAAGCAATGGCATTTCTGGCTGCCGATATAGCCGGTATCTTTGCAGTCCGGGCATTCGTAAGTGGCTTCCAGATAATCGGCCGGGAAACCGTTCTCAAGAAGAAGCTGCGTCCTTCTCTTTGAAAGCTCATGAAGTTGGTTCTTCAGCTCGGGCAGTGCGCTTTCATCGCCGGAAAGCATCTTGCGCGCCTGCTGTACACTATAGTAGGAAATAGAATCGTCCAGAGACTTTATTTCCGGAACGGCTTCGTATACCCGTTCAAAATGAAGATTCAGGCGGTCGCGGCTGCGCACCTGCTTCTCTTCATAGATACGCATCAGCGTATTGTATTGCGAATTGGTTAACGGCACGGTATTCTCCCTTTCTTAGTTGCTTCGCAGTAGTTCCTTTGTCAGCTCGTCCATATCGTAGGAACGCTCTTCGAAACTGCGGAATTTGGATGGCGCAGACTGCACCGGTGTACGGCGGGGAGTCTTCTTCTGGGCATTCTTCTCCTGCTCAAAAGCGGAGTCCAGAACACGGACATCCGTGAGTGTATGTACATTCCTGCTGCGCCAGTTCTGAAGGATCTTGTCCGTATATTCAAAACTGGGCTGATGAATCGCTGCCATGGTGCGGTTGCAGGCCTCGAGGATCAGTTCCAGATCGATCCCGTCGGATATGGTCCACTTGCGTATGTATTCTAATTCGGAAGCGGCAGGTCCGCGGCCCTTGATTCCGAATGCGTTCAGAATGGAGTAGCATGTCTTATTATAAAACGCGGATGTATTCTTCGCCTGCTCCACGCTGGTGATATGCTCGTCTGCCCAAGAAAGGGCCACCTTCTGAATATAGTGCATGCTCCGGTGACCGTTCTCGACACAGTATTCGATCAGATACTCGATCAGATCAGCTGAAAAGCCAAGTGTGTCATAAAAATAGGTGATCGTATCCACGTCGGTCCTGCTTAACGTCTTGCCGAGATACTGTTCGGCAACAAAAAGGATCTGCTTCAGTTCCTTTCGGTTCACGACAGACTTCCGGCTTGAGGCTACCGCCGACTGCGCGGACATATTCTGCGCTTCGCAAGATACCGGTTCCGGACTTGCCTGCGGAACAGTACCTGCAGGGGGAACTGTGCTTTGGGCAGATGGAGATACCAGTTCCAGACCGGTGATGTTCTGACCGGCATCATATTCCAGCTTCAGCAGCCCCTGTCTCTCCCAGTACTTCAATGCGCGAAGCACATCGCCCTCTGTGTTCTCCAGATAATCGGCGATCCGGGAAATACTGAGGGACACGTCCGGATTATTTATGTGGCGGAGCAGGAGGAGATAGATCTTGACAAACTCGCCGTTCGCTGCCGCCATGTAATTATCTATAAATTCATTCTCGACCAGAGTCGTGTTCCCCTGGAAACGATTACGCAAAACCAATGCACTCATGTTCCTGCTCCTTTAATGTTCGTAAATTTGATGCCTTTTAATCATAGCATGAAGTTACGGCAGGAAAAAGAATTATTTTACGAGAATTTGATGTTTTTTGTTGATAAATTTGTGGGGATAATGGGGATAACTAAGCTTTTAAGAGCTCTTCTCCAATATTTACAACGTCTCCCGCCCCCATAGTTATCAACAGGTCCCCTGACTTACAGTGTTCCATGACGTATTCTTCTATCTTGTCGAAGCTTGGCAGATAGACGGCATCACAGCCGTAAGAGGCGGCGGCACGGGCAAGCTGCTCTGAGGAGATGCCCAGTGTATCGGTCTCCCGTGCTGCATAAATATCTGCCAGGATCAGATGATCTGTGTGTGAAAGCGCCTGCGCAAATTCATCAAACAGCGCTTTTGTCCTTGTGTAGGTGTGGGGCTGGAAAATGCACCACAGTTCTCTGTGTGGGTAGTGGGCTGCGCTTTTTAAGGTTGCTTCGATCTCGGTCGGATGATGTGCATAATCATCGATCACCGTGATTCCTTTGAACTCTCCTTTGTATTCGAAGCGGCGGTCCGTTCCGTGGAAGGAAAGGAGACCCTCCTGTATTGTATCAGCTGATACACCAAGCAGATCCGCAACGGCAATTGCGGAAAGCGCATTATAAACATTGTGTTCTCCGCCTACAGATAATGTCACATGTCCGGATGGCTCTCCATGACGGATGACATCGAAAGAAGCATTTCCCTGTGCATCATATTGAATGTTAAAAGCGCTGTAATCCAGGGAAGCTTCCTGACCGAATGTGACAACGCGGCAGGCAAGCCCATCTGTAATATAAGAGAGGTTTTCAATGTCGCCGTTGATCACCAGAGTTCCGTCTTCCGGCAGGAGTTCTGCGAAAAGGCGGAATGAGTGGCGGATATCATCCAGATCCTTGAAGAAATCCAGATGGTCGGCATCGATATTCAGGATCACGCCGATCTTCGGGAAGAAATGCAGGAAGCTGTTCGTGTACTCACAGGCTTCGGTGACGAATAGTCCGGAGCTTCCCACACGGATATTGCCGTGGATCGCTTTTAATATTCCGCCCACGGAAATCGTGGGATCCATATCTCCGGCGAGGAAAATGTGTGACAGCATGGATGTTGTCGTGGTCTTCCCGTGTGTTCCGGAAACAGCGATGGGCGTATCGTAATTGGTCATGAGCTGTCCGAGCAGCTCCGCGCGTGAAAGCATCGGAAGTCCCTTGCGCTTTGCTTCCATGAACTCTTCATTATCCTCGTGAATGGCTGCGGTATAAACAACGACATCAATGCCGTCGATTATATTGGAAGCCTTCTGGCCGTAAAAAATAACGGCACCCTTATCGGTGAGGTGATCCGTGAGCGAGGACTCTTTGTTATCAGAGCCGGATACCGTAAATCCTTCCTTCATGAGGATCTCCGCAAGTCCGCTCATGCTGATGCCTCCGATTCCGATAAAGTGAACATGGCATGGATGAGTGAAATCAATTTTATACATAAATACACTTCCTATTCTCATATAATTATATTAAAGGTTTTTGTAAAATTATTATATCATAATCTACATATGAAAAAACAGGAGATTTCTTTTTGTGATATTTTCATAAAAAGAACGGGATGAATGAATTTTTTTTGTAAAAATTGTTCACTATACGAAAGCGATATGTTATAATGTAGGAACTAGAATTACTGAGAAGGGGTGACGACATGATTAAGAAAGAGATGATAGCGATGTTACTCGCGGGAGGTCAGGGAAGCAGACTCGGAGTACTGACTGCCAAGGTGGCCAAGCCGGCTGTAGCTTTCGGAGGGAAATACCGTATTATCGATTTTCCGCTTAGCAACTGCATCAACTCGGGAATTGACACCGTAGGAGTATTGACTCAATATCAGCCCTTACGACTCAACACACATATAGGAATCGGAATTCCTTGGGACTTGGATCGTAATATTGGAGGGGTATCGATTCTCCCGCCGTATGAGAAGAGCAGCAACAGTGAATGGTATACGGGAACGGCTAATGCGATATACCAGAACCTGGATTATATGGAGACCTTTAATCCGGATTATGTGCTGATCTTATCCGGCGATCACATTTATAAGATGGACTATGAGGTGATGCTGGATTTCCACAAAGAGAATCATGCAGATGTGACGATTGCGGCAATGCCGGTTCCGCTCGAGGAAGCGAGCCGTTTCGGAATCGTTATTACAGACGAGAACAACAGGATCACGGAATTTGAGGAGAAACCGGAGCATCCAAGGAGCAATCTTGCATCCATGGGTATCTATATTTTCAGCTGGCCTGTGCTGAAGGATGCTCTTTTGAAGCTTTCTGACCAGCCGGGATGTGACTTTGGCAAGCATATTATTCCGTATTGCCATGAGAAAGAGCAGAGGCTGTTCGCGTATGAGTACAACGGCTATTGGAAGGACGTCGGGACACTCAGTTCCTACTGGGAAGCCAATATGGAGTTGATCGATATTATTCCCGAGTTTAATTTATACGAAGAGTTCTGGAAGATATATACAAACAGCGATATTATTCCGCCGCAGTACATTTCGGATCATTCCGTCATTGAGAGGAGTATCATCGGCGATGGGGCGGAGATTTACGGGGAAGTGCGCAACTGCGTGATCAGTTCCGGCGTTACGATCGGCAAGGGCACGGTGGTGCGTGATTCCATCATTATGAAAGATGTAACGATCGGTGAGCAATGCGTGGTGGACAAGGCTATTATCGCGGAGAATGTCACGATTGGCGATAACGTTACAATGGGAATCGGAAGTGAGGCGCCGAACTGCCTCAGACCTGATATTTACAATTCCGGACTTGTGACCATTGGGGAAAATTCGGTCATTCCGTCCGGTGTCCAGATCGGTAAGAACACTGCAGTCAGCGGAGTTACAGTGAAGGAAGATTATGAAAACGGCGTTCTTGAAAGCGGCGGAGCATTAGTAAAGGCGGGTGACAGATCATGAAAGCGGTAGGACTTATTTTAGCAGGCGGAAACAGCAACAAGATGCGTGAACTTACCCAGAAACGTGCGGTGGCGGCAATGCCGATCGCAGGCAGCTACCGGTGTATCGATTTCGCACTCAGCAGTATGTCGAATTCTCATATACAGAAAGTGGCAGTACTGACCCAGTATAATGCGCGTTCACTGAACGAACATCTGAATTCTTCCAAGTGGTGGGATTTCGGAAGAAAACAGGGAGGACTTTATGTATTTACGCCAACCATAACAGCGGACAACGGATACTGGTACCGTGGAACGGCGGATGCCATTTACCAGAATCTCGATTTCCTGAAACGATGCCATGAGCCGTATGTGATCATCACCTCCGGCGATGCCGTCTATAAATTGGATTACAATAAAGTTCTGGAATATCATATCGCCAAGAAGGCGGATATTACAGTGGTTTGCAAAGACCTGGAACCGGGGGAGGATCCCACACGTTTTGGTATGATCAAGATGGATGAATCCATGCGGATCCAGGAGTTTGAAGAGAAACCGATGATCACGAATGCAACGACGATCTCGACGGGGATCTATGTGATCCGCAGAAGACAGCTCATTGAGCTGATCGAGCGGAGCGCAGAAGAAGAGAGACATGATTTTGTAACGGATATCCTGATCAGATACAAGAATCTGAAGAAGATATACGGTTATAAAATAAATAGCTACTGGAGCAATATCTCGACAGTAGATGCTTATTATAAGACGAATATGGATTTCCTGAAACCGGAGGTCAGAAACTATTTCTTTAAACAGCACCCTGATATTTATTCCAAGGTAACGGATCTGCCGCCGGCAAAATACAACCCGGGCTCTGTTGTTAAGAACAGTCTGATTTCCAGCGGATGTATCATCAACGGTACGGTGGAGAATTCCATTCTGTTTAAGAAAGCATTCGTCGGAAATAATTGTGTTATCAAGAATTCGATCATTCTGAATGATGTATATCTGGGGGATAATACATACATAGAAAACTGTATCGTAGAGAGCCGTGACACAATTCGGGCAAATACGCGCCACGTTGGAGAAAATGGTGTGAAGGTAGTAGTAGAAAAGAACGAGAGGTATGCATTATAAGGACCAGAGGGTTAATCGTATGCATTACTGGAGAAAGGGGCTAGAAATATGCAGATCACAGATGTACGTGTGAGAAAAGTAGCGAAAGAAGGAAAATTAAAAGCAGTTGTGTCAATTACAATGGATGAGGAATTTGTAGTTCATGACATCAAAGTAATTGAAGGCGAGAAAGGTCTTTTTATCGCTATGCCAAGCAAAAAAGCTATGGATGGAGAGTATCGCGATATCGCACATCCGATTAATTCAGGGACGAGAGAACGTATTCAGAAACTGATTCTTGAAAAATATGAAGAAGCATTACAGACGGACGATGCTGAAGAATAGAATTCATTTGTCATTGAGGGAAAGGCGGGCAGCATGAGCTGTCCGCTTTTAAGCGCCGTGCGTACGCCAAAAAGGTCCGGTGGACTTTTTGGGCAGGTAAGCTGAAGGCTGTGAAAAGGGACAAAATCCTTTTTTGCTAAAATGTAAATCGTGAAAATGCATAAAAAACAGGACTTAAAAATGTCTATTTACGACAAAATGCAAAATATTTTTCAAAAAAGAGACTCAAGTCCTATGATATTATCGAGACATATGTCATAATAACAATAAGATTGTCGTTTTCCGGTGCAGCAGATACCGGAATAAAGAAAGGCAAAAGGGCAAAAATAACAATGAATAAGAAGGAGGAATTGTTTTTATGAAAAAGAGACTTATTGCAGTGTTACTTGCAGGTATGATGGCCTTTTCACTGGCGGCATGCGGCGGCTCATCAGACAGTGGTACGGCAGAAGACGGTGGAGAGAAAGAAGAAACTTCCGGTGAAAGCATGCAGATTGCTATGATCACCGACTCCGGAGACATTACGGACCAGAGCTTTAACCAGACGACGTATGAGAGCTGTAAAGCATGGGGCGAGAAGAATGATGTGGAGTTCAATTATTACAAGCCGGAGAGCGATTCGGATGAAGCGCGTAACGCAAGTGTAGATCAGGCAGTAGCGGATGGCGCAAATGTCATTATTATGCCGGGATATATGTTTGCAGGAACGGTAGTTGCTCAGTCTGAGAACTATCCGGATGTGAAATTTGTCGCATTGGACGTTGGAGCAGGTGACATCTGTGAGAAGGGTGTCGGAGAAGGATACACCTACAATCCGGCTGACTACAATGTAGCAGATTACTATAACACAGATAATGTTTACTGCTGTACTTATCAGGAAGAACTCTCCGGATATATGGCAGGATACGCAGCTGTTAAATTAGGATACAAGCACCTTGGATTCCTTGGTGGTATGGCAGTGCCGGCGGTTACCCGTTTCGGTTACGGCTATGTACAGGGAGCTGACGCAGCGGCTGAAGAACTCGGAATCTCTGATCAGATTGAGATCGAGTATGTATGCGGCGGACAGTTCTACGGTGATGCTGATATCACAGCTTATATGGATACCTGGTATGGTTCCAAAGATGTAGAGATCGTATTCGCGTGCGGCGGCGGTATCTGGACATCTGCAGTAGAAGCGGCAGTGAAAACCGGCGGCAAAGTGATCGGTGTTGATTCTGACCAGGCTCCGACTATTGACGCATATGGCGAAGGAATTACGGTAACTTCCGCTATGAAGGGACTTGCTGCAACGGTTAATACGGTTCTGACAGACATCAAGGCCGGCAAATGGAGTGACTACGCAGGCAAGATCGACAACCTCGGTCTGGTTTCTGAAAATCCAGAAGAGAACTATGTTCAGCTTCCGCTCGAGAGCACACAGTGGGGTGATGGATTTACAGAGGATGATTACCGCGCACTTGTGAAATCAATGTACTCCGGTGAAATCACCGTATCCAACGATATTACGGCAATGCCGTCAACAGCAGTCAAGGTAAATGACTACGGCAGTATTAAATAAATAGCGAATGAAACTGCAAGGGGAGTGGGCGGTGGTCCGCTCCCTTTTAAAATAGGAAAAGGATAATCAATGACAGGAGGTGTGTAAAGGATGGGAGAGTATGCAATTGAGATGCTGAATATTACGAAGCGTTTTCCGGGGATCATTGCAAACGACAATATTACTTTACAGTTGAAAAAAGGTGAGATTCATGCTCTGCTGGGAGAGAACGGTGCAGGGAAATCTACATTGATGAGCGTGCTCTTTGGCCTTTATCAGCCGGAAGAGGGCGAGATTCACAAAGATGGGAAGAAGGTAACCATCAACGATCCGAATGATGCCAATGATCTGGGAATCGGAATGGTGCATCAG
Source organism: Bariatricus sp. (assembly GCA_051880095.1). GTDB lineage: Bacteria > Bacillota > Clostridia > Lachnospirales > Lachnospiraceae > Allocoprococcus. The sequence goes on along the minus strand of JBJENH010000128.1, from coordinate 5,203 downwards.
CATTTTAAACTGGTTGAATGCTTCAGTGTCCTGGATAATATCATTCTGGGTGTGGAGACGACCAAAGGTGGGTTTCTCCAGAAAGCCGAGGCGAGAAAGAAGGTTATGGAACTGTCGGAGCGTTATGGACTTTCGGTGGATCCGGATGCGCTGGTTGAGGATATAACAGTCGGGATGCAGCAGAGAACAGAGATCCTGAAGATGCTGTACCGTGACAATGAGATTCTGATTTTTGACGAACCGACTGCCGTGCTGACGCCGCAGGAGATCCAGGAACTGATGACGATCATGAAGAACCTGGCTGCAGAAGGAAAGAGCATTCTCTTCATTACCCACAAGCTTGCCGAGATCATGCAGGTCGCAGATCGATGCAGTGTACTGAGAAAGGGAAAATACATCGGTACTGTTGATATCAAAGACACGACTCCGGAGAAACTTTCTGCGATGATGGTAGGCCGTGATGTTAATTTCGTAGTAGAAAAGAAGCCGTCTGAGCCGAAAGAAGTATTGCTTGATATTCAGGGAATGACGGTGGCATCAAAGCGGCATAAGAATAATGCGGTTAATCAGGTATCCTTGCAGGTCAGAAGAGGTGAGATCGTCTGTATCGCAGGAATCGACGGCAACGGACAGACCGAATTTGTATACGGGCTTACCGGTCTTGAGCCGGTGACCGGAGGCACGATCACCCTGAATGGAGTGGATATTACCCATATGCCGATCCGGAAACGTCTGACTTCCGGTATGAGCCATATTCCGGAAGACCGTCATAAACATGGGCTGGTTCTTGATTATTCCCTGGAGTACAACCTGATCCTTCAGAGATATTTCGAACCGCAGTTCACAAGTAAATTCGGATTTTTGAAACGGAAAGAAATCAGAGAGTATGCGGATCTTCTGATCGAACAGTACGACATTCGTTCCGGTCAGGGGCCGGTCACGAAGGCCAGATCCATGTCCGGCGGTAATCAGCAGAAGGCGATCATAGCCCGGGAGATCGATAAGAATCCGGAGCTTCTGGTGGCAGTACAGCCGACCCGCGGCCTGGATGTAGGAGCGATTGAAAATGTGCATAAAGAACTGGTGGCACAAAGAGATGCCGGGAAAGGTGTTCTGCTCATAAGTCTGGAGCTGGATGAAGTCATGAATGTTTCTGACAGGATCCTCGTCATGTATGAGGGAGAAATCGTAGGCGAATTTGATCCGAAGCAGGTTACAGTGGAAGAACTTGGTCTTTACATGGCCGGTTCTAAGAGAAAGGAGGCATAATCAATGAATAAAAAACCGAAAAAGAAAGAAAGTATTTTGAGGAACAACGGTTTTCAGACGATCCTGGCATCACTTCTCTGTATCATCATTGGTCTCCTGATCGGTTATATTGTACTTCTGATCATCAATCCGAAAGGAGCCGGAAAAGCGATCATAGCCATTTTGAAGAACTTTATGTATTATCCGAGTGCGGTGGCCGCGAAAAAATATCTGGGAACCACCCTGGTAAAGGCCTCAGCACTTCTGATGTGTGCATTATCGGTACTTTTCGCATATAAAGTAGGTTTATTTAATATCGGAGCAGCCGGACAGTATGTAGTCGGAGCCGGAGCGTGCCTTTATTTCGGATTGAAATTCGACATGCCATGGTATATCTGCCTGCTTGCGGCTATGTTTGCAGCGGCGATCGTCGGGGGGATTTCCGGCGCGTTGAAAGCGTATTTTAATGTAAATGAAGTTATTTCCTGTATCATGCTGAACTGGATTTCGCTCTACTGTGTGAACATGCTTCTGACCGGTGTGAAAGAGCAGTCTACGCCGTATACACGGCCGCTTTCCAGTGTGAACAAGGATGCTCTGCTTCCGACGATGGGACTGGACAAAGTCTTTTCCAACAACCAGTTCGTGACGATTGGAGTCGTACTCTCGGTGATCGTTGCGATCGTGGTGTGGATCGTCATGGAGAAAACGAAATTCGGATATGAGCTTAAAGCAACCGGATTAAACAAGCAGGCTGCAAAATACTGCGGTATGCATGAGAAGAGCAACACGATCCTGACGATGATGATCGCCGGAGGACTTGCGGGACTCGGAGCGGGGATCTTCTATCTGAGCGGAATTGAGCAGTGGATGGTGCAGCAGACCAGCGTTCCGGCCATGGGATTTAACGGAATAGCGGCAGCGTTCCTTGGTGGATTGAATCCGATCGGAACCATATTTTCATCTTATTTTATCCAGCATATTACCAGCGGAGGAACCTATGTGGATAAGACGATGTACTGTTCCCAGATTTCGGATCTGATCTCGGCATTTATCATTTACATGTGCGGTTTCGTGCTTTTCTTCAAGATCTGGCTTAACAGATATCTGGACAAACGGGATGAGAAGCGCGCCGCGAAAGAACAGGAAGGAGGCGAAGCATAATGTTGTTATTGATTCAGTATACATTAATATTTGCTTCTGTTCTGGTGCTGGTGGCACTTGGAGGATGTTTCTCCGAACATAGCGGTGTTATCAATATCGGTCTGGAAGGAATCATGGTTATGGGAGCACTCGGTGGGGCACTTATGATGAAATTTCTTCCGGCGGGAACAGCAGCTCCGGTTGTGATCCTGCTTGTGATCCTGGCCAGTGTGGTAATCGGAATGATTTTCTCACTGCTTCTTGGTGTTGCGGCTATCCGGTTCAAGGCAGACCAGACACTGGTCGGAACTGCGCTGAACCTTCTGGGACCGGCGGTTGCGGTTGTTCTCGTAAGAGCGATCAATACTGCGGAAAATGCAGATAATGTATCTTCAACGGTTGCTTATGGACATGCGAAGAAAGCGTTTATTGTAAATATTGGAAGATTTGAATTTAACTGGTTCATGCTGATCGCACTGCTGGTGCTGATCGCAGCATATGTAGTCCTCTATAAGACCAAATTCGGCCTGAGACTCTGTGCATGCGGCGAGCATCCGCAGGCAGCAGATTCAGTGGGAATCAATGTATATAAAATGCGCTATGCGGGCGTTCTGATCTCCGGTGCCTTAGGCGGACTTGGCGGTCTGGTGTACATCACCGCAGGTGTCAGCGAGTGGAAGTTCGAAAATGGTGTTGCGGGCTTCGGTTTCCTGGCTTTGGCGGTTATGATCTTCGGACAGTGGAAGCCGGTCAACATCGGACTTGCAGCGCTCTTGTTCGGATTGTTCCGTGCACTTTCCAATGTCTACACAGGATTTGATCTTTTGGTGGCACTGAAGCTGCCGAGTACAGTGTACAACATGCTTCCATATATCATATCTCTGGTTGTGCTGGTATTTGTTTCGAAGAAATCCAGAGCGCCGAAAGCGGAAGGAATCCCGTACGACAAAGGTGCACGTTAGAAAGGAGAGCTTGAATTACATGAAGAATTATTCTGAAGACGCGAGCAGACAATATCATATACAGGTAGCACAGGGAGAAGTCGGCCGGTATGTAATCATGCCGGGAGATCCGAAGCGGTGTGTAAAGATCGCGCAGTATCTGGATGATCCGGTTCTGATCGCCGATAACCGCGAATTTGTGACCTATACCGGTACCCTGGACGGTGTGAAGGTGAGTGTGACTTCGACCGGAATCGGCGGTCCATCCGCATCCATCGCTATGGAGGAATTGTACCGCTGCGGAGCGGATACGTTTATTCGGATCGGAACCTGCGGCGGCATGCAGACCGACGTGAAGAGCGGGGATATCGTGGTAGCCACCGGTGCGATTCGCATGGAAGGAACCAGCAAAGAATATGCACCCATTGAATTCCCGGCAGTGCCGGATCTTCATGTGACGAATGCACTTGTGGATGCGGCAAAGAAAAAGGGCTTTCCGTTCCATGTGGGTGTGGTACAGTGCAAGGATGCATTTTACGGACAGCATGAGCCGGAGGTGAAGCCGGTAAGCTACGAACTTCTGAACAAATGGGAAGCGTGGAAACGTCTGGGATGTCTGGCGTCCGAGATGGAATCGGCGGCGATGTTCATTGTGGCGAGCAGCCTGCATGTGCGGGCAGGATCATGCTTTCTCGTTGTGGCAAATCAGGAACGGGAAAAGCTGGGACTGGAAAATCCGGTCGTGCACGATACCGATATGGCGATCCAGGTGGCGGTGGAGGCAATCCGCAGCCTGATCCTGGAAGATGGAATGAAAACAGAATAACAGGAGAAACAGGATATGGATGTAAAGGAGATTTTAAAACATGTCGATCATACCCTGCTGCTGCAGCAGGCTACATGGGAGGAAATAAAGCAGATCTGTGATGATGCCGTGAAATACCAAACAGCATCGGTATGCATCCCTCCAAGCTATGTAAAGAAGGCAAGTGAATATGTGCAGGGGAAAATGGCGGTCTGCACCGTCATCGGATTCCCGAACGGATATATGACGACGAAGACGAAAGAATTCGAGACAAAAGATGCGATCGCAAACGGCGCATCGGAGATCGATATGGTGATCAACATCGGATGGCTGAAGGATCAGAAGTACGATCTTATCGAAGAAGAAATCCGTACACTGAAAGAGGCCTGCGGTGATAAGATCCTGAAGGTCATTATTGAGACCTGTCTTCTTACGGATGAAGAGAAAATAAAAATGTGCGAGATCGTGACAAAAGCCGGGGCAGATTATATTAAGACATCGACCGGATTTTCGAAGAGTGGGGCAACCTTTGAGGATATCCGTCTTTTCGCAGAGCATATCGGGCCGAATGTGAAGATGAAGGCGGCCGGGGGAATTTCCTCCCTGGAAGATGCAGAGAAATTTCTTGCGCTGGGAGCAGACCGGCTGGGAACGAGCCGGATCGTTAAGATCGTGAAGAACGAAGAGGCGTCCGGATATTAAAAGATGGAGGTGTTCGCGGATGGACAAAAAACTGGCAGAAAAGATGATTGAACTGGCAATCGATCAGCTTCAGTATTCTTATACACCGTACTCCGGCTTTAAAGTCGGAGCGGTGCTGCTTACGAAGGATGGAAAGTTTTATACAGGATGTAATATTGAAAATGCAGCTTTCACTCCGACAAACTGTGCAGAGCGGACAGCATTTTTTAAAGCGGTAAGTGAAGGCGAGCGAAAGTTCCGGGCAATCTGTATCGTGGGAGGAAAAAATGGGATCCTGACAGAATATGCGGCTCCCTGCGGTGTCTGCCGTCAGGTCATGATGGAATTCTGCGACCCGGAAACCTTTCAGATCATTCTGGCGACC
>JBJENH010000127.1:0-1803 GCA_051880095.1 Bariatricus sp. | reverse complement strand
TCTTGAAAAAGGATTGAGGGTATCATAAAATGGAAGACAGGATCAATATGAAAGCTTAGAGAGCGGCCAAGAGGATATTTGAATGATAAAAGAGAAGAATAAGACGGAATGTAAAAAAGAAATACTTCAGAGTATACTATTCCGAAACATGGAAAGAGAACGTGTCGAACGCACGCTATGCTGTTTGAACGGTAAAATGCGTCAATACAAGAAAAGAGAAATAATTATTTCGGAAGAACAACTGATTCAAGAAATCGGGATTTTGATTTCAGGTGAGCTTTGCAAAGTTCAGTACTATAACGATGGAACAGAGCAGATGGTACAAAAGCTTTTCCCATCCTACATGGTGGGCCTGGAGATTGCAGTCAGTCTAAAGAAAACAAGTCCATATTCGGTGTATGCTGCGGAAAATTCTGTTATTTACTGGTTCCCTGTCAAATATCTGGAGCAGGAAGGGTACCTTGCAGAGAGTGAGCGTATCTTTCTCTATCAGCAGACCGTTCGGTTTCTTGCAAATGAGGATATTCGTAAGTACAGAAAGATAGAAATTCTGTCTACGAAGAGTGCAAGGGGAAGGATTGAAAAATATTTGAGAATTCAGATGATTCGCTACAAAAGCCGGGAGTTTGATATCGATTTCAATAGAGAGCAGCTGGCTAGCTATCTGGGGCTTAATCGGAGCGTGCTGTCCCATGAATTGAAGAAGATGGAAAATGAAGGCATTCTTACGGTGAGGAAGAAGCATTTTGTTATGCATGAGAAGGTGAACTGAGATGCGCTATATTATACCTGACTATTACAAAGAATTTCAATGTACTGCGGACCGGTGTGAGGATACTTGCTGTGCCGGATGGCAGATTGCAATTGATCAGAAGTCTATAAGAGAGTATGGAAAAGTGACAGGTGATTTTCGGCGGAGAATGTTTCAATCAGTGGACTGGATCAAAGGTATTTTTCGGCAGGATAAGGAAAAACGCTGCGCATTCCTGAATGAAAAGAATCTATGTGACCTGTATGCCAATCTGGGGAAAGAAAGTCTGTGCAGAACGTGTAGGATGTATCCGCGCCATATCGAGGAGTTTGAAAATGTCCGTGAAATGACACTGTCGCTGTCTTGCCCGGAAGTGGCAAGGATTTTGATGGAAAAGAAAGAGCCGACGCGATTCCTAAAATACGAAAAAGCAGGTAAAGAAAAGTACAAAGATTTTGATCAGAATTTGTATCGGATTCTCACAGATACCAGAGAGAAGATGCTCCAGATCATGCAGAACAGAGACATTGCGGTCGAAGTGAGAATCGGAATGATTCTTGGCATGGCACATGATATGCAGGTGCGCGTAAATCATAGTGCAGTATCAGCCTGTATGAAAGTGGCAGAACGGTATCAGACAGAAAAAGTGCGTAGATTTGTTGAGATGAAGTGCAGGGATTTTACGGCAGAAGAAAATAGATTCAAACAATATAATCTCGCGCATCGGGTATTTCGGAAGTTGTACGAATTGGAGCTGCAGAGAGAGGAATGGGACATGGTTCTGATGGAGACGGAAGAAATTCTGTATGCAGAAGGGGCAGAGCGATATCGAGAGATATCAGCACAGTTCACCAAATGGGAGAAAGAAACAATGCCGGAGATGGAAATCCAAATAGAACAGCTCATTGTTTATTTTTTGTCAGTTTATTATTGTGGTGCGGTATATGATAAAAAAATATATGCGAAGGTGAGAATGGCGGTAGAAAGTGTATTCATGCTGTGGGAACTCTGGAAGGCGCGCTGGGGAAGGAATGGTGGAATGTTGGATATGG
>JBJENH010000126.1:0-1834 GCA_051880095.1 Bariatricus sp. | reverse complement strand
AAAATTTGATTTTTGTAAAATTCCTACTTGACGGAATGGTACCCAAAGGTACGATCATTGTGGAATGCGGCACTATGCTGGTCAAACATGGTTACCGGATCAAAGTGCTGAATACGATCAACTTCAAAAAGTCCATGCATTACAACCCATTCCATTATATTCGGAGTGAGAAAGACATCCTGAAGTTGGTGAATACGATCATCGCAAATACGAAAGGGGAAGGCGAAAAAGCAGCTGAAGATTTTTGGATAAAAGCGGAACGTCTTCTGTACACTGCCCTGATCGGATATATCTGGTATGAAGCTCCGGAGGAAGAACAGAACTTCTCTACCCTGCTGGAATTTATCAATGCCAGTGAAACCAGGGAAGAAGATGAAGAATTCAAAAATGCGGTGGATGAACTGTTTGAGGAGCTGGAAGCAGAAAATCCGGAACACTTTGCAGTACGCCAGTACCGCAAATATAAGCTGGCAGCCGGAAAAACTGCCAAATCTATCTTAATTAGCTGTGGTGCCAGATTAGCCCCATTTGATATTGCAGAGCTTCGGGAGCTTACACGATACGATGAGATGGAGCTTGATATGCTGGGAGACCAGAAGACAGCCATGTTTGTCATTATCAGTGATACAGATGACACCTTCAATTTTATTGTTGCCATCATGTACACCCAGCTTTTCAATCTACTTTGTGATAAAGCAGATGATGAGCATGGAGGAAGACTTCCTTATCACGTCCGTCTGTTGCTGGATGAGTTCAGTAATATCGGGCAGATTCCAAAATTCGACAAGCTGATTGCTACGATCCGAAGCCGCGAGATATCGGCTTCTATTATTTTGCAGTCACAGTCACAGCTAAAGACGATCTATAAGGATGCGGCAGAAACCATCATAGGCAACTGTGATACGGTTTTATTTCTTGGCGGAAAAGAAAGCTCTACCCTAAAGGAGATATCCGAAACACTGGGGAAAGAGACCATTGATCTGTATAACACATCAGATACCAGAGGAAATAACCGTTCCTATGGACTGAATTATCAGAAGACAGGAAAAGATCTGATGAGCCGGGATGAACTGGCAGTTATGGATGGCAATAAGTGTATCCTGCAGCTTCGGGGTGTGCGTCCGTTTTTCAGTGACAAATATGATATCACGAAGCACAGAAGGTATAAGGAGCTTTCTGATTACAACAGGAAAAATGAGTTCGATATTGAAAAGTATCTGGAACACAAGCTGGTCATTTCCAGGGATACCGCATTTGAGATGCATGAATACGAAATAACGAAAGAAGACATTGCAGCCATAGAGGCTGAGGAAGGAGAACAATATGTGGATTAGACCAATGAGACGCAGGGGGAGATATGAATCCCTCTTTGTATTTGAATTTACTTCTATTGAAGAGGACTATATTCCGTTTATTCTTCACATGGAGAAGATTGCAGCATTGATTCCCACGGAAAAGTGCAAAGCATATTTTGGTGAGCTGATTGATAAGCTTCGGTCCAGATGTGACAACCAATATGCCACAGGCGAGGTGGTAGCTTCGACATTTTTATTTGATGATGAAATGGCAGAGCTGACAACCCATATGGCATATCTGCTCCTGCTTGTGGAGCCTGTAAAAAATAAGAAATAGAAAGAATTGAGAACCGTTCCATAGGGAGCGGATTTTTTTTGCTGATGGAGGTTTGTATGAGGATAAGAAACAGATCGCCCTGTTCCTGGGAAAAAGGAATACCGGAAAAAAAGAAGAAAAGAAAATGATCAAATGAAGGAGGAAAAAATATATGGGATTTTTTACGAGCGCAATTAATATTTTACAGACACTGGTAGTTGCC
>JBJENH010000125.1:0-10228 GCA_051880095.1 Bariatricus sp. | reverse complement strand
TGTGTTACCGTATTATTGTAGCACGTTCCTTTGTATATTCCAAGTGCTGTCACCCAGAATCAGCTGCAACCAGCTGCAAACCGGAAACAGACAACAGCAGACAATATCCTCCTGTAAACGCGCAATAACTGCTTGCATAATCCGGATCCCTGTGCTATAATCCCTTTCATAAAGGTAATACCTTATACCTAATACTTATCAAGGAGGTCACACCATGTATCAGAAACACGAATTTTATCTGAAACGCTGCATTGAAATTTCACGTCACTCCCGCGAGACCGGCAACACGCCCTTCGGCGCTCTCCTTGCGGATGCGGACGGAAATATCATTCTGGAGCAGGAAAATGTAGAAATAAGTGAAAACAAATGTACCGGACACGCCGAAACACAGCTGGCAGAAAGAGCTTCCCATCTATACTCAAAGGATTTTCTGTGGAATTGTACCCTTTATACCACTGCCGAACCCTGCACAATGTGCTCCGGAGCCATCTATTGGGCAAACATCGGCAGAGTTGTTTATGCCATGACAGAAAAACAGCTTCTGGAGCTGACCGGTTCCGACGAACAGAACCCCACCTTCGATCTCCCCTGTCGCCAGGTATTTGCACGCGGACAGAAGCCAATCCAGGTAGTCGGACCGTTCCCGGAGCTTGCACCGGAAGCTGCAAAGGTACACGAAAATTACTGGAAGAAATAAAACATATCAGTTCAGCCCGGAAGGAACTGCATTCAGATACAGGAAGGAGAAACTTATGGAAGCAAAAGAAAAAACAACTCAGGACAGTGAATATTCGCTCAGCGCCGTTCCGGAAAATGAAAGAAAAAGCTATTTCAGCCTCACAATTATCTGGACCGGATTTGTATTCGTCATTACCAGCATGATGGCCGGAGGAGGTCTCACTGCCGGTCTGAATTTTCGTGAGATCATACTGGCTACTCTGATCGGCAATCTTTTTTTAAGCCTTATAGCTGTTGCCGTTGCAGTCATTGCCAGCAAAACCGGATTGACCTTCGCTCTGATGACACGCTACAGCTTCGGAGAAACAGGCTCCCGCATTGCCTCCTTCTTCGTTCCTGTTGTCAATCTGGGATGGTACACCATTCAGGCCGCTACCTATGGTCATTTTATTGCCCAGGTCTTCCGCATAAACGGTCCCGGTGAGCTTATATGTATGGCCGCCAGCGCTGTTCTCATGGGAATTTTTACATTTAAAGGGATCAGAGCCATCGCCATTCTGGGCTACATCGCAATTCCCGCCATTATTTTTCTTTCCATGGCCACATCAATCCGTGCTGTCGGGATTGCCGGCATAAACGGCATTCTGAATTATTCTCCCGCCGGTTCCCTTCCTCTTTCAGCCGGCATTACAGCCGTTATCGGCACATGGGTTCTTTCCACCGCAACCTGCATTGCTGATATCATGCGCTATGCCAGATCCACAAAGGAAGCCGTTGCCGCTACCCTCACCGGACTGCTGGGCGGCAATATTTTCATGCTGCTCTGCGGAGCTGTTACATCTATTGCGGTAGGTGACAGCGACCTTACAGGCGTGCTCCTTTCCATGGGCCTGATCATTCCCTGCCTAATCCTGATGACTACGAATATATTTACCACCAATGCATCAAATTTATATTCTACGTCTCTGAACCTGTCTAATGCATTAAAAACAGACCGCAAAAAAATCATCGTCGTGCTGCTGGCAGTTTCTGCTCTCGCAACACTTACGAGACCCTACCAGATCGATTCCCTCTTCATCTTTCTCGATCTTCTGGGTACCATTGTTCCGCCTCTTTCCGGCATTATACTGTCCGATTATTTCTTTATACACAGAGGACATTATCCCGGGCTGGAGAATACCCGTTTTGCATCCTTTAATGCAGTTCCCTGGATCACATGGGGAATCTCACTTGCTCTGGTTTACCTGATCCCCTTCGGTCTTCCGTCCGTAAACGGAATCCTCCTGGGAGGGATCATCTATCCAATCATTATGAAAATATTCAAAACAAATGTAACTTCAGCCCTTACTGTGGAGGTTAATTATGGAAATGAAAAAATATAAAATGGCTGCGTCGGCCGGTATCATTATCATGGGGATCGGTTCTTTTATGTCCTGTCTGGCAAATGCAGCTTCTGCAGTCATTGCCGGCGATATCCTGCTTATCCTCAGCATTCTAATCCTTATATACGCATTTTCAAACTGGCAGCCCTGATACTGAAAAGCTTCAAAAAGACTGAAAATTTCAAACTGAAAATTTCAAATAAAAGCCGGAAAGCAATCCTGTTCGGAATGCCTTCCGGCTTTTATTTGAAATCACTCTTTTATTTCATCATAGGAAATGTATCTCTTCCGGATCTGGCTGAATTTCAGAAAGGCAGTGTCAATATATTCCCTGGAATAGATAACCTCCCGATCCTCCTCATCATAATTTACACCCTTTAACAGCAGGTACGGCTTATCCTTTCCCCCGTGCTTCTGAATATACTCGTGGAGAACCTGCACCTCCCTGCTGTGAGCAACGTCGATCTCAACCTTATCCCAGGAAATCCTGCGTCCTGTTTTTCGGTAAATATAATAAAATACAGAATCTCTGTACCGGTCAAAAAGCTCCGGATCCAGAGCCCCGGCATATTCTTCCGCGATATAATCCTGAGCCATGGCGCAGACGCTGCCGTCGGCAAAGAAAAATTTGGTACATACGGTGACCGGACTTCCCGGAGCGATCTTAAGCTTTCCTGCCACTTCTTCTCCGGCAGACTCACTTCCCAGATAAACGATCTCCGTTTTCGGATCATAGCCGCTGTTTCGGATCATATCAGAAAAATGCATCACCGGATTAAAGCTGACATTCATTTCAAAGAACACAGGATTTACAAAGGTTCCTCTCCCCTGTCTCCGGAAAATGATTCCCTCTGCCGCCATATCATCCAGCACACTGCGCAGCGTGATGCGGCTCACTCCCAGCATTTCCGCAAGAGCTTCTTCCCTCGGAAGCTTATTGGAAGCCGTCAGATCCAGCTGTCTGATATATTTCTGCAGTTCTTCCTTAACCTGAGTTTTTAAATCACTTTTCTGTACTTTTCCTGGTTTCATATTATCTCCGCTCAACAAATGGATTCCTGATCATTTTGCATTCTTTTATAACTATATCCACTTGCCGGGTGAAAGTCAATCGGTTTCCGATGTGAGCCGCAGACAAAAACATCCTGCGCAGCCGCAATTCCTTCTGCCTTATTTTGTTTTCATCCGCATTTCCTGAATTCCTTTTTTCAACAGACCCAACTCACTGTCACAGCTGAAAAGTGTCATTCCCTTTTCACGGCAGCTTTTAATAAAATCCGTTTTAGATGTAATAATGCCGCAGGGTATCCCGGCTTTTCCTGCAGCATCAATTACCCTGTCAATACACTGTTCCATCTCAGGAGTACTAAAATCTCCCATACAGCCCAGATCACATGCCAAATCATTTGGGCCAATCAATACACCATCCAGTCCGGTGACCGAAACAATCTCATCAATATTATTCACACCAATCCGGCTTTCGATCTGAGCAAAAAACATGGTGCGCGCATTGGCAGCTGCAGTATATTCTGTCAGACGTCCCGGATTATAATTACTGTGCGGGCGCATGGTAGAGATTCCGCGTCTGCCTTGCGGCGCATACTTTCCGTACCGAATCAGCATTTCCGCTTCCTCACGCGTTTCTACATCAGGCACCAGAATTCCGTCAACACCGGCATCCAGATATTTCTGTATTGATTCACGCTCTACGCAGGGCACACGCACAATGATCGGAAAATGAATTCCGTTTCCTACAGACGCTATGGCCGCGACCTGAGCATAGTCAAAATATCCATGTTCGCAGTCAACAATCACATAATCAAGGCCCGACGCCTGCATCAGTCTTACCAGATTCGGAGCAGCAATTTCCGACAAAAATGCCCCCATTACTTCCCTGCCCTCTTTAATATCCTGTTTCATTCAATTCATCCTTTCCGCGCAGCGCAGTGCCAGCTTCTGCATTCCTCCGAAAACCTCGTCATTGGAAGCGCATATAATATTCCCGACTCCCATCTCCTGCTGAATCGCATTCTGAAGTTCACGATTCTTCAGAACTGCCCCTCCTGTAAAGTAGATCCTGCCCTGTGCTTTTTCCTGCCGACACAGATAATCTGCATATTTTTTATATTTTCTTCCAAAATCCACAGCCGTTGCATGAATTACATTTTCAACTTTCAGATTTTCATGATCAATGTGGCGAATATTTCCATCCGCAAGACGATCGGGAAGTTCATAAAAGCCGCAGTCCACCTCCAGCCCTCTGGTATCTTCTGTTCGGGAAAGTCTGCTGACACGATTCCAAATTTCTCCCCGCTCCAGATCAATTCCAAATATTTTATGACCAATATCTTTTATATATTCAATCTGAACATCAAAATTACGGCCGCCCGGCATACACGAAATCACATTACAATAATTTCCATCGTAAAAAGGACGTATCTCATAGTTTCCCGGAACAAACTGATCCGTTATATAAATCAGCTGCCCACTGGTTCCTATATTGATTACAAGATCACCATTTGCAGCATCTGTTCCGTAAACACTGGTCTGTACATCCCCTACATCCGGAAAAACAGCTATATTTATTCCGTTACTTTTATAATAGCCGCAGCATTCCAGCTTGTTCGTGATTTCCGGAAGACTTATAAAATCCAGATCCAGTCTGGCAAGCATATCCAAACGCCATGTACCGGTCAGTATATCTGCAAACCCCATGGGAGCTGCATTTGTAATATGACAAACACGGTTTCCGGTCAGCTTCCCGATCACATATGACCCCAAGGTATCAATGACTGTATTCTCCCTTTTCAGCCCCCTTTCTTCAAAAAGAGTATAAAGATTACACAGCGCCAGCGCAGGTTTAATATAAACGCCGTTTGACTCCATATCTTTTCTGGTGAAAATTTCTTCCAGTTCTTTCATATAGCTCTTATCGGACCCGCACCTTTTTTTCAGACATCTGGTATCCTGCCAGGAGATATAGGTATCCTCCGCAAACTCCTGATGCCTGATCACACAGCCATGCTGCTGCGTTGAAAACAATATTGCCTCCGTATCCGGATACCGGCAGACAAAATAATGAATTAAATTCTTTACAATATCCACAAACCCTTCTGCGTCATTTTCATAATAGGCCCCATCAGGATCCGGTCTGCGATGAGGCGTCGGATATTTAACCTTTTCTACCTGTATCCTTTCAGAAATATCATACAGAGCCGCTTTTATATATGTACTTCCAATGTCAACTACAATAAATTTCATAGGCCTTCCCCTTTACTTCATCATCATATCGGGGATTCCCGTTACCAGAACCGGGAACGCCCACAATATAATAACCTCTGCCATAAGTACAATCAGGAAAGGCCATAGCTTTTTGCATACCCGTTCCATCGACAGATGTTCAATGCTGCAGGTAGTCATTAAAACAACTCCTACCGGCGGCGTAATGTTGCCGATCATAGCAATCACAATAATACAGATTCCCGCATGAACAGGATCAAAGCCTGCCGCATTCAGAATTGGAAGAATCATCGGCACAAACACCATAATATTTACGTTCGGATCACTTAAGCATCCAAGCACTAAAAACAGAAGTGTAATGCAAAGAGCTGTCAAAAGCTTACTGTCACCTGCAAATGCGGTCATAACTGTGTACAGCTTCGTCTGCAGATTTTCCGCAGTCATAACAAAGCTGAAGCATTTTGCTGCCGGTATTACGAGGAGTACCGAACCACTGGTAACAAACACGCTCTTTAAGCTCTCAATGAAATCACTCAGTTTCATCGTATGAAACACCAGAATACCAAGCACCAGCGCATATAAAACAGCCAGTGCAGCTGCTTCTGTAGTTGTTACAACTCCCAGATATATTCCCCCAAGCAGAATAACAGGAGTAAGAAGCGGCAGAATACAATGAAAAAAAGACGCCAGAAGATTCGCCAGATAATATCTCCATCCCTGCCATGTCAGCTTAGGAACATGATGACACAGAGCGTAAAAGTACACATATCCCATCAGAATCAAGCCCATAATCAGTCCCGGGATAATTCCGCCAAAAAGTAATTTTCCCACGGATACATTGGCGACCATCGCATAAACAACAGCAGGTATGCTGGGCGGTATAATAGGACCGACTGTAGAAGAAGCAATCGTTGTGGAAGCACTGAATTCTTCATCAAAGTCTTCATCTACCATTGCTCTATAGGCCAGATGACCAATTCCTCCGGCATCGGCCACTGCCGATCCTGACATACCCGCAAAAATAATACTCGTGGTAATATTTACATGCCCCATTCCGCCCGGAATATAACCTACCATATCCCGGCAAAATTTAAAAATACGATCTGATACAGATGTACGGTTCATAACCTCGGCTGTAAGAATAAATAACGGAATCGCTACAAGAGCGAAATTATTCAGGCCCGTAAACATTTTTGTCCCCATAACAGCCAGTCCCATACCGGTATTCAGGGCATAGAGAAAGGAGGAAACAATCATCGCTGCCGCAATCGGCATTCCTAAAATGAAAAATACAACAAAACTTATCAAAAATAATGCCAAACCGGACATTTTACATCCTCCTTTCCCCTTTACTTTTTATAAATTGTCTCGTATCCCGTATAATATTGCATATAATGTGAAAACACATACAGCCAAAGCTGAAAGGCAGTATGGCATATACATACTTTAAAGGTATACGCATCACATTAGAAATTGCCAATTGTCCCAGAAGATCAAATAATGGTGATATATACATGGCAAAAAATATGAGCATAATTACATTCATCGTCTGTCTGACAAAAAAGCGGAGAGACTTTGGCAGAAAGCCTGTAAAGGCGGTCACATTCAGATGCTTATCGTCTCCCATGGTATAAGCGGCTGCAAGAAATCCCATCCAGACAAACAAAAACTGATTCAGCTCATCCGACCAGTTAAATCCGCTTTTCAGGCAGTAACGCAACGCCGCATTAGAAATCATTACTACAAACAGCACTCCAAGACAGACACAGCCGCAGAATTTTTCAGCCTTCTGCAGTTTCTGATTAATCCAGAATATCCCTTCTATTGCTCTTTCCATAAAAGTCTCTCCTTCTGATTCCTTATTTCATCGTCTGGATCTGATTATACCAATCCTGCCATGCCGGATAGTTGTCAACAACCTTCTTGGCATTTTCCTTAAACGGAGCAGTATCTACATCATCAATCAATGTCATGCCGTTGGATACACACTCATCAATCAATGCAGATTCATTCTCAACTGTCATTTGATCAACATTGTTGCCCATGTTCGTAAACACTTCTTCGAAAACAGCCTTATCTTCATCAGAAAGAGAATCCCACAGATTCTGATTAATAATCGTGGATGAACATGCAAGCATATGACGGGTCATAATCAGGTAATCCTGAACCTCATAAAACTTCATCGTTACAATCTGAGTAACCGGATTTTCCTCACAGTCCGCAACACCTGTCTGCAGAGACATATACACATCCTCGATCGGAATCGAAGTAATCGCTACATCAAATACATCCTTTAATGTGGAATACGGTTCAAAGTTGACGCAGCGAAGAGTAAGACCGTCAAAATCATCCAATGTACGAATTTCCTTATTTGCAGTCAGGTTACGGAAACCAAAATTGTACATATTCAGCTGCTTCACGCCTCCTACTGCTTTACTGATTTCTTCTCTCATCTCGGTACATAGATCGCTGTCTTTGAATTTCTGCCAGTGCTCATAGCTGTCAAAACAGTACGGTGCAAACAAAACCCCTGCCGATTCCAGCCAGTCAGACGCGCTGTCCAGACAGGCAATATCCAGCGTTCCCATCTGGCAGGCAGTGATACTGTCCGAATAATTTCCATATGTACCGTTAGGATAAATTGTCAGCTTGTAACGGCCGCCGCTCTTCTCATAAAGTTCATCTGATGCTTTCAGAAATGCCTGATGTACCGGGTGACTTTCCGCAAAAACATGAGAAACCTTCAATTCTTTTGTATCTGCATTCTTCTCTTCTTTCACCTCCTCCTTTTTCTGCGCTTCTGTTTCTTCCGCACTTTCCGCTTTTGACGCTTCCGTTTTTGCTGCTGCCGCAGTTGACGCGGTATTTCCGCCGGAACATGCTGTTAGCCCAATTGCCATTGTCAGCGCCAATCCCATTGACAGTACTTTTTTCATAATTCATTCTCCTTTTCTTTTGAAATTTTAATAATTTTTGCTAACTAAAATGTATCATATTTTGCCTTCAATGTCAACTTTAAATATAAAAATGTCGACATTTTTATATTTAAAGTTGACCAAACCGTACAGTCAATTAAAAAAACGCCCGAAATTTCAGCCAAACCATTAACTGAAACTTCGAACGTTTTTACTAATACATCTTTAATTTACCACACATCACATAGAAATCATTTCCAGAACTGATTTTGATACCACCTCTGCGTCCATAATATGTTTTTCTAATTCCTGGAAGCTATTGCTGTCACCGGAAAGCCACATTTCATAAAGTCGTCTGTGTTTTTCAAAAAAAGTGGATGCATACTCCTCCCCGTATCCGGCTGAGGTGTTAAAACTCATAAGCGTATATATAAGCTGAGCATTGCTCTCCCATGCATTAATCAAAAACATATTGCCGGAAGAGCGGACCTGTGCCCTGTGAAATTCCACATCAAGATCATACCAATCTACACTGCAGTCATTAGACGATCCATGCACTGCGCAGGTAGCCTCAATTTTGTCTAAAACCCTGGCAATCAAAGGAAACATGGAACTGCGCTGAGCCAGCATAATACGGAGAGCCTCCTGTTCGATCAGCCAGCGAAAATTATAAAGCTCCAACACCTGCTTTTCTTTAAATTCAACAGCTTCTCTGCGTCCGTTGCTGTGTGTAATAATCAAACCTTCATTTGAAAGAATCTGAAGGGCTGTCCTTACAGAACTTCTGCTGGCAGAAAAACGCTGTGCAAGCTGATTCTCCGCAATTTTATCCCCTTTTTTTATTTTTTGACGCAGAATATCCAGACGCAGCTGTGTCGCAATCTTATCCGGTGTCGCCGCATAACCACGGCTCACAGTATTTCTTTCCTGCACCATAAAATAAATCTTATCACGAAGCATTTTATTCGTCGGAACCGGAATTCCCGATTTCCGACTGAATTCCAACACCGTATCCCCCAGAATATCCATCTCCAATGGCCTGCCCTGCCAATAATCCTGCAGCATGGAAGAATGGCCCTCCGACGTAAGTCCGCTTAAATCCCGCTCCCAGGCAATAATGTTGGACTCACTTAAGGGAACACCGTAATAATTCGCCAGTTTAATTACTTCCCGCTGGGCTTTTCGCATGATATCCATCGCCTTGGGACTGTTTCGGAGCTGCTCATAATTCATCTGAAATGCTGTACTGGTCTGATTGCATCCGATATTCACCATGAATTTGTCCCACAGCTTATAATCCATATCCTCCGGTATCTGATATTCGATGCCGCTGGCATTCCAAAAATCCGCCAGCTTTCTCACCCGTTCCGTAATATTGTTATTCTTCCTTTCACCGAAATACAGGCAGCCACATCTGTTAAAATTCACAAGATTATCTTTGCGATTAGCATCGGCGCCTGTCACCGTAGCGTAAAGAACATGTTCTTCTCCAAATGCCTGAATCAGCTTTTCTTCACTGGTAAGACCATTAAGCAAAGAAATTATCTGTGTAGTTTCTCCTACCATGGGTGCCATATGACTAATAACATCCGGAAGATTATATGATTTGACTGCAATAATAATCAGATCCATCGGGTGCAGCTGGATCGGAAAAGAAATGTACTCAACAGCAGGAGCCTCTCCATTTACCAGTATAGGATTCTTCTGATACCTCTGCAGATCCCGCACGACTCCATAAACCTGAACTTCCCTATTATGCCCCAGAATCTGCATGGCATAACCGGAACCCATAGCTCCCATTCCAATAATCGCAACTTCTCTTATTTCATTCATCATCTGATCCCCTTGTGCCAAAAATCACCTATTTCGTATGATGTACACTGTCTCGATTATAACTTTTTTAAATTGTATTGTAAATTAGAAATCCCAACAAAGGAACCCGAAAAACGAAATATTACTGTTCAGACGGCGCATCTGGCCACAATTTTCACCATAGAAGTAAAAACTGATCCA
>JBJENH010000124.1:0-10565 GCA_051880095.1 Bariatricus sp. | reverse complement strand
GGCATACCCTTGCCCTTCAGGCGAATACTTTTACCGTCTTCCATTCCTGCAGGAACATGGATCTGAAGAGACTGCACTCTTGAACCTTTCGTACCTTGTTCCTGCAGACTAATGATCTTATCGCATCCATGGATTGCCTCATCAAAGCTGACAGAAATATCCGCATGATAGTCTTCACCTTTCTGCCGAAAATCCTCCTTACGAAATCCCCCTCTTTGGAAACCTCTATCATAGAATCCGCTTCCTCTAAAACTCTGACCACCGAAACCGCTTCCTTCATTTTGGCGAAACATGTCTCCAAAAATATCTCCAAAAATATCATCCATATTGCTTCCTTCAAAATGATATTCCCGATAATTCCCATTTGCATCCCGGTATGAGCCACTATAGCTTCCACCAAATCCGTCTCCATAAGCATTATAACCGGTTGTATTTCCGTCCAGACCGGCATGCCCGAATCTGTCATATATTTTCTTCTTCTCAGGATCACTGAGTACATCATACGCTTCATTTACCTCCTTGAAACGTATCTCAGCCTCTTTATTCCCCTGATTGGTATCCGGATGATACTTCTTCGCCAGCTTGCGATATGCTTTCTTGATCGCTGCGGCGTCTGCATTTTTATTAATTCCAAGTATTTCATAATAATCTCTTTTTGTTCCCATAATTCCTCACCTCTGTTCTATTTGTAATATAACACCCATTTTAAGGGAAGTCAACACATGAATTGAATTTTCTACTTTTTTATCATATGCATGGTAACAAAAAAGGGAACGATTTTCCCGAAAGGATTCGTTCCCAATGCACTTAACTCCCATTCTTAAATTATGTGTTATTCATTTCCGACGATCATTTTCGCGCCGCCATAGATTCCGGCATTATTTCCCAATGTAGCAAGCTTGAATTCAGTATTTCTTGATGCGTGGAATGCATATTCTTTGAAATATTTTTCGATCGGATCCAAAAGCACGCTTCCCGCTCTTGACACTCCGCCTCCGATGACAAATGCTTCTGTATTTACCACACAGGAAATGCATGCAAGTGCTTTTCCAAGTGCTTTTCCTACCAGGTCGAGAATAGCAATGGCAATGGCATCATTCTCTTTCGCTGCATCACAGACTTCTTTTGCCGTAAAGTCATCATATTTTCTGAGAATGCTTGGCTCGTCATGCGCCTTTAGATATCTTTTTGCCACACGAACGATGCCGGTTGCCGAACCGTACTGTTCCAGACACCCTCTCTTTCCACATCCGCACAGTTCTGTTTCATCATCCCAAACCGGAATATGTCCCACTTCACCGGCAGCTCCGTTCGTGCCGGAAAGGATCTCTCCATTCAGAATGATTCCTCCGCCGATACCGGTTCCGAGTGTGATCATGACAATGCTCTGACAGCCTTTTCCGCCTCCCTGCCACATCTCGCCAAGAGCCGCAACATTGGCGTCATTGCCCGCTTTCACTCTCAATCCGGTCAATTCCTGCAGGCGGTCAGCCACGTTAAACACTCCCCATCCTAGATTTACACATTTGAACACGGTTCCGTCTGCGCCTACCGGTCCCGGAACACCGATTCCGATTCCTTCCACATCTTCTTTGCTGATTTCTCTTTCCTTTAAGGTCTCAATTACAGAATCCGCTATATCCTCCAGAATATATTTTCCGCCTTCCTCAGTTCTGGTAGGTATCTCCCAGGTATGTATCAATTCTCCGCAAGATAAGAATAACCCCATCTTAACCGTCGTTCCCCCAAGGTCAACACCAAAAATATATTTCTTCATAGCCTCTGTCCTCCTATAGAATTTTTCTTCTTCACATTATACAAAAAAACCTCAAATTTTACAATGCTTTTGACAGCATCGCCTTTTCTAAATATTTACGGAATTTTGCATCGGGACTTTGATTTATGAAAGCTTCTATCCATTCTTCACGCTCTCTTGCCTCCTCTTCAACCTCCAACTGTTCCATTTCAAATTCGGATTCCTCAACGATTCTCCTGATTTCATTCAATCGCTGTGTAAATTGATTCGAAAATCGCGTCCAGAATTCTCTATTAATCTGAGAGAATCCAAAAAAATCTGTGATATAAGACAGACGCAGGAAATCTGCAAATGACATCTTCTGTTCTCCCATAAGAAGTGCTCTGTCTCTTGTTCCGCATAATTTAAGAAATGTGGACCATTCCATATTTTTCCGCTGCATTTCCCCACCTTCTCCTCTTCGTATCGCTGATAATATGTATCACTTTTACAACCGATTTTACCTTTTTATTACAATAAAATCAATAGGATTTCAAGAAAAACAGGAACGCAGTCGCAATTATTTGATAATTCTTTTTATTTTCTTAAAATTTTCTTAATTTTTTCTTTGGTCGGAACTTGTCCGCTTATAACCACTTTTCCGTCCACCATAATGGATGGAGCCGACATCACTCCAAGTTTCACGATTTCAATCAGATCTTCCACCTTTTCAATATCCGCATCCAAAGCCAATTCGGACACCGCTTCCTTCACCAGCGCATAAACTTTATCGCACTTATCGCATCCGCTTCCAATCACTTTAATATTCATAAACAATCCCCCGTTTTCTAATTCTTCAACTTCATTGGCAGGCCTACTTTCTCTTCCCATGCCGCAAATATTTTCTTGATCACCGCCGTGCCGATTTTGGAAATAAAGACAAGCTGCGACTTTTCCTGTGCTTCATATGGTGCGTAATCAATCTTCTTTCCGACAACATCCACTTTCTGCCAGCCTTCTGCTTTCATCTGGAAGAATCCTTTAATTCTGTGTACATCCGGTGACATCGTTTTTAAAAATTCATCCAGATTTTCCTTTGTAACCTCACCTTCAAACTCCATATAAAGTGTCTTCGGTTTCGTTTCAACAGAATTAGTCGTCTCTTCACACTCTGCCCACTGATATTTCAGCAGGTCCTGTTCCAGAAATTCCAGACTCAAATTTCCATTTTCACTTTGCACGATTGGACATACAGGATTAATCTCGCGAATTTTAGAACAGATTTCTGCGATCTCCTTATCATTCGACAAGTCTGTTTTGGTCAGGACCGCCAGATTACAATGCTTCAGCTGCCTGTCCACCGTCTCCTGGTCAGCAATCTGATCCATAAAATTCACACAGTCAACCAGACAGATGGTTCCTCTAAAATCATACATCTCTCCGCCTACAGTGATTTTTACCGCCTCCAGAATTTCTTCCAGATTGGATGGATCTCCGAATCCGGAGCTCTCTACAAAAAGATAATCAAACTGTTCCTTTGCCATCTCTGTCAATGCCTGCACAAATGAAAGCTTCAGGCAACTGCAGAAGATCGAGCCGCGTGTAAGCTCAACCATTTTGATATCATCATCCCGCAAAACAGTACCGTCAATACTCAGTTTTCCCAATTCGTTCTGAATAATCCCCGTTCGTTTGCCTTCAAGCCTTTCCAGTATTTTCTGTAATACTGTTGTTTTTCCGGATCCTAAAAATCCTGTCAAAATGTACAATTTTGTTTTTTCCATTTTTCTTTACACTACCTTTCTTTTCATCTTATTAAGCGACTAACACATCCATTTTACTTTCATCACATCGAAACATTTCTATGTATCAGTTTATCATATATATAGAAACATTTCAATATAATCAGTATAAAAAAGAAAGCCGATGATTGACTTTCCTTTTTTTCATGTGTAATATCTTTATAGTAACTATGATTCTAAAACACTGCCGCCTGACGGCATACTTGAAAGGAGATGTTCCCATGGCAAAAGCAAGCTGCTGCGATACCTGCACTTTTTATATTTACGATGATGATTATGAATGCTATACCTGCGACCGCAATCTGGATGAAGACGAGATGGTCCGTTTTATGACCGACCACAGTTTTCAATGTCCTTACTACCGCTGCGGAGATGAATACCGTGTCGTGCGCAAACAGATGTAATTATTCTTTTTCCGGTTTCGCCCAATTTACAATAAAAATACCTGCACACACAAGAACCAGCGCAAGGACTCCATTCATACCAAACGCACTTCCCTCTCCCAGAATCAGTGCCGATAAAATCACTCCGAATACCGGATTGGAAAATCCGAAGATCGACACTTTGGAAACCGGATTATATTTGAGAAGAATGCCCCACAATGTATAAGCAACCGCTGAGATCAATGCCATATAGAGAAGGAGTATTCCGCCCTTCACGCTGATCACAGTAAGGCGCCCTCCCGCCGCAGATGCTCCTGCTATCATGATGATTCCGCCAAGCAGGAACTGATATCCGCTCAACATGACCGGATTCTCTGTTTGGGAATACTTCTTGATCAAAACAGAGGAAAATGCATAAGCAAGTGCAGAAATAAAAACAAATCCATCCCCCATCAGATTGAAACTCATACTCACATCGCCGCCGCTCAGATTAATGAGCACAACTCCTGCAAATCCAATAATGCAGCCGATCATCTTCTTCGCATCCAGTTTCTCCATCCGGAACAGCAGGCTGGATACAAGGATTGATAAAAATACATTGGAAGCCTCTACAATAGACCCTTTAACCCCTGTTGTATGGGCAAGCCCCACATAAAAGAAGAAATACTGCAGTACCGTCTGAAGCAGGGAAATCTTGATAATCTTTGCGATTGCTGTTCTTCCCGGCTTCAGGAATGTTCCCTGGAGAATGGAGCCAAACAGAATCACAAGCACTCCGGCAAGTGAAAACCTGCAACCTGCGAACAGTATCTGCGCCGCCGTATCCGATGAGCTTACCCCAAACAGCCGGTAACCAACTTTGATACAGGGAAATGCGCTTCCCCATAGCAGACAGCATATCATGGCAAGCAGACATACTACCCATGTTTTTCTCATTGTACTTTCTTTTAATTTCATCATGTTCTCCCATTCCTTATTCTTTAAATTTTCGAAAGCCGGAAGTGAACTCCCGGCTTTTCTTTTTCTTTTTCTTTCTATTCAATTTCTTATCATACAATAGAATCCTATAGTTTTCAACCCAAACCAGGACCTGAATAAAAATAGATTCTATCCTGCGCAGGCCACAGTCTCCTGATCCCGAATCACAAACGGCGCATCGATCGGACTTTCCATATCCCAGAGATGATAACTGCCATTTGCATAATATGCCGGCTGACATTTTCTTTCTTTTACATTTTTTACCAAATCTTCAACCGTCTGAATCTTTTCCGGGAAAAACGTCGCATAGAGTCCCAGCTTCTGCGGCACATGGCAATCACTGGAACCAATCGTTGCCAGTCCCAGCATCCGGGCATATTCTGCCGCCTTTCTGTTCGCATCGTAAAGTGTGCTTCCATTCAGCACTTCCACTCCGTCCAAACCATGAACCAGCTTCAGATTCTCTTCCAATCCGCGATTATTATTCCGGAACGGATGTGCAGAAAAACACATTCCCCCCTGTTCCTGAACCATAGAAATAAATTCCTGGGCCGGTATCCTTTCCTTAGGATACTCCCTGATTCCCAGAGCCACAATATCGCCCTGAAGAGAGAAAAACTCAATTCCCGTAAAAATCGGAAAACCTGTTTTTTCCGAATACTCCGCTGCAAAATCCCGGATTCCCATGTTATCATGATCCGTAATACAGATTGCATCAAGGCCTCTCGCCTTAGCCAATTCCACCATAATCTCCAGTTTAAGAAAACTGTCTCCCGAATATCTCATCTCATGCATATGCATATCAATTAACATCTGGTTCCCTCCATATTTACTGCTAATAAATACTCGTTGTTTCCGCACAATCTCTATGCTAATCTTATCACGAAATCATGCGCCCTTACTAATTGATATTTACAATATATTTCCCATGTTTATCGATATTCTCTATGAGTATGTTCTCTATCTCATCAGATCCGTCAATCTTCCGCAAAGTCCATCCCATGATACGGATTCCAGACCTTCTTTCTGCGGGAGCGGCATCTTTTCCGCACGTAAAATGGCATCTGCCAGTTTCTTCTCAAATTCCGGTAAATCTTCTTCCAAAGGCTCATCTTCATTTATCATACACGGCGGTTCTACAAAAACAGTGCCGTTTCCCGGAATATTCTTATCCAGCCACGGGCGAATTCCCGGAAGATCCGTACAAACCGTATGCAGGCCGCACGCCAGTGCCTCGATCACTACGAGTGGAAGGCCTTCATAGAATGACGGCAATACAAAAATATCGCTTCGATTCAGTTCTGCGGCAAGTTCCCTCTGAGCAAGTCTTCCCAGAAATCTTATCTGGCAGGGACATTCCTCCGCCACCTTAAGAATTGTACGAAATTCCTCTTCATCACCGTATCCTCCCGCCAGAACCAGTTCCACATCTTTCCCCAGTTCTTTCTGCTTCTCGGCTACTCTCCCCATAGATCGGATCAGACTTTTTACTCCCTTCTTCTCAGAGATTTTTCCGGCAAAAATAATGCGCACATTATTACTTCTTTTCTGCTTCTTGCGTTCTTCGTCAATGCAGAAAATTTCACTGTTATACCCGGTTCCTACCACTTCAATCAGTTCCGGGCGGCATCCGTAATACTCGCTGATCTCCCATCTCTGTTCCTGATGCAAGGCAAAAATGCCATCCAGCTTCCGTATCTGCTCACGAATATATTCTCTCTCCCACGCATTTTTCTTAATCTGCCGAATATCCGATCCATGTGCGACTCCGTATACACGAATGCCCGGACAGATCTCCCTTGCCATTGCTGTCAAAAAGTACAAATGATGGCACAGAATCACATCCGGTCTGAATTTCTTCACAACATAACGAATCTGACTGCGAAACGTTCTCATAAACTGCTCTGTCATCACATCCGTCATATCAGAATATCTGGTACTCTTATACGGCATTTCGTCCGACATTCCCGCAATCGGGAACGGCAGATCAGCAGATTCGAAATATACCGGAAAACATTCTACACCGTCAGGAAACCGCATCGTATCTTTCCTTCCGATTCCGGCTATAACGGCCTGCTCATGACCTAATTTATCAAATCCCCTCACAAGCTCCGTCAGATAGATACCACTACCGGTACTATCAGGCTTTTGAGCTGTAACACTTAATATTCTCATATAAACATTCTCTCCTGCGTCCAATTCTATGACAGCATCATTCTGTCATTTGCAAATTCGCCGCCGCTCACTTCTTCGAACTTAGCCAACAAATCCGATACATGCAGTTTCTTCTTCTCTTCTCCTGAAACATCATAGATGATCTTACCTTCATGCATCATGATCAGTCTGTTCCCATGTACAATAGCATCTTTCATATTATGCGTAACCATCATCGCTGTCAACTGATGTTCCTGAATAATCTTATCTGAAATAGTAAGCACTTTCGCCGCCGTCTTTGGATCCAGTGCAGCTGTATGCTCATCAAGCAGAAGAAGTTTCGGTTTCTTAAGAGATGCCATCAAAAGAGTGATTGCCTGTCTCTGTCCACCGGAAAGAAGACCCACTTTACTGTTCAGTCTTTCTTCCAGTCCCAGATCCAGCTCTCGAAGTGCCTCTTTGTAGCTTTCTCTTTCTTTTCTGGTAATGCCCCATCCAAGTCCTCTGCGCTCTCCACGCCGTGCAGCAATTGCCATATTTTCCTCAATGGACATCGTCGCTGCAGTACCGGTCATCGGATCCTGGAACACTCTTCCGAGATAAATTGCACGTTTATGTTCAGAAAGCCTTGTGATGTCCACACCGTCAATGATAATCTTTCCTTTATCCACATTCCAGACACCTGCAATAGCATTCAGTGTCGTAGATTTTCCGGCACCATTTCCGCCAATGATTGTGACAAAATCTCCCGGGTTCAGATTCAGGTTCACTCCGTCAAGTGCCACTTTTTCATTGATCGTGCCCGGATTAAAGGTCTTATGTATATCCTGAATTTCAAGTAAGTATCCCATTACACAGTCCTCCGTTTCTGTAAATACTTCTCCTTCATGTAAGGAATCGCAAGGAAACATGCAACTACAACTGCAGAGAACAGTTTCATGTAGTCTGACGGCATCTTAAGCCAGAGCACAAAGGCAATTACAATATAGTAAATGATTGCGCCGATAAATACAGCACCAAGTGTCAAAGCAAATGCGATTTTCTTTCCTGAACAGAATTTACCGAAAAGTACTTCACTGATAATGACTGCTGCCAGACCGATTACGATTGCTCCACGTCCCATATTGACATCGGCAGCCCCCTGATACTGTGCATAGATTCCACCACTCAGTCCTACCAGCCCGTTAGAAATCATAAGTGCCAGAACTTTATTGAACCCGGTGTTGATTCCCTGAGCTCTTGCCATCTGTTGGTTGCATCCGGTCGCACGGATGGATGCTCCGAGCTCCGTTCCAAAGAACCAGTAAATAACGGCAATCAGCATAACAGCCCAAATTAGCAATTTCAGGAAGAAATAGCCTCTTCCTTCTCCGGTAACATATCGGAGAGATGCCACCAGGTCATACTGCATAACATTGATCGCCTGATTCGATTTTCCCATGATTCCAAGATTAACCGAATACAAACTGATCTGTGTCAGAATACTGGCCAGAATTCCGGGAATTCCGAATACGGTATGCAAGATTCCTGTCACAAATCCGGCTGCCATTCCCGCAAGAAAAGCAAAAACAAGTGCCAGTGCCGGATCCATACCACCGCGGATCAGCATAACAGCCACCGCCCCTCCTGTCGCAAGGGATCCATCAACCGTCAAATCCGCGAAATCAAGGATTCGGTATGTAATATACACTCCAAGTGCCATAATTCCCCAAATGACTCCCTGCGCAATATTTCCCGGAAGTGCACGCACAAGAGACATTGGATCAAGAGATGCAAAATACGTTGTTACCATGTCTTTTTCCTTTCTTTTTGCTTCCTTTCTTAAAATTCTTAAAATCTGCAGAAATTCAGCCTGTTATGATTTATTTCCATTTCCCAAGAAAGGACTGTCCCTCCAAACACAGTCGTTCAGAGAGGCAGCCCCATCCGGAAATCAGATTCCGTTGTTCTCACTAACTATTCTTCAATTGCTTCGTATCCTTCCGGAATTTCGATGCCAAGTTCTTCACAGATAGCCGAATTGTACATCTTGGTTACTTCCGGAGCTGTTTCGATTTCCATCGTTGAAATATCAGCGCCATTTACCAGAACCTCGTAAGCCATCTCACCAGCTCTGTATCCGATATCATAGTAGCTGATAGATAAGGTTGCGATACCACATCCAGAACAGATTCCCTGTTCTCCTGCAATAATCGGCTTCTTAGCCGGCAGGCAGATATTATTGATTATTTCTGTATTTCCGGCCATTGTATTGTCTGTCGGAATATAAAGTGCATCACATTCAGAGATTGCTGAATTTACAACTGACTGAATCTCATTCGAATCTGCTGCTGTGAATTCTTTACATTCAATTCCTTCTGCTTTCATAGCTTCCGTAAACAATTTTGCCTGATATGCGGAGTTCGGTTCTGCCGAGCAATAAAGGATTCCGACTGTTTT
Source organism: Bariatricus sp. (assembly GCA_051880095.1). Lineage (GTDB taxonomy): Bacteria > Bacillota > Clostridia > Lachnospirales > Lachnospiraceae > Allocoprococcus. The sequence continues at coordinate 1,074 of JBJENH010000124.1, read as the reverse complement.
TGCATCCGGCAAAAGTTCAATCAGCATTTTAGCCTGCTCATCAATCGGAGCCAGATCACATGTTCCGGAAATGTTCATTCCTGTTGATCCGCTCCAGTCCGCGATATCCAGTGCTGTTGCATAGTCTGTTACGGATGTTCCGAGAATCGGGATACTGTCTGTTGCAGCCGCTGCACACTGAAGCGCTGTTGTCGCATTTGCAAGGATCAAATCCACATTATCAGCTACAAAGTTATTTGCAATCGTAGCACAGTTGGCCTGTTCGCCCTGCCCATTCTGCACATCAAAGGTAACATTATCTTTGCCAAACTTTTCTTCGCATGCATCTTTGAATCCCTGTGTCGCCTGATCCAATGCCGGATGTTCCAGCTGCTGACAAATTCCAATTTTATAAACTTTTGCAGAATCGTCTGACGCATCTCCGGATGCTTCTGCTTCATTTGTTGTTGACTTACCGCCGCATGCGGCAAGTGCCAGTGTCATTACTGCCGCAAGAGACACTGCTAATAATTTCTTCATTCTCATAATACTTCCTCCTGTCGTTCGTTTTGCTTTTTCATCGCAAAACAGTCGCACTTTAACGCGCTAAATTTTTCATGTGACTGATTATACAACTTTTTCCCAATTTAGTCAAGATACTTTGTCACAGCCTGCTTGCAAGTTGGTTTTCAGGCGTTGCAATTTACAGGTCGCTGGCTGACGTGTGAATTGTATCTTTCAGGCAACAGGATCCATCATATGAAAGAAAAAAGCCGCAACCCCCTGACTATTCAAAGAATCACGACTAAACTGCGGATGACAGGAATCGAACCTGCACGGTTGCCCACCAGATCCTAAGTCTGGCGCGTCTGCCAGTTCCGCCACATCCGCATAATCTCGAATCCACTCTCTTTCTGACAGACCGAACTGGATCCGTGATCCGGAAACGATTGCCTTCCGGCTCATGAGCGTGCGGGGATTCGAACCCCGGACAACTTGATTAAAAGTCAAGTGCTCTACCGACTGAGCTACACGCCCCCAACTGGGCCAGTTGGATTCGAACCAACGAGTGCAGGAGTCAAAGTCCTGTGCCTT
>JBJENH010000123.1:0-10738 GCA_051880095.1 Bariatricus sp. | reverse complement strand
AACCTGTTTATGGATATTTTTTTAACATAAAATAACGCGTATTTAAGCGATTTTCTCATGTTGAAAAGTTTTCCCTACTTATTTTCATTGATTATATGTTAATTTTAATGTAGAATATATATGTATGACTATGCAATTTTAACTTTAAAGACATGTTTTCTTCTTATTGTAAATAGATTTTGACATGATCTGACCGACTATACGCTGAAATGGAGTTTTAACTAAGATGGATACTGTAAAAGAAAAATGGGAAGAGATTATTCAAAAACTGAAAGTAGAATACTTCTTATCAAATATATCCTTTGAAACATGGATCAGACCCCTTGAAGTATATGACATCGTAGGAGATACCTTATATTTGTCCATCAACTTCAAGGCCAGCATTGAACATATACAGAATAAGTATCTTCTTCCGCTCAAAGTATGTATTGCCGAAGTGACCGGCGTAGAATATGATATTAAGTTCATTCCGAAGGATATCCCTGATTCCGAGATGGCTTTTTATAAGATGGAAAATAATCTAAACTTCCGCCAGGAAGAACCAAAATCAAAACCGAAAACCAAACGAATGAATCATATTTCCGAACAAGCGAATCTGAATCCGAAATACACATTTGACACATTCGTTGTCGGCGGTAATAATAATTTCGCCCATGCGGCTTCCCTTGCGGTTGCCGAATCTCCCGGAGAGGTCTACAATCCCCTCTTCCTTTACGGAGGTGTCGGACTTGGCAAGACACATTTGATGCATTCGGTTGCTCACTATATTCTGGAGAAGGATCCTTCCAAAAAGGTTCTTTATGTAACCAGTGAGACATTTACCAACGAACTGATCGATGCAATCCGAATCGGTAAAACAGGAAATGAACTTGCAATGACTGCTTTCAGGGACAAGTACCGTAATAATGATGTTCTTTTAATCGACGACGTACAGTTCATCATAGGAAAAGAAAGTACACAGGAAGAATTCTTCCATACTTTCAACCATTTACACAATGCCGGCAAGCAGATCATTATCTCAAGTGATAAACCTCCAAAAGATATGGAGACTCTGGAAGCCCGGCTTAGAACCCGTTTCGAATGGGGGCTGATCGCAGATATTTCCGCTCCGGATTATGAGACGCGTATGGCCATTCTCTACAAGAAGATCGAGATCGATCAGTTAGAACGTTATAATATACCGAATGAAGTCATTCAGTATATTGCTACCAACATTAAAACCAATATCCGGGAACTTGAGGGATCTCTTAATAAACTGATCGCCCTTTACCGGATCAATAATAATCAGAAAGAAATCGACATCAAGCTGGCTGCTGAAGCTTTAAAGGATCTTATTTCACCGAATGAGAACCGTGAAGTAACCCCTGAACTGATTATTGATGTCGTATCCGAGCACTTTAACATTCCGATTTCTGACCTGAAAAGCAGTAAAAGGAATGCTGAAATTGCGAATGCACGGCAAATTGCCATGTATTTATGCCGTAAAATGACAGATACACCACTTAAGACCATCGGACTCCTTCTGGGTGGAAGAGACCACTCCACTGTGAATCATGGTGTGGATAAAGTGGCAAACGATGTGGAAAAGAACGAAACTTTGAGGAATACTATCGACATTATTAAGAAAAAGATCAACCCGGTTTAATTTTCCCAAAAAGTTTTCCCAACCTCATAAACAGCATTTTCTGAAGCTTTCAACGGACTTGTCCTTTTCTGAAATGCTTGATTTTCAAGGGGTTCAGGTACTTACCCACATTTCCACAGTCCCTAATAAGGATAAGGCGGATATTTTTTATATATATTATTTATAATTGCTCGTTGAAAGGAGTTATACACACTATGAAAATCAGATGTCAGAAGGCTGACCTTGTAAAAGGTGTCAGCATCGTATCAAAAGCAGTGCCGACCAAAACGACCATGCCGATTTTGGAGTGTATCTTAATAGATGCTACAACCAACATCATTAAGCTCACAGCAAATGATATGGAACTGGGTATTGAAACTGTAATAGAAGGAAATATCGAACAAAAAGGAATGATCGCGCTGGATGCGAGAATTTTCTCCGATATTGTAAGAAAGCTTCCCGATAATGATATCGTAATTGAGTCAGATGATAATCAGCAGACATTGATTACCTGTGAAAAAGCTAAATTTAATATTTCAGGAAAATCAGGAGAGGATTTCTCCTATCTTCCATATATCGAAAGAGAAGAACCGGTCATCATTTCCCAGTTCACTCTGAAGGAAGTGATCAGACAGACTATTTTCTCTATTGCAGATAATGACAGCAATAAATTAATGACGGGTGAACTTTTTGAAATCCGCGATGACATGCTGAAAGTCGTTTCTCTGGACGGGCATCGAATTTCAATCCGTAAGATTGCCCTTAAGAAGAATTATGATCCGCTTAAGGTTGTTGTTCCGGGAAAGACACTGATGGAAGTAAGTAAGATTCTTTCCGGTGAAGTAGAAAGTGAAGTAAGTCTCTATTTCACAAATAATCATATTGTATTTGAATTTGATCAGACGGTTGTTGTGTCCAGACTGATTGAAGGAGAATATTTTAAGATCGATCAGATGCTTTCAAACGATTATGAAACAAAAGTCAGAATCAACAAGAAAGAATTTCTGAACTGTATCGACCGTGCAACGCTTCTGGTAAAAGAAGGAGATAAAAAACCGGTTATTATCAATATAACAGATGAAATAATGGAACTGAAGATCAAGTCACAGCTCGGAACCATGGATGAAGAAATTCTGATTACGAAAGAAGGAAGAGACCTTCTGATCGGATTCAATCCGAAGTTCCTGATCGATGCTCTTAGAGTGATTGAAGATGAAGAGGTTGATCTTTATTTTATGAATGCCAAAGCGCCATGCTTTATCAAGGACGAGAAGGAGACATATATTTATCTGATCCTTCCGGTTAATTTCAGCGGAGTGGCATAAGGCAAGAGGAGAAATCATGTATACGATTAAGTTGAGAGAAGAATATATTAAGCTTGGACAGGCACTGAAGGCTGCAGGTCTGGTGTCTTCCGGAATTGAAGCGAAAGAAGTGATCATGGACGGCCTTGTAAAGGTGAATGGAGAGGTCGATACAAGACGCGGAAAGAAACTGTATGAAGGGGATACGGTTTCTTATGATGGAGAAGAGATTAAAATTGAGAAATAAGTTGGTGTGTCTATGATCATCAAATCATTGAAGTTGAAAGATTACAGAAATTATGAATTACTGAATATTGAATTTGATAAGGCAACCAATATCTTCTACGGAGACAATGCGCAGGGAAAGACGAATATTCTGGAAGCTGTGTACCTTTCAGGTACGACAAAGTCGCACAGAGGAACCAGAGACAGAGATTTGATCCGGTTCGGACAGGAGGAATCTCATATCGAGACGATCATCGAGAAGAACAAAGTTCCCTGGCAGATCGATATGCATTTAAAGAAGAACAGTCCAAAAGGAATCGCGATCAATAAGGTTCCGATTCGAAAAGCGAGTGAGCTTTTTGGGCTGATGAATTTTGTATTTTTTTCGCCGGAGGATCTGAATATTATCAAAAACGGCCCGGCGGAAAGAAGAAGATTCATGGATCTGGAATTGTCCCAGTTGGATAAACTCTATCTTCGGGATCTGGCAAACTATAACCGGATCGTCAATCAGAGAAATAAGCTTTTGAAAGATGCTGTGTATCAGTCGGAGCTTATGGATACGCTGGATGTCTGGGATATGCAGCTTGTCACATATGGAGATAAGATCATTGCACGAAGAAAGCAGTTTATTTCTGAAGTAAATGAAATCATTGATGAGATACATTACAGGCTGACGGGCGGCAAAGAGAGAATATGTCTCTCCTATGAATCGGGATGCGGCGCATATTCGCTGGAAGCTGCTCTAAAGAAAAACAGAGAGAGGGATATCCGTACAAAAAGCACCTCTGCCGGTCCGCATCGGGACGATATCTGCTTCATGGCAGGAGAACTGGATATCCGCAAATTCGGTTCCCAGGGACAGCAGAGAACGGCGGCTCTTTCGCTCAAGCTCTCTGAAATTGAACTGGTAAAACTGATCATAAGGGATACTCCGGTGCTTTTACTTGACGATGTTCTGTCTGAACTCGACAAACACAGGCAAAACTATTTATTAGACAGTATTCATGATATACAGACTCTGATCACCTGTACAGGCCTGGATGAGTTTGTAAATCACAGATTTTCAATAAACAAAGTATTTCATGTTCTTAGCGGACATGTATCAAACGAGAATTAGGAGGATAGGTATGAGTGCAGAATATGGGGCAGACCAGATCCAGATATTGGAAGGGTTGGAAGCAGTAAGAAAAAGACCTGGAATGTATATTGGAAGTACATCAACCAGAGGGCTTCATCATCTTGTATATGAGATCGTAGACAACTCAGTCGATGAGGCGCTTGCAGGATATTGTGATCACATTCAGGTTTTCATCAATCCGGATAATTCGATTACCGTCATTGACAATGGACGTGGGATTCCGGTAGGAATCAATCATAAAGCCGGACTTCCGGCAGTGGAAGTCGTATTTACCGTACTGCATGCCGGCGGAAAGTTCGGCGGTGGAGGATACAAGGTATCCGGAGGTCTTCACGGAGTAGGGGCTTCTGTTGTAAATGCATTGTCAAACTGGCTGGAAGTAGAAATCTGTTCTGAAGGTAAGATTTACAAACAGCGCTATGAAAGAGGCCATGTTATTTATAAATTAAAAGTAGTCGGAGAATGTGATCCGGGTAAAACAGGAACGAAAGTCACATTCCTTCCGGATGATACGATCTTTGAAGATACAGTATTTGACTATGATACATTAAAACAGCGGTTCCGTGAGATGGCATTTCTTACAAAAGGGCTGAAAATCAGTCTTACTGATCTGCGTGACGAAGAACCGAGAGAAAAAGTGTTCCACTATGAAGGCGGAATCAAGGAATTTGTAGAATATCTGAACAGAAGCAAAACAGCGCTCTATGAACAGATCATTTACTGCGAAGGAACGAAGGATAATGTTCAGGTAGAAGTTGCGATGCAGCACAACGATTCCTATACAGACAATACTTACGGGTTCGTAAATAATATTACCACACCGGAGGGCGGAACTCATGTGGTAGGATTTAGAAATGCCCTGACGAAAACATTTAACGATTATGCAAGAAAGAATAAATTATTAAAAGACAGTGAGCCGAACCTGTCCGGGGAAGATATTCGTGAAGGTCTGACTGCGATCATCAGTGTCAAAATTGAAGATCCTCAGTTTGAAGGACAGACAAAACAAAAGCTCGGAAACAGCGAGGCAAGAGGTGCCGTTGACAGTATTGTCAGCAACCAGCTTCAGATTTTTCTGGAACAGAATCCTTCGGTCGGAAAGACGATCATTGAAAAATCCGTACTTTCTCAGAGAGCGCGTGAGGCGGCTAGAAAAGCAAGAGATCTTACGAGAAGAAAATCAGCTCTGGAAGGAATGTCTCTTCCGGGAAAACTGGCAGACTGCTCCGACAAGGATCCGGCAAACTGCGAAATCTACATCGTAGAGGGAGACTCCGCGGGAGGTTCCGCGAAAACAGCGCGTGACCGTGCAACACAGGCTATTCTTCCACTTCGTGGAAAAATCCTGAATGTCGAGAAGGCAAGGCTGGATAAAATCTATGCTAACGCTGAAATCAAAGCGATGATCACTGCATTCGGAACCGGAATCCATGATGATTTTGATATTTCCAAGCTTCGTTATAACAAGATCATTCTTATGACAGATGCCGACGTAGACGGTGCTCATATCAGTACGTTATTGTTAACATTTTTATACCGTTTTATGCCGGAACTGATCAAACAGGGACATGTATATCTGGCGCAGCCGCCGTTATTTAAACTTGAAAAGAATAAAAAAGTATGGTATGCGTACAGCGATGATGAGTTGGATGCAATTTTGAAGGAAGTCGGACGAGACAGCAATAATAAGATCCAGCGTTACAAAGGTCTGGGAGAAATGGATGCAGACCAGCTCTGGGAGACAACCATGGATCCCGAACACCGCATTCTGAAACGTGTAACAATGGACGATGAGACCTCATCCGAATTGGACCTCACCTTCACCACCCTCATGGGCGACAAAGTAGAACCCAGACGAGAATTCATCGAAGAAAACGCGAAGTTTGTTAAGAATTTGGATATCTAGTATTCGCAGCGGCAGTTGAAAGAAGAAAAAGACAATTTCATGTTCACATGAAAATTGGCTTCTTCTTCTTTCAAGGTTGGCATTGCAAATGCCAACCCATCGAGAAAATCGCAGATTTTCGAGATGGCTGTAGAGTAAATGTTGAAGATTTACAAAATGCCTGCAGTCGCAAATGCTGAAGATTTTCTAAATAGCTGCCAGTCGTAAACATTGCAGATGCATTCCAACCAAAAGGAGAATAAAAAAATGGAAGATAATATTTTCGACAAAGTCCATGAAGTGGATATGAAGAAAACCATGGAAGAATTCTATATCGATTATGCCATGAGTGTAATTGCTTCGCGTGCGCTTCCGGATGTAAGAGACGGCCTTAAGCCGGTACAAAGACGAATTCTGTATTCCATGATAGAGCTGAACAACGGACCGGACAAACCGCATCGTAAATGTGCGCGTATTGTCGGTGATACAATGGGTAAATATCATCCGCATGGAGACAGTTCCATTTACGGTGCATTGGTAAATATGGCTCAGGACTGGTCTATGCGTTATACACTGGTCGACGGTCACGGTAACTTTGGTTCTGTCGATGGAGACGGCGCCGCCGCGATGCGATATACCGAGGCCAGACTGAGTAAAATTTCCATGGAAATGACGGCCGATATCAATAAAAACACGGTTGATTTCGAACCGAACTTTGATGAGACCGAGAAAGAACCGACTGTACTTCCTGCAAGATTTCCGAATCTTCTGGTAAACGGAACGTCCGGTATCGCAGTTGGTATGGCGACCAATATCCCGCCTCATAACCTGCGGGAGGTGATCGGTGCGGTTGTAAAGATCATTGATGATCAGATCGAAGATAAAGAAGAGACGACGATTGAAGAAATCATGCAGATCATAAAAGGACCTGATTTTCCGACCGGTGCTACGATTCTCGGTACCAGAGGAATCGAGGAGGCATATCGTACCGGCCGTGGAAAAATCCGGGTTCGTGCAGTGACGAATATCGAGCCGATGGCAAATGGAAAGAACCGAATTGTTGTTACGGAACTTCCGTACATGGTAAATAAAGCACGTCTGATTGAGAAAATCGCTGAACTTGTGAAAGATAAAAAGATTGACGGAATCACCGATTTGAGCGACCAGTCCAACAGGGAAGGTATGCGTGTCTGTATCGAGCTGCGCCGTGATGTGAATCCGAACGTCATTTTAAATCAGTTATATAAACATACACAGCTTCAGGATACGTTCGGTGTGATCATGCTTGCTCTGGTAAATAATGAGCCGAAGGTCATGAATATTCTTGAGATGCTGCAGCATTATCTGGAGCATCAGGAAGATGTTGTTACAAGAAGAACAAAATACGATCTGAATAAAGCGGAAGAGCGTGCTCATATTTTAGAGGGCTTATTGATTGCGCTTGATAATATTGACCGTGTGATTACAATCATCCGTGGTTCCAAGACGGTACAGATAGCGAAAGAGTCCCTCATGAAGGAATTCAATCTCAGCGACGCGCAGGCGCAGGCAATCGTAGATATGCGTCTGAGAGCACTGACCGGATTGGAAAGAGAGAAGTTGGAAGCAGAATATGCTGAGCTTATGAAAAAGATTGCCGAGTATAAAGCAATTCTTGCAGATAGAAAACTTCTCCTTGGTGTTATCCGAAAAGAAATCCTTGTCATTTCTGAAAAATACGGAGACGAGAGAAGAACTTCCATCGGATTCGATGAATACGATATTTCCATGGAAGATCTGATTCCGAAGGAAGATGTCGTCATCACCATGACGAAGCTTGGATATATCAAACGTATGAGCAATGATACCTTCAAGAGCCAGAACCGCGGCGGTAAGGGAATCAAAGGCATGCAGACACTGGAAGAAGATTACGTGGAAGAGTTGTTTATGACGAATACTCACCAGTATATCATGTTCTTCACCAGCACCGGACGTGTGTACAGACTCAAGGGATATGAGATTCCGGAAGCCGGAAGAACCTCGAGAGGTACAGCGATCATCAATCTTCTGCAGCTCCAGCCGGATGAGAAGATCACCGCGATGATTCCGATCAAGGAATACAGAGATGGTGATTACCTGTTTATGGCAACAAAGAAAGGTCTTGTGAAGAAAACACCGATCTGCGAATACGCAAATGTAAGAAAAACAGGACTTGCTGCGATTACCTTAAGAGAAGATGATGAGCTGATCGAAGTAAAGACCACAGATAACGAAAGAGATATCATTCTGGTAACCAAATACGGCCAGTGCATTCGTTTCCACGAAAAGGATGTACGCGCAACTGGAAGAACATCCATGGGTGTTCGCGGTATGAATTTAAGTGACCGCGATGAAGTGGTGGCAATGCAGCTTGACCGTCAGGGTGAAGATCTTCTGATTGTTTCCGAAAAAGGTATGGGAAAACGCACCATGATGGAAGAATTCACATGCCAGAATCGCGGCGGTAAGGGTGTGAAATGCTACAAGATCACCGAGAAGACCGGTAATGTAGTAGGAGCCAAAGCGGTCAACCGAGATGACGAGATTATGATCATCAATACCGACGGAATCGTGATCCGTATGGAATGCAAGGGCATTTCCATCCTGGGAAGAATTACTTCCGGTGTGAAGCTGATCAACCTGAAGGAAAAAGAAGAGGTTGCAAGCATCGCAAAAGTACGCCACGCATCTAAAGAACTGGAAGGGGAAAATTCAGAAAGCGAAGAAAACCTTGTTGAAAACCAGGAAGAAATAAAAAATGTTCCAGAACTTACAGAAGGACAGCCAGATGAGGAATAAAGTACTTCTGGTCGAAGATGATCATCTGATAGTAGAAAATCTGGCCGAATTTCTTACAGGAGAAGGCTTCGAAATCCGTTCTGCAGACGGGCAGCAAAAAGCGATGGAACTTCTGGAAAAACATAAATTTGACCTGATTTTACTGGATATTACACTGGCACAGGGAAATGGATACAGCGTCTGCACGGCAGTAAAGGCGCTGTATCAGATACCTATTATTTTCCTGACCGCGCTGGATGACGAATTTTCTGTCGTGACCGGGCTGGATATGGGGGCGGATGATTATATCAGCAAACCCTTCAGACCGCGCGAACTGGTATCCAGAATGCGCATGGTCATCCGGCGTTTCTATGGAGAAAAAGAAAAAATCCAGCTTCAGACAGGAAAACTTGAAATCGATACGGCAAGAGGCATCGTAAAAAAGAACGGCCAGGAAGTATTTCTGACTTCGCTGGAATACCGGCTTCTTTTACTATTTTTTCAGAAAAAAGGAAAAGTACTTTCGCGAGATTACATTCTGGAAGAACTGTGGGATATCGCCGGTGAATATGTAAATGATAATACACTTACTGTCTATATCAAAAGGCTCAGAGAGAAGATTGAAGACTCCCCTCAGAACCCACAGATCATAAAAACAGTAAGAGGACTTGGCTATAAAATGGAGGAGTAATGGGAATTTTTCGTAACAGAGAAATCAAATTACAGCTTTTGTCAGGAGGAGGAGCAACTGTGTTCATCAGTCTGCTCCTTTTTCTCATATCTGTATTTGAAAAAAAGAAATGGTCGCAGGAAACATTGATTATGTTAAAAGGAGGAGCTGCAGGAGCACTGATCTGCGGCATAGTTCTGATGCTGATCTGGCTCGGTTTCGTTATAAAGAGATATCACGAGATTCGAATCCTTACCATGGAAATGGACGAAATACTTCACGGAAAAGTAGATCTTAACTTAAGCAGGATGCAGGAAGGTGATCTCGAAATCCTGCGGGACGAAATTCAAAAAATGATCGTAAGACTCCGCGAACAGAATGAATGCATCCAGAAAGAAAAACTAAATCTCGCCAATTCACTGACCGACATCTCCCATCAGATCCGGACACCACTCACGTCCCTGAATTTGATGCTTGAGAAAATAAAATCACCGGAAACACCGGATGAACAGAAGAGAAAACTATGCCGCGATATGGAACAAATGCTGGAAAGAATAGAATGGCTGATCACATCCCTTCTCAAAATGGCAAAACTGGACGCCGGAACCATCGCCCTGAAGAAAAATGATATAACCATTCAAAGCCTCGTTCGAGAATCCGTACAACCATTCGAAATCGCAATGGAACTTCGAAATCAGAGATTCGAGATGAAAGGTGAGAACAATATTTCCATCACGTGCGACCGAAAGTGGATGGAAGAAGCATTAGGCAATATCATAAAAAATGCAATGGAACACACACCAGAAGGCGGGATGATCTGCACATCCTGGAAAGAAAATCCTATTTACACCGAAATCAGCATCACAGACTCCGGCGAAGGAATAGAAGAGAAAGATATGCCACATCTGTTTGAACGGTTCTACAGAGGAAGAAAGACAGAGACACTGAATTTTGGAGTAGGACTGGCATTCGCAAGACTGGTTATAACATCCCAGGATGGAGTGATCTTTGCAGAAAATGCAAAAAACGGTGGGGCAGAATTTGTGATACGGTTCTATAAGATGGTGGTGTAGGGACGCTGCTTTTGCCACGA
>JBJENH010000122.1:10223-10785 GCA_051880095.1 Bariatricus sp. | reverse complement strand
TCACCCGCGCAACAAGCTCGGGGAAAAGATGATGGAGGCAGTCTCCGACAGCATTGCTGGCGTGGACGCCGTTCTGTTTGTTGTGGAGCCGCAGCCCGGTCTCTCGGAAGAGGAGCAGGAGCTGCTGAACAAGCTGAAGCAGTCGGGCCTTCCCACTGTCCTTGCCATCAATAAAATTGACACTGTTGACGAGAAAGAACAGTTAATGCCCCGTATTGCGGAGCTCAGTTCTCAGATGGAATTTGCCGCCATTGTTCCTGTCTGTGCGGTTAAGGGAGACGGCGTCGACGAGCTGCTGGAAGAGCTCAAAAAGCTGGCAGAGCCGTCGGTACACTTTTTCCCGGACGACGCGCTGACCGACCAGCCGGAGCGGGTCATCGCCGCGGAAATCATCCGTGAGAAAATGCTCCGTCTGCTGGACAAGGAGGTGCCCCACGGCACCGCCGTCAGCCTGGACCGCTTTTACGAGCGGACCAACAGGGCGGGAGAGGACATCCTTGACATCGACGCCACCATTTTCTGCGAGAAGGAGTCCCACAAGGGCATCATCATCGGCAAGAAG
>JBJENH010000122.1:0-10213 GCA_051880095.1 Bariatricus sp. | reverse complement strand
CATGCTGAAGAAAATTTCCACTTATGCCCGGGAGGACATGGAGCGGTTCTTCGGATGCAAGGTAAATCTCCACTGCTGGGTCAAAGTTAAAGAGGGCTGGAGAGACCGTGAGAACTACATCCGGGACTTCGGTCTGGACAACAGCGGGGAGCTGTAATATTCAAATTCCAAGAGGAGCCTTTGCAGAAGTGTTTTTCTGCAAAGGCTCTTTTTCATTTCATTTGTCACAATAAACTATGATAATTCCACAATTAATTCTGATAAAATAATTATTTTTATGTGATAATTTTGAAGCTGAAAGATATGGACAGAAACGGAAAGGAGAAAAGATGAAAGTATATGATTTAAAAGTCCTGCATCGACATGAACCGGTTTTGGACGAGACGCCCTACTTTTCGTGGAAATTGGAGAGCGAAAAGAAAAATGTCGTTCAAACGCAATACCATCTGGCTGTCTTTGAGAAGAATGAAATGGTCTGGGATTCCGGTCCGCGCACAGAGAGCACACAGTCGTTTGTACTTTATGAAGGGGCGCCTCTGAAGTCGCTGACCGATTATACGTGGAAGCTGACCGTTTGGAATAACTACGGAGAACAGGCATCCGCAGAGAGCAAGTTTTCAACAGCGCTTCTCAAAGAGAGTGATTGGAGAGCAAAATGGATCAAATGCTCCTATCAAAGGCATTCTGAGAATCGGTTCGGGCTCGGGGACGCACACGCTTCAGTAATATTTGAAAAGCAGTTCTCCCTGAAGAAAGAAGTAAAATCGGCGACCTTATTTGCCACAGCTATCGGTATTTATCAGGTGCAAATCAATGGTCAGAAGCTGGATGACCGCAGCTTTGCTCCAGAATTTACACCCTATTCCACTCGTATATTTTATCAGAGTTATGATGCAGCGCATCTGCTAAAGCGGGGTGATAACAGTATCCGGATGCATACAGCAGACGGTTGGTATTTCTGTGCACAGACACGACAGGTAATCCCGGATTCCAAGCGGCTTTCGGAGCCGGCGGTCCTTTTCCAGATCCATATTGTCTTCCAGGATGGGAGCAAAGCCTGTATTTTCTCAGATGGAACGGAGATTTGCTATCCGGGAAATGTTTTGTGGGCAGACCTTTATCAGGGCGAGCGAAAGGATTTTCGGCTTGGAAAGGCTTCCTTTCAGCCGCAGAAGGTGAATGTCCTTCCGGATTTTGTTTCCAATCTGCAGGTGCAGCCCTTTGCCCCTGTTCGAGCGATTCAAAAATTTTCACCGAAAAGGATCTTCCAGAATGCAGAGGGTGAGACCATCGTAGATTTTGGGCAGAACATCTGCGGACGCGCGCAAATTGCACTGCACAATCTTAAAGCCGGGCAGGAGGTCGTGTTTTCCTATTTCGAGATTTTGGATGAAAACGGGTGCTATACCAATACCATGTTCGCACCTCAGGAAGATTCCATTGTATCGGATGGGAAAGATCGAATTTATGAGGCGGAGTTTACCTTCCATGGATTCCGCTATCTCCGAATCAAGGGGATGAAGCCGCCGAAAAGAGAGGATATAACGGCAGTGCTTCTCTCAACGGAGAAAGAGAATGCAGGCTCATTTGCCTGTTCGGATCCGCGGCTGAATCGCTTATATGAGAATGTTCGCTATTCCCAGAGAAACAATATGCTCTCCATCCCGACCGATTGCCCGACCCGGGAACGTGCTGGCTGGACCGGAGATCTGTTGATTTATGCAAAAACGGCACTGCTCAATGAAGATACAACCCCATTTTTTACGAGCTGGCTCCGAAGTGTCCGGGAAGATCAGACGGAGAACGGAGTGGTTCGGATTACATCGCCCTATATGATGCTCTATGAACCGGGCATGCGAAGTGCCATGAAAATGTTTGGAGACGAATATCCAACAGGCGTGGCGGGATGGAGCGATGCCATTGTATGGGTTCCCTATGACATGTATCAGATGACCGGAAATCAGCAGATCCTCCGGGAAAATTTTTCGGCGATGAATCGCTGGTGCCAGTATATTCAACGAACCGCAAGGGAAAAACGGGGAAATGTTGGGATACCGGATAAGTATGACCGGTATCTTTGGAATACCGGATTTCATTTTGGTGAGTGGCTGGTGCCCAGCCGACCGGACGACACCGGGGAACCCTATGGTATCTGCAAAGAGTCTTCGTCTTACATTGCCCCATTTTTCGGCTATGCGACCATTCGAAAAATGGCTGAAATCTGCAGGGTACTTGACGAGCCAAAATGGGAAGCGGAGTATTCTGATCTCGCATCGAAAATGAAATGGGCGATCCAAAACGGAATCCTGCGCGCGGAGAAATATCCTCCTTATCTGATGGGCTTTTATGTTCTGGCTTTCGCGTTCCAACTGGTTCCGGAAGAGATGAAGGAGGAATTCCATGAAAAACTTGTAAAGCTGACGCATGAGCATGAGGACTGTCTGGATACCGGGTTTCTGGCAACGCCGTTTCTCCTGGAAACGCTGTGCCGGCTGGGGGAGACGGACCTTGCAGAGACAGTCCTGTTTCATACAAAACGGCCCTCCTGGCTGTATGAGGTGGAAAAAGGCGCTACCACCATCTGGGAGGCCTGGGATGCGGATGAAGCTGCTCATACCAGAAGAATTGTAAGCTTTGATCACTATGCATTTGGCTGTGTCGATCAATTCTTGTTTGAAGCTTTGGCAGGCATAACATGTGATAAGCCGGGTTTCCGGCATTTTCGGATTTCGCCGAAAATAACCGACCGCATTTCCTGGTGTTCCCGTTCTTTTCTCTGCGAGGCCGGAAAGATTCAGGTCGCGTGGAACTGCGAGAAGCTTACGGTCCAGATTCCTCCAAACACAAAAGCTTCTGTCTCCTGGAAGGGAAAGAAATATGAATTCGGGAGCGGGAGTTATACGATCGGTTAACAGAGGAACGGCCCTGCAGACGAATTGGAGTCTGCAGGGCCGTTCCTTGTAAATGGAAGGAGTTGTTAAGATAAGTATTTTATTAAATACTTGTCAACGTAGTGATAGAACTGATCAATAGAAGATCTATCGAATTCAGATGAGTGGTTCGATTTCTTCAGGGTGACAAAGACGTGATCAACGTCATTGTCGGTTAGTTTCTTATCAAGGCGGATCCCGTGCTGATATCCGACAATTACATCTTCTGCCGCATAAGTCATAACGGTTGGAACTGTCTTCGAATTGACATAGCTGATCGGCGAAATGTGCTGGATGGCTTTTTCCTTTTGGTCCGGAGTCATATCGCGATAGCCGGGGATGAGGTCAGAGAGGGCGAGATCCATTGCTGCAGGGTACTGTAAAAATCCAGGTGCCCATGCTTCCTTGTGGAAATCAGCCGGCCCAACCTGAGGGAAGCAGAATTTGCACGGGATTGATGCCGCTTTGGGCCGGGAATATGCATAGAGCAGAGCCAGGTGGCCGCCGGCGGAATAACCGGTTGTTGCCATTTGGTCAATTCGATAGCCACGTTTTGCAGCGAATATCTTGATGTGATTGATGCATGCCTGGATATCATCCATCAGCTGGTCCATGTTTGTGGCCGCATCCTCGGTTTTCGTTCCGGAAGTATTCAGGGTGAGGTTGAACAGCCGATAGTCGAGGGTAGCGCAAATATAGCCTTTCCGAGCATAACGTGCGCATAAGTAATCCATGTCGTGTTTATTGCCGGTTGCCCAGCTTCCGCCGTGAATGCAGAGAATTAAACTCTGCGGTTTTTTCTTGTTTAATTTTCCGGGAATATAGAGATCATATTGGTTGTGTGTTTTCCGTGAAGAATCATATACGACATCTTTATAAATGGTTCCCTCTTTTTTTGTATAGGGAGGTTCATTCTGCCGGGAAGCATCGCGGCAGCTGTCACTCCACTGCTCATATTCCGTGAAAGATGTATCGCCGAGAACCGCAATGCCGTTAAACAGCTGCCAGAAGCCTTTCGGGCTGTTCATGGGCTGACTGCGGTCGCGAAGCCAGTAATAGGTAGAGGCGGGAAGCAGATTGAGCACTTTGTTTCTGGAACCCACTCCCGTGATGATGCGGGCATACTGATTTTTCGTGCTCTCTTTTGTGACATCCGGCCCGTAGATCTGGACATCAACCTGGACGTTCGGGTCATATTTGATTTCGGATTCATCTTCCATGGTCCAGAAAGTACCGGATTCCAGCCTGGCAGAACGTGCGACGCGGATCATGGCATCGGCCGGGACATTGATGTGATTATCCGTGATTTCCAGACTTCCATAGCGAATGGCGAGGACAGGGGTGTGATCGGTTCCGATATCGGAATCCGGTCCGATGTACTCCTTCAGGGAGCCATCTTCCATCCAGAGCACCCGTCCGCCTTTCTCGATTCGAACCGTTCCCCGAGCATCCAGATTGCCCTTGACGGCAAGCGATGCAGCGTTCGGAATCGTCAGCATTCTGCCTTTCGGCACAGTGAGAACGGCGTGTTTCTCAACTGTGAGCATTCCGCTGGAGGAAAGACATCCGTCTTCCTCTAGGGTGAGAGAGGAGCGGATCGTGTCTGGGGTGTTTACGGTCATGGCTGGGACTGCAATTGCGCCGACCGACAGAATTAACAGCAAAGACAGCAATAGACTTAGAATTCGTTTCATTTTACATTCTCCTTTATTGAGCGAGTCACTTAATTCTCTTTCATATTACTGATTGCAGAGCCAAAAACATCTCATAATATTGTCGAAACATCATAAATTTTTGAAACAAATTCGAAAAAATATATGTTTATTGTTGGAGAAACACGTTTTTATGATGATTTCGCAATTTCTTTCAATGATGTTCATTCGGAATCTAATTATGATGAAGGCAAATGAAAAAAGGTGAATTTGACCAGAAAGGAATCTGATTATGGAGAAAAAATGGAAAAAGTGGCTAACAGGAATGCTCGCACTCTGCATGATATTGTCTTTGTGGTGCTTTCCAGCTGCGGCCGCGCTGACAAAAAAAGTGACACCGGATACAACGATGGAAGAGCTTTCTCAGATGGATGCCTTCCAGAAAAATGATATCGGTCCGCACAACGTGGACTGGATCAATTCACTGCGAAAAAATGACACCGTGTCGAAAGTGGCAGGGGAAGCGGCTGCACAGGATACGGCAGATGCCTTGAATAAGCTTGCAGATAATTATGAGAGCGGGGTTACGGTTCGCTATAAAATTTACTCAAATGAAGAGGTGGAAAAAGACCCCACTCTTGCAAATGTGGACTTGTACTATTATCCTGCGAAAACGAAAAATCAAAAATTTGTCTTAGTGATTCCGGGCGGCGGCTACCTGTTTCTGTCTCAGCTGACGGAAGGCTTTGATGTGGCAAATCAGTTTAATAATCTTGGATATAATGCGTTCGTTCTCAAGTACCGCACAGGTGTGGAAAATGTAAAAGGCGACGCACCTCTGAAAGATACGGCACGGGCTGTACAGTTTATCCTCTCCCATTGCAATGAGCTGGGAATTGACCCGGAAAACTATGCCGTATGCGGATTTTCCGCCGGCGGACATATTGCATCCAGTTTTGGAACGGATGAGATGGGCTACAAGAATTACAATCTGCCGAAACCTGGCCTCCTGATTTTAGGTTATCCGCTGATCTGCACGGAAAAAATAGATAAAGTCTTTGCTGATATGTTGGAAGGCGAGATCCTGTCACAGGAAGCTGCCTCTAAATACTGTGTTGAAAAGCATATTACAGCAGATTATCCCCGCACCTATGAATTCGACGGAAAAGATGATTATCTGTTGGATTATCAGCAGCAGCTAATGGCGATGGATGCCGCATTAAACGCAAAAAATGTCCCCCACAAGACCGTGGTCTATGAGTCAGTTGAGCACGGAAGTGCAGCTGGCCAGGGCCAGGACAGTGAGGGATGGATTCCGCAGGCTGTGTCCTATTGGGAGCAGAACGGAAAATAATTACGGAAATGGATCGGGAGAACGCCGATATTGCAGAGGCGTTTTCCCGGTTCTTTTTTTAAACTGATAATTGAAATTATTGATGTCGTTGAACCCCACCGAGAGGGCAATTTTATTGGCCGGAAGGTCCGTATAATGCAAAAGCTGCTTTGCCTGATGAATCCGCAGGGAAAGCAGATATGCGTGTGGGGAAAAGCCTGTATACCGTTTCATCTCTTTTGACAGATGATACTTGCTCATGCTGACAACCTGAGAAAGCTGGTCCAATGAGATATCGTTTCGGTAGTTTTTTTCCATATAGGATATGGCTGTCTGAATGCTGTCCGGAATATCTTTTTCCTGGATGTTTATATTGCTCTGCAGGACAAGCAGATAAATTAGCAGCTCCTCAATGGCATGCCCGGCGCGGAGGTCTCTCTGCAGCTGGGGAGAATTGTAAATACGGAGAATATTTTCCAGGAGCTGCTGGAATCTTCCCGTTGTCTCGTCGTGAAACATAAGGTTGCCGGTTTCCAGGTAGTCGGCATAGAGATGGGGCAGATTGGGCCCGTCGATATGCAGAACCGCGACGTCCCAATTGGTTTTGGCAAGGTAATAATGGGGAAGTCGGCAGTCTATCATAATGCCGTCTCCGGGCTCCATGACAAAGGTCTTCTGCTGATATTCCACGGAAGCGGTTCCGCGATACGTATAGAGAATGAGATAGGAATGAAAATTTGCCCTTCGGGTAAAGGAACCTTCCGTATAGTGAAAAACGCTGAATGCCTGCAGATGAAAATAATGCTCCATGGCATAATTTGAGATAAGAGGGGATGGAAAGACATCATCGGTCCCCATAATAGAAAATTTTGCGTTGGACAGATTTTCCCGGCTGTAGCCAGGTCCTTTCAAAGTGCGTTCTGTCACCATTCCGGAAGTCAGCGGGATGTTTGTCGACACTTTGGTAAATGGAATTCCCTCAAACATGGCTGCCCCTCCTTTCGGTCAATTTTATCAGAATCTAAAATTATTTTAACACTTTATTATGATATTTGCTCATTTTTTTAAGATGCGGCAAGATGGAAAACTTTTTATACTGGGACATGATAAGAGTTCAGAGACAGTAGGAGAAATCAGAATGAATGTGAAAATATCAGAAAATCAGGAGATGGATCGCGAGACTCGGAACATTGCACGTTCTGCTGAGCTGGCCGCAGAGGGAATGGTGCTTCTGAAGAATGACGGAGTACTTCCTCTGAACCATGGAGAAAAAACCATTGCGCTTTACGGACGCGGTGCCAGAAGAACAGAGTTTGTCGGAACCGGATCGGGAAAGGTCAATTTCCGAAAGTTCGTAACAGTGGAGGACGGCCTGCGGGAGGCTGGTTTTTCCATTGTGACCGGACCGCTGTTAGATGAAATGGACGGCTTCTATGATGAGGCAAAGAAAAAATATGAAGATCATATCTCAGATCTGGCTGAACAAGGAGTTCAGACTGCCCTTCTGACCATGCTGGGAAATCCGTTCCGGGAGCCGGAGTATCCGGCGGTGACCCGGGAAACTGCGGAGGAACACCCGGCTGACGCGGCGATCTACGTCCTGAGCCGCGTGGCCGGTGAAGGAGCCGACCGAAGAGACGAGCCGGGTGATTTCCGCCTGAAAGATTCGGAGAGGGAAGAGATTGCACTCCTTGCAGAATCCTATGAGAAAACTATCCTGCTTCTCAACGTCTGCGGGCCGGTGGAAATCAGTTCGATTGCGGACCTCAAGGGCGTGAATGCCATTTTACTGATGGGCCTCGGTGGCAATGGCGCCGGTACAGCAGCGGCCAAAATTCTGAGCGGGGAGAAGGTTCCGTCCGGCAAGCTCACCAGTACCTGGATGAAACATTATTCAGATGTGCCGTTTGCAGACGAATATGGTCCCTGTACGGAAAGCACAGATGACTCTTACTACAAAGAGGGTATTTTCGTCGGGTATCGCTATGCGGACACCTTTGGAGTCGAACCGCTTTACCCCTTTGGCTTTGGACTCTCCTATACAACGTTTACGCTCTCCAACGTACAGGTTCGCTTAGATGGCACGAATGTTCAGGTTGATGCAGCCGTAACCAATACCGGGTCTGAGTATTCTGGAAAAGAGATTGTTCAGGTTTATGTTCAGGTACCTTCTGAAGAGCTCTCACAGCCAAAGCAGATGCTTGCGGCATTCGGAAAGACAAATCGTCTTGCACCCGGGGAAAGTGAAACGCTCTCCCTGTCCTTCCCGGTTCGCAGAATTGCCTCGTACCGGGAACGCACAGCATCCTGGGTTCTGGAACAGGGAGATTATATCGTATGCGTCGGAACCAGTTCGAGAGAAACGAGAGATTCTGCGATTCTCCGTCTTTCGGAAAGCGCGGAACTGGAGTGCTGCAAAAATCTCTCCGCTGAAATTCCGTTTTCGGAGATGGAACATCGGAACAGTCCGTTATCCGATTCCAATCTGCCGGTTCTTTCTCTGGATACAGCGCTTCCGGAAAAAGTGATCCATACTTATCCGGAAGAAAAAGCTCCAAAGGACAGCTGGGTTCGCCGCCTCAGCACGGAAGAAAAAGCTGCTCTTGTAACAGGCGCTTCACGCTATTCCCCGAAAGATTTTACCGCCATCGGGACGGCTTCGGAACGAATTCCAGGTGCAGCGGGCGATACGACAAAAGAACTGAAAAAATATGGTCTGCCTTCCCTCTGTATGGTCGATGGACCGGCCGGAATCCGTGTGACCCCGGTTGTGTACGAGCGGAACGGCGAATTCTTTAAAAATCCGGCGGAAGATCCTATCTTCCGGCTGATTCTTCCCAAAGAGAAACGGCATGCGGATCTGACCGGAGCGGTCCGACATGTTCGCTATTTTACAGCCATACCAACTGCATTGGTTCTGGCCCAGAGCTGGGACACAGAGGTGATAGAGCAGGCCGGCAGCCTGGTCGGAGAGGAACTGGAGGAATTGAACGCCGATGTCTGGCTGGCACCTGGCCTGAATATTCACCGGAATCCGCTCTGCGGACGCAATTATGAGTATTTCTCGGAAGATCCTGTGCTCTCCGGAATCTGTGCCGCATCGGTTGTGAAAGGGGTACAGAGCCATCCAGGAAAGACCGTTTCCATCAAACATTTTGCGGCAAACAGTCAGGAGACCAACCGCAATTTCAACAACTCGGTTGTCTCCGAGCGGACCCTCCGCGAAATCTATCTGAAGGGGTTTGAAATCTGCGTTCACGAAGCTTCACCCTATACGCTTATGACATCCTTGAATCTGATCAATGGTGTTCACGCGGCAAACAATCGGGAATTGCTGAAAGATGTGCTTCGCGGTGAGTGGGATTTCAACGGAATGGTGATGACCGACTGGGGAACCACCAGTGAGTTTACCTCATCAGAGGGAAAAAAATATGGAACGTCCCGTTCGGAGGGCTGTATTTCCGCCGGGAATGATCTGATTATGCCGGGGAGTCAGCACGATGTCGACCATATTTTGGAGGCAATCCAAAATGGTCTTCTCTCCGAGGAAGAGCTTACCTATTGTGCGGATAACGTCTTCCGCGTGATTCAAAAACTGACAAAAAGAGGGGAACCAATCCATGAGTAATTCAGAGAATACAGCGGCTCCAAAGCTGAAAGGCTCCGAATATATCGGCGTTCTGTTTGCCGCCATTTGCTCGGCAATTGCGACCGGCTATATTCCAAATTATATCAATCTTTATTACACCGATACCGTAGGCCTTTCCGTTGGGATTATCGGCACAATTCTGATGGTGTGCAAAATCACAGATGGTGTATCCGATATTATCATGGGCCTGATTATCGATCGAACTCACAGCAGACTCGGAAAGGCCCGGCCATGGATTCTGGCCGGCGCCGCAGGACTGGCGCTCAGCATGTTCCTGCTCTTTCACTGCCCTGCCGATCTGGGAACGGGGGCGAAAATTGCGTTTTGCTTCCTGTTTTACTTCCTGGCCAATCCGTTTTTCGGAACCATGGTAAGCGTCTCAGTCGGCACGCTCCCTTATCTAATTACCGCCGATTCGAAACAGCGGACCAATATCGGTGTCTGGCGCTCCATCGGCAGCATGCTGCCGGTTCTGCTGATCGGGATTATGGTCCCGCAGATGCTCCAGAGAATGGGTGAGAGCCAGCATACGTACACCGTGGTTACCCTTATTTTCGCAGTAATGGCACTGGCCTCCGCAGTTATTGCAGTGGTTCTGATCCGTGAGAACGTCACAGAACGTTCTGCTTCTCATATGCTTCAGAAGCAG
>JBJENH010000121.1:0-10808 GCA_051880095.1 Bariatricus sp. | reverse complement strand
AATAATGACAGATCTTCGGAAGGAATGGGGGATGAAGTATCCGGAGGAAATGTAAGGGAAGAACTGTCAGGACAATATAGAGAAAATCAGGTATGAGGAGGAGTTTGTGGCAGCGAAGGAGCAGAAACAAAAAGTATGGATTGCGGCAGTTTTTTTGATGGCGGCAGCTGTGGTGATGCTGGTTGCCAGCTACCTCCTTCTTCCTGGAAATGGAACGGTCGGAGAGGAAGATTACAGCGCGTATCGGTATCATATTGCTATTATTTCCGAAGGAACCAATACATCTTTTTGGAAGGATGTCTGTGCAGGAGCTGTGGACGCAGGAAAAAAATACGGAGCGTATGTAGAGCAGACCGGGGATGGACTGGTAAATCAGCCGACCATTGAAGATGCCATCAATATTGCCATTTACGAACATGTTGATGGTATCTTGCTGCGTCCGGCGGAAGAAAAGAAAATTCAGAAGCTGATTGATAAGGCCTGTGAACATGGAATTCCTGTCATTACTATGCAGAAGGATCTTCCGGATTCCAAACGTCAGGGGTTTGTTGGAATTAATGATTATTTTCTTGGACAAGAATACGGTAAGCGGGTACTGAAGCTTTCTGATGAAGACACCCGTTTGGTGGTAGTATTGTTTCCGGGCTCCAGCTTCAATGAGACCAGCTGCAACTGGTTTCAGCTTGGTTTAAGTAATACGGTACAGCAGGAAAATATCAGCTTTGATTTCCAGATTATCTGGGATGATCGTGGACTTAACAATGCAGAGGATGTGATTCATGATATGGCAGTGGGAAATGCAGATCAGCCGGATATCATAATCTGCCTGGATGAAGTCATTACTCAGTCAGCTTGTCAGCTTATTCGGGATCGTGGATTATCAGATCAGATAAAAATCATTGGAAGTTATATTTCAGATGATATTTTAAACAGTATTGAACAGGGATATATCGATTCCACCATTACAATAGATCCGAAAGCAATGGGACGCATGAGTATTGATGCATTGATGACTTATAAAAAATATCATATGGTAAGCTATTACACGGAAGTAGGTACCAGGCTGGTAGACCGAAGTTCGTCAGCAGAGTACAGAAGGGAGAGACAGGATGGAGAAACATCTGATCCGGAATAGCAGGCATTTCTTCAGTCGGTCTCTGCGTACAAAACTGATTCTTCCCGTTATGCTTACCCTGGCAGTTTCATTGGGCATTAATTTGATTCTGTTTACAAGGATCAATCATACTGTGGAAAATATGGAGCAGGTGTATGTGACGAACATCCGGTTGGGGGAACTGGAAAAACTGCTGACGGAGATGGAAAGCAGTGTATATCAGTATTTGAATATTCAGAGCCAGGAAGCATTCCGGACTTTTACAAACAGTCGGACCCGGTTTGAGAGCATAATTGAGGAAATTGATGATACGATCACAGATCATCCGGTTCGCAGAATGGAGCGCAATATCCGAAATCTTGCCGTTTCCTATCTGGAGCTGATCGACAATGCCATTGAAGCGAAACAGAACCATGATGTAGATATTTATAAGAAAGATTTTGAAGAGATACAGGAAATTTACGAATATCTTCTGACTTATATCAACGGCCTTGATACGCTTCGTTTTAAGACAAACTCAGAGAATTACAATGTGTTGTATCAATATCTGAGGTATCTGGAAATCTTTATGACAGTTGTGCTGATCATCGTTGCGGGGTGTCTGATGGTACTTTTGTATGTAATCATCGGAAGTTTTACAAGGCCGCTGGAAAAACTGGCACGTAAAGCAAAGGAAGTGGGAAAGGGAAATTTCGGAATAACACTGGAGGAGCCGGAAAGTGAAGATGAAGTAAGTACGGTGACGAAAGCGTTTAATCAGATGATCATCAGTATTAATGATTACATTCGACAGATAAGGGAAAATCTGGAGATGGAAATCAAGATGAAGGAGAAGGAGCTGGCAATGGAAAGCCTGCTCAAAGATGCACAGTTAAAATATTACCAGGCTCAGATCAATCCGCATTTTCTGTTTAATACTCTCAATGCCGGGCAGCAGCTGGCGATGATGGAGGATGCGGAACGGACCTATGCTTTTATTGAAAATATGTCACTTTTCTTTCGCTATCGTTTAAAGAAAAACGGGGAAGTCTCCACTTTGAGAGAAGAGATTGGGCTTATTGACAGCTACATGTATATTATGAATGTACGGTTTTCCAATGAAATTCATCTGGAGAAGGAGATTGATATCCGTGTTCTTGACATATTGTTTCCTGGTATGGTGCTGCAGCCGGTGGTGGAAAATGCATTGCGGCACGGATTGGGAGATGTGGAATGGGAAAAACGTATCTGGATATCTATTGTGCAGGAAAGCGGAGAGGCGGTTATTCGCATTCGGGACAATGGAAACGGGATTTCCGGGGAGTTGTTGGATAAGTTAAATACAGGAAATCTGGAACAGAATGATTATACCGGCGATTCCGGAAATGGTGTGGGACTTTTTAATGTCAAAGAACGTCTGCGACTGTATTTTGATCGTACAGATGTAATGATTGTAGAAAGTGAAGGGAAAGGAAAGGGGTCACAGGTCACTATACGAGTACCCATATTAAAAAAGGAGGGGGAACGTGTACAGAATTCTTATAGCTGATGATGAGGGTATTGTCACAGATTCTCTGCAGTATATTATCGAAAAGAATTTCGGCAGTGAATGTCAGACAGCAATTGCCAAAAACGGAAGACAGGCCATTGAACTGACAGAAAGTTTTCAGCCGGATATCGCACTTTTGGATATCCAGATGCCGGGCATCAACGGTCTGAAGGCTATGGAAGAGATCACAGCTCAGAATCCCAAAGTCAAGGCTCTGGTTCTGACGGCGTATGACAATTTTGATTATGCAAAGGAAGCTCTGCGTCTGGGAGCTGTGGATTATCTGATGAAGCCGATCAATAAAAAGCTGATCGTAGAGCGGCTTACGGGCATTATGCGTGAAATTGATCAGGAGCGGCAGAAGCGCAGCGATGATCTTCAGGTAAGAGAAAAGATGGAGGCAGTGATTCCCATTATCGAAAACGGATTTATTATCAGCCTGATCATTCAGAATGAATATAAGGACAGTGGAGAACAGTATCTCAGTCTTTTAAATCTGAAAGAGGATTACGGCATTATCCTTGCTTTGGAGTGGGGGGAGGGAAATGAAGAGGGAGGTATGACGAACCCTGTTGGCTCTGGTGTTCGCGGATACAAATATTACGGAAAAATGTCAGAGTTAGTAAAAGTATATTTCCGGGCGTGCGTCAGTAATATTATGGGGAATAAGATTGTCTGTGTCATTCCGTCAGGAAAGCCAAAGCTGGAATATCAGGACAGGATCCGCATGATTGAAAAGGCAAGAAGTCTGGTGTCATCCTTAAAAAAGACAGTGGGTGTGGATTTTAAAGCCGGAATTGGATCCGTACAGCCCTGGGATTCTATGTTTGATTCTTATCAGGAGGCGCTGAATGCACTGCGTCACGGAAAAAGGTCAGTGACACACATTGATGACCTGATCGTAAAAGACAGCCAGGAAAAGGAACGTCAGACTATGGAACAGATGGTTCTTAAGGCTGTAATGGGAGGAATGGAGCATGACGTGCGGCAGGAGGCTGCGATATTTGCCTGTTGGATTCTGAAGAATAAAAATTGTGATTTTGAAGATGCAAAGCTTCAGCTGATGGAACTGCTTCTACTGGCACGCCGTTCGGTACAGGCACAGGGAGGAAGCTGTCTGAAAGGGAAGGAGATAATAAAAGAGTTAATTGCAGCAGAAGACGCTGAAACACTGCGGAAAAGATTTGTGTCCGCGATGGTAGAGATATCCCGGGCTGTGATAATTCAGAATGAGGAATCCTGTGATATTATTGTCAAAGCGCAGGAATATATCCGACAGAATTTCCAAAAGAATCTGTCTTTGGAGGAGATCGCTCAGTCCGCGGGAATCAGTCCTTACTATTTCAGCAAATTGTTTAAGGAAGAGAGTGGTATTACATATATTGATTATCTGACAGGCATTCGGATCGAAAGAGCTAAAAAATTACTTGCCAATTCCAAATTAAGTATTAAACAGGTATGTATTGATTCCGGTTATATCAATCCTAATTATTTCAGCAGAATTTTTAAAAAATGGACCGGCGTTACTCCAACAGAGTATAGGGACGGACTTGAACAGAATTCCTGAAGGCATTTGGCTGAAAGTTTGAAAGTAAGCAGGATTATACGGATTAGCACAAATTTGAAACAAAATAATGCTATATATTTCTGAGGATTTTAAGAATAGTATGGAAATATGCACTATTTTGCAAGTTTGTGCTAATCTTTTTTTGTTACATTTGTGCTATACTTTTTCTACAAATTAAAATTTCTAAGAGAGGGGGAGTTGGTTCATGGACATGTTTTTGCAGGCTTGTGTCAATGGACTTTTGATGGGGGGATTCTATTCTCTGATGGGCATGGGGCAGAACATCATTTTTGGTGTTATGAAGATTGTAAATTTCTGCCATGGTGAGATGCTGATGGTAGGTATGTATCTGACTTTCATACTTTATACATTTTTTGGAATCGATCCTTATCTTGCGGTTCCGGTCGTGGCAGTGGTGATGTTCTGTCTTGGCGCGGTGATTCAGCATACGTTGATCACGCCGTCTTTGGGAACGAAAAGCTTTACGAATCTGCTGTTTTTGACCGTGGGTTTGGGACTTTTGCTATCGAACGGAGCGCTGGTTATTTTTGGCTCTGATTATCGTTCGATCCGTACTGCATATTCTCAGACTTATATCCAGTTAGGGCCGGTGACGATGGCACTTCCGAGAATGATCAGTTTTGGAGTTTTAGTTATTGTTACGATTGCGTTGTTCGTATTTTTGAAATATACCACTGTCGGAAAACAGATCCGTGCTGTATCTCAGAATTCTGTAGGTGCAGAGGTGGTTGGTATCAATGTAAAGAAGATTTATATTCTGACGTATGGTCTTGGTGTTGCGCTGGCAGGTATTGCCGGAGGACTTCTGACGCAGTTTTATACCATTTTTCCAACGGCAGGCGCCAGCTTCGGCTTCCGTGCGCTGATCGTGGTAGTTGTGGGAGGTCTTGGTTCGATTCCGGGGGCATTCCTGGCCGGTATTTTTCTGGGACTTCTTGAAACGATGAGTGCACTGTTTATCAGTCCGTCTTACAGTGATCTGATCGTATTCATGACCTTTATCATCATACTGGTATTCCGGCAGACAATCATAGCGAGGAGGAGATAACTATGGATAGTAAAAAAGCCGTACAAATTTACCATCGAAATCTTGTTATCCTGCTTGGATTCATTTTACTGGTATTCTGCCTGATTCCTGTGGCAGTGAAGTCGCCTTACATTCTGAATATTTTTGTTCTTGTATTTTATATGTCAACTCTGTCTATGGCGTGGAATCTGCTTGGCGGTATGACCGGTCAGAATTCTCTGGGGCATGCGGCTTACATGGGCCTTGGCGCGTACGCATGCTGCCTGCTGGTAGTCAAGACAGGAGCCAATCCCTGGCTTGCTGCGATTTTTGGAATGGTTGTAGTAGGCCTGGTGGCCGGCATCGTCTTTTATCCCTGTTTTATTCTGCGGGGACCTTATTTCACACTGGTGTCTATTGCGTTTGGTGAATCGATCCGGCAGGTTATCATCAACTCTGCATTTTTTGGAAGAGCCAGCGGTGTAGGTCTGCCTTTCGGAAGTGATTCCTGGCTGAATTTCCGGTTTGCCAGCAAGGTTCCGTATTACTATGTAGGTCTTATCATGATGGTCGGTATTTATCTGATGATGAAAAAGATCGATCGTTCCAAGATGGGTTTTGCATTAAAGACGATCCGTGAGGATGAAGACGCTGCTGCTGCAATAGGTATCAATCCGACGAAATATAAAATTATGGCGGTTGTTATTTCTGCAATGGTGGCAGGACTGGTTGGTTTCTTCTATGCCAGCTATATCCGTTACATAGATCCGGAACTGATGATTCAGGCGAAATCTACAGAATCGGTACTGCCTGCGGTCGTAGGCGGAGCGGCTTATGTGGAGGGCCCCATCGTGGGTGGTCTTCTGATGATTCCGCTTTCCGAGTATCTGCGGGCGAACTTCAGCGCTGTTTTGCCTGGTATCAATATGCTGATGTATGCGGTTACACTGCTGGTTGTTATCAGGTTCCGTCCTACCGGTATTCTGGGATGGTATATGAATAGTAAGTTTAAAATATTGATTGACGAAAAAATCCTCAGGAAACCTCCGCTGGAAGTGCTGGAAGAAGTAGAACTGATGGAATATCAGAAGAAGGAGGTGTGAATATGGCGGAATCTCCTATCATTGAAGTGAAAAATATTACGAAGCGTTTTAAAGGTCTGACAGCGGTGAAGGATGTATCGTTTTCTGTCAGGGAAGGCGGAATCACCGGTATGATCGGTCCCAACGGCGCAGGTAAATCAACGACATTTAACATGATCTGCGGTTATTATCCGCCGACTGAAGGAAAGATTTTTTACAAAGGCGAAGATATTACGGAGAAGAAAGCGTACGAGTACACGAATATGAAGATTGCCCGTACATTCCAGATCATGAAGCCATTGAAGAATCTAAGCGTATTA
Organism: Bariatricus sp.; assembly: GCA_051880095.1. Taxonomy (GTDB): domain Bacteria; phylum Bacillota; class Clostridia; order Lachnospirales; family Lachnospiraceae; genus Allocoprococcus. The sequence continues at coordinate 4,170 of JBJENH010000121.1, read as the reverse complement.
GATAACGTTGTGGCATCCTCTTACTTTGGCCATGCCGGTGCAAAATCAGCCAAGGAAGCAAAAGAGAGAGCCATGGAGGTTCTGCAGTTCACTGGTCTGTATGAAAAACGGCATGTTCTTTCTAAAGATATGGGCACTCCTGATCAGAAACGTCTGGAAATGGCGAGAGCTCTTGCCACAAAACCGGAGATGCTGTTTTTGGATGAGAATATGGCCGGTTTAAATCCTGCTGAGACGGAAGATGCAATCCGGCTGATCCGTAAGATCAATGAATCGGGAGTGACAATTCTTTTAATCGAACACATTATGCAGGCGGTAGTTAGTCTTTGTGAAGAGGTAATCGTACTCCATCATGGAGAAAAAATCGCAGAAGGAACCCCGGAGCAGGTCATGAATGATCCGTATGTTATGGAGGTATATCTGGGAACAAAAAAGGAGGATACACATGCTTAAAGTCGAAGGATTACGTGCAGGGTATGGCTCCGTCAATATCTTGTGGGATATTGGTTTTACATTAAAGGATGGGGAAATTGTTGCTATTTTAGGTTCTAATGGAGCGGGAAAAACAACCATGGTCCGTGCGATTACCGGGATGTTAAAGCCCAGCTCCGGCTCTGTGGTATTTAACGGGGAAGAACTGGCAAAGAAAAATTCCCGCATGATTCTCAACAGTGGTATCGTGCAGGTGCCGGAGGGACGTCAGCTCTTCACAGATATGACGGTTCTGGAGAATCTGCAGATGGGCGCGTTCAGTAAAGAAACAAAGGGACATTTTCAGGAGAATCTGAAAAAATGCTACAAATGGTTTCCCAAATTGGAAGAACGTGCAAAGCAGGCAGCAGGTACTTTGTCGGGAGGTGAACAGCAGATGGTGGCTGTGGCCCGGGCACTGATCGGAGAACCAAAGCTGCTTATTCTGGATGAACCGTCTCTGGGTCTGGCGCCCAATATTGTAGATGATATTCTGGATGTGGCATCCACGCTGGCAAAAAATGACGGAATCTCGGTTTTGCTGGTAGAGCAGGACATCACGAAAGCGCTGGCGGCAGCAGACAGAGGTTATGTAATTGAAAACGGTCACATTGTCCTGGAAGGTACGTCTGCGGCGCTTCAGGCTGATGAGCACGTCAAGAAGGCCTATCTTGGCATTTAAAGGGATTTTTATGCCGTCAGCAGTTCGGTATAAAATAGAGTAATAATAAAAGGAGGAGTAATATGAAACTGAAAAAAATGATTTCTCTGCTGTGTGCTGCAGCTATGGCAGTATCTGCTCTGGCGGGCTGCTCATCCGGATCAGGTGCATCCGCAACCACAGCTGCCGCTACTCAGGCTGCGGCAACGGAAGCTGTCAAAGAAGCGGCAGCAGAAGCTGCCGGTGATACAGCAGAGGCTGCGACAGGTGATCCAATTAAGATTGGTACTATTTATGCTATGTCCGGCGGTTCCGCCGCAATTGGTACTAATATTCTGCGCGGCATTGATTTTGCGGTTGCAGAGATCAATGAGGCAGGCGGCGTTAATGGTCGTCCGCTGGAAGTTGTTCGCGGTGATCATGCAGGTGATGCTGCTACCGGCAGATCGGAGGCAGAGCGTTTGATTACCCAGGAACATGTAGATGTTATGATGGGATGCCATATGTCCGTAGTAACTGAAGTTGTGGCTCAGGTATGTCAGCAGTATGGCGTTCCGATGATCACTGCAATCTCTACTCTGGACAGATTGTCAAATGAAGAACATAAAGATATGGATTATTTCTTCCGTCTGTGTCCACTGAACTCTGTATATGTGGAAGATATGCTGAAATATCTGAAGGATTCCGCAGAGCAGACCGGCGAAGAAATTAAGACAGTAGCAATCTTTACTGACCGGGCGGCTATCGGACAGGAACTGATTCGCTGCGTGGAGCTGTTTAAAGATCAGTATGGCATTGAATTGGTAGCAACTGTAGATTACACCAGCAACGCAACTGATTTAAGTGCTCAGGTACTGGCACTGAAGCAGGCAGATCCGGATGCAATTCTTTGTGATTCTTATATCGGTGATGCGACTCTGTTTATTCAGACCTTAAAAGAGCAGAATTACAGCCCGAAGATGATTGTTGCAAAGGCTAACGGCTTTACTGATCCATCCTTTATTACCAATCTGGGGGCTATCGCGAATGGTGTTGCTTCTGTTGTAGAGTTCAACCCGGATCTGGTAAATGGTGTTGAAATCAATGAAGAATTCAAAGCAGAGTATGGTGTAGATATGAATGGTCACTCTGCGGAATCTTACACCGTAGTGTGGTTGTTTAAGACTGCAATTGAGGAAGCAGGAAGCACGGATGGTGAAGCCGTGAAAAACGCTTTGACAAATCTGGAAATCAATGGTGAGTTCCCGGGCGGACGCAAGATCATCCTTCCGTATGATAAGATCAAGTTTGAGAATTATGATCTGGCCGGAGAACCGCACTACAGAGATAATACTTCTGCATCTGTAGCGATTGCTCAGATTCAGGATGGTGAGTGGAAGACTGTATGGCCATTCAATTTCACTGATACCAAGATCGTATATCCGGCACCGCTGCAGTAAGCGCAGAGGCATTTGCAAAGATTGAAATAAACTGCTAAGAACTTTTCAGCCTGCGGCACAGTGCGGCAGGCTGATTTCTTGTATTAGTGGGAAGGGGTTCCCTGTAACACAATGGATATGCTAAAATAATGTATGGCAGGAGCCGGAAATGAAAGGAGAATCCTCATGAAATTCAAAGCGTTAGCAGCGGCAGTGCTTGCCTGTATAGCGGTCAGTGCCCTGATGACGGGCTGTCATGGAATCAGAAGAGAGGCGTCAGATGTCGGATCTGAGGTTCAGGCAGAGGCATCCACACCATCTTCAGATAACAGCAATATTCAGAATTCGGAAGATGTTGGCAAAGAAGAACCGGTTCGTATCGGAGCGTTATACGCATTAAGCGGAAATAATGCAGCTATCGGAACGAATATTCTTCGAGGGCTTGACTTTGCGGCAGAGGATATTAATACATCCGGCGGTATAAACGGACGCCCCATTGAGATTGTTCGCGGAGACACCCAGGGAGATCCTGAAGTGGCACGCGCTGTGGCGGAACGGCTTATTACTCAGGAAAAGGTGGCTGCTATTGTAGGCTGCCATCAGAGTACCTTGACCGAGGTTGTATTTCAGGTCTGTGAAAAATATCAGATTCCTATGATGACGGCTATCTCTACAGTAGACAGCATTTCTTCTCATGGTTATCAGTATGCTTTCCGCCTCTGCCCTATGAACTCCCTGTATCTGGAAAATATGTTTATGTATTTAAGAGATCAGGAAGAAAAGACAGGGCATCAGGTAAAGACAATTTCTGTGTTTGCAGATAACAGTATGATTGGTCAGGAAGCAATTCGATGTGCCCGGATTTACGCGTCTCAGTATGGAATGGAAATTGTAAAGGAGATTCAGTACAGTCAGGGAGCCTCTGATCTGACAGATGAAATTCGGGAGCTGAAAGGAGCAGACGCAGATGCAGTATTAGCAGAAAGCTATGTTTCAGATGCCATCCTGTTGATGAAGACCATGCGGGAGCAGGAATATCAGCCGCCTGTTCTTATTGCGAAAGCAAATGGATTTGCAGATCCAAGCTTTATCCCGGCGACAGAGGGTATTTCTAACGGCCTGACCTCAGTTGTGGAATGGAATCCGGATCTCACCAAGGGACAGGATATTAACCGTCGTTTTAAGAAGGTGTTTGGTATTGATATGAATGGACATTCTGCCGAGGCCTACACAGCGATCTGGACTTTTAAGACGGCATTTGAGCAGGCCGGAACGGATGATGGAAAAGCAGTGAGAGATGCATTGGCTTCTATTGACATTCAGTATTCTTTCCCGGATGGACCGGAAATTCCTTTGCCTTATGATAGGATCAAGTTCGAAAATCATGAGTTTAATGGAATCATGCACTATAACGATAATATCTATGCGTCTGTCGCGATTGCTCAGATTCAGGATGGAAAATATAAGACTGTATGGCCATTTGAGTATGCAAGTCAGGAAATCGTATATCCGGCAGAATATCGATGATCGGAAAATCTCTGACGGATATACGAAGGCGCAGCAGATATGTATCTTATCCGATCAGCATCACCAGCGTTCCGGCGGTGATAAGGAACAGAC
>JBJENH010000120.1:0-1942 GCA_051880095.1 Bariatricus sp. | reverse complement strand
CCTCCCTATATAGTCAAGTCTTTTTTCCCTTAAAATAAGGGATTTGTTTACTTTGTCTCTCAGATAAATGAGCCATTGTTATGGATATTTCTGTGCATCTGATGCGAAAATAGTGGATTATGGGTACACGAATTAAAACGTCTCTACTTCCTCGTTTTAAATGGCCCATGTATACCCTTCCCTCTATGGCGACGTACCTCCCGTGTCTACCAGGATCATCTCACATTTCCGGAGAGTCCTCACTTCCTTCGTTCCGCCTATCCATAACCAGGGTGTCAGCTTAGCTCCTCGTCAGGGTCATGCCCTATGGTGATTATTCCTGCCGACTACTGGCTCATGCTTTGTAAATTTTAGTTACTGACTGTTTCTATGAAAGCACCTTTCGGTGGACGTTTTCCTTCCATGTCAACATCTACTGATTTCTCAGTACGGTTTGTTTCTCAGCCTTTATCGTGGCTGAACACAACCATCAGTCTCTGATCACTCTGTTCAACCGCGATAACAAGCCTGTTTTCCTGTTTCTTATGCTATTACTGCTTCCGGTCTTTGAATATCTCCCAACATCTTTACTCCATCATAACTGACGCCTTTCGTCAGTATCATGTAAAAGATCCTGATTAATTTACAGGCAACCGCTATGACTGACTGCATCTTCTTCAACGGATTTTTCTCCCTGCTTCGGTAATAATGGTGGATCTCTTTGAACTCCGCATTTTTCCCAATCACCGAGATTGCTGCTTCATACAGCACATAACGCAGTCTTTTCCTTCCTCGATAGCTGATATGACTCTCTCCATTGTGCTTTCCGGAATTGTTACTGACAATGGCATATCCGGCAAGTTTCTGCAGCTGTTTCGGGTTATCAAAACGTCTAATGTCACCCACTTCTGCTACAAATCCACATACCGTAGTTATTCCAATTCCTTTGATCTCCAGAAGTTTATCAATATAAGGAATCTCTGACAGCTTTTCTTCGATTTCCTGCATCAACTGCTCCATCCTCTGACTATACATTTCATAATCCTTTAGAAGTAACTGCAATTCCACTCTTGCCGCCTCTGGTGCTTCATGGCTTCCAACACTATGCTCTGCTTTGTTTACCAGGGTCTTTGCCCTCTTTAATCCTACTGCTCTCAGCTTTGCTTTCCGCCATATCTGATTGATGCCATCCACACCCAGCGCCACAATGTCTTCCGGCAGAGGTGCTTCCCTTAAAACCATCATTCCACTGACCGCATCCAGTTTTCCATAAACTTCTTTATATTCCGGAAAATAAATGCTGAACCATCTGGCAATCCGGTTCTTAATCCTGGTAATCTCTTCCTGCGTCTGAAATCTCAGATTGGACAGACTTCTTATCTCCGCATAGATCCCTGTCGGAATATACGGATATGAAAATCTCCCCTCATTTACCAGTGCAGCTATTGTCTTGGGATCCTTACGGTCATTTTTGTTTGGATTATTGTCATCCAATTCTTTCGACTTTTTCACATGATGAGGGTTTACATGCACCACTCTCATTCCCTGTTCCTGCAAAAACGCTCCAAGATTGAACCAGTAATGTCCTGTCGGCTCCATGCCCGGAATTACCGTTTCCTTATGATGACTTTCAGCAATCTCATCCATCCAGGTCTTAAACGCCAAAAAGCCGGATTCATCATTGCTGAATGCAAACGGTTTTCTGGAATACTCGAAATTTCTCCAGTCAAAAGCTCTGGCATAGTGCGTCTGACTTCCCACATCAATTCCAATAATCAAAGTTTTTTCCGTAATAGATGCAATTTTCTTGTTTTGTGTGTTATACTTCATTTTAGATACCTCTCTGTTCAATAAGATTTTTTACTAACCGTGCAAAGTCAGTAATCTTATTTTACACTGAGGTATTTTTTTCTCAACCTTCTTTCTTGGGATCCTCTGTATTTTTAATTATACAGGAAGCTCC
>JBJENH010000119.1:0-53899 GCA_051880095.1 Bariatricus sp. | reverse complement strand
CACAATTGCGTTATAATTACTATTCATACATATAAAATAGTTAGGAGCAAAGTTAAATGACGGAATTATATTTTATCGCTTTGTACTTTTTTGTCTATGGCTTTCTTGGCTGGTGTACGGAAGTCGCTTTTGCCGCCTGGAAAGAGCATCGATTTGTAAACCGCGGATTTCTGAATGGTCCGATCTGTCCGGTCTATGGTATCGGAGTCACACTGGTCGTCCATTTCCTAAGTCCTTACAGGTCTAATCTCATCATTCTTTACATAACCAGTACGATTCTCGTAACCGCACTCGAATGGCTGACCGGTTTCATTCTGGAGAAAGTCTTTCACAATAAATGGTGGGATTATTCGAATATGCCGCTTAATCTAAATGGCTATGTATGCCTTTTGTTTTCTCTGATATGGGGCGTTGCCTGTGTTTTGATCGTGGATTTCATCCATCCGGTTATTCACAAACTGCTGCTCTATATCCCTGTTATCGTGGGGGTAATCATTCTGATCATACTGGGGATCGGCATGTTCGCAGATCTTTATGTGACTGCTTCCGGCATCCTGAAGATGAACAAGCGTCTTGCCGCTATGCAGGAGATTGCCGACGAGCTTCATGAAATATCAGACAAAATCGGAGAGAATATTTACAAAAATACGATCGCAGCAATGGAGGCCCAGGATGCGATCAAGGATTCTGTTACAGAGAAGCAGGAAGAATTCAAAGATTCTTTTACGGCAAAACAAGAAGAACTCAAAGATTCTTTTGCAGCAAAGCAGGATGAGCTCAAAGATTCTTTTACGGCAAAACAGGAGGAATTCAAAGATTCTCTCGCAGCAAAACAGATGGAATTCAAGGATTCTTTCGCTTCAAAGCAGGAAGAGATTCTGGAAAATCTCACAGAACGCCGCGAAGAAATTTCCGAAACACTGGATACGGTTTCAGACGAATTGAAAGAACGAATTGCGACCTTGCGTAAGCATTACAGTGACCTGGGTGAAGACTTTACCGGTATTCAAAAACGTCTTCTGAAAGCGTTCCCGAAAATGGAAAACAAAAAATACAGCGAGTCTCTGGAGGATCTGCGCAAGAAACTGAATTCTCTGCGCAAACACTAGATGACCGGCAGTTCCGGATCAGAATTTCATTTATACAAAAAAAGTCCGTATCATCGGCATCGATTTCCTATCAGAAATGATGCCGGTGATACGGACTTTCATTATTCAGTTAATGATCTCTTTTAATTCGTTTCAGATATGGAATCTCAATCGGATCGATGGGATCGATCGGCTGCTCATCCTGAATCTTATTCTTGCGTTTGTGCATCTTTAGAAGTGCTCCGCCACGGTTGTAGAACCAGAACGAATACACCAGAAGCTTATTCGCTTTACCGATCTTGTCCTTCGTGGTCTTTGTATAAAAATCGCCAACCGCCTTGATCGGTTCCCGGTTCCGGATCTGCATGATCAGATCCAGCTCTGTCTTGATCGGATGCGGGAACTCCGTATATGCCATTCCCACGCAATCCAGTTTATGCGCATCGCTTCCACCCGTTCCGGGTTTGTTGTATTTTTCCGCCAGCAGTTTCGCGCCGGCATTGGATTCGGGAGGCTCACACGCGTTAAAGGTTTCAATAAAATCAAATTTCTCCAGAAGTTCCGGCGATGTCTGCCATTTCTTTGTATTGGCAAAGCTTAAATACTTTTCTCCACAAGGATGTGCCGGACCACAGATTCCACCGTGATGATGCACAAAATCAATGAGTAGAGAAAGCGGCAGTCCGCGCATTTCCAGAAGCCGCATCTTCACGCCCTGAGGCATGATGATCAGAATGTGCCCTGCTTCCAGCGTATCATATTCAATCCCCTTTAATACGACGAAATCCTCATACTGCTTTCCTTTGATCCTGTTCTTCCAGTACCGGTAACCATTGTACGTATCATGATCGGTCACCAGCATACCATCAATTCCCTTTTCTTTCAGCTTTAAAATATACTTCTCCAAACTGACTTTACTGTCAATCGACCCTTCCCGTACATGACAATGCATATCAATCTTCATAAGCACATCACCAGACTTTCTTTTAAATTTTATTCCTCGTACTCGTCTTCGTCTTCCTCATCATCATCGAGGTCCAGGATGGAACGTGCACGATCGATCTCTGACTCAATCGAAAGTTCTTCTTTCACCTGTCTGGAATGCCTTGCTTCTCTTCTTCCAATTTCCCGGGACTTCATCATAAATTGTACGATAAGTCCGATGGCAATACCGGCCGCACAAATCCCCAGCGTAATGTAAGGATTCTGAATTCCGGCCATCTGCGCAACTGCATTTCCAAGCCCCATTCCCCCGCTCAGTGATGTCACAATGATAACAAGTGGTTCAAACCAGATCATTGTCAGGACTGCAATAATAATTCCGGCAACGCCTGCGACAGCCAGCATTGTGAAATTCTGCATCTGGAACATACCGACCAGCTCCAGAGCCACGCTCAGGCAAAGCAAAAATGCTCCAAACTTCTTGAACACCGCTGACACGATTGTCAGAATCAGTGCTGCCGCCGCAACAATGGCAAGTCCGATCTTCAGATCCGTCTGGATCAGATATGCCGCCAGAATTCCAAGTACAACTCCGACAGCCAGTCCGCAAATCGCGTTCAGAAATCTGACCAGCTTCAGTCCGAACAGACAAACAATCAATCCGATAACTGCCGAAACAACCAGCGCAGAAAAAGGTATCTCTATACCATTCTGTACGACTGCATCCATCTGGGTAATGATCTCATTTATCATTGGTTCATTAAACATAAAACAAGTCCTCCTATATCATTATTTACGTTCTCCCACTGGATTATTATATCACACAAGCAGACAAAATCGCAACTGTTTCACTGTCGGAACACAAACTCAATATAAACTCTTGTTACAATTTAAATATATAATAAAAGAGGAGTATCAACCTTCGTTTTTTGATACTCCTCTTTAATTCACTTCATCTGTCATTATAATTTACCTTTCTGGTGGTCCGTACCTTCCTTTCTTAGATTCCCGTTTTTTAAATTATGTTTTCGGTGGTCTGTACCTCCATTCTTAAATTTAAAATGATAGCGTCCGAAACCTTTTTTGTCTGGTTTTATTATCTCGTCTATCTTTTATGTCTATATAATAACTTGTTGAAGTTGATTTGTCAATATATTTTTAATTTTTATTTATATTTTTACGAAATTATATATTATCATATAAATTTTCCGAAATCTTGGAGTGAAATTGATGAATAGTCCGTAGGTGCAGTGGCTTATTACGGATTTTGAGAAGGTAATTGCAAAACAGCCCGTAGGAATTGTGATTTGTTACGGATCATTTGAATAGAATTACTGGATAGGACGTAGAAGCGGCGTCTTCTTACGGACTATTTGGGTTAGAATTGTTGAATGGAACGTAGGCGCGGTGTCTTCTTACGGACTATTTGGGTTAGAATTGTTGAATGGAACGTAGGCGCGGTGTCTTCTTACGGACTATTTGAGTAGAATTGTTGAATGGAACGTAGGCACTTCATCTTCTTACGGACTACTGGGTTAAAATTGTTGAATAGGACGTAGGCGTGGCATCTTCTTACGGACTATTTGAACAGAATTGTTGAATAAGACGTAGAAGCCTCTTCTTCTTACGGACTACTGGGTTAAAATTGTTGAATAGAACGTAGAAGCGGCGTCTTCCTACGGACCATTTGAGTAGATTTGTTGAATGGGACGTAGCAGCCTCTTCTTCTTACGGACTATTTGGGTTGAATTGTTGAATGGAACGTAGGCGTGGCATCTTCTTACGGACCATTTGAGTAGATTTATTGAATGGGACGTAGCAGCCTCTTCTTCTTACGGACTATTTGAGTAGATTTGTTGAATGGAACGTAGGCACGGCATCTTCTTACGGACTATTTGAAAATAATTGTTGAATAGGACGTAAAAGCCTCTTCTTCTTATGGACTACTGGGTTAAAATTGTTGAATAGGACGTAGAAGCGGCGTCTTCTTACGGACCATTTGAGCAGAATTGTTGAATGGAACGTAGAAGCCTCTTCTTCTTACGGACCATTTGGGTAGAATTGTTGAATGGAACGTAGGCACGGCGTCTTCTTACGGACTATTTGAGCAGAATTGTTGAATAGAACGTAGAAGCCTCTTCTTCTTACGGCCCATATGAATAATATTGCGAAACAGAACGTAATGGCAATAGTATGTTGAGGATTGTAAAAAGGAATTTACACAATCCCCTGTAAAGTCAGAAAATTTGCCACCATTCAAAGCCAAAAATTCCAGACCAAAACAACAGCAGTTCAGCCTTACGGCTGAACTGCTATAATTTTCCATTCTATTCATCTGTATCTTTAATTGTTACGCCCCGTTTTACAAAGCTGATCTTGTCCCATACATTATTGTGAACCTTCACACCGTCTGCTTCCTTCCACTCTTCGCACAGGCTGTCAAACTGCTCTTCTTTCCTTTCGGAAACGATGGATTCTTTCTTCGAATCTGTTGCATCGCGGTCCAGAAGGCTGGTCAGCTTCGCAACAAAATATCCGGTTGATTCTTCAACCACAGAAGTAATCTCCCCTTCCTCAAGTGAGTCAGCCTCAGCTACAAGCAGCTGAGAAGGTGATGTGGTTGTTGCATCAAATGTCAGTGTCGATGCGGTATATCCTGCTTCCTCTGCATAAGCTGCAAAATCTTCGGCATTCACAGCACCCTCCCGGAATGCTTCCACCGTTTCTTTCAATTCTGCCTTTTCATCTTCTGAAAGCTGAACGGAATTACCGTCGTCATCTGTCTTGGTAAATGAGAAATACACGTACTGCATGCTCTTCTGTGCTGCTTCTTCATCGGACACTTCCGTATCTACATCCGCGGTCATTGCTTCGTGCATCTTCTCCTGAATGGTGACAAGCTCCAGGAATTTCTTCACAGTCTCTTCATCTCCGGAAACCATCTCTTTGTCTTCCAGATTGTTCGATTCGGAAAAGCTCTTTGCAGCCTTCTCGATTGCTTCCGTCTCCTCGTCCGTCAGGGAAACACCATAGTCATCCTTATGCGCATCCAGCATATACATGATCTCCAGAGACTCCAGAACACCTTCTTTTACACTGTCTTCGTAGGTCTTTCCTTCTTCTGCCTCACCGGACCACATATCTTCTCCCAAGAAGCTGGCATAATATGTCTCGTACTGTGCCTGCTGATATCTTGCATAAAAATTGGCCACATCCGCCGTGATCTTCGCATCTCCAACCTCTGCAACTACTTCACTTCCATCTAATTTGCCGCAGCCTGCTACTGTAGCTGCCACCAGGGCAGATGCAAGTACAAGCGTCAATACTCTCTTCTTCATCTGAATTATTTCCTCCTTAACCGTATCCTGCCGTTCATTTGGGCAGAATCGTCGTGCATATTTATATAGTATAACTTGTTTTTCCTGAGCTGGCAATCCTTTTCACAAAAATTTGACATCCGTTATTTGACATCCGGCCATATCGGAATGCTTTACTCTTCGATCAACTCATGGATATCTGCAATGATCTGCTTTACATTTTCCAGAACCTGTTCATCTTTCTCCTTCTTACCCTTCCGAAGTTTCTTATATATGAAATACGGATTTGCATCGACTTTGAAAGTAAGAGAACCTTTATACTTATCCAGCAGCACCGGGATCTTCTGGGCCGATACTTTTGCCTTCTCGTACATGGTAAATTGATAATCTTCTCCTTTTTGCTCGATTGCAATAATATACGAACTGTGTGCAAAAGCTTTGATCTGGGCGATCGTCAGAAGCTGCTGTACTTTTTTCGGCGGTTCCCCGAACCGGTCAATCAGTTCTTCCAGCATGTCTTCCCTTTCCTCGTCCGTCTCGATGGCTGCGATGCGCTTATAAATATCCAGTTTCTGATATTCATTCGGGATATAAGTCGGCGGAATAAATGCATCGATGTTCAAATCGATCGTTGTGGTATACGTATCTTCCGGAATCTCTCCTTTTTGCTGACGGACCGCCTCATTCAGCATTTTACAGTAGAGATCATATCCGACCGCCTCCATGTGTCCGTGCTGTTCTTCTCCCAGAAGATTTCCGGCACCTCGGATTTCCAGATCCCTCATGGCAATCTTCACACCGGAGCCCAAGTCTGTGAATTCCCGGATAGCCGCAAGTCGTTTCTCCGCCACTTCTTTAAGAAGCTTATCACGTTTATACAAAAGGAACGCATAGGCCATTCGGTTCGAGCGCCCCACACGCCCTCGAAGCTGGTAAAGCTGGGACAATCCCATCCGGTCGGCATCGTGGATAATGATGGTATTTACATTCGAAATGTCCAGCCCCGTCTCAATGATCGTTGTCGAGATCAGTACATCGATTTCTCCATTGATAAAATCATACATGATATGCTCCAACTGATGCTCCCGCATCTGTCCGTGAGCGAACGCAACATTTGCTTCCGGCACCAGTGCCTGGATTCTGGCTGTCATATCGGCGATGTCTTTGACCCGGTTATATACATAATAAACCTGTCCCTGTCTGGACAATTCTCTCTGGATAGCTTCCCGCACCATCTCATCATTATATTCCATCACATAGGTCTGGATCGGCATCCGGTCCATGGGCGCCTCTTCCAGAACACTCATATCACGGATCCCGATCAGGCTCATATGCAGTGTTCGCGGAATCGGCGTCGCAGTAAGCGTCAGTACATCCACATTTTCTTTCAGTTTTTTGATTTTTTCTTTGTGCTGTACCCCAAATCGCTGCTCTTCATCTATGATCAGAAGTCCCAGATCTTTAAACTGAACGTCTTTACTCAGCACACGATGTGTTCCGATCAGGATATCCACCTGTCCTTTGGTCAGATCTGTCAGAGTTCGTTTCTGTTCCGCAGGTGTACGGAAACGGCAGAGAAGATCTACACGGACAGGAAATTCCTTCATTCTCTGCACAAATGTATTATAATGCTGCTGTGCCAGAATCGTTGTCGGAACAAGATAAACCACCTGCTTTCCATCCTGCACAGCCTTGAAAGCTGCCCGGATCGCAATCTCCGTTTTACCGAATCCCACGTCTCCGCAGATCAGGCGGTCCATAATCTTCGTGCTTTCCATGTCACGCTTCGTAGCCTCAATGGCCATAAGCTGGTCTTCTGTCTCCTCAAACGGAAACATTTCCTCAAATTCTTTCTGCCAGACCGTATCTTTCTCGTATACAAAGCCTTCTTTTTCCTGACGCGCAGCATAAAGTGCCACTAGATCCTTTGCAATCTGCTGTACCGCCCCTTTTACCCTGGTCTTCGTCTTCTTCCATTCCTGGCCGCCCAGACGATTCAGTTTCGGCTTCTTTGCATCTGCACTGGCATATTTCTGAATCAGGTCAAGCTGTGTGGCAAGGATATACAGATTTCCTCCGTCCGCATAGGAAATCTTCATATAATCCTTCGTAACTTTGTCCACTTCTATTTTCTCGATTCCCCGGTAAATACCAAGTCCATGGTTTTCGTGAACCACATAATCTCCCGGTTTCAGATCAGAGAAATTCTGTATTTTCTGTCCATCATAACTTTTTCGTTTCTTTTTCTTCTTTGTTTTCCCAAAAATATCCGTCTCTGAGATCACCACAAATTTGATCATCGAGTATTCATAACCGACTGCCGCATGACCATAGCATACCATAATCTCTCCCGGAAGCACTTCCCGCCCGGGATCTTCATTGTAATAACTGCTGAGGTCATAATCTCTCAGATCCTCCGCCAGACGCTTTGCTCTGGTTCGCGAACCGGAAAGCAGGACTACGCGATATCCGTTCCGCTTCAGTCTCTTCAGATCATGTGTCAGCATCTCGAAACTGTTATTATAAGGATTCACACTCCGCGTCTGTAAATGGTACTGCTCTTTTAATAAAAACGGCCTGCATTTATTCTCCAGTGCACACATTCCGACCAGGCAAAACTGATTCAGCTTCTTCACCACTTCCTCTGTCGAATAAAACAGCGGTTCAGGTGCTCCTTCCCGGTCCGTATCATCAGCCATGGCTCGCATCTTTCTGGCATTCACAACTTCTTCCTCGATCTTTACCCCGGCCTCAATCAGGCGCACCGGTTCGTCAAGAAATAAATTTGTTTTTTTAACATCAAAATAATCCACAAAAGAAACATTATTATTTTCACTATCCAATTCTTCCGACGGGTAGATCACGATCTGATCCAGATTCTCCACTGAACGCTGGCTGTCCACATCAAAGGTTCGGATCGAATCCACTTCATCTCCCCAGAACTCGATCCGGATCGGCAGTTCTTCTGTCAAAGGATAGATATCCAGAATCCCGCCGCGCACTGCGAACTGCCCCGGTCCTTCCACCTGGACTTCCCGGTCATATCCCAACTGTGCGATCTTTCTTGTGAGATCGTCAAACTCGTACTCCTTCCCGCTTTCCACGGTCAGTATGCGCTCCCTGATCTCTGAGATCGGCATTAGAGAATCCATCAAAGCGTCGAACGTCGTAATAACGATCACGGATTTGTCCCCGCCAGCCTCCTCTCCGGTCTCGATCAGTTTCTGAATGACTTCCATGCGCTGTTTGATCAGAAGCTTGCCGTGAATATCCGCCTGATAAAACAACAGATCCTTCGCAGGATAATAACAGACGTTTTCATCCAGGAACCTGTATTCCTCATACATCTGTTTTGCCTTTTCTTCATCAGAAAGAACGATGACCGTATAAGGACAGCCATCGCTGAGTGCATAAATCATATGAGTTTTTTGTGAAGTCACACATCCAGAGAGCAGCAGCATTCCCGGTTTCTTGCGTTTTTCCTTGCAAATTTCCTCGAATTCTGCCAGTTCTCTCAAAGGGGCTGTAAATGCTTTCATTTCTAATCGCTCCTTATTCTTTCTAAACAAGGATAACGTTACTCATTATCCTTCTTTTTCCGGTTATATTCGTTCATTGCCTGATCGATTTCTCCATCTGCAATCAAGGCTATCGCTTTAGCCGCGCACTCGAAGCCTTCTCTCATCAATTCCCGTTCTTCTTTTGAAAAGCGGCCAAGCACATAATCTGCCAGATCATACCCTTTCGGTTTTTCTCCGACACCGACTTTAATCCGAGGGAACACGGATGTCCCCAGATTCGCAATAATATTTTTTATCCCGTTATGTCCTCCCGCACTTCCTTTTTTGCGGATCCGAAGCTGTCCCACATCCAGGCTGACATCATCATAAATGACAAGCAGCTCCGTCTCAGGATCCACTTTATAGTAATCAAGCAGGCTTCTCACACTTTCTCCGCTCAGATTCATATACGTCTGCGGTTTTGCGAGAATGACCTTCTGCCCGCCGATCATTCCCTTCCCGATATACGCCCTGTGCTTTTTCGTATCTACAGCTATATTATATTTCTCTGCGAGCAGATCTATCACATCAAATCCGACATTATGCCGTGTTCCCTGATATTTCTCATCCGGGTTTCCAAGTCCAACTATAATCAACATCGTAATCACCTCTGCATTTTTCTTGCTTTATGATACCAGACACTTTCCTTTTTGTCACGCCAAAGAATGCATATTTTCCTGCATTCACTCATATATTATGTTAAACAGCATGCAACTGGATATTCAAAAATAAATGTATTTGGGGGGTTTTCATGAGTTCCAAAACCAAAATCATCGTCCTGCATATGAAAGAAATTATTTATACAGCAGTATTTGCTGTTTTCGGCATTTTGATCCTGTGCCTGCTTTTCTTTATGTTTTCCTCCGGAAGCGGCAAACACGGCGGTATCCGTAAAACATACAATCCCGGCGTCTACACCGCTTCGGTTCATCTGAACAATACCGATCTGAATGTGGAAGTAGCTGTGGATGAGACTCAGATCCAATCCATACGGATCAGCAATCTGGATGAATCTGTCGCTGCCATGTATCCTCTTCTTCAGCCGGCGATTGAGGAAATTGCTCAGCAGATCTGCGACACGCAGTCACTTGAGAACATTGAATTGCCGTCCGATACGCCATATACCTCTCAGCTTCTCCTTAACGCCATAGACGAAGCGCTCAAAAAAGCCGTAGTTTCATGACTACGGCTTTATCGGCTTTTCACCTGAGAAACACAGGAACACCAATCTTCTGATTATCCTTCTACGATCAAATACTGTCCGCTTGGAAGTTCGAACACTTCAGAAGCTTCTTCCAGTTCTTCGTCACTCATGCCTTCTACATCAGCTCCGCTTTCCTCAAAATATTCTCTTACTTCCTTGATCGAATCAACGATTACTGCCATGCAGTCTTCCAGAAATGCCTCTGCCTCTTCCAGTGTATCAGCCACCGGTTCATCAAATAATTGTGACTGCATCTTTAAAAACGTTTTCAGGCACTCCTCATCATAATCATACATATCGATTACCCTCCCTTTATCTCGATCGCGCAAAAAGCTCTGCGCTTAGTATTACAGGAATCCAAGCAGCTCTTCAGCGTGGTCTATCGTCACATCGGCACCTGACTTCTCCAGTATCTCTTTTGACCTGAATCCCCAGTTCACGCCTACCGTCAGAACCTGTGCATTCTTCCCGGTCTTTACATCCACTTCCGAATCTCCCACATAGATTACTTCTTCTTTCTCGATTCCAAGTTCTTTCGTGATCTCAAAAAGACCCGCCGGATCCGGTTTCTTAGGAAATCCATCGCACTGTCCGCGTATCACATCAAACATTCCCCGGCCGAATATGCTCTCCACTACATCGACAGCCTGCTGATGCGGTTTGTTCGTAAATACAGCGATCGCAAGCCCCCGGCTCTTCAGTTCCTCGAGAAGAGGAACGATCCCTTCATAGGGGACAACATGATACGTACAATTCTCTCCGAACACTCTGCCGAAAATCCGCATTGCCTCTTCGATCCGTTCGAGCTTTTCATCTCCCACTGCCCGAAGAGAACGTTCTACCAGACATCTGGCACCGTCTCCTACAAAGCCGCGGCACTGTTCACGCGAGATTTTCTCCGTTCCAAGCTGCTTCAAAGTCTCATTTACCGAATACCAAAGGGAATCCAGAGTATCTGTCAGGGTTCCATCCAAGTCAAAAATACATGCCTTATACATTGCTGCTCTCCTTTTCTATGACTATAATAGTATGAACCCTGTCAAATTTCAATATAAAATTCTATTTTCTATTCTGTTTTCAAATATTGACGCATAAGACGCAGTGCATTCTTCTCCAGACGGCTTACCTGAGCCTGAGAAATCTTGATCTCCCTGGCAACTTCCATTTGAGTCTTCCCCTCAAAAAACCGTAGCTGAATGATATATTTCTCCCGTTCATCCAGATGTTCCATCGCCGCCTGCAGAGAAAGGTCCTCCACCCATTTTTCCTCCCGGTTCTTTTTGTCACTGATCTGATCCATTACATAAAGGGCGTCTCCACTGTCGTTATAGACCGGCTCATTCAGGCTGACGGGCGCCTGGATCGCATCCAGCGCATAGACGATCTCATCCTTGGAAATACCTATTTCATCCGCTATTTCCTGAACTGTAGGCTCTTTCATATTTCTTTTGATGTAATTTTCTTTCGCATAGATCGCTTTATAAGCAGTATCTCTAAGGGATCTGCTGACCCGTATCGAATTATTATCCCTCATATAGCGTCGGATCTCACCGATGATCATAGGGACTGCATATGTTGAAAATTTGACCTCAAGTTCCGGATTAAAATTGTTGATTGCCTTGATCAGGCCGATACAGCCGATCTGGAACAGATCGTCCGGATTCTCATTCGTGCTGCCGAAACGCTTGATCACACTGAGGACGAGACGGAGATTTCCCTTGATATACTCTTCTTTTGCCGCCTCATCACCTTCCCTGATTCTTGCAAACAAATTGTCTTTTTCTTCATCATTTAAAAGCGGAAGCTTTGATGTATTCACTCCACAGATTTCAACTTTATTCAATGCCATTTCAAGTATCCTCCTAACTCTTTCCAGCTAGTAGAATTTTTCTCAAAACACATTTTATTTATACAATTATAAACAAAATATAAAAAATATTAGACCTTGACATTATAACTATTATTTTTTCTGAATATATAGTATAATTAGAACAATAATTCAAACGAAATGAGGTTGAGCTTATGAAGCTAACATTTATCGGCGCCGCCCACGAAGTTACCGGAAGCTGCCATTATCTCGAAGCCTGTGGTAAGCATATTCTGATCGACTGTGGTCTGGAACAGGGACCCGATCTGTATGAAAATCAGGACATTCCCGTTTCACCGTCCACGATTGACTATGTGCTGCTGACCCACGCACATATCGATCATTCCGGAAAGCTTCCTCTTCTTGTAAAAAACGGATTCAAAGGCGACATTGTCTCTACTTTCGCTTCCGCAGATTTGTGCAGTATTATGCTCCGTGACAGTGCGCATATCCAGGTCGCAGAAGCCGAATGGAGAAACCGAAAAGCACGCCGTTCAGGCGCCCCAATGTACGAACCACTCTACGATATGGAGGATGCCCAGAATACGATCATGTTACTGGCTCCTGTAGATTACGGACAGACCATTCAGTTGTGTGAGGGAATCGATGTCCGCTTTACAGATATAGGTCATCTGCTGGGATCTGCCTGCATCGAGATTTGGATACGAGAAAATGGCGTGGAAAAGAAAATCGTTTTCTCTGGCGATGTCGGAAATATCGACCAGCCTCTTATCCGCGATCCGCAGAATGTCAGCGATGCAGATTATCTGGTTATTGAATCTACATACGGCGACCGCATCCACGCCGCCGAGAAACCGGATTACATCGGTGAGCTCACACGGATTCTCCGTGAAACCTTCAGACGGGGCGGCAATGTCGTGATTCCTTCCTTTGCCGTCGGAAGAACGCAGGAGCTTCTGTATTTCTTCCGTGAGATCAAGGAGAAAAATCTGCTGCCGGAATACAGTAATTTTGAAGTCTATGTAGACAGCCCGCTCGCCATCGATGCCACGACTGTATTCCAGAAGAATACCCGTTCCTGCTTCGATGAAGAAGCCATGGCGCTCATCAACCAGGGCATCAACCCGCTCATTTTCCCGGGGCTGAAAACAACCATAACAAGTGAAGAATCAAAACTGATCAACTTTGACGACAAACCAAAGGTAATACTCTCCGCTTCCGGCATGTGTGAAGCGGGACGTATCCGGCACCACCTGAAGCATAATCTGTGGCGGAGAGAATGTACGATTCTCTTTGTGGGATATCAGGCGGAAGGCACCCTGGGAAGAAAACTGGTTGAAGGAGCCGACTGTGTGAAGCTGTTCGGTGAGAACATCGAAGTGAATGCTCATATTGAAATACTTCAGGGAATCAGCGGTCACGCTGACATGAACGGACTTCTGAACTGGATAAACGGATTCACAAAGAAACCTTCCCATGTGTTCGTCGTCCACGGTGAAGATACTGTCACGGATTCTTTCGCCCAGACCATTACCGACCGGTTCCACATACCGGCATTTGCTCCTTATTCCGGAGGCGCTGTAGATCTTGCATCCGACACCATCTTAAGCGCCGGGATCAAAATCCCCAAGAAAGCAGTCGAGAAGCCTGCAAGACAGCGCGCATCTGCTGCATTCGGCCGGGTGGTTGCCGCAGCGAAACGTCTCATGGATGTTGTGCTTAAGAACGAAGGTCTTGCCAATAAGGACCTTGCAAAATTTGAAACCCAGATTCAGAATCTGGCAGATAAATGGGACAGAGATGATGTTTAATCATCTCTGTTTTTTTATTCATAGCGCACCATTTCTCTGCGCAGCCTCTGCATGATTTTCTTTTCCAGCCGTGAGATGTAGGATTGGGAAATGCCGAGCATATCAGCCACTTCTTTCTGTGTCTTTTCTTCCCCTCCGGGCATTCCCAGTCCAAACCGCATCTGCACGATGGTTCTCTCTCTGCTGGAGAGGCGGCTGACCGCCCGAAACAGCACTTTTTTCTCCGCTTCATTTTCCATATCACGGTAGATCGTATCTTCTTCTGTTCCGAGAATATCGGACAGAAGAAGCTCATTTCCATCCCAGTCCACATTCAGAGGTTCATCGATGGAAACCTCCATTCTGGTCTTATTATTTCTGCGAAGATACATGAGAATCTCATTTTCAATACAGCGTGAGGCATAGGTTGCCAGCTTGATCTTTTTATCCGGATTAAACGTATTGATTGCTTTAATGAGTCCGATCGTTCCGATCGAGATCAGATCCTCCACACCGACTCCTGTATTGTCAAATTTCTTCGCAATGTAAACCACCAGCCGCAGATTATGCTCGATCAGCAGCTTTCTTGCTTTCTCCTGCGAATCTGTTCCCAGCGCTTCGATCGCCTTTGCTTCTTCCTCCGCCTCCAGCGGGGCCGGCAGGATATCCGAGCCGCCGATATAGTGAACGTCCTTTGTCTCCGGGAACAAAAATGTCCGGAACGTGGGTACCATTTTTAATTTAAACTGGTTTGGAACTGTAACCTTTATCATCAATTTTACTCCTCCTAACAATCCTCGGGATGCAATATTACATCATAATTTCCATCATTGAACCGGTCCTGTGCAGAAAGTCCAAGAAGCGGAGCTTCTATGATTTTCCCATGCTTTCCGCGAATGCACATTTTGTCGATGGTAAATACGGGCAATACACTTTCCTTTTCCTGAATCGTGCAATAGGGAATGTATCTGATAAATTGTATTTTTTCCTGTCCTGTTAATTCTTTCATTGCTTTTTTATCAATAATATGTACGGGTTTGCGGCTCAGCGTGTCGTAAAGACTGTTTCCGCTGTCGATCACCGCCTGAAATGTACATACATTTTCCCGGAAATACAGCGTCACCCTGCACTTACACGCCCGCAGTTTCCACATCATCTCAAGAAAATCCAGGCCCCTGCACAGCAGACAGTAGCTGCAAACGGTCAATGCAAAACCAAGTACTCCTTCCCGGAAATATGCACCCAAAAGCTGCCTGGCCCATGTCATGATTCCTCCCATCAGAAAGCTTACCATGTAGAGTAAGATCCATTCTCTGAGGAATTCCGGCACACTGGCAGGCCTAAGCGATATGAGCAGCATAAAGGAATTAACCAGCAGATGCATCATAAGGATCCTGACCGCCGGATGCACCGGCAGACAGATCACTGCACTTGCCGCAAATGCCCCTGTAAATGCTCCCAGCAGCACATATCCGTGTGTGGCAGTACACTTCAATGCTCTTCTGACCGCCAGGAGGATCAGATAATCCATCGAGAAATTAACCAGGAAAAATACATCTAAATAAATCTCATATTGCACTCTTTTCCTTCTTTCTTTTGATTCAAATCGATTTGGTACTCAAGCAAACCTTATTATAGACAATCGCTCCCTCAGATTTTGTCAAACAGTGAGGATCGTTCCTATTTTCACTCGACACGGCTAAATACAAGGGTTAGAAATGACTTTTGTCATATTTTCAGAGAAAAAGCTGTCGGATAAATAGACGTAACTGTTCAGAGCCAACCTCGAAAACACTTCGTGTTTCCTCAGTGTGGCGTATCCGCCAAATAGATTTGTACAAAAAAGTGCTTACGAATGCAAGCATTCAACGCCCTTTTTTGACAAATCTGCTTGGCTCTGAACAGTTACAAATAGACATAGAAAAAGACGCAGCAGAAAATCTGCTGCGTCTTGTGATAACCAATATAAAATTATTTCTTAAAGAAATCCGGAATCTTGATTGACTGTTCCTTTACATTGCTGGATGGCTTTCTCGGTGTCTGAAGCTGAGGCATCGTTCCATTGCCGCCCTGCTGATAATTCCTTGTGTTGTACATCGGTCTTTCCATGCCGTAATCATTCTTCGGCATAGACTGCTGTGTTCCCATGGAACCTGAACCTGACAGCATGCTGGACTTATGCTCCAGTCTGGACTGAAGCTTGGAAGCCGTTCCTCCCACGCTGTGAAGTCCGGTAGCAATTACGGTGATCGTTGCTTCATCTGACTTGGAATCGTCATACATAGCACCGAAGATAATATTTGCCTCTTCTCCTGCAAGATCCTGTACATATTCAGCCGCATCACTTGCATCCATAAGAGTGATGTCTCCGGAAATATTGATAATAACATGAGAAGCTCCTGCGATCGTTGTCTCAAGAAGCGGGCTGGCAACAGCCTGCTTAACAGCTTCCAATGCCTTGTCATCGCCTTTGCCCTGACCGATACCGATATGTGCAATACCTTTATCTGTCATAACGGTCTGAACATCCGCAAAGTCAAGGTTGATGAGTGACGGTACGTTGATCAGGTCGGTAATACCCTGAATACCCTGCTGAAGAACTTCATCCGCTTTCTTCAGTGCCTCCGGCATCGTTGTTCTTCTGTCAACGATCTCGAGAAGCTTATCATTCGGGATCACGATCAATGTATCAACATTTTCTTTTAATTTCTCAATTCCTGCAAGCGCATTGTTCATTCTTGTCTTTGATTCGAAACGGAATGGTTTCGTTACAACTCCTACGGTAAGCGCTCCCTGTTCTTTTGCGATACGTGCCACAACAGGCGTTGCACCGGTTCCGGTTCCGCCGCCCATACCACAGGTTACAAATACCATATCTGCACCTTTCAGTGCTGCTGAAATCTCTTCTGCGCTTTCTTCTGCTGCCTTCTCGCCGATCTCCGGCTTTGCTCCCGCACCAAGTCCCTTGGTAAGCTTGTCTCCGATCTGCATCAGAGTCGGTGCTTTACAGAGCTGAAGTGCCTGCTTATCTGTATTGATTGCGATGAATTCGACACCTGCAATCTGTTCGTCGATCATACGGTTCACAGCATTATTTCCACCGCCGCCTACACCTATTACGATTATTTTCGCTGCTGCTTCTGATTCGTTTGTCTTAATTTCTAACAAGAGTTTCTCCTCCTTTGTCTCCTTATTATATTATACACCCAATATGTCCAATATACGATTAGCTATATATCAACTATAATATAGTTTTTTTCTCAAAATATCAATAGAATTTTGTATATTTTTCTAATTTTTTACTCACTTTCTTCCGGAAGGACATCTTTTTCGAAGCTGATCGTCGTATGATCCTCGTCATATCTTTCCAGATGGAGCGTTCCCTTCTGGTCCCCGAGTTTCTCCAGGATTGGCGGGATCTGCGCAATTCTGTCCGCCAGATTCTCATCACCGATCATTGCACATGTGTTTCCAAAATACAAATACAGTTCCGAACCTTTGCACACGATCCGGTCCGGCTTCAGGTCGTATTTCTTCAGTGTATTACTCATATCCAGCAGATGCTCGAAAATCTTTTTGTTGTCCTTGCTGACCGGAAGTTCCTCATAAAGCACCGCTTCACTCACATTCAGTCCTTCGATGCACGGCACATCGTCCCACCATTCCTTCGTACGCGCCAGCACAACGCCATCCTTGTCAAAATACACAAAATCGTCTCCTACTATAATGTAACCCACGATCTTCTTTTCCGTCACCTGAACTCTGACCGTCCACGGATTCGCAAGCCCAACCTTCGCGTCTTCCACCCCGGGCAGCATCTCATAATCCGTAAAATGATATTTACAGAGCAGATAAACCGAATTCGCCGAGAAATCATCTTGCTGGAGCCAGTCTGCGATCTCCTGTTTCGACAAGTATTCATTCCCTTCCACTTCTATTTTCCGAACCTGAAACAGAAGAAGAAATCCGATCATCACAAAGCAGAGCAGCATAACCACCAAAATGATCGCATAAATCGTCCGCTTTTTGATTCGTCTTTTTTTATGTTTCTGTTCTTCGCTCATCCAAATGCCTCCTTATTATTTATCCGCCGTCCTTAAGAGGACGGTTTTTGCCTCCCCAGGTTTCATTCTACCAGACTTGATACACTAAGCACAAGACCCATTTCAATCAAAAGAAAAACAACGGATGTTCCTCCGTAGCTGATAAACGGAAGAGTGATCCCCGTATTCGGGATCGTGTTTGTCACGACCGCGATATTCAGGATCACCTGTATCATCATATGTGCCATCGCTCCCGACGCGATCAATGCTCCGAAAAGATCCCGGCTGTGTGTTGCGATCAGGAAAAATCTCCAGATCAGGAGCAGAAACAGAAATACGATCAGGGAAGCGCCAACCAGTCCGAGTTCCTCGCAGATAATGGAAAAAATCATGTCATTTTGCGCTTCGGGAACAAATCCCAGCTTCTGGACACTATTTCCCAGACCGGTCCCGAAGAGCCCGCCCGAGCCGATGGCATAAAGCCCCTGCAGCGTCTGATATCCTTTCTCATAATTCTCCGGATTTCTCCAGATCATAAGACGTTCCAGACGATAACTCTCCAGCGCAAGGAAAATTCCCATAAAAGCACATCCCAATACCCCCATCCCGATAAACTGTGCATATTTGGGACTTGCAACAAAAACCAGTACGACACCGATCCCCAGAATGATGATCGCCGTGCTCAGATTGCTGGTGCCGACCAGTCCCACGATCGGAAGGATCCAGAACATGATCTTCAGCATCGTCCCCGGTTTCGCAATCGTCTTTGCATGTTTCGTCACGATCCATGACAGGAAAATAATCAGCGCAACCTTTGCAAATTCGGAAGGCTGAAAAGAAAACGGACCCAAAGATAACCATCTTTTGGATCCGTTATACTCTTTTCCGAACAGCATAACCGCAACCGACAGGCCAACCGCTGCCACATAGCAGATTGCCGCTGCCTGCTTCCAGACATGATAATCGATCCCGGCAACCCAGAACATCATCACAATACCCAGGATCGTCGCAAACGCCTGTTTCTTCAGATAGTAGAAAGAATCGTGAAATTTCACTTCACCATTGTACGCGCTGGTACTGTACAGAATCACCAGCCCTGCTGCGACCAGCAGAAATACAATGACAAGAAGCGTGTAATCCATCCGCCTCTTTTTCTCTTTCTCCGCCAATCAGGCTCACTTCCTCACTTTCTATAATGCAAGCACATATTTCTTAAATTCATTTCCGCGTACTTCGTAGTTCGGGAACATCCCCCAGCTCGCACAGGCCGGTGAGAGAAGCACAGCATCTCCGGGACTTGCCAGTTCTACGCAGGCATCCATCGCTTCTTCAAAGGTATCCTTCAGAATACAGTCGTAGAATCCGCATTCTGCCGCTTCCCTCTGGATCTGCTCCTTCGTCGCACCGATCAGGACCAGATAACGTACTTTCCCGTCAAAACTCCGAATCCATTCATGGAAGTCAGACTGTTTATCATATCCTCCTCCAATCAGCACCGTAGGACGGTTCATCGCCTGAATCCCCTTAATCGCAGCATCCGGATTGGTTCCCTTTGAATCATTGTAATATGCGACTCCGCCTTTTTCCGCAACAAACTCGATCCGGTGCTCCACACCTTTGAACGCCTTTACCGTATTGCGGATCACATCCAGATCCACTCCATATACAGCCGCCATTGCACAGGCCGCCATGACATTCTCGTAATTGTGTACCCCCAGGATCTGCAGCTCATCTGTACGGCAGATCACAGTGCCATCCTCTTCTTTATGCGGTTTATAAATAATTGCACCGTCATCCAGATAGATCCCCTGTTCCAGTTTATGCGCGCTGCTGAAAAATAGAACAGATGCCCGGATCTTATCCGCCATGCCGCGTGTGACTTCGTCTTCATAATTCAGTACACAGGTATCCTCGGATGTCTGATTCTTAGCGATATCCTGCTTCGCCTGAATATAAGCTTCCATAGTGTGGTGTCTGTTCAGATGATCCGGCGTGATATTCAGCACCGCACTGACTCTCGGGCGGAATGTGTGGATACTCTCCAGCTGGAAACTGGAAAGTTCCGCAACGATCACGGAATCTTCTCTTATCTCCCCGGCGACAGTCGTGTAAGGATTGCCGATATTCCCGACAACAAACACACTTTCAAAAGCATTCTTCATGATCTCTCCCAGAAGAGAGGTTGTCGTCGTCTTACCATTGGTTCCCGTAATTCCGAGGATCTCTCCCTTCCCGCACACATACGCGAGTTCGATCTCTCCCCAGACAGGGATACCCGCTTCTTTCATCCGAAGTACGACCGGAAGATCCGTCGGAACTCCCGGACTCATCACCACCAGATCAAGCGACGCAAGTTCCTCCTCGGGAAATGTTCCGAGGATAACCCGTGCGCCGGTCTGCTTTGCGACAGCGTCCGCATCCAGCTTCTCATTCCCGTCGTAAAGAATCACTTCCGCGCCCTGATCTCCCAGCAGTTTGCAGGAGCCGGTACCACTGATGCCTGCACCGAACACAAGCACTTTTTTCCCTTGTAAATCCATCTTTCTTCCTCCTACCGGCCTTCTTCTTCGCCTAAAGCGCAAGAAGGGCAATCAGGCATAAAATAGCCGTAATAATTGAAAATACTGCGACGACTCTCGTTTCACTCCATCCGCAAAGTTCAAAATGATGATGGATCGGAGCCATCTTAAAGAATCTCTTTCCGCCTGTTTTCTTAAAATACGCAACCTGTATCATAACAGAAAGTACCTCTACCAGATAAATAAGCCCTACAATGATGATAAACAGCGGCATCTGAAGCATATATGCAGCCGAAGCCACAAAACCGCCAAGCGCAAGAGAACCGGTATCCCCCATGAAAACGCTTGCCGGATACACATTGAACAGGAGAAATCCCAGAAGCGCTCCGACCACCGCACAGGTAATCGGTTCGATCCCGCTCTTATTTCCCATTGCAACTACTGTGAAAAATGTTGCAACAAGCACCGTCACACTGGAAGCGAGGCCGTCCAGACCATCCGTGAAATTCACGCCGTTCACCGTACCGATCACTGCAAAGAACAGAACCGGGATCGCCAGCCAACCGATGTCCCAGTAATACTTTCCTCCGGTAAACGGAACCAGCATCGTAAGCGGAACCTTCGCAACCTTGACAATGTAAAATGCAAAAATCGCAGTCACCACAATCTGGAGCGCCATTTTCTGCATCGGCATGAGTCCGTCTGAACGCTTTAATACAACCTTCAGATAATCATCCAGAAATCCGATCATTCCAAAGCCCAGTGTCACAAAAAGAACCGGAATCACCTTCGGATATTCTCTGACATAGATCAGGGATGTCATCGTAATCGCAAACAGGATGATCACGCCTCCCATTGTCGGAGTTCCCGCTTTCTTCAGATGAGATTTCACGCCTTCTTCCCGTTCGGTCTGCCCCATCTTAAGCCTTCTGAGAATCGGTATCACAACAGGTCCGGTCAATACACTCAGTCCAAATGCTATCAGCACTGGAATTACCATCTTATAATCCATAACGCACCTCTTATTTCTTTCGTTTTTTTCTACGAATTTAGTATAATGTATCTGTTTCCATTTGTAAAGTGGACACTTCCGCCCTTTTGCCTTTTAGTCGTTCACCTGCTCCTGTACCTCTTTTTCTATTCCCAGATACGGCAGCACATTATCAAAAATATCCCTCACGACAGGCGCTGCAATCGTCCCTCCGTAATACACACCCTGCGGGTTATAGATAACAGCCATCGCCAGCACTTCGGGATCATCTGCGGGTGCGAATCCCACAAAAGAAGAAATGTATTTTTGCGCGCTTCTCGGCAGCGTCTGGCTGGTTGCTGTTTTTCCGCCGATCCGATACCCTTCAATATAGGCATTCTTTCCTCCGCCTTCCGATACAACCGTCTCCAGCACAGCCTGCATCGTCTCCGATACTTCCCGGGAGAGAATTTGCTTTCCTTCGCCATAATCAAAGGATTCTGTCTTCTCACCATCCGCCCGGTATGTCGCCATCGCGAAATGCGGTGTGATCCTTTTCCCTCCATTGATGAGGGAACTGATCGTCGTCGCCATCTGGATCGGTGTCACCTGAAAAGACTGACCGAAGGACATCGTAGCCAGCTCAACAAGTCCGACATTTTCTTTCTTGTGCATAATCGTGGAGGCTTCGCCGGGAAGGTCCACTCCCGTCTTTTCCATCAGACCGAATTTTTCAAAATACTTATAAAAATCGTCCACTCCCAGTCTCAGTCCGACCTCAATGAAGACCGGATTGCAGGAATTCTGCACCCCCTGTACGAACGTTTCCGCACCATGTCCGGCCGTTTTTGCACAGCGGATCTTCCTGTCTTCTACAATTTTATATCCCGGGCAGTAGAACTGATCCGTGAGACTTACCACGCCTTCTTCCAGTGCCGCAGATGCTGTGAACACTTTGAAAACCGATCCGGGTTCATAGGTATCATTGATACATCTGTTCCTCCACATCTGATTCAAAAGCTCCTGCTTTTCTTCATCATTCAGACTTGTAGTCTCTTCCTTCGTATTCAAAGTAAACGGATCATTCAGATTGAATTCCGGAACATTGACACAGGCATAGATTTCTCCGTTTTTGGGATTCATCACAAGAATGACAACCGCATCCGCCTCCTTCTCTTCCATGACTTTCAGTGCCGCCTGCTGGGCATACATCTGAATATTATAATCCAGGCTGATCTGAAGCGTCTCTCCGGCCACCGGCTCGATCCGATCCTCCGCAATCCCTTCCAGCTCGATTCCGCGCGCATCGGTCGTTGTGAGAATCGTTCCGTTCGTTCCTTTCAGCCATTTCTCATATTTTACTTCCAGCCCTATGATGCCCTGATTATCTCCTCCGGTAAAACCGAGCACTTTGGACGCAAGACTGTCATATGGATAATACCGTTTAAAATCTTCATCCACCTTCACTCCGTCCAACTCATATTCACGGATCCGGTCCCCGATCTCCTTATCCACATTTGTCTTGATTTTTTCTCTCGAAGAAATCTTCTCCACCTTTTTGCGTATCTCTCCGGATGAGATCCCCAATTCTTCTGAAAGCACTTCAATCACTCGTTCCGGTTCCTTGATCTGGCTGTGAATGACAGAAATCGTACACACCGTCCGATTCGTAGCGAGAACGACACCGTTTCTGTCCACAATTTCTCCTCTTGCAGCCTTGATCTCCCGTTCCCGCTCATGCAGTGCTTTGGCCTGTTCCTGATAGTACTCGGCTTCGAATATCATCAGATAGACAAGCCGTCCCAAAAGTCCCAGTATCATCACCGCCGCTGCAAGAAATACGACTAGCATTTTCTTTTTATTATATGTTTTGTTTCGCATAAAAACCCCGGGCCCTCAAATATGTTATCTTCCATTTCTATAACATATTATTGACTGCCCGGGGTTATACCCTTCATTTATTCGGCTGATGCCTTGGTAATATTCAGATACGGAAATGCTTCCTTCATGATATCTGCTGCAAGCTGTGAGATCTGATTGCTGCATCTTGCCTGGTTCGGCACATTCGGTTCATCGATCACAACATAAACAACGATTTCCGGATTATCCTGCGGAGCATACCCGATAAAGGAAACCACGTTCTTGTTCTCACCACGGGGGAGTTTCTCAGCAGTACCTGTTTTACCTCCCACATCATAGCCTTCGACTTTCGCATATTTTCCGCTTCCGTTTTCAACAACACTGTACATGTAGCTTTTCAGGAGTTCCGAAGTCTTCTTGGATATCGTTCTCTTCTCCAGAACCGGTTCGATCGTCTCCGTGACATTTCCGTTTTCATCACGGATCGCCTTTACCAAATGCGGCTCATAATAGTTCCCGCCATTTACCAGAGAGCAAAATCCGGATATCAGCTGCACCATGGTCACGTTGAAGTTCTGACCGAAAGAGTTGGTCGCAAGATCTGTGCTTCCCATATTATCCGGCTTATACAGAAGCGCTGAAGTTACCGCGTCTCCCGGAAGATCGATTCCGCTGTACTCGCCGAACCCAAAAATATGTTGGTATTTGCTGAACTCTTCCGCACCGATATCGAGACCGATTTCCATCAAAGCCACGTTGCAGGAATTCTCCATGACCTGTGTCAGATTCTGATATCCATGTCCTCCTTCGTCATAAGAGATACATTTGATATCATGGTCTCCCACATGAAGATAACCGCTGCAGTAGTAGGTCTCATTTCCGGTCAGTTTCCCGATCTCCAGGCCCGTCGCCACCGTAAATGGTTTGATCGTTGATCCCGGCTCATACGTATCGGACACACAGAAATTTCTCCAGAGTCCGTACAGGATATCCAGCTTCTCTTCGCTGGACATTGCCGCGATCTGTTCTTCTGTATAATAATTCGACAAATCCCGCGGATTATTCAGGTCAAAATTCGGGAGCGATGACATCGCCAGAATCTCGCCTGTATTCGGATTCATGATGATGACTGCACCGTTTTTAAATCCGCCTCCCTGAGTCGCTTCATTTCTGTGTTCCTCATAAAATGCGGTCAGGTGCTTCTCTACGATCGATTGGAGGTTCGCATCCAGTGTTGTCACGATCGTACTGCCGTTGACCGGCTCTTTCACCGTCTGTGTTGTGGACGCCTCCGCATTCTGATACCCGTATTTCCGTCCGTCCGTTCCATTCAATGTACTGTTGTAATACGCCTCGAGACCACCAGCTCCTACATTACCGTCCACACTGAATCCGATCACGTCACACGCGAGCGTGTTATACGGATATTTTCTGACATAGTCATCTTCCAGATAGACTCCCTGAATATCGGTATTTCCCTCTATCGCTTTTTCATAAGCTTTCGCAGTGTCATAGTCCACACCCTTTTTCAGAATAATGTAGGATTTGGTCGGATTTTCCTCGATGATATTCAGTACACTTTCCGCTTCAATTCCGAAATACGTCTGCATTGCTTCAGCCGTTGCCTGCTTGTAAGTCTCGGCCTTTTTCTCATTGCTGAGCAGCACTTTTACATCCAGAATGACATTGTACACACGTTCACTGGTCGCAAGCTTTGTACCGTTACTGTCCACAATATCCCCACGTTTGAATGGAATCGTTCTGCTCGTATACTGCTGCTGATCCAGTACGATCTTGGTATAATTTTCTCCCTCCGAGGCATTGATATAAGTAATCCTTCCGATGAGAATAACAAAAGCCAGTAATATCAACATGAAGAGTATTACCAGCTTTTTCTGCATTCCTTTCGTGAATTTTTGCCTCAAAGCAGGAATTTTTCTTTTCTTTCTTTTTGACATTTGATTCACCTTGCATTTCTGTTCTATTTTTTCATCTGTTCAGACTGAGCCAGTACCCCGCTTTTCGGGATATTCTGATACTGTTTCATATAATCACCGACCGGATTCTGGTAGGTAACGACCTGATCCGGATTTGCATAAACCATACCCAGTTCATTGATTGCTTTCTCTCTTACTTCTTCCAGATTCACGGAATCTGTGATGGAATTATATCTTGTAGTATTCTCCTCCCGGATGTCGGCAAGTTCCTGCTGCAGTTCTGAAATATGTTCAGACCGATTCGTAAGCTCTGTGCGCATCTGGAGATACCATACACATGCAGCCAGCGCGATCACTGCTGCAAAAGCAAGAAATGCAACATATGCCGGACTCATATGCAGCGCTTTCTTCCGGTTCTGTCTTACCTGTCGGCTGACTTTCTTCTTACGGCGCGGCTCTTCGACCACCTGCTCCCGTCTCCGGGGCATCACTTCATTCTGCCGAACCGTATTTCCATATATGTACATTCCACTATGTGCCTGTGGGCGTCTTGCTGTCTCTACATAATTATTCCGCCTTGCTGCCATAAGGCACCACCCTTTCAAATTAACTATATCCCTTGTATCTTAACTTCTCTCGAAAATACGAAGCTTTGCGCTTTTTGAACGGCTGTTTTCTTCCATCTCTTCTGCACT
The DNA here is from genome assembly GCA_051880095.1 of Bariatricus sp. Classification (GTDB taxonomy): domain Bacteria; phylum Bacillota; class Clostridia; order Lachnospirales; family Lachnospiraceae; genus Allocoprococcus. The sequence goes on along the minus strand of JBJENH010000119.1, from coordinate 28,146 downwards.
CGGAAGAATCGGCTTCTTCGTAATAACGCTCCCCTTGGGTACTTTGCCGCACACGCACACTGGAAATGTACTTGGGCAAGTACAAGGATTTTCATTCTTCTTAAATATGCCTTTTACAATTCTGTCTTCCAGCGAATGGAATGTAATGATACAGATCCTTCCGCCCGGATTCAATATATCGATCATATCATCCAGCGAATCCCTGAGTACTTCCAGCTCCCTGTTGCATTCGATCCGAATTGCCTGAAATGTTCTCTTTGCCGGATGTCCAGATGTCTTCTGAACTTTCATCGGTATAGACTGTTTGATGATCTCTGCGAGCTGGCCCGTTGTTTCGATTGGACCTTTCTCGCGTGCGGCTGCGATATGTTTCGCGATATTCTTCGCGAACTTGTCTTCACCGTAGTCGCGTATAATGCGAAAAAGGTCCATCTCACTGTAGCCATTGACGATGTCCTTTGCCGTAACACTCTGCCTGGTGTCCATTCTCATATCCAAAGGCGCATCTGCCCGATAGGAGAATCCCCGGTCTGCCGTGTCCAATTGATAAGATGACACGCCCAGATCAAGTACGATCCCATCTACTTTGTCAATGCCGATTTCCTGGAGCCTCAGCTTCATATCACAATAATTGCTCCGGATTATTGTAACTCTCTCCCCGAAACTGAGTAATCGTTCGCTTGCCGCCTCGATCGCGGCAGCGTCCTGGTCTATTCCTATAAAACTCCCCTTGTTACTTAAACGCCGACACACTTCATAAGCATGTCCGCCTCCACCAAGCGTCCCATCGACGTAAATACCGTCCGGCTTGATGGCAAGGCCCTCGATTGTCTCCTCCAGTAATACTGATTTGTGTTCAAATGCCATAGTGTCCTCCTATTGAAACGAATCATTGCAATCCGTTTCGCTTTTGTGATCCGGTTAAATGCTCAATCCCAAATCTTCCATGTCACTTGCAATATCCTCGATATTTTCCTCAACATCAGCAGTACGAGCTTCCCACGCATCCTTGCTCCAGATCTCCACCTTGTCCAGGACACCAGCAAGTACAACCTCTTTGTCCAGACTGGCGTATGCACGAAGCGAAGAAGAAATCAAAACTCTCCCTTGTTTATCAATCTCTCCTTCCACAGCGCTTCCGAGAAAGAATCGTTTAAAGTCTCTGGCCTTTTTGTTCGTGAGTGGTAAGGTTCTTAGCTTGTCTTCAAAGGCTTCCCATTCATTTTCCGGATAGAGAAATAAGCAGCCATCCATTCCCTTGGTAATTACGAAATGTTCTCCCAGACTTTCTCGCAATTTTGACGGAATGATGAGCCTGCCTTTCGCGTCAATACTGTGATTAAACTCTCCAGTCAACATCAAGGATCACCTTCTTTCAAAGTGGCCTGCCACTTTTCCACCACTTTGCTCCACTATTCACCACTTTCTACCACTTGAAACCATTGTAAACCACTTTTCCTCCCTTTTCAACCCCCTTTTTCATTTTTTTATACCCTCCCATACTTTTCCGGAATTCCCCCTTTTTTCTCCCCGAATTGCACAAAAAGTGGAAAAATTGCTTTCCGTCTTCTTTAAATCAGCGCAAAAAAAAATAAAGAGCCTGCCTCCCGGCAGACTCTTTACTCACCACTTTTTATTTTCATTTATTCGGATAAACTGAGGGACTGAAGATACCCGTCAACAGCAGTGTAATCCACTTCTGCTGCCTCTCTCGGCTGGTTCTGCTCATACAGTCCGTACGCAGAATAACCAAGCCATCCAACCAGCGCCACTGCGATAATCCCTACGATGGTACTGCGCACAATGTGCATGATCTTCTGTTTCCTCATAATCTGTTTTCTATTTGCTTTTTCTTTTTTATAACGATCTACTTTTTCCTGACTCATTGTATGAAAACTCCTTCGCATTGAATTCGATATTCCAATACTAACACATTTTCCCGTCAGATACAAGCAAAATACAGAATCAAATTCATACGGGGATCATCTAGACTGCCACGATCACTCCGCCGTCATTCGCATACATACTGCTGATTCCTCTCGTATCCAGCACAAGAATCTGCTTCGGATGCACACTCTCTTCAATCATCTTTTTCAGGATCTCTGCACGTTCCGGACAGTTACAGTGCGAGATGGCCAGCACTCTGTTTTCGGCATGTACGGTCTTCTCCGCAATACAATCCACCATTTTCTGCAGTGCCTTCTTCATTCCGCGTGCCTGCCCAAGCTGACAGATCTCTCCCTTCGGAGTGGATCCCATCACCGGCTTGATATTCAGTACATTAGCGGCAATCGCCTTCAGGCCGGTCAACCTTCCGTTCTTGCGCAGCGTTTCCAGCGACTCAAGCACAAAGAATGTATTCTGCTCACCGATATAGGCTTCCACTGCATCTATTACTTCCGGGAAAGTCATTTGTCCTTCTTCACATTCCATGATTTTGCAGGCGATCAATGTCTCACCGATCGATGCCGAACGTGAATTAAACACGTAAATGTCCTTCTCTCCGTACTCCTCATGGTACAGATTCACTCCCAGTACTGCGCTGTTATAAGAACCACTGAGCTCCGCAGACAATGTCACAACGTAAACCCGGTCTGCATCACAATTGTACCCCTGCATGTACCGCTCCGGCGAAGGGCAGCTTGACTTTGGACAATTCGGACTTTCCGCTACCTTCTTCAGGAAATCCGCCTGATCAAATGTCTCATCATCTATAAAATGATAATCGTCCACATCCATCGTAAGTGACGCTGTCTCAAATATACCCGATGCTTTCATCTCTTCCGTCAATTCTCCGCAGCTGTCCACGATTATTTTATAACTCATATATAATTCCTCCCGAAATCCGTCTTTTGTTCCCTCTATATGATGTAGTTTTCATAACTACCTCGTATATAATACCACACTCTGGCATGAAAAAAAAGACTTTTTTATTCTTCGATTTTAATCTTCCGTGATACTCCCAGCGCAATGCCCATCTCAATCATCAAAAAAAGGATCGATGTGCCTCCATAACTGATAAACGGGAGCGTAATACCGGTATTCGGGATCAGATTTACAACAACCGCCACGTTCAATATAACCTGGATCGCAATATGCGAGAAAATACCGGTCACGATCAAAGACCCATAGAGATCCGGAGCATTTTGAGCGATAAACAGAAGTCTGTAGAGAAGAAGCCCGAAAAGCACGAACACCATAATGGCTCCGAACACTCCCAGTTCCTCGCAGATGACTGTAAGGATAAAATCATTCTGCACTTCGGGGATGATCATCTTCTGCGCGCTGTTGCCCAATCCTTTTCCGAAGAATCCGCCGGATCCGATGGCGTACATTCCCTGCAGCGTCTGAAAGGAAAGCGACGATGCATATTTTTCCGGATTCAGCCATGCGATAATACGGCGCAGGCGGAAATTGTCGCTGTTCTCCAGTACTTTGCCGAGAAATGCTGCGATTGCCACGAAGGCGCAGGCCCCGCATCCCGCTATGATAACGAACGGTTTCATTTTCTTATGTACAACGAATAATATAAAGCAGGCAATGCCCATTACTATGATCGCCGAACTCAGGTTGTCCGTCAGATAAAATACACCAAAGGCGGCCACCGCTCCCCACGCCAGCACCATAAGACTTCCCTTCAGTTTATGTACTTTGCTTCCCATCTTACATATTAAATACGGTATAAAGAGGATGACTGCGATCTTTGTCACCTCAGCGGGCTGCATGGTCTGTCCCGTTCCCGGAATCTGCAGCCATCTTCTCGCCCCATATACTTCGTACCCCAGCGGCGAATACTTTACCAATGCCATCAGAAGCATCGCAAAACCGTAAAGTGCTGCTGAGTACTTCGCGTAGCGGTGATAGTCGATCCTGGTAACAAACAGCATGACCGCAAGGCCGCCCATACTGATGATTCCCTGTCTTTTAAAATAGTACATTCCGTCATTGAACTTATTCTGCGCCTCGTACGCGCTGGTACTATAGAGCATGACAAGTCCGAAGCAGATCAGGAACACCATTACAGCAAGAAGGCTATAATCAAAATAACGGATCGTTGTCGTCTTATTGCTTTTTTTCTTTTTATTTTTTGCCATTACATACACTCCCGGCAGGTTTTCCCTGTTTTTCCTATACTGCACAAGTATAGCACACCTCTTCACTTTCATACAAGAATATCTACAGAAAAATCAAGATTCTTCTTTCACCCCATTTGTGATACACTATAAATAGAATATGCGTGATTTTGCTGTACCTGCAAATATTTTGTAAACTTTTACGAAAGGAAAAAAGCTATGACACGAGAAGAACTTTATCAGTCCATTTATACACATGATACCATTTACATTCCACCCCATGAAGAAGGAAGTGCCGCGCTGGAAGTCGCACTCGGATGCAGTTGGCACAAATGCACGTTCTGTGATTTTGCCCGGGATGAATTCTGCATTCATCCACTTTCCCGCATCGAACACGATCTGCAGATCCTCGGAATACTTCAGCCCACGAACACAAGGCTGTTTCTGCTCGGCGAGAACGCGTTCTGCCTTTCTACCGAATTCTTATGTGAGATTATAGATCTTGCCGTGAAATACATGCCAAATGTACAAAGATTTGCCATGTATTCCAGGGCCGATGATATCCTGAGGAAAACGGATGAAGAGCTGTCGCTTCTGAGATCCAGAGGTGTCGCCGCCCTGCACATCGGAGTAGAGAGCGGAAGCGATCCGATTCTTGCCGAACGCTGTAAAGGAGTGACCTCCGCCCAGATTCTGGAAGCACTGCACCGTCTGGATGAGGTGGGGATCGATTACTATGTCACGATCATTCCCGGCCTAGGCGGGCGGGAATACTCCCATCTCCACGCACTGGAGACGGCCCGCCTCCTGAATCAACTCCACCCCAAAAACATTTGGTGTCTGAAGCTGAAGCTCTGGGAAGATACGAAGCTCTATAAAGAAGCACAAAAAGGATTTTTCCAGATGATGACTCCGGAAGAAATCCTTTTGGAAGAACGCCTGATGCTGGAAAATCTGCATGTCAGAGACTGTCTGTTTGAAGATACCACTGTTCTGGATCAGTACACCATTTACGGGATGTTACCCGACCAGAAGAACGATCTTCTTCGTGCAATGGATTATCTGCTCAGCAGGTCTTTATGATTTGGTTTCCTGCAGTTCTATACATGGAAGGTCTTTTCCATTTCCTCACGGAACTCGCGCCCTTTAAAAAGGATCAGAGCGGTGAGTGTCAGGAAGGAAAACACAATACTGATGACCGACGGCGCTGTCACATTAACCAGTCCGGTGAGGATAAAAATCAACGGGAAGAACAGCCCGTATCCTGCCGCCATCACAAAGTAGATCATATACTGCTTCGGATGGCGGTAGTATATTTTGGAAATGATCAGCATGGAAATGATGATTACGATACTCACGACCGGGAAAACAAAATCCACCGACCATCCGCGCCAGCCTGTCATAAAATCCCACACCGTGCATACTGCTGTCACCACGACCAGCTGCCACATGGCATTTTTCAGAAGATTATACCGTTTATAAAATGCAACCGCAAGCGCAAGCCACATACTGAATGCGCCTCCGCATACTTTCAGGGATAAACCGAAATGTCTGTCCAGGCAATAATCACTTCCCAGCGCAATGACCGCCGCTGCAATGCACAGGAAACTAAAGATCCGGAATACTTTCATCCCCACCGAATCCGCCGCTGCTTCTTCCGGATATTCCGTCTTAAGCAGACTCACCGGAATTCCCTCTTCCGCAAGAATACGGAAAAAGTTCTTCTTGATCGCTGTGCTCTCGAATCTGGATGTAAATCCCAGATAAACATTTTCCCCAAATGAACACATACAGAGTTCCACCTTCGGCGTGCTGGTGAAAACTCCGAAACGCTCAATATATTTTGCGTAATCCTCGGGCATGCGAATGATCCCCATATTGGAAAAGATCGCCGTGATCTCTTTTGCAGAATTTCGCGACCCGAAACCAATACAGAAGTTCTTAAGTCCAAGCGGAGCCAGTCTCAGAAGCGGATGTACTTCGAGTGCGAAATATTCACTCATCCGCTCTCCCATTTTTTCTTTTGTGAGACCTTCTTCAAAATACTTCTTCACTTCATGAATCAATTCTTTCAGGCTGTCTTTTCCCTGACCGAAACGGTGTTCTACCTCCAGCCAGCTGAAAAAGTTCAGCATGGAATCCGTCGGAAAAAACTTACGCAGATTGACAGGTACCATAATCGCCACCGGTTTTTCCTCCTGGCGTCTGGACATAATTCCATGGATCGCGCACATCAGAACCGCTGTCAGATACACCGTCATCGACACTCCGTATTCCTTGGCTTTCTTTGCAAGATCCCCCACTTTCACCTCTGCTTCCGTGACCTGGAGACTTCCAAGTTCATGATTTCTACGAATCTGATGCGCTTTTCTACGGTCTCTTCTCCTGCTCCTTTTTTCCCGGGAGTAGTACTTCGCGAATCCGTCATCCTCCTGATCCGATACAGTAACCGTCTTCTCGTTCAGTTCCACATCCGCAAGTCCGTCCGCCTCATGTACAAGAAACAGATAGTTCTTCACCAGCTCGCGGATAAATTCACTGGCCCCCGTTCCGTCTGTCAGCGCGTGAAAGACCTCAAAATTAATTCTCTTCTTATAATATGTCACTTCAAACAGCAGTTCCTTCTTATCCCGGATGTAGAGATTCCTGCATGGCTCCCGGTCTTCTTTCCGAACGATCGGGCGCAGATTACTCTGTTCGAGATAATGCCAGAACAGCCCTTTTCTCATCACCGACAGGAACATCGGATACTTCTCAAGCGTCACATCCAGCGCCTGCTGAAGCTTCTCCTCCTCAATCTCTTCTTTTAATTCACAATAAAATCGGAATACACGGGTATCTCTTTTCGTGCTTGCCGCCGAAAATAGCTTTGCCGCGTTGTCCAGCTTTCGCCAATACGCACCCCTCGACTTCATGACGGCTATTCCCTCCTCAGAAAATTATTTATGATCTCAAAACTCTCCTGCACATGATTGTTCTTGATTCCCAGCGCGAAAAAGCCGTGAAGCGCGTTCTCTATCCGGCAGATCTCCACCCGGTTTCCGGCCGCTTCCAGTTTCCTGCCATACGCCTCCCCTTCATCCCTGAGCGGATCATATTCTGCAGTAATGACCAGCGTATCCGGCTGATTCTTAAGATCGTCTTCCAGGATCGGCGCGAAATACGGATTCATGCGGTCCGCCTCATCTCCGGCGTAAAAATCAAGATAGTCTCTCAATTTTCCCGCTGTCAGAAGATAATCAGTCCCGTTTTCCCTGACGGATTCAAAAGGCGAGTCCTCCGAATAATCATTATTCGTTGCAGGATAGATCAGGATCTGCCTTTTGGGGAGAAATTCTCCTCTGTCCCTTGCCATTAAAGAAAGTGCAGCGGCCAGATTTCCTCCCGCGCTGTCCCCGATCAGCGTAATATCATCCGAATCTACATTCAAAAGAAACTGCTTTTCATACATTGCCTTCGCCACTGCATAACAGTCTTCAAGCCCGGTCGGGAATTTATGCTCCGGAGCAAGCCGGTATTCCACCGCCGCCACGATATGCCCTGTGGCATTTGCAAGGCGCGCACAGACCCGCTCATAATTATCCACATGTTCGGTGGACCATCCGCCGCCATGCAGGAACAGCATAACCCGCATTCCATTTGCCACCTGTTCTTCCTGAAATGTCTTCTCATCCGGGAAAAACAGACGGACCGGCACCAGATGATCTCCGTTATAAATACGTGTATCTACCGTCCGATAAAAAATCTTCATCGGATCCAGTCGCTTCAGGTCTGCCAACTGTCTGGATTTTTCCACATCTATTTCCTCAAAAGACAATGCTTTCAAGATTTTTTTTGCTGCTTTATTGATATCCATAATATCTCCTTCCAGTTTTCTAATATTCATTTTGCGGGTTTTTAGTCCGGATGTCAAGCATTAGCGTCAAAGCTTCACTGTGTGAAAAGTAATCTTCACTTTCTTTTAACTTCAAACAAATTTTCCGTTTACTTTTTTCTGTTAAACTTATATAGTTTAAATAGGACTCATTATCAGGATTTAGTCAGATTGGAGGAAACACAAATGCCTGCATTTTATGCACACAACCGTTTTGGGGAAAAAGTGGCCCAAAAAACAGACGGCGAACTAAACGAAATTATTTCTAAATATTATGTACAGTTTCAGATCGGTCTTCAGGGACCGGATATTTTCTTCTTTTACCGCCCCTGGAAAAGCAATCGTGTATCAAAATACGGTTATCATCTTCATGAAATCCCGGCAACTCCGTTTTTCACACACGCACAGACCGTCATAAAAGAGAAGGGACGTGACAGCCGGGAATATGCTTATCTTCTTGGTTTCATCTGCCATTTCATCCTCGACAGCGAATGTCATCCTTATGTGTCTGAAATGATGGAGACTCTGAAAGTCGAACATTTGGAAATAGAAGAAGAATTCGAGAAGATGCTCCTTCGCAAAGACGGAAAGAACGCCCTTTCTTATCCGCTTGCCGATCTGGTTCCGACCGACAGCATAACAGCAAAGACGATCTATCCCTTCTACCGGAACATGAATCCGGTCATCATTCAGGAGGCTCTCAAAGAGCTGCGGCTTGTGAAAAAGATCTTTACTGCTCCGTGTATTCTGAAGCAGGCTCTTCTGAACGGGGCGATGCATCTGACCGGGAAATATACTTATTGGAAGGGACTGATGCACCAACATAAAGACAACCCCAAATGTACGGTCAGCAACGAAGGTCTTTACAAGCGATTTAAAGGTGCCATCGATATCGCCGTATCCATGCTTTACAGCTTTGACGAAAGTCTGTGTACAGGCAGAGAACTGAACTCGCGTTTTGAACGCAACTTTGAATAGGAGGATATCTTCAAATGAATACGAACAAACTCACCAAACTGGAAAAATACTGGATTCTGTATGATGTAGGAAATTCTGCATTTATCCTGCTGGTTTCCACGATCATTCCGATCTATTTCAACTATCTTGCCGGGAATGCCGGAATATCCGAAGTGGACTATCTTGCCTACTGGGGATATGCCGCTTCTGTGGCTACTGTCATCGTAGCCATCATCGGCCCGGTTCTCGGAACATTGGCGGATACCCGCAATTTCAAAAAGCCTTTATTTACAATCTCCATGATGATCGGGGTGCTTGGCTGCGCCGCACTCTCTTTCCCCAAATCATGGATTCTGTTCCTTGCAGTCTTCGTCATTGCAAAGGTAGGGTATAATGCCAGCCTGATCTTCTATGATTCTATGCTGGTCGATATCACGACAGAGGAAAAAATGGACACGGTTTCTTCCCACGGCTACGCGTGGGGTTACATCGGAAGCTGCATTCCGTTTGTCATTTCTCTGATTCTTGTTCTGATGTACGATAAAATCGGGATCTCCATGTCCACTGCCATGATGCTTGCTTTTCTTCTGAATGCGCTCTGGTGGCTTGTTGTCACAATTCCATTACTGAAGAATTATCAGCAGACCAATTATGTAGATCTTCCAGACCATCCGATTCGAAGCAGTTTCAAGCGTCTCGCCGTCACTTTGAAGGACATAAAGAAACAGAAAAATATATTTTTATATCTGCTTTCTTTCTTCTTTTTCATTGACGGTGTGTATACGATCATTGAAATGGCCACGGCCTACGGAAGCGCGCTGGGACTGGACTCACAGGGATTATTGCTTGCACTTCTGGTCACACAGCTTGTAGCATTCCCATGCGCCCTGATTTTTTCCGTGTTCTCCCAAAAGTATGATACCGATTTTCTGATTAAGATCTGTATTGCGGCTTACACCGGAATCGCGCTTTTCGCTATCCAACTTGACAAGCAATGGGAATTCTGGCTGCTCGCTGTTCTTGTCGGCATGTTCCAGGGTGCGATCCAGGCACTCTCCCGCTCTTATTTTGCCAAGATCATCCCCGCAGAAAAATCCGGCGAATATTTTGGCATATATGATATCTGCGGAAAAGGTGCATCTTTCATGGGTACGACACTGGTCGGTCTGGTCGCCCAGCTTACCAACGTGGCAAATGCCGGTGTGGCGATCATTTCCGTGATGTTTATCATTGGATTTGTGCTTTTCTGTAAGGCCGCCAGACTAAATAAAGCCTGATTACCTGAGATTTCTGGTGATTTTTTATAAATTTCCAGCTTTTTCCAAAGAAATATGATTTTTTTGCACAAAAATATGGAAATATGAGTAAAAAAATTGTATAATATAATGCATCAAGCGAAAGAGAGGGTTCACTTATGAAGCAAAATAATATGTTAGCAATGATTTTGGCTGGTGGACGTGGTTCCCGTCTTCATGACCTGACCAATAAAGTGGCAAAACCGGCCGTCTCATATGGCGGAAAGTACCGTATCGTTGATTTTCCCCTCAGCAACTGTGCAAACAGCGGGATCGATGTTGTCGGTGTTCTGACACAGTACGAATCCGTTCTGCTGAACAGCTATGTAGCTGCAGGCGGCAGATGGGGACTTGACGCAAAAGAAAGTGGCGTCTTTGTACTTCCTCCGCGTGAGAAAGCAGATTCCAATCTGGATGTTTATCGTGGTACTGCCGATGCTATTTCACAAAACATTGATTTCATTGATTCTTATTCTCCAGAATATCTTCTTGTACTTTCCGGAGACCATATTTACAAAATGAATTATGCCAAGATGCTTGCTCATCACAGAGCATGTAACGCCGATGCAACGATCGCCGTTATTGAAGTACCGATGAAAGAAGCAAGCCGCTTCGGTATCATGAATACAGACGAAGAAGGCACGATCGTAGAATTCGAAGAGAAGCCGCCGCAGCCGAAGAGCAACCTTGCTTCCATGGGTATCTATATCTTCAGCTGGAAGCTGCTTCGTAAAATGCTGCTGGCAGATATGAAGAATGCTGATTCTAATCATGACTTTGGTAAAGACATCATTCCTACCATGCTGAATGACGGAAGAAAGCTGGTTGCTTACAAATTCCAGGGATACTGGAAAGACGTAGGAACCATCGATTCTCTTTGGGAAGCAAATATGGATCTTTTAAATGGCAACGAGCTTGATTTAAGCGATCCGACATGGAAGATTTATACAGAAGACGTAACAACTCTTCCTCATTACATAGGCGCTGAAGCTAAGATCAACAAAGCTTTCATCACACAGGGCTGCACCATTAACGGTGAGATCACGAACTCTGTTCTTTTCACCGGTGTTAAAGTTGGCGAAGGTGCCAAGATTATCGACAGTGTACTTATGCCGGGTGTTGAAGTAGAAGACGGAGCCGTTGTTACCCGCGCTCTTGTTGCCGATGGTATTAAGATCGGTAAACAGGCTGTTGTCGGTTCTGCTGACAGCGAACATATCGAACTGGTAGCAAAACGTGTAAAGGGGGTAGAATAATATGTATAACGCATTTGGAATCGTCACTTCTTCCGGAAGAGATATCTGGGTAGAGGGACTTCAGGATTATCGTCCAATCGGTTCGTTCTCTTTCCTCGGAAGATATCGAGTAATAGACTTTGCAATTTCTAATATGAGCAACAGTGACATTGACCGCATCCAGGTATATATCAGAAGAAAACCTCGTTCTCTCGTAGAACATCTCGGAAGCGGACGTCAGTACAATATTAACTCAAAACGCGGTAATCTGCAGATTCTGTTTTCTGATGACGGAGCAGAACACAGTATTTATAACACAGACATTGCCATGTTCATGGAGAACCTGGAATGCATCCAGAGAATGCATCATCCATATGTAGTCATTGCACCAAACTATATGGTATACACTGCAAACTACGATACTCTGCTTCAGAATCATATGGAATCCGGTGCAGATATCACAGTTCTTTACCATTCAGTAGATAATGCAAAAGAAGCATTCCTGAACTGCAATACTTTGAATCTGAACCGTCAGAAAGGTGTTCTTTCTATCGAGAAGAACCATGGAAATGCAAAGAACAGAAATATTTTCATGGATACATATATTATGAAGAAAGATCTGTTTATTGAGCTTGTACAGAAAGCTCACAAGCTTTCTTCTATGTACACACTGGCTGATATTGTCAGCGCAGAATGCGAAGAACTGGATGTGCGCGGAGTTTCTCATCGTGGTTATTTTGCTTCCATCACAGATTTCAAGAGCTACTATGATGCGAACATGTCGTTGATCGACTACAAATCAGCAATGAGCCTTTTTGATGAAGACTGGCCGATCTACACACGTACCAACGACTCCTGCCCGACGAAATATCTTGAAACTGCCAGCGTGAAATCCTCAGTTGTTTCCAACGGCTGCCTGATCGAAGGTACGATCGAGAATTCAATTCTCGGACGTGGATGCGTCGTAAAACCTGGTGCTGTTGTAAAGAACTGTGTTGTTTTCCCGGGTGCTGTGATCGCAGAAAACGTACATATTGAAAACCTGGTTGTTGACCGCAGAGCACAAGTGATTCATGCAAAAGAAATCGTTGCTCCGGCTGATCATCCAGGATATATCAAACGAGAAGATACTCTTTAATAATAACAAAACGGGGCATATCCTACTGGTATGCCCCGCTTTTATAATATAATATGTAACTATTCTCCAAAAATCATTTCGAATGCCACCTGTATCCCCAGAATAAGCGAATCCTTCTCTATATATTCCTCTCTTGTATGTGCTCCATGTCCATAGTAACACCCCACACAGACCGAAGGGATTCCCATTGAAAGCGGAATATTACAGTCGGTGGAACCGCAGTTCTGCTCTGGATTTTTTCCGATCACGTTTTTTACTGCCTTCGTTGCTTTTTCCGTCAGCCTTTCCTGCCTGGCCGCATCCACACCTTTTCCGCACGGGCGAAGTCCGATCACTTCGTATTCTATATCCAGCCCTTTATCTTTCTCTTCCCGTATCATCTTCTCAAAATACCGTTCCATCGTCTGCAAATGTTCACTGGTATCGGAACGAAATTCATACAGTATCTCCGCATTCTGGGCAATCACATTTACCCCGGTTCCCCCGGAAATCAATCCCACATTATAGGTTGTCTTCCCGCCTTCCGGTACTTGAACACGATAGAGCTTTTCAATGATCCCGGCCATTTTCTCGATTGCGTTGTCTTTTCCGAAATCTCCGAAAGAATGTCCTCCTTCTGTGGATATTCGGATCCGGTACCGTTTTGAGCCGACCGCGTGGTTTACAATTTTGTCAAGTTTACTATCAAATGTACAGAAATTGCGGATTCGTTCTCCGTAACCCCGACAGATTGCTTTAACTCCTTTCAGATTTCCAAGTCCTTCTTCTCCAGAATTGCATACCAGCAGCATGCCCGCCGCTCCGTTCTTCTTCCGCGCTCCGTATCCTTTCTGTTCCTTTTCCCATTCACCGGTTCTGATCTTACCGGCAATATATTTTGCCGCCATCAAAAGGCAAACTACACAGGCTGTATCATCTCCGATTCCGGGGCAATAGATTTTCCCGTCACATTCTGTTAACGGAAGTGCTTCCGTATCGGGGAACACCACATCCAGGTGCGCCATATACACATCGATTTCTTCCGCTTCACGGATATCGACCGGGTATATCACATTGAGCGCTTCATCAATATACACCCCTTGTGCCCCCTGCCTTTCCAGCCAGTCACGACAGAACTTTGCCCGCTTCTCCTCATGATTCGAAGGTGCCGGAATCTGCGCCAGTTCTTTCAGAAGTTCAAGCGCTTCTTCCTCATGATTCTGAATAAACCCCTTCATCTCTTCACTCAACATATTTTCTCCTCCTTCGCTAACCTGCATTTCCCATACGTTCCGATATGATCACCCCAGCCATTGTGAGCACCGTTCCTGCTGCTGACATCCATGTGATCTTCTCATGCAGGACAACAATCGATGTAATGATCGTGATGACCGGAATCAGATAAATATAAACACTGGTTTTAATCGCTCCCAGAATCTCCACTGCCCGGTTCCATGTCACAAAGCAGACTGCACATGCTCCCACACTCAGATATAATAAATTCAGCAGATTTCCGGGAGTTCCAAATTGCGCCGCCTTAACATCAAATCCGAAAACAAATGCCAACGGAAGCATCATCAGGATGCCGTAAAAGAACATCCTTCTGGTGGCAGGAATCACCGAATACCCGAAGTCTCCCGCCTTTCTGGCCAGGATCGCATAAAGTCCCCACATCATCGCAGCCACCACACTCAGCATGTCCCCTGCAAAATTAAGCCGGACACCATCCTGTCCGCTGAAACTGATCATCGCAATTCCTACAATTGCGAAAATAAATCCGACAAAAAAGCTTTTCTTCAATTTCTCATCTTTCAAAAACAGATGCGCACTGATGCCGATAAAAAATGGTGAGATTGAGGTGATGACCCCGACATTTGACGCCTGTGTATAGAGGAGCGCCACATTTTCAAACAGATAATACAGACAGATTCCCGTAAGTCCGGCGCCTGCAAAATACAGCTCATGCTTTCTGTCCGTCACCTCCATTTTATGCGGACTCATGATCCACAAAATAATATATCCGATCACAAATCTTAAAAGCAGCAATTCGATCGGCGAAAAATCTTCAAGCAGGATCTTGCTTGAGATAAAAGTCGTTCCCCAGATAACGACTGAAATTCCTGCCATGATATGTCCGGTAAATTGTTTCTTTTCCATGAACTTCTCTCTTTCATTATCACAATTATAGAATGATTCCGAAAAAACATTTTTCTGATTTCCGGCCCATTTCTATCTAGTATAATACATTTTCTTCCGCATGACTACCAATAAAATGACCGATCCGGAAATTACTCCAGATCAGCCATGTATTTCTGATAATATTCCATTGCAAATTCTTTCGGAAAGACTCTGGAATAATAATAACCCTGAATATATTCACAGGGGATTTCTTCCACAGCCTGATTTTCCTCTTCATTCTCCACGCCTTCACACAAAAGCTCCATTCCCAGCTCATGCACCAGCCTCGAGATACCCCGAAGAAGCTCTCTTCCTCTCGGTTCAACCGATTTCCGGATGATTTGTCTGTCGACTTTCACACAGTCGAAAGAATAGTCCGCCAGATCCTTCAGAGAAGAATACCCGCTTCCGAAATCATCCATCACAATATAAAATCCCATTTTTCTGCATTCGGAAATGTTCTTCTGGACCATGGCATCATTATCTGAAATGGCATCTTCGGTAATCTCCATCCAAAGCCTGTCATGCCGGAAATCATACTGCGTTACGATTTCCCCAAACCGGGTCAGGAAATCTTCATCGGAGATCGTCGTCCTTGTAAAATTGCAGGAAAGCCTGAGTTCTCCGAGATTCTGCTTCTTCCATTCCTCCAACTGTTTACACGACTCTTCCAGTATATAATAATCCAGTTTCTCTATCATCCCCGCCTTATGTAAAAGCTCGATATACTTTCCCGGACTCACAATACCTTCTCTTGGATTCTGCCATCTGGACAGGCCTTCCGCACCACAGATCTTTTTTGTCCTCGCATCCACGATAAACTGAAGGTACAGCCGAAATTCATGCCGCTTTAAGGCATCCTGTATTTCCAGCTTCAGCTTCGGAATCTGCTGCATATCCTTCAGCATCCGCTGATTGACAAAAGCAGTCTCCATTTTATTCTTGACCGCGTACAGATACCCCTGTTTCGCCTGCAGAACTGCCATTTCACAGGATCCCTTCTGTTCTTCCAGCTGATAGACTCCCAAATGAACAATGATATGGTATTCTTTCCGGAATTTTTCCGTATAGGCATTCAGCTTCTCCAGAATCTCATTTAAAATGGTTCTGGCATTCTCTTCCGTGCTGCACTGCAGAAGAATCATAAATACACCATCATCCAGCCGTACTGCCGCCTCATGATCCCTGCACTGCTCCGAAAGTACCGCGGCAAAATATCTCTGAAGTTCATTCAGTTCATCATTCCCCTGATACTGTCGGATCTGCTCCAGATTTCTGATTCCGATATAAGCAAGATAATACAGCGGCGCTGCCTGGTCAGTGATAAAATGCTCAAAGAAATATGCAAGAAACTCCGCATTTCCGATCCCGGTCAAGGGATCTTTCATTCGGTCCATTTCCTGTTGCGTCTGTCGGTTCCTGAATTTGATCCAGGAGATCAGGCAACCGGCCGCAGCAGCGCCCAGAACAGCAAAAGCAATCATAAGAAATACCGGAATTTCTTTTTCTCTCTCATTTTCCATCACATAAGAAAGAATCATCTCCATCAATTCTTCTTCTTTGATCTGATCCACCGCTTCTTGGATCTGTTCTTTCAGCACGGGATCTGCAATCTCGGTAAATGAAATAGAAACCTGTTTTTTCCCATCTTCTGTATCGATCGAACACAGCAGGACCTCGTTCCTGCTTTCTTCATCCTGAAGTTCATCTGTAACATGAACCGACACGATCTCGACCTGACAGTTTTCTCCCAGATTTTTCTGCAGATTCTTCTTTCCTCCACTGACATACACAAAATCTTTGCCGGTCTGCCTGGATATTCGTTCCAGGATTTCAGGAAAAACTCCTTCATAACACCCCGTCTTTTCATTGAAGTACTCAATCGGATACAGATCCGGATTGCCTGCCACATAAATGCTTTCGGCATTTCCTGTCGGTTCCTTTGTTGTCGTCACCTGTGCGGATACTTTATCCGTGCAGACCGCAAATGCCGCCGCCAAAAGCCCCACAAACAAAAACGCCTTACACTTTTCTCTATATGTCACTTCCGCACCCTCCTGATTGCTATTGCAAATTAATTTTTTTCCGCTCAATCCGTCCCCATTGCATCTTTTTCTTTTTGTACCCGATAAATGCCGTTGTCCTTACAAATGCCATAACAAATCGAAGACATGTAATTTCCAAAAAGCATAGAAGTACGGCTTTCATAACATCTTTAGCCGTTATTTTCAGATCAATCGTATGAATCCTTGCAAAGAAAGCGGTCAATGACAGGATCGAACCGAAAACGGCATAGATCAGATAAAACATGATCATAAACGGCATATTGATCAGATCAACACAGTACGCCAGAATCATCGTCAGAATGCCAAAAAGTTCGATGAACGGCGATAGCAATTCATAAACCAGAAAATAGAAATACGAAACCATACTTACCGCACCGAATTTGGGATTACTCAGCATGACACGGTGCCGCCACATACTCTGGAAGAGTCCCAGATGCCAGCGTTTTCTCTGTTTGCACAGATCCCGGAGTTTTTCAGGCACCTGAGTCCAGCAGATCGCATCGGTAGCATAACGGATGATGTAGGGAAGATCATTCATCACACAGTATTCATGCAGTTTTACCACCAGCTCCATGTCCTCTCCCATGGTCGTGTGATCATATCCCCCGGCAGCAATCACGGTATCCTTTTTGAACAGACCGAAGGCTCCGGAAATGATCAGAGAACCATTGAATTTATCAAACAGAATGCGTGATGCCAAAAATGAACGGTCATATTCCAGCACCTGCATACATGCGATGATACTCTTCGGGAGCTGATACTTCTTGACGCGCCCTCCCTCTACTACAACATTATTGCAAGGACGCACTGTTCCTCCGACAGCCACAATATGATCCTGTTCCAATACCGGCTGAACGATTTTGGTCAGGGAATCATACTGCAGGATCGAATCTGCATCCATACAGATAAAATATGGATAATTTGAAGCATTGATCCCCATATTCAGAGAATCCGCCTTTCCTCCGTTCTTTTTGCGTATCAGAGTGACCGGTACCTTTTGTGTCCTTGTTTCATATACAAATTCTGCTTTCTGACATTCGATCTGATAGCGGATCGGTCTTTGGATCGGCATCATATGGAACTCATCGATCAATACCTTGGAAGTATTGTCCTTCGATCCGTCATCCACCACAATGATTTCATACAGATTATATTCCAATGTCAGAAGCGATTTGACCGTTTCCACCACGGTGATCTCTTCATTGTAGGCCGGAACAATAATCGTAACCGGAACATAATAATTCTGAAGAAGCACATTTTTCATCCGTACCTGCTGCTTCTTCTTATATAAAGAAGAAGAGCCGACCACCACGGACAAAAAAAGAAAAGTGGAATATCCGATCAGATAAATAATAAAGAAAACGCCCACGCCATCCAGAAACACTTTGATTGCGTCCATCGTTCCTCCCATCATATCATTTCCGCCTCCTTCTCTTTCGCCTTCCTCAGTTCAAACTGGTATCGGAGAATTTCACTTGCATACCGATCCTTTCCTTCAAACACATCGATCAGCTCTACATAGTCCAGCCCCAGAATCTCCAGGCTTCTGGATGCATTCAGGCGAACATACCAGTTCGGGCTGCCAAGGCTTTTCTTCAGTATTTCCACTGTCTCTTCTCCGGGATAAGCCGCCAATGCAGTCGCCGCAATGGCTGCATACTGCCATGCCCTGTCTGTATCTTCTTTCATAAATCCTATCAAAAACGGATAGGCAGCATCATATGGATATTTTGCGAAATACCGGATACAGGCATAATGCACTTCGTCATTTTCATTCGGGTCGGCCAGAAGTTCCAGCATTTTCCCGCAGAACTTACCGGAATCAAACCGGATATAATTTAAAAGTGTCACTTTCATTTCTGCGGAGAACTGCTCATAATTCTTCCATATTTCCGCAGCCAGCGCTTCATGACTTCCCGCAAAACCGAGCAATCCGTCCGTCAAAAGCTTCGGATTGTGATATAGATCACTTTTGTCCAGAATCCAGAACGCTTTCATCACACACTCTGCATCTCCGGTCGAATAGAGCGCTTTCAGCGCATTTTCCCTGCAGTATACACTGGGCTCTTTTACAAGATTCAGCAGCATCTCATTAATCGCAGGAATACTTTTATTGCGAATGATCCCGTATTTCTGGATCACATACGGGAAATAAGCGACCTGCAGTTCACTTTTTTTCTTATATTCCATGACCAGATAGACAAAGATCGGACAGACGGCGTCCAGATAGTCTTTCACTGCTTCCAGTTTCTCCTTCCGGAGCCTTTCCATCGTCTCGTCAAAAGCCATTAAATTCGAGATCCTCTGCATTTTTTTAGACAGATATCTCAAATGCTCTCCACTGAGCGTTTTTCCTTTTTCAAGACGCTCAAATTCCTCTTTGATCTTCTCCTCGAAATCTCCGCTCCTCTGATTCATTTTTCTGTCTTTATGTTCCAGTACGAAAACACTTGCAATATTAAACAAAATCATGCTGACACATATCGCAATATACGCATATATCATTGTTTCTACATTCATTTGTCCCAACTCGCTTCTCTCATCTAATCTCTCTTATTTACTCATCCCTTGTCAAACCGGCATTCCAAAGGTTCTGCATGATATAATAGGAGCTCTTTAAACGTTCATGATACGTCACTTGATTCTTCCACCCTTTCAGTTGAAACGGGGATAAAGCAATTCTCTCTTTTGAGTCATTGCACGAAACTCCCACATACATTTTATCAATATTAATATATGCTACACCATAATTCCCATCATAATAATCGTCATGGATCTCCATTTTCGAAGGATCTGCAAAATTCAGAAGCTGCCACGGAAGCTTGATTTCAATATCATCACCGTTACAGATGAAATCGGCAAGCGAATTAAATGCACCGTCCTCAGGATTTGCCGTTCCATAGGTAAGTTTTCCGGTCTCAAATACTTCTGCCAGCGCATTCGACTGGCCTGTAATCAGCGGCGTCGCAGTCTGAAGGATCATATTGATCTCTGAAAAGACAGGCGAATCCTTGTCCGGAATATTTTCCTTCAAATAAGTGTCATACCCATATGCATTCATGGCATAGGTTGATCTCAGCGCTTCATACCGCTCCTGTACCATCAGACGGCTATTCTCTTTTCCGTCAAGTACCAGCAGGAAATCCACTGCCCGGTCAAACAGAAGCTGATAGTTCTTACAATAGCTGCTTCCTGTCTTCTGTGTCGTATCAATCGGCAGGAAAATGGTATCATTTTCAAAATCCAGTCCATCTTTATGTACAAGGAAATAAATAAATTTCTCATCATATTTCATGGACAGGGTCAGATCCTCAGACCGGCTTACAACATCAGCTTCACTCCACTCTGAAACATCACCGTCAACATAGCACACCGATTCTTCCTCTCCCGGGTCAAAAGATAGCAGGCCAAAATACTGCTCATTCGTCTGGTAGTCAGACCAGTACGGTGTCCGCTTCATATCAACAGCGTACATGGTATTCCACGTTCTTTTGAACCATTCGTCCTGCCAGGAGAAAATACAGCATCCGGCGCATCCGGATTCCATGATATCGTTATAGCAGTCCACCAGTGACTGTCCCTGTTCCTGTTCCGACATATTGCCCTGATTTCTCCCGGTATTCTGGTCTCTCTGCGCCATTCCCCTTCCGGTCGATACGCCGAACTCGGAAATCACGACCGGCATCGTGTGATGACCAGTAAGCATCGTCAAGTATGCTTTATATGTATTTACGGAACCGTCTTCTGTCAGATACGCAGCGGAACCTTCCAGACCAAGCTGTGTGAAATCGTCCACATAACTTAAATAATCAGGATAATACGGATATACGTGATAAGATGCAAATTGTCCTGCCAGAAAAGCATCCGTCGTCTTAATATGTTCGACATCCACACTGGCACATTTCATAAAATACTCTTTGACATCCTGCGGATATTCAAACGGATCTGTCGTTGGCCAGTTAGAGAATGCCACCAGCCGCTGCTGTTTATATTTTTCCGATTCATACTCAATCACTTTGTCCCCGACTTTCGCGAGCATGGTCTCAAATGCACTTGCTCCCTCTGTATACATGTAAGTTCCGTGATAAGACTCATATTCTTCCATCCCTTTATAAGTCTTGTCCGTGTAAATCACAGTCAGATCTTCCCATTCCACACCCAAAATATACCCTATAACCCATTGTGAGATGTCATATTTGTATATGCCTGATCCTGCACTTGCCATACGTCCGAGTGAAAGTTTTTTTTGTCCATGAACAACATCAACTGCCGTTCTGCAATACTCCAGAAACGTATCATAAAAATCCTTATCGTAGGCATCTCTATGCGAATTTTGCACATAATCATTAACCCATGTTCCTTGTAGCAGCCACAGCGGATTTTCATTATCCTTATTATATTCATAAAATGCCTCATAAAAATCATCTGACAGGACGGTATAAATGCGGAGTGTGTTGGCGCCCATCTCCTGGATATACCGAAACCATCTCATATAGGTCTCTTTATCAATCGTAAAATCGGCAGACCATTCTCCCGGCTCTCCGGATCCCATGTTTACTCCTCTTATCTCAAAAATCTCATAACCGGAATCCCCTTCCATATAAATCTGATCTTCTTCCACTTTTACAAACGTTGTAACTTCTTCATCCGGATTCAGATCTATGTAAATTCCCAATCGATAATAGGCATAATCTGCCAGAATATAAATACTTACAATAGCAGATACAATTATAATAAATTTCTTCATAATCTCTTCCCGTTAATGCGCATTTTCCTCAAATTTTTTAACTTTGGATTCTGACGAATACTGGAGCATAGTCTCTATATTCTCATCCATCCATTCTCCTCTTTCATGTATAAATTCTTTCATATCCATAACAGCTTCACTATAAGAATGCGGATTACGCTCTGCCGGCTGCAGCATATCATATCTTGTTTCAAACGTATATCCCCATTTTTCATAATTTCTGTCAATAGCATCACCAAGATAATCGATGACATCATCTATATATTGATCCAGAAATTCTTCACTCAACCATGTTTTTCTTAATTCCTGATATCGACTTATCATTCTTTCGGCAAAATCTTCATCTTTTGTCAGCATAAAATACCATACAACATT
The DNA here is from genome assembly GCA_051880095.1 of Bariatricus sp. Lineage (GTDB taxonomy): Bacteria > Bacillota > Clostridia > Lachnospirales > Lachnospiraceae > Allocoprococcus. Next base: position 6,229 of record JBJENH010000119.1, on the reverse strand, counting down.
CTGCATTTGAAATCCATGAGTCATCATTGGTTCTTCTTGATAATTATCACAGCACGAATTGAAGTCCCAGATACACATTCTGAATTTGCCATCAATCGACTTATAGATATATGTAGAATACGCTCCTGCATCATAATTACAAGTGAACTCATTAATCAGGAAATAATCAACAAACGAATCCACATCGATCATTGCTTTATACCCATATTTATTGTTGTCAAAATCATATGAATATAAAGCTTTCTCAAACTTAGAAAAATCCTGTATAATATCCTTCTGTAATTCTGGTGTCAATTTTTTTGTTCCTGGATATACAATATTAATATTGTTTAATGTTCTGAGAGTATACTGTGAAAAAGTATCTATATTTTTCTTTTCATTTTCACTTCCCCGATCCAGACGCAGTACATAACCAGTATAAGTATTTTCTTTTTTATTAACCGAAAAATCCAACCTTGAATTGCCTTCTCCGGAAGTGATACTCTCCATCATCACATAGAGGCCCTGATATTCTCCGTTAACGAACACTTCGCAGAACCGTACATTCGGCGCATAATCCATGAATTCACCCGCGATATTATACCACATATAATTCCGCATCAGTGTCTTATCCAGAAACGGGCCATGCAGAATCCATTCATGGTGCGCATCCATTCCCATAACACACTGTGGATTGCTGTCTCCATTCTCATCTTCCAGACGAATCGAATAATTCGACTTATCAAACGATCTGGAAGAATTGCCGCGAACATGGATCCTCATACTGCTTTCCAATGCAGGTTCATCCTCAACATGGTTATTCGTCGTTTCATTGTCAATAATACGAATCTCTCCATGGATCTCATCCTGACCGTCTTCTGTTGTTACCTGGCCAAGGATCTCTCCATTTTCACCCAGAATATTTTTCCCCGGAATCTTCTGCCCTTCCGTATCAATCTCCACCAGCGGCAAATGGGTACAGAACACATCCTCCCCATGACTGCAGGCTTCCTTTTCCTGTGTCTCCAGATGCTGATGATACCGCTTCTCTTTCGTTTCTCCTGTAAGCGATGTAAAGAGCACACATGCAAGAATAACAGCGATACACGCTGACGCACCCCAGATTCTATATTTCACAGTTTCATCCACTCCTTTTTCTATGTCTCAAGATGAAGCACGGTTGTTTAGTTGGACACCTCATCATTCTGCATCACAACATTCACATACTCGATCTCTCCCAGAGCATAGAGCTCATCACAGATGTTCACACCCTTTTTCTCCGTATCCCGAAGCAGTTTCTGTGTGATTTCGTAAATAAACTCCACATGTGACTCGCTGGTATTTCGCACGCGAAGCACCGCCTTTCGTTGGAACATCTTAAAAACCTGTGCCTGGATCGCCGTCTGTTTACTACGGTTTCCGCGAACAATCAGAAGCATCCTATTATCATTTTTAATGCAACCCAGGATCAAAAGCACTGCAAATGTCACTCCGCTTCCCAGCGCAGCCACCGTATAATCACCGACGCCACAGCAGATTCCCGCGATGATCGTCCAGAAAATATACACCGTATCTCTGGAATCTTTGATCGCCGTTCTGAAACGGACGATGGAAAGCGCGCCCACCATTCCCAAAGACAACGCGATATTATTCCCGATCACCGTCATGACGGTACCCGTAAGCACGGTGAGCGCCACAAGCGATGCATTAAATTTCTTACTGTAGATGGTGCCTCGATGCGAAATCGCATAGGATAAATAGATCAAAAATCCCAAAAGCGCCGCCATGCACAGATTCATCAGAATCTGCTCCCAGGTCATATCCGCCTGATTGGTAAATAGACTATAAATCTTCTCTCTCATTTCAATCTTCTCCTTGCATTATTCTTGTCCCTTTGACTCTATTCCCTACACCCTCGTCTGATAAGCATTCTGCCTGGCCAGACAATATTTACTGACCGACAGCTCACTCTTATCAATGCTGTTGATCAGCTGCCGTATATAGTCCAGAAGGAACCCGTTAAACTTTACTTCCAGCACTACATCAAATTTATCCAGCACCGGATTCATATTCAGATCCGGCGAAAACAAATCCATACAGCTCTCGGTAGCAACAATGTTATTGTCAAATGTGATACGTATTTTATTTTCTTTCGCAATAAATGCTTTTCTATTATATTGTACGATTGTTTTCGGACGGTAACATCTGCACTGCATCAGCGCATAACATTCCTGTGCAAATTCTTCCGGATAACGAAGCAGCGGTGAATAATCACCCTGTATCATTCTCATGGCATCTTCTCTCGTCATTCTAAGTGACCGTTTCAGCTGACTGCTTCCCTGCTTCTGCTTCATCTCCAGCATTGCATAATTGCTGTCCGGATCGTAACACCTCAGCCGGATCTTCCTTCTACATTCCACGCCTGCCTGCTTTTCAAAATAATCGTCATCATAAATCGTGTCAAAATACAGAGAACGAATCAGATAGCCATGTGTACCATTGTGTTCGTCCTGTATGAGCACCTGTTCCAACTGGTGGCTCTTTTTAATGAATTCTTCGACATTAATAAGAAATTTCTTTTCTTCTCGAAATACTTGATTCAATTGTCTCCTCCTGTTCACCCCGGCATGAAACATAATTCATCCAAAATAAAAAGCCGGCTGCAACTTATTCCGTTGCAGCCAGCCTATCATACAATATTACTTGCTTAGACGCTTAGCTTTCCGTCCCTGCCTTTCGGCAGGTTTGGCCATCAATTGATGCAGTTATTATACACCATGATTTTCATTTATGTCAACATTCGTCAGCTTTTTTTCATACATTTATTACGCTTGCAAAATATTATATTTTCCGGGAGAATTCTTATCAGCCATCTGTTATAATAAATATCATATCATTCTTTCATATTGATACCGGAAAGGAAAAACTTATGATTAAAATACCTGAGAAATATTTTAATATCTTTTGTACAATCGGGTCACAGAAGACCTATCAAAAAGGAGAATTTATCTATCTTCAAAATGATTCCGCCGACTATTTATACCTGATTCTATCCGGCAGAGTCCGCGTATATACCCTTTCTTCATCCGGGCGTGAGACAACTCTGGAGATTCTGGAAAAAGGCCGTATATTCGGCGAATCTTCTTTTCTGAGTGATCATGTTCGCCCAACCAGTGTTGCCGCAGTTACCGAGGTACGTCTTGCAACTTGTCTGGTCTCCGACCTGATCCCATTGTTGCGCGAAACGCCCGAATTGATGGTTCTCCTTTTCCAGCATTTAAGCGAAACCTGTAATCATCTTTCAAGACAGATATACCGCCTCACCAACTACGACAGCCGAAAACGCATTGCAAGTTTTCTGCTGGAGGAGACGGCTTCCCCCAACCGGGACAAGGGAATTCTGGACAATGTCCTTCCTTATACACACGCCGAAATCGCAGAAACTCTGGGCCTGAACCGGGTAACCGTATCAAGGGTTCTTTCCGGTTTTGCCGATCAGGGCCTTCTGAAAAGCCACTATGGTAAAATTATGATCACCGATCGGAACGGTTTATATCAAATCCTCAAAAACGGGGCTTCTTTGTAGCATACGCTACAGTTTTCCGGGCACATTACTTTTATAATAGTGTCCGGAGGTAAAAAAATATGAAAAATAAAATTATTTCTTATATTATGATCATTTTCGGCGGGACCCTGACCGCTGCCGCATTCGGCCTTTTCGTCCTTCCACAGGGCTTTGTGGCAGGCGGTGTGACCGGTCTTTCCGTCATACTATCTAATTTTATTAAACTTCCGGTATCCTGGATCGTACTCGCCATCAACCTGCTCCTCTTTGTATTGGGATGGATCTTCGCCGGGAAAGAGTTCATTTTCAAGACCCTGATCATGACCTTTCTGTTCCCGACCCTATTGGATATTTTCGGCCGAATCACTATATTCAACGAACTGTCCGCCGACCCATTCCTGAGCAGTCTTCTTGCAGGCTGTCTCTTAGGTATCGGTTCCGGTCTGATTCTCCGTGCAAATGGTTCCAGCGGCGGTTTTGATATTTTAGGAGTCGTCCTGAACAAAAAATTCCAGATTCCGGTATCTGCAGTCATGTACGTATGTGATATCGTAGTCATTTTATATCAATCTGTGTCCAAACCGCTTCTTTCAACGGTTTACGGAATTGTCGTCATTCTGTGCAGCAGCATCATGGTAAACAAAATCATCACACAGGGTGAATCCAAAGTACAGCTGTTGATTTTCTCAAAAGAACGCGAAACGATCCGGGAACATCTGCTGAAGACATTTGATACCGGAGTTACATTATTAAATGCTGAAAGCGGATATCAGAGAGCGGAGGCGAAAGTCATACTGACGATTCTTCCTTATAACAAAGTCAGTGCTGTCAAGAAAATGATCTATACTGTAGATCCCTACGCTTTCACGGTGATTAACGGGGTAAATTACGTCGGAGGACGTGGATACAGCATCCGAAGGTAGACACCTGCGGATGCTGTATTCACGTCCTTTTACCTAAGACCACATCTTCTGTTTTATGCTTCCTTTTCTTTTGGAAGTGCAATATTCAAAACAATCGCAATGATCGCCGCCGGAACAATTCCGGATCCGCCGAACACAAGCTGAAGTGCCTGCGGCAGCTGCGATAAAATGCCGCTGTTCACACCGATTCCATATCCCAATCCCAGTGCAACCGACACGATAGTAATATTCCGCATCGTCAACGTCTCTTTTGTGATAAGCTGAATACCACTAATGACAATGGATGAGAACATCATAACTGCCGCTCCTCCAAGGACACTCTGCGGCATAATGGAGATCAGAGCTGCGAGTTTCGGGAACAGTCCGCAAAGAATCAAAAATACCGCACCGATTGCAAGTGCACCGCGGTTCACGATCTTCGTCATTGTTACCAGGCCGACATTCTGGCTGAAAGAAGTATTCGGAAGCACTCCAAAAAGCGCCGCGAAACTGGAGCCGATTCCGTCACATACCACTCCTCCGGAAAGCTCACTGTCTGTTGCCTCTCTTCCCATTCCGCCTTCCATAACACCGGAAATATCTCCGACCGTCTCCACGGCCGTCACAACAAACATGATCAGAACCGGTATGATCGCACGAAGGTCAAATCTCAATTTTACCGGGAGCAAAGACGGCAGAGCAATCCATTCTGCCTGTGCTACTTTATCCCAGTTCAGCACCCACGCCTTCGTATACTCCACCCCCTCGGCATTGACAGCGGTGTGCGGAAGTACAGCTCCCATGATGGCCGCTGCTATGTAACCTACGATAATTCCAATTAAAATGGAGGACGCGCTGGTCATTCCGGTCGTTCCATGTTTAAGGATGATAATCACCACCAGCACAAGGAATCCCAGAAGCAGATTCTCTACAGAACCAAAGTCGTTCGCATTATTTCCTCCTCCAAATGAATTGACACCCACTCCGATCAATGACAATCCGATGGAAAGTACTACCGTTCCGGTCACGACTGCCGGGAAGAATTTTCTCAAAGGTTTGATCAAAAATCCAAGCACACTTTCAAACAAACCACCCAGAACAGAGGCTCCCATGATGGCACCATACGCAGCGACACCGCCTCCCATGACACCTACCACACTATTAAATACTCCTATGAATCCGGAACTGGTACCCATGATGATCGGCACCTTCCCTCCGATTGGTCCGATTGCATAAAGCTGAACCAGCGTGACAATACCAGCCACAATCATTGCATTCTGCAGCAGTTCTACCTGAAGATCCGCAAATTCAGCACCTACCAGCCCACATGCTCCCGTAATGATAAGCAGCGGTGTAAGGTTGCCCACAAACATTGCCAAAACATGCTGAAGTCCCAACGGAATTGCTTTCTTAAGAGGAAGTTTCCCATAAAAATCATACTCCGCGCCTTTGTTTTCTACGTTATTCACTTTACTCTCTCCTTACTTTTGTAAATTTATTACTTTTCTATAATAGTATATCATTGTCAAATACGCAAGAACTGAGTCAAATAAATATTTTTCGATTATTCCATACACTCGGACAAGCGCCTATGCCAAACTCCATATGTATGTCAAAAACTCCCACGCAAAATAAGTACCTCCGTGATATTTTATCTTATTTGCTCTGCACCTACCACCTATCACAATCCCCTGGTCAATTCAAATCTTTCTCATATTAGATTTCTCATCATCAAATGTATTCAAAAATTCCCTGAATAGCATCAGATACGTTAATCATTTCT
>JBJENH010000118.1:0-1959 GCA_051880095.1 Bariatricus sp. | reverse complement strand
GCCCGGTGTCGGCCGGTGGACCGCCGAAATGCTGCTGATTCATGTGCTGCAGCGGCCAGATGTCATCAGCTGGAAAGATGCAGCGGTCCTGCGTGGAATGAAGAAAGTTTACGGATTGCAGGAATTGTCCAGAGAAACATTTGAGCAATACAGGATGCTCTATTCTCCTTATGCTACCACTGCGAGTATTTATTTCTGGGCGATTGCTGCCAAGAAAGGAGTTTAAAAATGGAAAAAGAAGCAGATGAATTTCTGACCATGGCACACATCTTTTATTTGGCGACTGTAGACGATGCGGGTGCAGCACATGTACGCCCGTTCGGCGCGCATGTTTTCCGAAACGGACACCTCTATTTCATGACCAGCAAGTACAAGAATGTCTATCGACAGATAAAGGCGCACCCCGATGTGGAGATCTGCGGCTACTCGGACGGCTCGTGGATTCGTCTTTCCGGCCGGGCAGAGTTCTGCGAAGATCCGGAGACCAAGAAGGCCTTCCTGGCCGGGTCTCCCAAAATGGTGCGAACTTACTTCAAAATGCCGAAGTTTGTACAGAAGCTCATGGTTCGGAAGATGCCTGGATTCCGCAATATGTTCAACCCGGATCTGGATCTGATGGAGGATATGGTCCTCTTTACCCTAAAGGATCCGAAGGCGACGATCTATTCGATGCGCGAGGAAAAAAGGGAGCTGTGATGGCGGCAGCAAATAAATAAGCCAGATTGTGCTGAAACAAACCTGTTAATTCAGACAATTGATAAAAGCCCTATATGTAGGACCAAATGGTGTCTGCATATGGGGCTTTTTGTTTAGTGCGAGTAAGACTCAGTTCAGATTGTTGTATGGCTGCTTTTTTTCTAATTTAATCGTAAATGTATTGCTCCGTTAAATTGAGATTATAGTTGTTTGTGACACTTTGATATGTTTTGAGACTGGCGTTAAATACAATTCCAGCCAGAACACCATTCTGAACCTGATAAGTTTTATCATTACTTATACTGCAGCCGCCTGAACTATTTCCGCCGCCGCCGGCAAAAACACATTCTTTTAGAATTCCATTCGGATCATATTTGTAAGATGCATTACAGGAATATCCTACACCTCCGGTTTGAATATGTGTAATTTCACCGTCAGAATTAATGTCTTGTTCCAGGACATAAGTATCACGAAAATCTATCTTTGAAAGTATATTGTTATTAAAGGCAAACTTAATATTAGAAAACGGAGAGGTAATACTTGTAACGTATCCATCAATGTTAAACTGAATGCTCTCCGTATTGTTTCCACCTTCTACTGTAATCTTGTTTTTTGTAACAGTAAAAGTATAGTGGATCGTACTGATTGTGCCATCATAGTCTTTATGCGGTACAGCAATAGAGCGAACGGAACCCTTGCGCACCTGAGGGCTAATAGCCAAAATAATTCCTTCGCTGAAACAATCGTATTGCAACTCATATATGGCATAAACGGGCATAAGTTTTTTATCGCTCATGTCAAAGAACGGGTAAATATAATGCGACGTCCATTCAGAAGAATCCCAGTCCAACCACACTTTGGAAACAGGTAAATTAACTTGATTAACTGTGATTTTCTTTCCAGAATCACTGGTTGTAAAAGTATATAAAAACTTTGCTGTCACCCGAACTCTTAACTTTAGACGGAGTTTTTGCAGATGCACTGCAGGCTGCTAAACTAAACACCAAAATAAGAGCCAGTATTGCCGAAACACATTTTTTTAAATGAAATTCTCCTTTCTATTAGTTGAGAGGAAAACAGGGAAATTTGAGCTCACCTTATTTTTAGCAGACAGTTATATTGCTCCCAATCTATGCCTGCCGGACCCGGAGATCCCATCCTGTCTTTGGGCGTCTTGCACCATGGCGGCCGCAATGATAAAATAAATAAAATTTATATTATTATCAGCAAGAAAGAGGGGATGGCAGTGGCAGAGAAAGGCAA
>JBJENH010000117.1:0-11293 GCA_051880095.1 Bariatricus sp. | reverse complement strand
AAGGAAGTGTACACAGATATGGTACGCACTCTGCAGACAAAATACATATTTTCTTAGGGGGACTCAACATGAGCGATTACAGAATTGAGACGAAGTGTATTCAGTCAGGATACACACCGAAGAACGGCGAACCGCGTGTTCTGCCGATTTACCAGAGTACAACATTCAAATATGATGACAGTGATCAGATGGGCAAGCTTTTTGACCTGGAAGCTCCCGGATATTTCTACACAAGACTGCAGAATCCGACCAATGATGCTGTCGCAGCAAAGATCTGTGACATGGAAGGCGGATGTGCGGCAATGCTGACATCATCCGGACAGGCAGCTAATTTTTATGCGATCATGAATATTGCTGAGGCGGGAGACCACATTATCTGTTCTTCTGCGGTATACGGAGGTACATACAACCTTTATGCACATACCATCCGCAAAATGGGAATTCAGGCAACTTTCGTTGATCCGGACTGCACACCGGAAGAGCTCGACGCGGCTTTCCAGGAGAATACGAAAGCGGTTGTCGGTGAGACGATCGCCAATCCGGCACTTACCGTACTGGATATTGAGAAATTTGCCAAGGCAGCGCATGCACACGGTGTGCCGCTGATCGTGGATAATACCTTTGCAACACCGATCAACTGCCGCCCGTTTGAATGGGGCGCGGATATTGTAACACATTCTACGACCAAATACATGGATGGTCATGCTTCCTGTGTCGGCGGAGCAATCGTGGACAGTGGTAATTTCGACTGGACCAAATATGCGGATAAGTTCCCGGGACTTACCACTCCGGACGAGACCTATCATGGACTGGTTTATACTGAACGCTTCGGAAAAGGCGCATACATTACAAAGGCTACTTCCCAGATGATGCGTGACCTTGGCTCCATTCAGTCACCGCAGAATGCGTTCCTTCTCAATATCGGATTGGAGACCCTTCATCTTCGTATGCCGAGACATTGTGAAAATGCACTGAAAGCGGCCCAGTTCCTGAAGAGCCAGGAGAAGGTTGCATGGGTGAACTGCCCATCTATGGAAGGCGATAAATACTATGACCTGGCTAAGAAATACATGCCGAACGGCACCTGCGGTGTCATTACATTCGGACTTAAAGGTGGCCGCGATGCAGCTGTGAAAATGATGGATAGCCTTAAAATGATCGCAATCGTGACTCATGTTGCAGACGCGAGAAGCTGTGTCCTTCATCCTGCAAGCCACACACACCGTCAGATGAATGATAAAGAACTTATGGAAGCAGGAGTACAGCCGGATCTGATCCGTTTTAGCGTGGGTATTGAGAATATCGACGATATCATCGATGATCTGAAACAGGCACTGGAACTTGTATAGTTTATGAAAAAACAGGGAGATTGTGAAAAGCAGTCTCTCTTTTTAATTTGAATAGTATTTCCTCACTCTGCACATACTTCTATTTACAGAGAACTGTGTTCTGGATGAAATTATCTACAGAATGAAATATGTACAGAAAGAGAGGAAATAAAATGATGGAAGACAGCGATATGAAGGAATATCAGATCCGAAAGCGGTCAAATATGAAAGATTCAGAGGCAAATGAAAATAAGAAACCGGAAAATCTGTCTGAGGAAGACAGCCATATCCGGGAGATGGGAACGCTGCCGCTTGAAGAAGGCGCTGCACACCGGATCGAGCTTCTGACGGTGATCGGAGAAGTAGAAGGACATGAAGCAGTGTCCGGCAATGCGAAGGCAACGAAATACGAGCATCTTCTTCCCAAGCTTGCACAGATCGAGAACAGCGAGGAGGTTGACGGCGTTCTGATTCTCCTCAATACACTTGGAGGGGATGTGGAAGCAGGGCTTGCCATAGCGGAAATGATCGCATCTCTCAGCAAGCCTACGGTATCGCTGGTACTCGGGGGCTGCCATTCCATCGGAGGCCCGCTTGCGGTTTCGGCAGACTATTCCTTTATCGTTCCGAGCGGTACCATGATCATTCATCCTGTAAGGAGCAGCGGAATGTTTATCGGAGTTATGCAGAGCCTGCGAAACATGGAGAAAACACAGGATCGAATCACAGGCTTTCTGGCTGCGCACTCCAAGATGAGCCAGGAGCGCATTGAAGAGCTGATGCTGGATCCGACACAACTGGTCAAAGATGTAGGTACGATGCTCGACGGAGAGCAGGCAGTGAGGGAGGGACTCATTGATGAAGTCGGGGGAATCAGTCAGGCTTTGAAAAAATTGCATGAAATGATTGCGGAAAAACAGAAAAAGTCTGATGAAAATTAAGTGATGACATGAACCTCGGCAAATGCTATAATAAAATAGTATGTATAAATTCAGCCGTTTTTGAAACGGCTAAGATATAGGGGTATTAAATAAGGGGGAAGTTTTATGGCTTCAAAAACAGAGGGAAAGAAAACAACGTCAAGGACTTCCACCTCTTCTAAATCGAAGGGGAGAAGTCAGACGAAGAAGAAAACGGGGAGTACCGGGGCGGCGAAAAAGGCAAAAACTGCAGCAACCGCTTCCCAGAAGAGTTTTCTTGTCGGAGAGATTCTGATCTGGGTGACCCTGGCAGTCAGTATTCTTCTTGTAATCAGTAATTTCGGTCTTGCAGGATTTATCGGAGCAAAGATCGCGGGAGTGATGCAGAAATATATCGGATGGATGGCATATGTATTCCCGGTTTTGTTATTTTGCGGAGTTGCGTTTGTGGTTTCCAACAAAGGAAATTCAGTCGCATACATAAAAATAACGGCTGCGGCCGTACTTACGGTTCTGATGTGTGTGATGCTCCAGCTTCTGAATGACCGGGGAGGACTGATCGGCGAATGGATTGCGGATCTTTTGGTACCTGCGATCGGAACAGCCGGTACATATGTTGTTGTCGTGATTCTGATGATCATCTGTATTGTTCTGATCACGGAGCGTTCTATTTTACGCGGTGTGAAAAAAGGAAGCGAGAAGGCTTATGACCGCGCGCGTGATGATATGCAGCGGCGCAGAGAAGAGTCAATCGAGAAGAAAATGCTTAAGGAGCAGATCCGAGAACAGGAACGCGAACAGAAGCGGATGGATCGCCAGGTTTCCGGTGTGTCATTTGACACGACACTGGACAGAAAATTAGAGGAACCGAAACCTGAACCGGTAACCGATAAAAAAGAAAAAACAAAACGTACGTCGAAAGCCAAAGCGACAAAACGTTCGAAACAAGATGTAAATGAAGTGATCGCAGGTGCAGAAGAGGCAGCGGCGAAGCATATTCTGGAGCAGACGGGACAAATTGCACTTAACGATGTTGTGATCAACCGTGCCATGCCGCTTTCCGCAGTGGAATTAAAACCGGAGCCGGAGCCTGCTTCAAGTCCGGCTGATCATGTTCCGGATTTCCTGAAAGATGCGATGGAAGAGGCGAAAGCCGCATCAGCAGGCGTGCCGAAGGGGGCATCTTCTGAGGGAATCGTACCGCAGGATAAACAGACGGATGCTGTTCAGACTAAGAGAAGCACATCCAGAACGAAGACAGATGTGTCGAAAGAAACAGCGGATGTGGAACAGATTATTTCCCAGGCACCGGCGCCGAAGGAATACAGTTTTCCACCCCTTTCTCTGCTGAAAAAGGGGACAGGAAGCGGCGGGGATTCCGATATGCATCTCCGCGAAACCGCGATGAAGCTTCAGAAGACACTCCAGACTTTCGGCGTGAATGTTACAATAACAAATATCAGCTGCGGTCCTTCCGTTACCAGATACGAGCTGCAGCCGGAAATGGGTGTGAAGGTAAGTAAGATCGTTGGACTGGCCGATGATATCAAATTGAATCTGGCGGCTGCCGATATCCGAATCGAAGCTCCGATCCCCGGAAAGGCTGCAGTCGGTATCGAAGTGCCGAATAAAGAGAATTCGATCGTCATGCTGCGCGATCTGTTGGAATCGGATGAATTCAAGAAGAGCAAATCAAAGATTGCATTTGCCACCGGACGGGATATTGCAGGAAAGGTTGTCGTATCGGATATTGCGAAGATGCCGCATCTTCTTGTGGCAGGAGCAACCGGCTCCGGAAAGTCCGTCTGTATCAATACCTTGATCATGAGTATTCTGTATAAGGCGAAGCCGGATGAAGTCAAGCTCATCATGGTAGATCCGAAAGTGGTAGAGTTGAGTGTCTATAACGGCATTCCACATCTTCTGATCCCGGTTGTCACAGATCCGAAGAAAGCAGCCGGTGCTCTGAACTGGGCAGTAGCTGAGATGAACAAGCGCTATCAGCTTTTTGCTGAATATAATGTAAGAGATATCAAGGGCTTCAACGACCGGGTGGAAAATATCAAAGACATTGACGACCCCGATAAGCCACAGAAAATGCCGCAGATCGTCATCATCGTGGACGAGCTTGCAGATCTTATGATGGTCGCACCGGGGGATGTGGAAGAGTCCATCTGCCGTCTTGCCCAGCTGGCGCGTGCGGCCGGAATCCATCTGGTACTTGCCACACAGAGACCGTCGGTCAATGTCATCACCGGTCTTATTAAGGCGAACATGCCGTCAAGAATCGCATTTTCCGTATCTTCGGGTGTGGATTCCAGAACCATCCTTGACATGAACGGGGCGGAAAAACTGCTCGGAAAAGGTGATATGCTGTTCTATCCTGCAGGATACCAGAAACCGGTGCGTGTACAGGGGGCATTTGTTTCTGACAAAGAAGTGCAGAATGTTGTCGAGTATCTGAAAGAGAACAGCGGCAGCATTACATACAATGAGGAAATCCAGAGTCAGGTCAATCTGAATCAGTCGGCTGCGCAGACATCCCAAGGGGCAGATGACAGGGATGTTTATTTTGTGGAAGCAGGTAAATTCATCATTGATAAGGATAAAGCATCAATCGGAATGCTTCAAAGAGTATTCAAGATCGGATTTAACCGTGCCGCACGTATCATGGATCAGCTTGCTGAGGCCGGAGTTGTGGGAGAGGAAGAAGGAACCAAGCCAAGGAAAGTGCTGATGTCGATGGAAGAATTTGAACAATATATAGAAGAATACGTTTAGAAAAACGGAAGGAGACGAAAGACAATGAAATGTATGAACTGTGGAGCTCAAATCCCGGATGATCGTCTGATCTGTCCCCGATGCGGCCAGGAAATACAAATCGTGCCTGATTATAATCCGCTTGATGACGTACTCGCAGCTCAGGTAAAAGGTGCCGTCACGGAGTCATTTGACCCGGTCGGGTACGCAATGGACGGAAGAAGGAGTACTTCAGACAGAACTTCAGCCGGTCAGGTTAGAAACGGGGGCGCAAATCCCCGCAGAAATACAGGTAAAACCGGAATGGTCCGCAGTACTTCTGGTAAAACCGGAATGGTCCGCAATACTACGGGAAGGACAAGCACGGTAAGACCGGGAACAGACAGGGCGGGCACAGGAAAAACAAGTGCAGGCAAAGCCGGAACAGGAAGAAACGGCACATCGAAGACGACTGCACGCTCCGGAAACGGACGTACCGGTCATCTTTCTCCGGAAGAACTCAGAGAACGTCAGAAGAAGATCGAAAGAAAAAAGCAGATTGCAAAGAAAAAGAAGATCCGAAAGCTCATCCTTTTATGTTCTGCGCTCGTCCTTGCTCTGATTATCGGCGTGATTGCTTATATGAATTCGTATGCAGGAAGAGTCGGTAAAGGATTCCGTCTGCTGGAAAGCGGTGAATACAAGGAGGCAGCGCTTTGCTTCGAAAAGGCTGTCTCGAAAAATGGAAAACGCGGTGAGGCTTATGAGGGGCTGGCAAAGGTCTATCTGGCACAGAATGATATGGAAGCCGCTGAGGCGGTGTTCCTTGATGCGATCAAAGAACAGCCATCGAATGCTGAGATTTATGGAAAAGCAATTCAATTCTATATCGATACCGATCAGAAGATGAAAGTGTCCGTTCTTCTTGACCAGTGTACAAGCGAACAAGTCCTTTTGGCATGCGGCGAATATATTTCAGAAGAGCCGGAATACAGTCTGGATGAGACGAAAGAATATGAAGAAATTCAGGCGCTGGAGCTTACCGGTACAGGGACGGCCATCTATTACACGACCGATGGAACCGATCCGACGCAGAATAGTCTGAAGTATACGGAACCGATTCGTCTTGATGAAGGAGTGACGGAGGTTCGGGCGATTTCAGTAAATGAAAAAGGAATCCCGAGTCTTGTAGCAAAAAAGACATACACGATCGAATTTCCGATCGAAGACGCACCATCTGTGACCCCTTCAACGGGATCATATGATGTCGGGCAGAGTATTGAAATCGTGGTACCGGAGAATTATGAAGGATATTATACCACCGATGGAAGCGATCCGGATCCTTCTTCGTCCTCTACGATGAAGTATACAAGTCCGATCACGATGCCGGAAGGAAGCACGACTTTTAAAGCAGTGCTTGTTAACAAAAAAGGACGGATCAGTGACGTGACGATTCGCAAATATGAATTGATTTTATCGGAATAAAAGTGAAGAAACACTTGATATTTAATAGCTAATAATTTATCATAAAGAGAGTAAAACAATTAGGAGGCATAAGCAATGTACAAGATAACAAAAGCTGAAAAATTAGCTGATAAGATTTATCTTATGGATGTTGAAGCTCCTCGTGTTGCAAAGCATTGTGAACCGGGGCAGTTTGTAATCGTTAAGATGGATGACAAAGGGGAAAGAATTCCGCTTACAATTTGCGATTACGACAGAGAAGCAGGAACGATCACGATCGTGTTCCAGTCAGTAGGTGCTTCTACAGAGAAGATGGCAGCTTTAAAAGCAGGAGACTCTTTCAGAGATTTCACAGGCCCGCTCGGATGCCCGTCTGAATTTGTGAAAGAGGATCTTGAAAGCCTGAAGAATAAGAAAATCTTATTCGTTGCCGGTGGTGTAGGTGCTGCACCGGTTTATCCGCAGGTTAAGTGGATGAAAGCTCACGGAATTGATGTGGATGTTATTGTCGGAGCAAAGACAAAGGACATGCTGATTCTTGAGAAGGAAATGGAAGCCGTTGCCGGAAATTATTATCCATGTACAGATGACGGAACATACGGACATGCCGGAATGGTAACGACCAAGATTGAAAAACTGATCGAAGAAGGCAAGAAGTATGACGTTTGTGTAGCAATCGGACCGATGATCATGATGAAATTTGTCTGCCTGCTTACCAAGAAACTGGAGATTCCTACTATCGTAAGTATGAACCCGATCATGGTTGACGGAACAGGAATGTGCGGCGCATGTCGTCTGCATGTTGGCGATGAGATCAAGTTCGCATGCGTAGACGGACCGGAATTTGACGGACATCTTGTAAACTTTGACGAAGCAATGAAGAGACAGCAGATGTACAAGACTGAAGAAGGCAGAGCATTGTTAAAATTACAGGAAGGTGACACACATCACGGTGGATGCGGTCATTGCGGAGGTGACAAATAATGGCAGACGTATTAAAGAAAGTACCTGTAAGAGAGCAGGATCCGAAGGTACGTGCAACGAATTTTGAAGAAGTATGTTATGGATACAATCAGGAAGAGGCTATGGCAGAAGCTTCCCGTTGTATCAACTGCAAGAATGCACAGTGTGTAAAAGGATGTCCGGTAGGAATCAATATTCCTGGATTCATCCATGAAGTAAAAGAAGGCAATATCGAAGAAGCATATAAGATCATTGGACAGTCTTCCGCACTTCCGGCAGTTTGCGGACGTGTATGTCCTCAGGAATCACAGTGTGAAGGTAAATGTATCCGCGGTATCAAAGGCGAGCCGATCTCTATCGGTAAACTGGAGCGTTTCGTAGCTGACTACGCTCTTGAAAATGATATTAAACCGGTTGGAGCAGAAGTTAAGAACGGACATAAAGTAGCTGTAATCGGTTCCGGCCCTGCAGGTCTTACCTGTGCCGGTGACCTTGCTAAATTAGGTTACGATGTAACTGTTTTCGAAGCACTTCACGAACTGGGCGGCGTTCTTGTATATGGTATTCCGGAATTCCGTCTTCCGAAACAGAAAGTCGTAGCAAAAGAAATCGATAAAGTAAAAGAACTTGGTGTTAAATTTGAATCCAACGTTGTAATCGGTAAATCTACAACAATCGATCAGTTGATCGAAGATGAAGGATTCGAAGCAGTATTCATCGGTTCCGGAGCAGGTCTTCCGAAGTTCATGGGTATTCCGGGAGAGAACGCAAACGGCGTATTCTCAGCTAATGAATACCTGACAAGAAGCAACCTTATGAAAGCATTTGACGATTCTTACGATACCCCGATCGCAGCAGGAAAGAAAGTTGCTGTAGTCGGTGGTGGTAACGTAGCAATGGATGCTGCGAGAACAGCACTTCGTCTTGGCGCAGAAGTACATATCGTTTACCGTCGTTCTGAAGAAGAACTTCCGGCACGAGTAGAAGAAGTACATCATGCAAAAGAAGAAGGCGTTCAGTTCGATCTGCTTACCAATCCGGTTGAGATCCTTGCAGAAGACGGATGGGTAAAAGGAATCAAGTGCGTACGTATGGAACTTGGCGAACCGGATGCATCCGGAAGAAGACGTCCTGTAGCTGTTGAAGGTTCTGAATTCGTTATCGATGTTGACACAGTCATCATGTCACTCGGTACCTCTCCGAACCCGCTGATCTCTTCTACAACAGAAGGTCTGGAAGTTAACAAGTGGAAATGTATCGTAGCAGATGAAGAAACCGGAAAGACCTCTAAAGAAGGTGTTTATGCCGGCGGTGATGCTGTTACAGGTGCAGCAACTGTTATCCTTGCAATGGGTGCTGGTAAAGCAGGAGCAAAAGGTATTCACGAATTCCTTTCAAACAAATAATCAGAACGATTAATTAGCGTGATAAATGAGTCTCTCTTTAAAAGAGAGGCTCATTTTTTACAAGGAGAGTATAATGGACAATTTATCGGATAGAATAAAAGCGGATCTTCTTGAAAAGGCAGATCCAAAGTACAGAGATTTCCATTCGGGATTATTGCCGGGAACGGAAAATATTATGGGAGTGCGTATTCCAGAACTTCGTAAAATAGCTAGAAATGCCGTTAAAGAGGATTGGAGAAATTATCTGGAGAACCGCTGCCCGGACACTTATGAAGAGGTGATGATTCGAGGCATGATCATCGGCTATGCAAAGATGGATGATGAGGAAAGAATGAAGTACCTGAACCGGTTTGTACCCGAGATCAATAACTGGGCCGTCTGCGACAGCTGTATGAGCACGTACAAATTTATGCAGAAAAAACCGGGAATATGGTATTCTTATCTGCTGCAGAAAGTCGAGGACGGTACCGAGTTCAGCATCCGTTTCGGTATCGTTGGGCTTATGGATTATTTTATAAATGAAGAATACATAGATCGTCTGTTGAAAATCTTTGATAAGATTCATCATGAAGGATATTATGTGAAAATGGCTATTGCCTGGGCGATTTCCATGTGCTACGTGAAATTCCCTGAAAAAACCAGATCATTTCTGGAACATAATCATCTGGATGCATTTACACAGAATAAAGCAATTCAGAAAATAAGAGAATCCTACCGGGTCTCTAAAGAAGAAAAAGAAGAATTAAAGAAACTGAAAGTACCGAACAGGAAAGAGGAAAAGAATGAAGTTTAAATATATATTATTTGATCTGGATGGGACAATCACAGAATCCGGTCCCGGAATCATCAATTCTGTAGCCTATGCTCTCCAGAAAATGGGGTATGAGGAAAAAGACAGAGAATCATTAAAAAGATTTATCGGCCCGCCGCTTACTGATTCGATGATGAAATACTATGGTATGAATGAAGAGGAAGCAGCGCAAGCCGTCAGGTATTACCGTGAATATTATACAGAAAAAGGTATTTTTGAGAATTCTGTATATGACGGATTTGATGAGAGTATAAAAAGATTGAAGGAACAGGGACTCATATTGGCAGTGGCGACTTCGAAACCGGAGCCCTTTGCGAGAAGAATTGCAGATCATTTCGGATTTACCAGGGACTATGCCTGCGTCTGTGGTGCAACCATGGATGAAGCGCGGATCCGGAAAGCTGATGTGATCCAATATGCCCTGAATACGTTAGGAATCACGGAAGAAGAAAAGCATAGGGTACTTATGGTCGGAGACCGCGAGCACGATGTGCTTGGTGCAAAAGAAAATGGAATATCCTGTATGGGGGTCTTATACGGGTACGGTAACCGGAAAGAGTTGGAAGAAGCCGGAGCGGACTATATTGCTGAGACAACCGCAGAAGTGGCAGAAATTATATTAAACGCATAACTGAAGATTTTACGTTGCCAGCCAATATGGTTTCATGTATAATATGATTGGGCAAAATGAATATTATACATATAGGAGGAAACGAGTATGTCAAAGAGGGAAGACATCCATAAAGTATTGATCATCGGTTCAGGACCGATCATCATCGGACAGGCATGTGAGTTTGACTATTCAGGTACACAGGCATGTAAGGCTCTGAGAAATCTGGGATATGAGATTGTACTTGTCAATTCCAATCCGGCGACGATCATGACCGATCCGGAGATTGCGGATGTTACGTATATTGAACCGCTGAATGTGGAACGGCTGGAACAGATCATTGCGAAGGAAAGACCGGATGCACTGCTTCCGAATCTTGGAGGACAGTCAGGACTTAACCTTTGTTCCGAACTTTCACAGAAAGGAATTCTTGATAAATACAATGTAAAAGTAATCGGGGTACAGGTGGATGCTATTGAACGAGGTGAAGACCGTATTGAGTTCAAGAAGACGATGGAGAGCCTTGGGATTGAGATGGCAAGAAGTGAGGTTGCCTATTCGGTAGATGAGGCGCTTGCGATTGCAGATCAGCTCGGATATCCGGTAGTACTTCGTCCGGCTTATACGATGGGCGGCTCCGGCGGCGGACTTGTATACAATGTAGAAGAATTAAAAACGGTCTGTGCACGTGGGCTTCAGGCGAGTCTTGTAGGACAGGTGCTGGTCGAAGAATCGATCCTCGGCTGGGAAGAATTAGAGCTGGAAGTTGTGCGTGACTCTGAGAATAACATGATCACCGTATGTTTCATTGAAAATATTGACCCGCTGGGAATCCATACAGGTGACTCATTCTGTTCCGCACCGATGCTTACGATTTCCGAAGAAGTTCAGAAACGTCTTCAGGAGAAATCCTATAAAATTGTAGAATCCATCCAGGTTATTGGAGGAACCAACGTACAGTGGGCACATGATCCGAAGACGGACCGCGACATTATCATTGAGATCAATCCGAGAACATCCCGTTCTTCCGCGCTTGCTTCTAAAGCAACCGG
>JBJENH010000116.1:0-55440 GCA_051880095.1 Bariatricus sp. | reverse complement strand
CCCTTAGATAAATGTGCTTTTCTCTCAACGCAGAGGGTGGGATTCGAACCCACGCGCCCTCTCGGACAAACGGTTTTCAAGACCGCCTCGTTATGACCACTTCGATACCTCTGCATCTATGAAATTGTTTCGCTGTATCAGCGACAATTGGAATTATAGCATAACTGCTTCTTTAATGTCAATAACTTATTTCAAATTTTTTAATTTATTTTTTCGATTAATGAAAGCTTCTGCTACAGGCAGATCCTCCGGCGTTGTAATCTTTATATTTTCATACGATCCCTCAATCAATTTAACCGGAATTCCAAGCATTTGTTCAACCACCATTGCATCGTCGGTGACTTGAATACATTCCTTTTTCATCAATCGAAAATATGCTTCTTTGATCAATGGAGCTTCAAACACCTGTGGCGTCTGTACCAGCCAAAGCGTTTTTCTGTCAGGAGTCTCTTTTGCAAATCCGTCTGCATCCACCACTTTTATTGTGTCCTTAGACGGCATTCCCGCCACACACGCCCTATGTTTACGCACTGCCTCATATGTTCTCTCAATAATTCCTTCATCCACAAACGGGCGCGCACCATCATGAATGAATACATATCCATCCCGATTAGGTACTTTCATTTCTTCCCTGTCCATAGCAAGCAGTGCACGATATACCGATTCATATCGCTCTTTTCCACCGATAGTAATCAAGTCCACTTTGTCAAAGTTATATTTTTCCACAATCTCTTTCCGGCAATATTCAGCCTGTCCTTCACCGACAACCACAATAACGTCATCGATGATTTCAGATTCTTCGAAAGCAGCGAGCGAATAATAAAGCACAGGCCTTCCTGCAATCTCCAGATATTGTTTCTGAACTTTTGTCCCCATACGGCTACCCTGTCCTGCCGCCAGGACGATCGCTGTACAGCGTTTTTTTGTATTGTGTTCCTGTTCCATGACAGCTCCTTCTCATTATTTGCTTCCTAGCACACCGAATAATATGAAACAATCATATTTCCATATATCTCTTTCGTTCAAAAAGACTTATCTTTCCCCAAGTCTTAGATTAGGAACTGCATTCAGTTCCCATCCATGCCTGGTTCCTGCGAGATATTCATAATATGCTGCAGCTCCGATCATAGCCGCATTGTCTGTACACAGAATCGGAGAAGGGTAATAGAAATCAATTCCATTTTCTTCACATGCCCGCTTCATTGCTGTGCGCAGAGTGCTGTTTGAAGCCACTCCCCCCGCAATCGCGAGTTTATTTAATCCATATTCTTTTACCGCATGCATAGCATTTCCCACGAGCACATCAGTAACTGCTTTCTGGAAAGACGCCGCAATATCAGCACGGTTATATTCAATTCCTTTCATCTGACATCCATTTATATAATTAAGTACAGAAGACTTTACCCCGCTGAAACTGAAATCATACGGTGAATCCTCGATATGTGCTCTTGGAAATGGAATCGCATCCGGATTTCCTTCTCTCGAAAGCTTATCGATCTTCGGGCCTCCCGGATATCCCAGTCCAATCGCTCTTGCCACTTTATCAAAAGCCTCCCCTGCAGCATCATCTCTCGTACGTCCGAGGATTTCATAGGTACCATAGTCTTTTACACAAACAAGGTGCGTATGCCCTCCGGAAACCACCAGGCACAAAAAAGGTGGTTCCAGTTCTTTATTCTCTATATAATTTGCGGAAATATGCCCTTCGATGTGATGTACTCCTATCAAAGGCAGTTTTTTCGCATATGCAATTGCTTTTGCTTCTGCGACACCGACAAGAAGCGCCCCGACGAGTCCCGGACCGTATGTCACGCCAATTGCATCAATGTCATCCAACGTTACATTCGCCTCTGACAATGCTTCCTCGATTACCTGATTAATCTTCTCGATATGCTTTCTGGATGCGATCTCCGGTACAACTCCTCCATATAATTTATGGAGATCGATCTGGGATGAAATCACGTTCGACAGAACTTCCCTTCCATTTTTCACAACCGCAGCTGCAGTCTCATCACAGGAACTTTCTATTGCCAGAATCTTAATTTCTTTATTTTCTGTTTCCATCTGCTTCTCTTCTTTCTTTTCAGGCAGCCTTACACTATCCCTTAATCTATCTTTTACAGCACCATTACTTATTCCGGAAAATCCAATTCCGTCGTCATTCTGTCCTTTCCGGCTATTGCATGCGGGAAAATGGCTCTCACATCATCCATATATTCTTCCGGTCTGGTAAGCGACGGACTATAATGTGTCAGCCACATTTCTTTCACTTCAGCGTCTCTTGCAATTTCCGCAGCTTCATAGAATGTCATATGTTTGTATTCCACCGCTTTCGCTGCTTTCTCCTTTTCTCCATACATTCCTTCACATATGAACAGATCGGAGCCTTTTGCATGCTGCCGGATCGAATCTGTAGGACGGGTATCGGTACAATAAGTCAGTTTGATTCCCTTTCTGGGCGGTCCAAGCACCATATCAGGTGTCAGTATCCTCCCTTCCAGTTCGAGATTCTCACCTCTCTGCAAATGTTTCCAATATTCTTTCGGAATCTTTTGTTCCATAGCTCGCTGAACATCAAACTTTCCTGCACGGTCGATTTCTATCGTATAACCATAGCAAATTACATTATGTCTGACCCGAAAAGCAGTGAGACGGTATCCGTTGAGTTCAAAACTCTGCTCCGGCTCTGTAATTTCAATAAATTTCAGTTCAAAAGGCAATTCCGGCGCGATAACCCTCAGGGAATTCACCACTCTTTCAAGCCCTTTCGGTCCAATCAGAGTAAGTGGTTCTGTCCGGTCTGCATTTCCCATTGTAAGAAGCAGTCCCGGAAGGCCACTGATATGATCTCCATGGTAATGTGTGAAGCAAATCACATCAATTGGTTTAAAGCTCCATCCCTTTTCTTTCATCGCAATCTGCGTGCCTTCGCCGCAATCAATTAAAAGCTGACTTCCATTAAATCGAATCATCAAAGCCGTCAGCCAGCGATATGGCAGCGGCATCATTCCGCCAGTTCCCAGCAAACATACATCTAACATGTTCTCTCCTATTCTATTTCTACCGGAATCGCAAAAGATCCGACCAGCTTGTCATAGCACGCTTCACAAAGATCAAAACGATGCACCTCATTGTCCTTTTCAGAGAAATATCCCCACCGTTTTTCCACACTCAGCACATCCTCTTTCACAATTCCATCTATAATTTCAATTTCTTTTTTACACATATTGCAAATAATTCTGCGTGCCTCTTTTTTCTTCTCATTACAAATCTTATACTGACGCATCATATTCCTCCCTGGTATCCCCTTAACATACCGCTGATTCTTTTCCCACTGTACATCAGGGATGTGTTCTTTGTTACGTATTCATTATAGCGCCAGTCTCACCGTTTTTCCATCGGAAAGCACTGCATGTTTATGCTAAATCTTCCACTTGACATAACCGTCTATTCCTGTGTATTTGAGACGGATATATCCTTACTCATAAGTATCGCATCTTCCGGTGTCGTTCCGCCGTAATAATTCTTGCGTATTCCATCCACCTGAAAACCATTTTTTTCATAAAAACGGATTGCCGTATGATTACTCCTTCTTACATCCAACAGAATTCTTTCCAGGCTCTTTCTGCAGCAGATGGCCAGCATTTCTTCAAATAAAATCTGCCCGATCCCTCTGCATCTCGCTTCTTCCGCAACTGCGATTCGCGCAATTTCACATTCGTCCAACACATAGTAACAGATAAAATATCCCAAAACGATCTCACTGCACTTTGCCGCAACACAAAAAGTATGATCCTGTTTGAGCGTGTTTTCGATCTCTTTACTGCTCCAGGGATCTGAAAAAACAGTACATTCCAGCTTTGCGATCTGCCGGATCTCTTCCCCGTCCGATGCCGAAAGCTCTTTTAAATTCCATTCTTCGACCATCAGCAGCTACTCTCCATATTCTTCTTCGCCTGTTCGCGTTCTGCTCTTTCGCGTTCCGCCTGAGAAAGTCTCAGATAATCCGGCTTGTGCTCTGCCGCCGTCTCCACCTTTCCCTTACGATAATAATCCATTGCCAGTGTACCAAGTGCTGCCGCTCTCTGCTGATTCATATGAGCCGGCGCAAAAGAAATTCTGCAATTGACAAGCAATTCATTCTGTAACCTCTCGCGATGCACAGGAACCCCGTCGCCCAGGAAAACAATACCCCGATCACTTGGAAATTTCTGCAGCATTTCTGCCAGTTCTTCAATTCCCACAGCCATCTGAGGCTCTATTATGTTCAGTTTTTCATCTTCGAATTCATAAATTCCGGTATACACCTGATTTCTTCTTGCATCCATGATCGGGCATACGATCTGATCTGTATAACACAGGTTGTATGCAAGTGCATCTACTGTCGGCACATGAATCAGTGGCTTTTCAAGCGCGAGGCCCAAGCCTTTCGCAGTTGCCGAGCCTATCCGAAGTCCGGTAAATGACCCCGGTCCTCCTGCTACAGCAATTGCATCAATCGAGTCAAGTTCCATCTCTGTCATGCGTACAATCTCATCCAACATCGGCAAAAGCGTCTGTGAATGTGTCTTTTTATAATTTATCGTATACTCCGCAACCGTTTTTTCGCCTGCCTTTTCGTCTTGTTCCACCACCGCTACCGTTGCAACAAGCCCGGAACTGTCAATCGCCAATATCCGCATCATTCAACCTCTTTTCTATCGTTCTTCCACCGTAATCCTGCGGAATTCAAACCCATTTTCCAAATCCTTCTCAATGATGATCTCTGTCCGTTTCTCAGGCAGAATCTCTTCGATCAGATTCGCCCATTCAATCAAGCTCACTCCATCACCATATATATAATCGTCAAAACCAATCTCATCCATCTCTTCAATATCACCAATGCGATATACATCGAAATGATAAAACGGAAGACGTCCTTCTTCATATACCTGTACAATGGTAAATGTAGGACTGCTGACCGGTTCTTTGATTCCAAGCCCCTTTGCCATTCCCTGAGTAAATACCGTTTTCCCGACACCCAGATCTCCGATCAGTGTATATACCTGCCCGGCCCTTGCTTCTTTTCCAATCTTTTCTCCGAGTAAAAAAGTCTCTCTGGCACTTCTTGTCTCTATTACCATACCGCTTCTCTCCGTTTCAATCTGCTGTTAATCCACGCTGACATGCCGTATTTTCACTTTTTGCGGAGCCATATGCGTGGAAATCATCTTCACCACTGCCGCATACTGTTCCCCTAAAGCCTCCTTCGGAAAAATCAGCGCCCTCACTTTCGTAACATATAAAATAATAGATGTATTTGTTGAAACCGCTTTCTGAAAATTGTTCCATTCATTCAGCGTACTTTGATCATCCTGTGAAACCTTCACACCTTCTTCTGTCAGTTCATAACTGATCGGTTTCTGGAACATTGGTGATTTTTTCACCTGTTCGGAAGATTTCGCCTTCATATTCAGCGGCGTTCCCACCAGGAAGAATATTGCAATCAGGAAAAATGTAGCTGCCGCCGGATATACCCCGTTCATCGTCTGGCGAATCCCCAGGTACAGCGTAATCCCTCCCAGAATCACTCCCATAATTCCATTCAGACTCGTATACGTAGTATGAAGCATAAAATCATACATTGCTTTTTCTGTCATTTTTACATCAAATTTAACCGTCATCTCACTACCTCCTGACGTTTTATCCTGTTTTCCGTCTGCGTTATTCCGATTATAACACACTGACTTTTCCGAAACAATCCCAATTCCTTCCAAAAGATATAAGAAGATCGCGGCTCTTCTGCCATCCACAACTTTGTGGACTTTTTTACAACTTTATTCTATACTATAATCACACAGACACATCTTTTTTCGAAATATCTGATTTACATCAGAAAACACATGGAGGTAATTATGGAATTATTGTTAAACAGTCCGACAGAATGTCAGCGCTTGGAAATATATAACGAATATCTTCGAAAGATCCCGGAATTACTAAAACAGTTGGATACAGTCGAGAAAATGTATCAGAAAGCGCTTTTAGAGGAGGAAATGCTGAAAGGGAAAGATAAGAATAACCACAGCGTACTCCTGTATCACGAACGGCTGGAGCGCATCAAACGGCAATGTGAGGAGCGCTCAGCCGATATCCGCCAGCAGTGCCGACTTATTTTTGAATTGAAAGATCAAATCGAAAAAGAAAGCAGTGCACTTAAGGCACTGCTTCCACACTAAGCTATTATTCCCGTCCCATTTTCAGAATCGGACTGATCTTTTTATAAATCAGAAATACGATCAGTGATACCAGAACACCCTTCAGAAGATTGAACGGTGCGACTGCAAACACAACAAATGTAAACAGACTTGTAATATTTGCATTTACCGCAGTTCCCATTCCTACCAGTGCTTCAATCGGCATATTAAACGCCTTCGCATAGGTCGGAAGCAGGACATACGCATTCAGAAAGCAACCTACAAAAGCCATGAACAAAGTACCTGTCAGCATACCGATGATTGCGCCTTTTCTTGTATGGAATTTGCGGTAAATATACGCAGCCGGAAGGCAGAATGCACATCCGATCAGGAAATTGGCGAGTTCGCCTACTCCTGCGGTTGTCGATCCATTGATCAGGAAGTTAAGCAGAATCTTCACCAGCTCAATCAGCACACCGGCAACCGGCCCCATGGTGAAAGCTCCGATCAAAACCGGCACCTCACTGAAATCGATCTCATAAAAGCTTGGTGCAAACGGAAGCGGGATTTCGAACAGCATCAGAACAACTGCGATTGCGCCAAGCATACCGATCTGTGCGATCATTTTTACATTGACTTTTGTTTTTTTACCATTTTTTGTGTTTGACATTACATCTGTACTCATGTTTTTCTCTCCTTTTCTTTACACAAGATTTCTAATTAGTCAAAAGGAGGAAAATCTTCCTGGTTCATGGGAATTCATCGGTTTTCGTAATACAAAAAGCCCCGGCTACTGTTACCCGGGGCGTAATCTTTTATCTGTATTAAAAACAGCCGATTTTCTTCTCTCATCCAGACTTTACTGTCGGTTTTGGAATCACACCAAATCAGCCGCTCTCATTTTACGATCGCGGGTCGCGGACTATACCGCCGGTTGGGAATTGCACCCTGCCCCGAAGAAATTCCTTATTCTTTTCGGCTATATTATAGCGCAGTGCAGCACAGAATTCAAGTTTTTTTATTCATAACTGTCAGTTAAGTTTTTTTCCTGATATTTAACTTATAATCAATTGTGAACCTCGCATGAATTTGTTATCCTAAAATCAAGCAAAGGCCGATGCATACAAACTAAGGAGGTACCGCTTATGCAAATAGGTGAAGTGATACGTAAATACAGAAAATCCGCCGATATGACTCAGGAAGAAATGGCGAACCGTCTTGGTGTGACTGCTCCGGCAGTAAATAAATGGGAGAATGGAAATTCTTATCCGGATATCACACTTCTTGCCCCGATTGCCAGACTGTTTGGCATTTCTACAGATGAACTGCTCTCGTATCATGAAGAGCTTTCTTCCGAAGAGATACAAGAACTTGTTCAAATAGCAGACGCCAAATTTCAAGAAGCGAAATATGAAGATGTTTTCCGATGGATCAAAAAAGAACTGGAACTATACCCGAATTGTGAGCAGCTGATCTGGCAAATGTCCGTCACGCTCGACGCCAACCGTCTCCTGAAAGGCCTGCCGGATTCCGGAGATTACGATGATTATATCTGCAGTTGCTATATGCGTGTCCTCGAGAGCAAAGACGAAACACTACGCTATCATGCTGCGGACTCTTTATTTGGATTCTACATGCGCAAAGAAGAATATGAAACCGCCGGGAAATTTTTACAATACTTCTCTATCCAGAATCCCGAACGGAAACGAAAGCAGGCAGAAATTTATCAAAAAACCGGCAGAATTCAGGAAGCCTACAAGACGTATGAAGAATTGCTTTTTGCAGAATATCAAGTGGTAAACGGAGTGCTGTTAGGTATGTACATGATTGCTCTGCAGGAAAAGGATATGGCAAAAGCACATTTGCTGGTCGACAAACAAAGTGAGCTTGCCGGATTATTTGATATGGGTACGTATTATGAAACTTCCTGCCGCCTTGAGTTGGCAACGCTTGAACAGGATGCGAAGAGCACTGCCGAAATCATGAAACGGATGCTGGATTCTGTTGATCATATATTCAGTTTCCGCAATTCACCGCTTTATGAACATATGAATTTCAAAGAAACTCAACCGGAATTCACAGAGAAATTAAAAAATGACTTAATTTCGCTATTTCAAGACAAAGAAACTTTTAGTTTTCTGGAATAGCAGACAGATTGTCTGCTATTCCAATTCAAAAGCGCCGGTATAAAGCTGGTAATAGGTGCCCTTTTCTGCAATCAGCTTCTCATGGTTGCCACGTTCAATGATCCGTCCATGGTCAAGTACCATGATAACATCCGAGTTTTGTACGGTGGACAAACGATGGGCTATGACAAAGACCGTCCTTCCCTTCATCAGCTTATCCATTCCATCCTGAACCAATGCTTCTGTACGCGTGTCAATGGAGGATGTCGCTTCATCCAAAATCATAACCGGGGGATCGGACACTGCCGCCCGGGCAATCGAGAGAAGCTGCCGCTGCCCCTGGGAAAGTCCGCTTCCATCTCCCTGCAGCAGCGTCTGAAACCCTTCCGGCAGCATACGGATGAAACCGTCAGCGTTGGCCAGTTTTGCAGCTGCGATACATTCTTCATCCGTCGCTTCCGGATTTCCATAGCGAATGTTTTCCATGACAGTTCCGGTAAACAGATTGACATCCTGCAGAACCACTCCCAGAGATCGTCTGAGGTCCGCTTTCTTAATCTTATTAATGTTAATATTATCATAACGAATCTTTCCGTCTGCAATATCATAAAATCGGTTGATCAGATTGGTGATCGTCGTTTTTCCTGCACCGGTCGCCCCTACAAAAGCAATTTTCTGCCCCGGATTTGCATACAGAGTTATATCATGAAGAACCGTTTTTTCCGGCACATATCCGAAATCCACATGATCCATAGTGATATCACCTTTCAACTCTGTGTAAGTCAGTGTACCATCATGATGCGGATGTTTCCATGCCCAGTGTCCGGTATGTTCCGCACATTCTGTAAGTGTACCCTCTTCCGAAACTCTTACATTTACCAGAGTCACATATCCCTCATCGGTCTCCGGTTTTTCATCCATAAAAGCAAAAATTCTTGAGGCTCCTGCCAACGCCGTAACAATTGAATTCAACTGGTTTGATATCTGCGAAATCGGATTGGAGAAATTGCGCGTCAGTGTCAGAAAAGATGCAATCATACCAAGTGACAATGTGTGGAAACCGCTCAGCCCCAGATTTCCAACCTCATAAATTGCCATATATGCACCAATGACGGCAACGATCACATACTGCAGATAATTCAGTCCGCAGAGCATCGGCATAATGGAATTGGCACTTCCGTTTGCATGAGCAGCCGCTTCTTCCCACGCCCGATTCTTCTCCTTAAGCTGCTGTTTTGCCTTTTCTTCATGGCAAAACACTTTAATCACTTTCTGCCCACCCACCATTTCTTCGACAAATCCATTCAACTCGGCCAGACTTTTCTGCTGCTGCATAAAATACATGCCGATCTTAGACATGGTACCTCCGGCAATTTTCAAATTCAGAAACATGACCACTACAGCCACAACCGACAAAGGAATACTGATATAGAGCATGCATACAAATACCGATACAATCGTAAACACAGAAGAAATCAGCTGCGCCATGGATTGTGCAATCAACTGACGCAAGGTATCTGTATCATTCGTATAAAGGCTCATAATCTCACCATGTGTATGAGAATCAAAGAAACGGATCGGCATCCACTGCATTTTTTCAAACATTTCATCACGAATCTTTTTTAAAGTACTCTGTGCAATCGTTACCATCAGACGATTATAGATCAATGTGGAAGCGACCCCGACAAGATAGACAAAACCAATCGTAATGAGAGCATGTATCAGTCCGGTGAATACCGGTTCATCCATTGCCAGCATCGGGATAATATAATCATCGATCAACGTCTGCAAAAACAGGGAAGACGCTGCACTCGCAATCGAACTCAGCAAAATACAGATCACAACGATCACGATTCTGCCCCGGTATTCTTTCATATAGGATAGAATCTTCATCAATGTCTCAACACTTTTTGCATTTTCTTTATTCATTCCCATTCTCCCCTTTCTGCTGAGATTCATAAACTTCACGGTAAATACCACAATGTTCAAGCAGCCATGCATGCTTTCCGACCGCTGCTACCTGTCCATCATCCAGCACAACGATCTGATCCGCATGCTGTACCGAACTGACACGCTGGGCAATGATAATTTTCGTCGTTTCCGGAATGTATTCTGCAAAAGACTGCTGAATCGCAGCATCCGTCCTCGTATCGACCGCACTGGTAGAGTCGTCTAAAATCAGAACCTTTGGTTTTTTCAACAGAGCCCGCGCAATACATAGTCTCTGTTTCTGACCTCCCGAAACATTGGTACCTCCCTGTTCGATATGAGTTTCGTATCCATCCGGAAATGTCTGGATAAACTCATCCGCACATGCCAGCCTGCACGCGTGCTGTATTTCCTCATCCGTGGCATTTTCATTTCCCCAAAGGAGATTTTCCCTGATCGTTCCTGAAAACAGTTCATTTTTCTGCAGAACCATAGCGACACTGTCACGCAATACTTCTAAATCATAAGTCCTTACGTCCGTGCCTCCTACTTTCACAGCGCCTCCACTCACGTCATACAGACGCGGAATGAGCTGTACCAAACTGGATTTTGATGAACCGGTTCCACCAAGAATTCCAATCGTCTCTCCTGATCGAAAATGAAGATTTACCCCATCCAACACTTTTTTATCTGCTTTCGATGCATAGACAAAGGTCACATCTTCAAATTCAACATCCCCATTTTTCACTTCTTCAACCGGATTTTCAGGATTCGCAATATCTGTTTTTTCTTCCAGTATTTCTGCAATACGCTTTGCCGAAGAGAGTGCGATTGCAATCATAGCGAACACCATGGAAAGCATCATCAGGCTGACAAGAATCTGAGTCGCATAGTTGATCAGTGCTGTCAGATTTCCTGTAGTCAGGCCAACTGCCGGATTATTTCCGCTGGCAAGAATTGCTTTCGCTCCCATCCAGGAAATCAGAATCATACAAGCATACATAAAAAACTGCATCATCGGTGAATTCAATGCCAACAGGCGCTCGCCTTTGGCAAATTCCTGATAAATCTTTTCTGAAATTCCGCCGAATTTTTGAATTTCATTTTCCTCCTGATTAAATGATTTCACAACCCTGATGCCTCTTATATTTTCCTGCACAACATTATTCAGGCTGTCGTAAGTACGAAACACGTTTCCGAAGATCGGATTCACCTTGCATACAATCCATCCAAGCAAAACCGCAAGAATCGGTATAATAACCAGAAATACCAGTGAAATTTCTTTGTTAATTTTAAAAGATACAATAATAGCAAATATCATCATAAACGGTCCCCTGATAGCCAGTCGGATCAACATCTGATATGCATTCTGTACATTCGTTACATCTGTCGTCAAGCGGGTTACAATAGACGCTGTAGAGAACTTATCTATGTTGGAAAAGGAAAATGTCTGTACATTATCATACATATCCTGTCGGAGATTCGCCGAAAAACCGACCGAAGTTTTGGCCGCCATATGCGCCGAAAGTATGCCCGTCACCAATTGGATCAGAGCAAAAATGACCAATATGATGCCATATTTCCATACCTGGGACATTTCCCCTTTTTCTATGCCGAAATCAATCAGATTCGACATACAAAGCGGTATAAGAATCTCAAATACGACTTCCAGTATGGAAAGACAGATTGTAATGATTGAGCCTTTTTTATGCTGTCTCAGGCTCCGAGCCAGTGTTTTTACCATATACTTTGCTCCTTTCATATGTAACACGTTACACTTTTTGCAAAAAATACAAAGCCGCTCTAACGGCTTTGCAGTTTAATCAGATTTCCTTCCACTCTTGTCAGCAGTTCTCTCAGCTTCTTCTTTTCTTCTTCAGAAAAACCAGCAAGAAGATCTTCTTCCATCTGCCCCCGCACCTTGTTCATCTCCATCCCCAATGCATCAGCTTTCTCCGTAAGCTGAACCATTTTGATGCGTTTGTCGTTCGGGTCCATCCATGTTATAACATGGCCATTCTGTTCCATGCGTGAAACGATTCCTACAACCGCAGGGTGCGAAATATCCAGATAATTCTCAATCTCCTTCTGTGAAGCACTGCCGCCTCTGCTTTGCAGAAATGTCAATACAAAACTCTGTACCAGTGTCAGGTTATACGTTTTCATATCCACATCCGCTTTTGCTTTCAGCTTTTCATCAATACTTTTTATCAAAGGGCCGATATCTTTTGAATTCAGTCTGATCACCTCTTTCCCCTAATGTGTAACACGTTACATATTATATATAAAGTTCAGGTCTTTGTCAATAGGAACTGACGCAAAATATTATGCAATAATAAAGCGGATTCTTCTGATTTGAAGAATCCGCCACCTATATGAACCAGCAGTATATTTATGGGAAGGAGTATACCGCCAATCCATATTTTGGAACAAATATTTAAATTGTTGGAACAGTTATTTTTTCAAAACAGTTATCAAATTTATTCCTGCAAATCCAATCTTCTTAGATCATATTGCAGGCAGTCTTTCAGGTTTGTCATAACCTGATCTCTGAATCTTCGGCCATATTCAGTCGAAAGCCCCATCATATTCAGGGTGCCATGGGTTGTGCCGCCCCACTGATGCAATTCTGTGTAAACACCAGCTTCTCTAAGTTTCATAGAAAATGCCATACATGGATCCGCATCCGGATCAAATTCACTTGTGTGAATGAAGATCGGGCATAGTCCTTTACATTCTTCTACCGTAGCACGGTTTGCAAATGCCTCCGGTCCAAGCAGTGGATTTCCAAGCTGCTCCCTCAGATACAAAGCTGCAGTACCGTTGCTTGTCGGTCCATTCCAGAAGGTCGTTGCGAGCTGCTGAGAATGATAAATTGGCCGGTCTTCAACAATTGCTTCCATTAAGACCGCACCTCTCGGATGGTAGCCATACCGTTTCAAACGGAAAGCAAGGCATGCTCCCAGATGTGATCCGGAACTGCCTCCGAGTATCGCGATATTATCCGGATCAATATTCAATTCATCCGCATGTTCAACCATCCATTTGTATGTAGCATGAAGATCATTCAGCGCTGCCGGATAAGCTGCATCCAAAGCAGTCCGGTAAACAGGGGCCACCACAACAGCTTCCGCCGCCATCGCATACGAATGGAGCGGAGAGATCCTTGCAACCGCAGTTACCAATGAACCACCGGTAATATAAAGAACCGCGCGATGTCTTCTTTTCTTTGAACATGGTTTTACCGGAGGTGTCAGAATATCCACATGCACGAGCGGCGCATCCGGTTCTTCCGGACAGCCGGGAATTTCTACAGACCGGTCGTCAAACTGCTCGATTATTTCGTCAGGCAATTCAACGGAAGTGAACATATTCTGCGGTCCTTCCAGCATCGCATTACGTATTCCTATTTTTTCTTCCTGCGAAAGATCAGGGTCATATGCAAAAGGAGTCGGATTTTCCCCTGCAACAATGGCAAATGTAGGTGACTCTGCTATTTCCGGATGATACCAGCGAGGATCCGTGCGATCGATCCCCCGATTATATTCATTTTTAGGACTAAACATTTTCTTCTCCTTTCCTGTTATGATACGGCGCCGTTTATTTAATTATAAAATAAATATCCGCCGAATTCTTTATTTCCCACAAACAAAAAAATCTCGATTTTTTATCGACAGCAAATAAATTCCGACATTTTTCATCCATATTTTGGGCAATATGGGGGGTTTGTAAATATATCATTTTATCGCCTGATGTTATAATAAGAATAGGATTTTGAGACAATTCAGTCATCAATTTGTTAGGAAGTGAAAGTTGCAATGACCATTAAAGATTTAATGAATACCTCGTTAATGAAAAATACGGCTCTTCTTGCAGGAGAATCCGGTATTATGCAGGATATTACCTGGTTTGCTCAGGCCGCCTCTCTGGCGGAAGGAAAGTATTTCCCCTCTGGTCTTCTACTGCTTTTTACCGGGCAGAATTCGGAAGATGACTGGAATGCATTCATGGAATATGCCTCTGACTGTCATCCTTCCGGTATCCTGATTTTTCACACTTCCCAGACAATTATAGAGGGCAGCCCATATAATTTTGATTTTTTTAATGAGAAACAGATTCCTCTCTTTGCTGTGTCCGAATCCTATAATAAATCGATATTTATCAAGCGTCTCTCAGCTCTTTTATCCAGTGATTTCTGGATGGAACAACGCATTGAAGACTGGCTCAAAGATATCTGTTATACATCGAACATAGTATTTAGCGAATCGTTGTCTGAGGAATTCGGATATACACCTGACTGCAGATATTTCTGCACGATCGTGATACCGGACAAGGCTGAAAACAGACGGGATCTTTCCCTCAGTCAGAGTCTCATACATGCTAAGATACTACTCGAAAATTATTACAAAATGAACATCCCCGGCAAATCCTCTGTTCTTTCTTTTGCCGAGGATTGCCGCCTGATCTGCTTTGTCGGATTTGACAAAAAAATCGCCAGTCTTTCTGCCATACAACAAATTTTAAAGTCAGCCGTCACCTATATGAATCAGCAGAAGTTGTGTCATGCTGCATGGTCCTTTTATTCCGGAATGCCGGCGGATAATCTGGCAGAATTTGCAAACAGTTACGCTACCGCCAAACAGACCTTTGATTTACTGCAACGTTTAAAGGTTAACGACTCTCTGAATTCCTTTTTGGACTGGTATGTTCAGATTACACTGTTAAAAGAGCCGCCTGAGATTCTCCGTCAATATACCCGCAACATACTGGGGCCGCTTCTGGACAGTCCGGCTTTGCTTGACACCTTATATGTTTATCTGCAGTATAATGAGAATTTGAAAATAGCTTCCGAGCATTTATTCATTCATGTTAACACGTTAAAATACCGGCTCAATAAAATCAGCGAATATCTGGGCTGTGATTTGGAGAATCCTGATATGCGATACCGCCTGAAAACAGCGATTATAATAAGTCGTTATCTTACCAATGATGCCGAAGTTTTCTAATAATTATCCCCGCCATTCCGATAACTCACAGAGCTTTGTAAAAACCAACAAAGTTCTGTGACTTTTTTTGTCTTGTGAACATAATGATTTCATTTCTCCTAAATTTTATAATTAATATCATAATAGGCGCCGTAAATGATAAGGAGGAAATTGAATATGTTTAATCCAAGAAATGAATATAATCGGGGTATTGACCGTTCTGATATCAGATGGTATCATCCGGAACTCGCAGATGCACCTGGCACCGAGATCGTGCTTGGGGATAATCCGACCAGCATTGCTTATGACCCGGATATCACAGTAGAAGAAAAGCTCAGAATCATCACAGAGGCCACAGCTCAGGCTACGGAAGCATTTTCCCCTGTAGAGCTTCCCGAGGATATCATAGCACAGTTCGAATCAAGAAAAGTGCAGATTCCTGGATGTCCGGAAGAAGAAGATGCTCCGCTTGTTACTGCTGAAGTTTTAACTCCTCCGGTCAAGCCACGTTCCAAAAAGAAACGTCATCGTGCGATCTTATTTGCTGTAGGAGGATCCTTAATTCAGTCAAATCCATGGATCTCTCCTCTGCATTCCTATGCAATGACCGCTGAAGCTGTTGTTGTTGCCCCGCATTACCGCAATGCACTTCAGGCGCCTTATCCGGCTGCGCTGAATGACCTGCATGCTACGTACAAGTGGATGGTAGAACACGCCGACGAATTGAATATTGATCCGGATAACATCGCACTTTTGGCACAAAGCTCCGGTTCACATCTGTCGGCAGCACTCGCTTTCCGCCTGAAACGTTATGGTTATCATCCACGCGGCGCGGTTTTGATGGAAGCAATCATGGAAGATCGCCCAATTTATCATTCACAGCAGCTTGCGAACACATTCTGGACCGGAACAATGAGCAACGGAACAAACGCATTGTATTTACGCGAGCAGCACGGCAATCCGCTTCTCGGACCTGAAGCATACGCAAATCGTGCAACTGTTGAAGACTGCAAAGGCCTTTGCCCATTCTTCATTCACACAAGTGAATTTGACTCTGAATCTGATTCTTGTATGGCCTTCTCCATGAAGCTTCGTGAAGCCGGCGTCTATACAGAACTCCATCAGTGGGGCGGCAGTACACATGGTCTGTTGAATATGCTTGGTCTGACAACTGAATACAGCAAGCGATACAGAAATCAGGTTATGCAGAATTTAATTGACTGTCTGACTTATGATCTGCGTCGTCTTGATTTAATGGAAGAATAATCCCTCCAGTTATAAAAAGCTCCGTCTTAAAAACAGGCGGAGTTTTTTATACTTCCGAATGCATATTTCTCACATCTTCCGTCAACTGATGTGCTATAATAAGTAAGCAATATACACGCTTATATTAA
The DNA here is from genome assembly GCA_051880095.1 of Bariatricus sp. Taxonomy (GTDB): domain Bacteria; phylum Bacillota; class Clostridia; order Lachnospirales; family Lachnospiraceae; genus Allocoprococcus. The sequence goes on along the minus strand of JBJENH010000116.1, from coordinate 38,833 downwards.
GACTTACCGGAGGTGGAAGATTATGTTTTTTATCATGAGTGCCGGACAGGATCAGAACGTCCTCCCATTTGATCAGATCATGCTTTGCAAATGCTGTGGAAAATTCGGCCATATTCAAATCATCATGACCTATTCTTATTTCTCATTTTTCTTCATCCCGCTTTTTAAGTGGAACAGGCATTACTATGCCAAAATGAGTTGCTGCGGAGCCGTCTGTGAACTTTCTCCCGAACTGGGCAAAGAGATTGCACGTGGAAATGTAACCTCGCTGAATGAAAATGATCTGATATTTTTCCCGGGATCTTCATCCGGCAGACACTGCCCGAACTGCGGTTATCATACCAATGAAAATTTTGACTTCTGCCCCAAATGCGGAAGCCGCATGCATCCATAAAAAAGTTTGGCCTTTGATGAATCTGATCTCACCAAAGGCCTGTTATTATTGATTTTCACATTCTTTCAGAAACATCTCATGGATTCGATCATCCTCATCCAGTTCCGGATGAAACGAAAGGCCATACTGTTTTCCATATTTTACAGCCACGATATTTCCGTCTACTTCTGCCAGAACCTCTGCCCCATCGTATGCCTTCTCAATATAGGGTGCTCTGATAAATGTCATCGGAACCTTCCCGATCCCTTTCATTTCCTGTGTTGTGAAAAAACTTCCCAATTGTCTTCCATAGGCATTTCGCTTCACCGTCACCGGCAAAGTACCGAAATAAACATGTTCATCATTCGAAAGCTCTTTCGCCAGAAGAATCAGTCCGGCACAGGTGGCCAGCACCGGTTTTCCCTGTTCAATCTGCATTTTCAACGTATCAAACATATCCAGCTCCCGGAGAAGCTTTCCCTGCACCGTACTTTCTCCACCGGGAAGAACCAGTCCGTCAAATTCCTGTTCCAGATCACTCTTCTGGCGCAGTTCCACGCATTCGGCTCCCAGCGATTCCAGTTTTTTTCTATGCTCTATAAATGCTCCCTGCACAGCAAGTATCCCGATCTTCATTCTACTCTACTTGCCCCTCTCTGCCATCAGAAGCTGAATTTCCTGTTCGTTAATACCTACCATAGCTTCTCCGAGGTCTTCGGAAAGTTCAGCAAGCATTTTGCTGTCCTGATAGTTTGTAACTGCTTTTACGATTGCCGCTGCCCGTTTTTTCGGATCACCGGATTTGAAAATACCGGATCCTACAAATACACCTTCTGCGCCAAGCTGCATCATCAGTGCCGCATCTGCAGGAGTTGCCACACCGCCTGCCGCAAAATTCACTACCGGAAGCCGACCGTTATTATGCACATATTCAATCAATTCATATGGCACTCTCAGATTCTTTGCCTCCTCAAACAGCTCGTCCTCGCGCATGGAAACTACTTTGGCGATTTCGCTGTTCATCATTCTCATATGTCTTACAGCCTGGACAACATCGCCGGTTCCCGGTTCTCCTTTTGTCCGGATCATAGATGCGCCCTCGTTGATTCTTCTGAGTGCCTCTCCCAGATCTTTTGCTCCGCACACAAAAGGAACTTTGAATTTACGCTTATCAATATGATACACATCATCTGCCGGTGACAATACTTCACTTTCGTCGATGTAATCAATCTCTATCGCTTCCAGGATCTGTGCTTCCACAAAATGTCCGATTCTGCATTTTGCCATAACAGGAATCGATACTGCTTCCTGGATTCCTTTGATCATTTTAGGATCACTCATTCTGGAGACTCCGCCTGCCGCACGAATATCCGCTGGGATGCGTTCCAGCGCCATAACAGCACATGCTCCTGCCTCCTCCGCAATTCTCGCCTGTTCCGGAGTCGTTACATCCATAATCACTCCACCTTTTAACATCTGGGCAAGCTGTTTATTCAATTCATATCGTTTTGCGTCCATCTTAATTACCTCCGTTTATCCTATAACCTATCGTATTGGTATGTATAGTATATCAAAACTGACATGAAATAAATATACAATTTTAATATTTTTATAAGGTACAGTTTTGTTTTTAATTGATTATTATTTATTTTTTTAACGCCAAATGTATGATATAATTAAATCCGTGTTAGATCATACTTTTCACTTAAGGGGATATGAAATGAATAAAGAAACTGTTCTTCAACTCATAGAAACTCATAAATCAAAAGAACCCTTTTTTCTGGCCATTGATGGACGATGCGCTGCCGGAAAAACAATGCTTGCCACGGAATTGGCAAATACATTACACTGTAATCTCATACACATGGACGACTTTTATCTTCCGTTTGCTTTGAGAACCCCTGAACAGATGGCATTACCGGGAGGAAATATTGACTTTGAGCGATTGATCAACAAAGTAATTCTGCCTTTAAAAGAAGGAAAATCTATCTGGTATGAACCATACGAATGCCACAAAGGAACTTTTTTGGCCCCCTGCTATTTAGCGGGTGAAAAGAGCAGTATTCTTGAAGGTTCATATAGTTGTCATCCGGTTCTTCAAGATTTTCTCAATTTCAAAGTATTTTTAGACATTTCTTCTGATATCCAGATAAAGCGTCTTTCTCATCGCAATCCGGATTCCCTGGAAATGTTTCAATCCACATGGATTCCCCGCGAAGAATTTTATTTTGACACCTGCAATATAAAAAGGATCTGTGATCTTATACTCACGGAAGATGATAATAAGAGGATGCAGTAAATCTACATCCTCTGTTTATCCAATATCCATTTTTGTGCTTCTACGAACATTTTATCACATGCTTCTTCATACGGAAGCCATTCAAGTACATGATCATTTTCTATCGGCTCTGCAACTTTCTCTTTCAGCTGCCCCGAATAATAGAATTGTATCGGATGAAAATACCCGATTTTTTCATGGATCCCATATATCTCCGCCGAACCTTCATACCGCTCAACTGTCGCGGAATACCCTGTCTCTTCCATGCATTCTCTCACAATGCAATCAATATGAGTTTCCCCTGCATTTATACCTCCGCCCGGAAGAAAATATCCTTTCGGTGTCCGAATGACAGCCACCTTCCCTTCGTACGTTGCGATCAGATAGGCCCCCGACCGGTCATAATATACTGCTCCTTCAACCGGCTCGCCGAATGTTTTTTCGATAAAATGGCTTTCTCTGCTGATTTTTTCAAGTGTATCCTTGTAAACTCTCTGGCGAAGCTTTTTCATATACGGAATATCCTTTGTCTGATCCTGCCCATAGGTAAACTGCAGATCATACTCAAGCGGAAGCCAGGTATCAATCGAAGCTTCATTATGCTGAATCACTGCTTCCAGTTTATCAAGTGCCTGTACCAGCCTGGACTCCTTCGTCTCCTTTTGAAGAGCTTCCCGGAAAAGCCCTTCAAGCTCCTCTTTCCTTTCTTTCGGGAGCATCCCGGTGATCTCCATCAAAGACTCTTCTTCCGTTTTCTCATCCGCCTCCGTCTTAACGAATGCAGGAATATCCCCGGTCACTGCTTCTCCCAGATCATGAAAAAGACAAAGCTCCATCACGCGGTTCATATCATAGTCGGGAAATTCATCCTTGACCAGCCAGGCAAAAACCATCAGCCGGTAGGTATGTTCCGCCACACTTTCGCGTCTTCCGCTTGAAGTCCAGGAATGGCGGGTGTTGCATTTTAATTTTTCTGCCAGAGACAGAAATTCTAATAAATCACGTTCTTCCATACTTACAGTATCTTCCTCATTTTGCTCCAGATCTGCGCCTGTGCATATTCATATGCCCTGTCATAGACAAAAAGGCCTGCCTGTCCTGCGACCACGACTCCGGCCTGCATCGCAGGGGTAACCGTTCCCGGAAAAAGCACTTTCCGGAAGCCAAACACCATTGGTAAAAAGAGCAGATTAAAAATCATATATTTGGCGCCCCAGAACAGAGCTGCACGATTCCGTTCTCCCTTCAATTGTCCTATGCGCCTCCAGATAAATTCTATGGCAAGAATATAAAATCCCATGGCAGCATAAGAAACTACATACAGTTTATTTGGCGAAATCAGTATCCCCAGGAGAACGCCTGCAGCATAAAATGCCACACCGGTTCTGATATCTGTCTCCCGGATCACAAATCCCACAAAATAAGATGCCGCCGCCAGAAGAAATAGCGTATTCGTCTCAATCACACTTCCGAGTGCGATACACACTTCTGTCAGTGCAAGTAAAAGTCCTCCAAATGCAATCTTTTTTGCCTTTACATGCATGAGCAAAGGTCGCCTCCCATACATTCACATAAAGTATCCATAATCCAAAGATCACAGCACATATTTCCGGTGCCGCACGGGGTACTGTTCTGGTTTCCGTATCCGCCGCCATACGGATTATTCTGATAACGCTGCGAATTCCAGTTTACCTGATTCAGAAGCTGACGGTACTGCGGATTGTTCGGCTCCATATTGACAGCCTGCGTTGCATGGTCTCTTGCAAGAATATTATTTCCGACTCCGGCATTTGCCATACCACTTAAGTAGTACCACTGAGCAGTGCGGTTCGGCATTCTGTTCAATACATTCAGCGCATCCTGATATCTGCGGTTATTTATGAAATTGTAAACCGCCTGGAATTCCACATCCTGCTGGCTCCCGGACGAACGATTCTGCTGATATCCCTGATTGCCTCCGTTCCCGTAGCCATAATTATATCCATATCCCTGGTTGCCATAGCTGCTGTTCCCGTAGCTGCTGTTGCTGTTCCCATAGCTGCTGTTTCCATATCCATAATTGCCGTATCCGCTGCCACTGCGATTCTCACGTTCACGCATAATGATGTCGTAAGCTTCCTGAACCTCTTTGAATTTCTCTTCTGCAAGGTCTGCCAGCGGATTATTTATATTGGCATCCGGATGGTATTTTCTCGTCAGCTCGCGGTATGCCTTTTTTATCTCATCATCCGATGCACTCGGTGATACACCAAGCACTTCATAAGGATTCTTTGTCATAACTTAGGTTCCTCACTTTTCTTATCCTTCAATTTTTTGTAACGGTTCCAGACTCCATCATATAATATATTCCGCAAAATGTCTACATCCAGCAGGCACGGAAGCATCTCAAATTCAGCAGTGCAATTTCCGATCATCATACAGAGCATCTCCCTGCATTGCTCCTCATAATCTTCTTTTTGGGAAAGTTCCTTCAGTGGATTATAACTTTTTGTCCGCATGTCCTTTTCCAGATCCTCCCAGGCATCCATGATATAAATAAATTTCCCGAGATAGAATCCGATTTTTCTAAGCCGTTCTTCCCATCCGTCTTTTTTATAAACAAAGAGTTCTGCCATCATTCGTCCAAAGCATCCGGAAGGTTTATCAATCTCCATCGTTCCGCTTTTTTCACAGCGGGAAAGATTTTTCAATTCTCTCTGTATTGCCCTGCACTGTCTCGGATATTTGCGGACTATCTTTTTCATCTTGTGCCGAAGTGCACAGGTTCCCGCAAAACCACTCGCTTTTCTTTCATCCTGCCAGTCATCCTTCAGATGATAATATGCCAGTATCATATTCATATCCGCAGCATATTCCGTAATCTCATTCTGAAGCATAAGCTGTTTCTTTGCGGGATGTACCTTGCATCGATGCATACTCCCTTTCGTTTCAAACTCATACAGTGAAGTCAGTAATATAACCAGAAATGTCATATCATAGGTCAGTGTAAGTTGCCCAAGTGTCCCATGCCTTTCTTTCAAAGTGCGGCAGAGTCCACAATAATATGCTTTATATTTTCGAAAATCTTTCACCTTAAGTTCCGGCTCATAGGCCGTTACATATCCAAACATATCCGCCTTCTCCTCGTCATTTATCTCCCCTTGACGCTCCGTTACTCTTTACGATATGTGTTACACTCCCAGAATATTCTCCAAAAGTTCCGCTGCATCCTGGATACATCCGTCACAGCTTCTTAAGACCTTCTTCGTCTGGATACCCTTAAGTTCTCCACAGATCGAAGCACCGTTCTTTTTCTCAAAACCAGCTACAATCTTCCTGGAAGTCTGATACGTATCTACTTTACTCTTAACCTGAGAATTGCCTTTGCTGTTCATAAGTCCCACGATCGCAACCGCACCGGAGATCGCACCGCAGGTTCCGTGCATCCCGCCCATTCCGGCTCCGAATCCTTCCATAACTTTGAATAACTGATCCTCATCCATATCCACCAGATCAGCGAATGCGCATGCCACTGCCTGTGCACAGTTATATCCCTTTGCGTGCAATTCCACTGCTTTTTCAGCGTGTTTTCCCATAGCCTCTATCTCCTTTTTCTATTTTTGTATTCCTCTCATGGTCAATTGAATTCTCTTTTTCTGCAGATCTACACTCATGACTTTTACATCCACAATATCGCCGACGCTGACTGCTTCCAGCGGATGCTTGATAAATTTGTCTGTGATCTGTGAAATGTGTACCAGACCGTCCTGATGAACTCCGATATCAACAAATACTCCAAAGTCAATAACATTTCTGACCGTTCCTTTCAGGATCATTCCTTCCTTCAGGTCTTTCATCTCCAGTACGTCTGTTCTGAGAATCGGTTTCGGCATCTCATCACGCGGGTCACGGGCCGGTTTCTCCAGTTCCTTGACAATGTCTCTTAAAGTAATCTCACCGATTCCGAGTTCTTCTGCCAGTTTCTTGTAGTCCCGGATCGTAAGAGAAAGGCCGGTCAGCTTTCCTGCCACGATATCTTCCGGTTTAAATCCCTGTTTTTCCAGAAGTTTTGTCGCCGCTTCATAGGACTCCGGATGTACGCTGGTTCCGTCCAGCGGATTTTTACCACCTTGAATTCTCATAAAGCCTGCACATTGTTCGAACGCTTTCGGCCCCAGTTTCGGAACTTTCAGGAGCTGCCTGCGATCCTCAAATTTTCCGTTTTCTTCGCGATATGCCACGATATTTTTCGCAAGCGTACCAGAAATACCGGAAATGTAAGAGAGCAGCGGTGCCGATGCCGTATTCAGATCCACGCCGACCTTATTTACACAATCCTCCACAACTCCGGAAAGTGCTTCACTTAATTTCTTCTGGTTCATATCGTGCTGATACTGTCCGACACCGATGGATTTCGGATCGATCTTCACAAGTTCGGCAAGCGGGTCCTGAAGCCTTCTTGCAATCGAAGTGGCACTTCTTTGTCCGACATCAAATTTCGGGAATTCCTCGGTTGCCAGTTTGCTCGCAGAATAAACGGATGCACCTGCTTCATTTACGATCACATACTGTACCTTCTGCGGAATTTCTTTCAAAAGTTCTACGATAAACTGCTCCGATTCCCGGGAAGCGGTTCCGTTCCCCAGTGAGATCAGGCTCACATTGTATTTCGGAATGATCTTTTTAAGCAGATCTTTCGCCGCCTGAATCTTCTGCGGTGTGGTCGGCGCTGTCGGATAAATAACCGTCGTACCGATTACTTTTCCGGTCGGGTCGACGACGGCCAGCTTACATCCGGTACGGAACGCCGGATCCCATCCCAGAACGACCTGTCCGACAATTGGAGGCTGCATCAGAAGCTGCTCCAGATTCTTGCCGAATACAAGAATCGCACCATCTTCCGCTTTCTCCGTAAGATCATTCCGGATCTCACGCTCGATCGCCGGCGCGATCAGTCTCTTATAACTGTCTTCCACGACTGCTTTTAAAACAGGCGTCGTATATTGGTTGTCTTTGTGAATAACCTTTTTCTCCAGATAGCGGATGATATCCTCCTCCGGCGCTTCGATCTTCACGGTCAGGAATTTCTCTTTTTCACCACGGTTTAATGCCAGCACGCGGTGTCCTGCAAGCTTGGCAACCGGCTCTGCAAAATCGTAGTACATTTCATATACAGATTCTGCCTTTTCATCCTTTGCCGCAGAGGTCAGCGTTCCCTTTTTCACCGTCAGATTCCGGATATGCGTCCTATAATCCGCCTCATCGGAAATCGATTCTGCCAGGATATCTTTCGCACCTTCAATGGCTTCCGCTGCATTTGCCACTCCTTTTTCCTCTGATATATACTCTGCTGCTGTTTCTTCCAGAGGAACTTTCGCGTTCTGCAGGGAAATATATACCGCCAGCGGCTCCAGTCCTTTTTCTTTCGCAATGGTTGCACGAGTGCGTCTCTTCGGGCGATACGGGCGATAGAGGTCATCCACCAGAACCTGTGTCTCTGCCGCCAGAATCTGTGCCTTCAGTTCCGGTGTCAGCTTCCCCTGCTCTTCAATACTGGAAAGTACCTGCTCTTTCTTCTCCTCCAGATTTCTGAGATACATCAGTCTCTCATGTAATTTACGGAGCTGCTCGTCATCCAGCGTACCATGTGCTTCTTTACGATAACGTGCAATAAACGGGATCGTATTCCCTTCATCTATCAGCTTGACCGCGGCATCCACCTGCCACCGTTTCACACCAAGTTCGTCGGTAATCTTTTGATTAATGTCCATGTAATAAAATCCTCACTTTCTTTATGCCAAAGCACAGAAACACTACTGCTTATCATATCATGATGATTTCATTTTTTCAATGAGTGAACGCAACTTACAGCTTTGTTTTCTCCATTCTCAAAGTTTCAAGAATAACCCTTTATACATATCACAAACGGCGCCGAGAATTACATTCCACGGCGCCGTTCTATCAACCATATCCGATACACAACCATCTATACTTTATTAATATTTCGGAAAAATCATACTCTCCGTAAAGATCCGTTCATAATTCTCCGTCTCAGCCAGTTCCATATATTCCATATGTTCTGCCAGTTCCTCCATCTCTTTTCTGATTTTTTCCGACATCAGAGCCATATAAGCACCTGTTTTGGAGGAATTCCCCACATATACCAGTTTATCCTTAACGACTTCCGGGAGAATACCAGTTCCTGTCAAGGAATCGACCGGAAGATGTGCTCCGAACTGTCCTGCGATCATCACCTGATCCAGTTCTTCCATCTTGATACCGGCTTTGTTCAGTAACGCTGTAAAACCGGACAAAATCGCACCTTTCGCAAGCTGTACCTGCCGGATATCCCCCTGCGTCACCAGAAGTTCCGGTTCTCTGCACAGAATAAACTCTCGTTTCGTCCCGTTGAGCCGGATCATCGGATATCGGTAATCCGCCTCATCCAATTCTTCTTTCTTGATAAACACACCTGTCTTTTTTACCATTTTGTTTCTCAGAAGTTCTTTTACAACTGCAAGAATACCGCTGCCGCAGATTCCCGCCGGGCTTTGCCCCGCAATCGTCTTCAGATGAATTCCTGCTTCATCGATCTTCACATCTTCCACCGCACCTTCTGCCGCCCGCATTCCGGAACTGATATTCATCCCTTCCAGTGCGGGACCGGCTGCGCAGGAACAGCAAAGCAGCCTGCCCTGGTTGGCGAGAACGATCTCCCCATTGGTTCCGATATCGATAAAGAGAACATTCCCTTTCTTCTTCTGGAGCTCGCATACATACGTTCCGGCAACAATATCTGCCCCGATGTATGCTGAAACATGCGGCAGACAATAGAGTTCTGCATCCTCACCGGCATCAATGCCAATCTCTCCGGCCGATAACCGTTTTGCTTCTGTAAACTCCGGTTTATAGGGAGCTCTTCCGATGGATCTGGCATCCACCCCAAGCAACATATGCATCATCGTACAATTTGCCGCTACGGTTATCTTCCGGATATCGTTTCTGCAAACTCCGGCTTCCAGACAAACTTCTCCGATCATCGCATTGATGGAATTCACGATTGCCTGCTGCAGCTGCCCTGCCCCGTTTTCCGGATGCTCATACTCATATGTAATTCTGGTGAGCACATCCAGACCATAATGCTTTTGCGCATTGATCATGGATGCGTTCGCGATTTCTTTTCCGTTTGTAAGATCAATAAGAGCTGTCACCACCGTCGTCGTTCCGATATCAATTGCCACACCATATCCTTCATGCCACAGTTCTCTCTCAAATTCCGGCATATACCCTTGTGTGAGCACTTCGTGTTTCCGCTCTTTCTGAAGCAGCTCAACTTCTGCCTTGTCATAAACCTCCGTCAGACAGGCAAGACGGATTCCCTGCCGGATCTCTTCCGGCCTTAAGATACTTTTTTCTGTATCCGTAAGCTCTGATACATTTCCGGATAACACCCTGATTCTACATTTTCCACAAATTCCTTTGCCGCTACAGGGATTATCAATAAAGACGCCCGCATCCACAAGACACTGCATGAGGCTTGTGCCTTCATCACAGGAAAGGATTTGTCCTGTCTGCATGATTTTCACCTCAGCCATCAGGCATGCGCCTCCTCTTCCAAACATTCCAGAATCGCCTTCACATTCACAAGCGGCGATTTCATTCCAAGGCCGCAGGCAGGAGCGATAATATCCGACCCGTGGTTCATACTGTTTCTGGTCAGTGACTTAACTTTCTCCGGTTCTGCGAATTCCAGCGCATAAGTACTCACATTTCCCATCAGAATCCGCTCTTCCAGATGCTCCCTTGCCTCTTTCATGGATACAATCGAATCAAAACTCAGCACATCGCTTTTGACCTTGTTGATTTCGGAATACACATTCCGCATCTGGCCGCAAATGTGTACGATCGTCCCCATCTTCTCCTTTTGAAGCCCTTCCAACAGCTTATTTAAATATTTCACGGCAAATTCCTCAAAGAACTTCGGTCCCAGTATTTCACCGGTGCCGCTCGGGTCGGAAATGGCGATCACATCCGCTCCCGCTTCGATTTCTGCGCGTCCGAATTCAATCAGCTGATCCGTAATAAACTCCATATACTCATGCGCTTCTCTGTTTTTCTTGCGCAGTTCTTTGTAAAATGTAACCGGCTCCATCACAGAGGACGCAGTACTGATCGGGCCTGTCAGATTTCCGACGATCGGAACCCCTTCTGTCTCCTCTTTTAAAATACGGATGGCATCTGTGACAACTTTTGCCCGGCCCGTATGGATATCCGATGGCACAAGTTTCTTGTAGTCACTTACTGTACTGAGGACATATTCCACAACATGAGGTTCATAAACCCTTGTACCCATATCTACTTTGGCCCCCAGTCTCTCCGCTTCGATGGTCATACAGAACGGGACTCCATAATTCTCAAAACATTTCTCATCGTATACAGCTTTTGCAAGATCCGCCATCATTCTCGCATCCGTATGCGCCTCCGGCAGATAAACCTGCACACGGTCCATCAATTCGGAAGTCACCATATTCATCATGCCTCCCGGACAGATACACGCCGGCCTGTCCACCGGTTTTCCATCTAAGATAAACTTTAATCTTTCTTTTGGTGTTAACATTGTTTACTCCTAAGCAATATTCAGCAGATTCTTAACCAACCTGACCGCCTCAACCGCATTCGGTGAATAGCCGTCCGCCCCGATCTTTTCCGCATATTTCTGGGAAAGCGGACCGCCTCCTACGATCACTTTCACCTGTTCCCGAATTCCCGCCTCTTCCAGCAATCGGATCACCGTTGCCATTCCTTCCATGGTCGTCGTCATCAAAGTGGACATTCCGATGAACTGAACCTGTTCTTCCTTTGCCACATCCACAAACTTCTGAAGCGGTACATCTCTTCCGAGATCGATCATCTCAAAACCTGCCGTTTCCATCATGATTTTTACAAGGTTTTTCCCGATATCATGCGTGTCTCCCTCAACGACCCCGATGATACCCTTGACTTTCCTGTCCCCCTCCACTGCGGGAAGGTGCGGGCGGAGTATATCCAGTCCTACGTACATGGCATCTGAACAGAGCAGGATGTCCGTCACAAAATATTCCTCCTCCTCGTAGAGCTGACCGGCGCGATTCATTCCGTCTACCAGCCCTTCCATGATACCGTCATATGCCGGATACCCTGCATCCAGATATTCCTGTGCCGCCTCGGCAACATCATCTTCTTCCATATCTACCACGCCATCTGACAGACGCTTTAACAGTTCCTCTTTCGTGCTCATAAACGTTTCTTCCTCCTTCAGTATCGGCAGTTATTTCAAAATCACTTCTTTAATCATACCACTTTTGAGCTGATATCCGACATTCTTGATACAGGTTTGCCCCGTAAATGCTGCCTTCCCAATCATTTCGATGCAGCCTTCTCCATACGACATCGGTCCGGTAAGTTCCCGGTCCCGGAATTCTGCCTTTTCCGTCCCGACAAGTGCAAAAGTCGTCTTCGGGCACAACAGGATCAAAAGCTGACCGTCCGCCCTTTCCTTCGCCTGTTTCAGAAAATCATAAGTAAAATCTTCCACTACCTGCTGCGCCATCTTCGGTCCGAGTATGTTCACCCCACCGGAAGAATCCGCATAACTGATCATATTCACACCGTATCTTTTTGCCTCATCCATAAATCGAAGGAGCTGCTCTCCCAGTTTCCAGAACACTTTTTTCATAAGCTCCGGCTTTTTCCGCATTGCTTTAAATACATATTTTGCATCGATCAGAACATTCAGAATCGTAAAAGGTCCTGAAAGATTCAATACGACCTGTTCTCCTTGCTCTCGTAGTGCTTTGCATGCGAGCAGCACTTCATGAATTCTTCCCTTTGAAAAATCAATTTCCGGAAGTTCTAAAAGTGATTCCGGCTCTGTGCAGATATATTCCTTCGCTCTCGGGCCAATCTTCTCGTTCCCATAATTAACGATGCCGCCCATTGCTTCCGCTTCCACCGTATGACAGAACGGTAATTCACAGAACGCAGCATGGTCATGTTCCTTGAGACGGATCGCCAGTTCGGCCATGGTTTCCCAGTGCAGATACGCATCCGGAAATTCCATATCCAGCCCTTTTGTCACCTCTTCACTGATTCCTGCAGAATTATCATATGTACATTTGAAATCTCTGATTTCTCCCATACCTCTCACCTCTGTTTTTATCAGACCAGTTTTTTCTTCATCCATTTCTTACTCTTCCAACGCCCATACATGATTGCACCACGCACACATTCATCCATCCCGGCCACGATCCATACACCAACCATTCCAAGTGCAGTAAACTGAACGGTCAGCCACGATCCGCCAACCGCGATGATCCACATGCAGCATACAGAAATCAGCACCGGAATGCTGACGTCGCCCGCGCCCCGAAGACACCATATGGTCACCACATTTACCGCCCTTCCAAGCTCCACAAAAATGTTGGCAATCATAAGATAAAATCCAATTTGGATGACTTCTTCGTTCGTAGTAAATATACCAAACAACCGGTCGGAAAACAAGGTTGCAGCCAAACAAATGATCCCGGTCGACAGTACAGATATCTTCAGTCCATGCACACAATCATGATCCGCTTTCTCATAATCGCCACCGCCAATCTCATGTCCAACCATGATCTGAGTTGCTGACGCAATCGCATTTGTAAACAACTGAAAAAATGACGCAATATTCAATAGATATGTACGGGCAATGATATCGGTCTGACCGAGATTATGGAAAATAATGCCCGTTATAACAAGCTGTGTAAGACTATAATTTACGGAATCAAAAACACTCGGAATACCAAGCCGGAAAATGGCCCTCACATCTTCCAGCCGGGCATCACGAAGTTTCCCGAATATGCGCACCGATTCCACTTTCGTGAAGAAAACATAACTCAATATAATCACACACACGCCCTTGGTGATCATAGTTGCATAAGCCGCCCCGCGCACTTCCATTCGCGGCATTCCAAATAATCCCAGTACCATTATCGTATCCAGCACTAGATTCAGAATTCCCATGCTGGCAGAGACATACATGGAAATCTTCGTCTCTCCATGACTGTACAGCACACTTCCGATCGAACTTTGATATGCATCCAGCACGATTCCCCATCCTATAATCCCGATGTAGGAGGATGCCATATCGAACAACTCTTCTTTTGCTCCCAGTATTTGCAGAAATTCATTATGGAACAAAAGGACAAACACCGAAATAAAAACTCCAAACGCCACATTGATTGCAATACATAATGCAGTTATCTCCGATGCCTTTTCCCGGTCTTTTTTTCCCAGATATTGTGCAACCAGAATTCCGGTCGCACCGCACACTACACTGAATATCAGTGAACATATAGAAGTAATCTGGCATGCGGCACTGATTGCACTCGCCGCCAGATCACTTACCTTGCTTAATACAAATACATCGATAAAACCAAGTAAAATACTGAGTATATTACTGATAAATATGGGCCATGCCAGTTGAAACAGCTTCATCTCCTTCTTCATTCATGTTACCCTCTTTTAAATCATTTCAATCTATTCCTATTTTAACATATCGCCAGGCAAACCCATAATTCAATTTTGTTATCAGGTTCAAGGTTGTTATTCAAAAATAAAAATCAATCAAATCAATTTCGGCTAATATTTATTGCATTTCAAAATTAGCCGAAATAATCTGCTTCATTCTGAAGAAAATAATCTGCTCATTATATTTTCTCTATAGGAAGCCACAATTCAATATAACTATTTTCTTTATTTATTCTATCATAGTGAAAAAGTGTGATTTCCGGAGCATCAGCCAACTGATATTCTGAGCCGGTGAACCATTCCGTTATAGCACGTTTGCGTATCTCAAGATGCTCCTGTATACATGTAGCGCTGCGCTCCGTTTCAACTATGAGATATCTCTTTGCTGAAACTGTTTGAACAGTCAACTTATTTGCATTGCTTTCTCCTATGGTGTCTTCCAAGTGTTCACTAAAACAATTCGGAATTATGGTTCCGATAGTAAACTCGTATCCATCGTCGTCAATATTTGAGACAACTGCATATTCTTTGGAACAGTCACTTGCCATTGCTTGTAATGCGAACCTCATAAACCGTGTGTCTCCACATACCATAAAGTCATGCTGTTGATTGTAACGATCAGATGGACTGCCTGTGAATCTCATGGAATACCCTGTAATTACCATTGCTTCTTTTTCTTCGATTCTGTAATTCATAGTGCTACCGCCTTCCAATGAAAATTTCAGTACAAGCCGGGAAAAGGACTTGAGATTATTACCGTTATTCCGCGCCTGCGACGGTAATATACCGTGGAACTTCTGGAATGCTTTTGCAAAGCTGTCCGGACTTTCATAGCCATACTTCAATGCGACATCCATTACTTTTGCATCACTCATGGCAAGTTCCTTACCGGCAAGAGACAGCCTACGGTTACGAATATACTCGCCGATTGTGAATCCGCAAAGAATACTGAACACACGTTGAAAGTGATAGCTTGATGAAAAACATTGCGCTGCGACCATCTCGTAATCAATGGTTTCCGTCAGATTATTTTCGATATAGTCGATAGCCTTTTGCAATCCAATGATCCAATCCATATTATCCCTCCTTGTCTGCCTTCATTCTATCAAAAGGCAGCTTGTATTTCCCGATATCCTGTGCTGAGTATAATCGGATTACTGCCTATACTCAGATGCTGGAAACTTCATCTTTATAATACTGTGCCTGTGCATTCCAGAGTTCATAATACTTTCCATTCTCATCCGCCACTAGAGTTTCATGATTACCCAGCTGCACCAGTTCACCGGAATCCATCACCACAATTTCATCACAGAACCGGCACGAAGACAAGCGGTGAGAAATGAAAATCGCCATCTTATCTTCCACCATCTTGTTAAAATGAGAATAGATTTCAAATTCTGAAATCGGGTCAAGAGCTGCTGTAGGCTCGTCCAGAATGACGATAGGAGCATCCTTATACAAAACTCTGGAAATGGCTATCTTCTGTGCTTCCCCACCGGAAATCTCCACTCCGTTTTCATCGTACTCTTTGTACAAATAGGTATCTGTTCCCTTCTCCAGAGACTGATACCGTTCACCGAATCCAGCCTTCAAAAGTGCTTCTTCTACTTTTTCTACATCTATCTCGGAGCTGGCCGCCACATTTTCTCCCAAAGTGTATGCAAATAATTTGAAATCCTGAAATACCACTGCAATCTGCTGAAGATAATCTGCATATTTATAGTCCTGAATATCAATTCCATTCAGTGTGATTTTTCCTTCTGTAGGCTGATACAGCCGACAGAGCAGTTTGATCAAAGTCGTCTTTCCACTTCCATTCATTCCCACAATTGCTGTCTTCTTTCCAGCCTGAAACTTTACAGAAAGATTTTGAATCACATATACCTCTGTTCCCGGATATTTAAAACTGACATTCTGAAATTCGATTTTCTTAGGCTCGCCCGCTAATGAAATCCCTTCCTCCATTTTTGTATCCGGAATTTCCATGAAATCAAAATAATACCCTAACGCCTCATTATTCGCTCTAAGATCCGTCAATCGTTTCATAAAATCTGTGAGCCCACTGACAAACTGATTGATGCTTCCCACATACTGGACAATACTTCCCACGCTGAACATCCCGGCAAGTGCTTTCAGACCGACAAATAAATAAACCAGTCCGCTGATACCTACCGAAATAACAGACCCCCAGTTGCCATAACGCATACGAACCGTCTGAAAATCCCGATACCAGCCAAATAGTTTCTGGGTTTCCTCCTGCATTTCTTCCATTAACATAGGTTTCTGGCCATAGATACGAATATCCTTTCCATTGCGATAATTTCCCACATAATTATTTGCATAATAATTCAGTTTATTTGTCACCTTTTCCAATCCACTATACAACTGATATTCTTTATTTCTTGACTCGGAGGAGAGCTTCATATTTACCAGAACACTGACAAAGATGATACCTGCAAGCAACACTGAAAACACCGGGGAACATACCCACGCCTGCCATCCACTTCCACTCTTCTTAAAACTGAAGAATAACCGCACAGTAAGTGCCATGGATAATAGAATAGTACTCGCATACCTGAGCAAAAGCGGAAGTGTCTCGCAAATTCCAGACAATCCCAGCCCCATCCTGTCTGCCGCCGTTTCAATCTTTTCTTTTTGTCTTTGAACTTCCGGGTCTTCCATCTTTTCATAATCAATCCGGAACAGTTTTGCCGCCACATCTAAACGCATACCAGCAAAGAATTTCCTACTTTCACATGCCAGAACTCCATCCATGCATTTCATGATAATCGTACAGATGCACTCCATTCCAACCAGCCACAGAACCATCCTTCCCAACGTTTGAAGTGGTGCCTTCTCCAGAATTCCATCGATGATTCGAGCCGAAAAAAAGATGCTTACAAAAGGCTGTGCCGATTGAAAAAAGGAATAAAGAAAACTGTTGAAAAGGAAGAACGGGCTCTTTTTCTGAATTTCACGGATTCCCCTGGCAACGATTTTTACATCATTCCATAGTGTATTCTTCATCTTCTGCACCCCCTTCTCTGCTTTCTTCCACTTCTTTATAGTACTGGCTCTGCACATGGAACATTTCCGCATATTTTCCGCCACGTTTCATCAGCTCTTCATGGGTTCCCATTTCTGCAATCTGTCCCTTTTCTATGTAGAAAATACGGTCACAGAACTTCGTGCTCGCAAGCCTGTGGGAAATGAAGATTGCGGTCTTCCCCTGAGATAGTTCATTGTATTTCTGATAAATATCACTTTCTGCAATCGGATCCAGTGCTGCCGTAGGCTCATCCAGAACCAGTATTTTCCCATCTTTATATAAGGCTCTGGCAAGTGCCAGCTTCTGCATCTCACCACCGGAGAGTGCGATTGCTTCCTCTTCCACTTCCTTTACAAGCAAGGTCTCCTTTCCCTTAGGAAGCTTCTTAAGCTTCTCTTCCAGTCCGGAAAAATGAATGGTTCTCTGAAGCTTTTCTTCTTCCGTCTTTTCCTTTGAACATAGCGCAATATTTTCAGCAATAGATTTCGGTAAAAACGCAATATCCTGGAACACAGACGAGAACAGACCATAATATGCCCTTTTATCATATTCTCCAATCTCACGGCCATCCACAAGAATCCTTCCACTAGTAGGCCAATAAAGTCCGCATAACAATTTTACCAGTGTCGTCTTACCCGCTCCATTCGGTCCGACAATCGCAATTTTCTCGCCTTTTGCAATGGTAAAATCAGTATGAGAAAGAGCAGGCACTTCACTTTCCGGATACACATACTCCACATTCTCAAACCGAATCTCACAGGTATCTTCCGGAATCGGCAGATTTCCTCCCTCTGTGCAAAGATCCGCATCCTCCATAAAATCCCGGAAATCACAGAATTTATAACTCTGGAATCTGGCCATATCCACTCCATCATAAAACTGAAGAAGCCAACGGATAAACATCATCAGTGCATTAAAATACAACACAAATTCCGCAGCAGACATGCCGCCGGAATACACCTTATAAATCAGGATTCCATACGCCAGAAAATCTCTCACCATCGTCATACATGCAAAAATGGTATCAATTACTTTCCATCGGAACTGAGAATGTCTGTCCAAACGCATCAGTTCATTCAAAGTTTCTTCGAATCGTCCCTTCAACAAAGAATTCATTCCAAACATCCGGATATCCTTTGCCGCCTTAGAATCTCGTATCTTTTCCAAATTGTATCCCATATGTTTCCACATAGGCGCCCATGTGGCATCCCGGTGTAGACGCTCCCACTTATGGTTATAGCCATAGATAAAATATCCCATCGTCGAAATGACTGCCATCATAAGGATCATTCCCGGACTAAGAGGGAATAAGATGACTGCGTAAGTTATAATTCCAAGAACTGCTGCAAAAAGGGATTTCGTTTTATACATCATGCGGCTGGTCTGTTGATCGAAAATGCCTTGTTTTGCCTTCTCTGCAAGAAGCTGGAACTTCGGATTCTCAAGTTTCTCATAATCCACCTGCATATACCGTTCCCAATATAACAGAAGAAAACGGTCGTCTCCTGCCGAACATCCAGTTAGTGATCGACTGGATGCGATATTATCGATACAATACAACAGCAAAATTCCTGCCGAAAACAGAATGACATACAGAACAAGTTTCCATGGAGACGCATGCTCCGTCACAAGCTGCACAACCGTCTTTGCCATATAAGTTTCCAGCAAACTGATAAACACAGTTCCCGGAACAGCAAATGCCAGCCAGAATACATCCTTCTTATCCCATTTCCACATATGCTTCAGAACGTACCAGACGTTCTGCAATAGGGAATAGCTCCTCTTCTCTTCCTTCATTTTCATACACTTTTCCTCTAAATATAGTACGTTTATTTCAACAAAACATAGGTTGTAGGAAGGATTCCATCACCACCATATGGCAATAAGTACTTTCTTTCAACCAGCTTTGCTACCGGTGCAGATATTGCATCTTCGAATAAGCGAAAAAATGCCATAGCCTTCGCCTGCTTTTTCAAATGCACCGGGCAATGGTTTTTAAGTATTTTCGTAACTGTGTCCATCAGACATTCTGCTTCGACTGCTATCTTCAATACATCCTCTGCAAATATTACTTTCAGTTTTCGATACTGCTCTTCAACGAAAACAGGTGCATTTACCAGCAATCCTTTTTCATTTGAAATGACATAACCCTTTCGTATCATCTCGGCAGCTACCGCTTTATCATTTTCACCGAAATGACCGGTATTGCCTTTTGCAATATCCAAAAACACATTCCCAATATTCGGCTCTCTAAAGAAACAATGCACATATTCACCGTTAATCCCAAAATCCATAAACTGAATTTTATCACCGCTTTCATTCCATCGATTAGAAATACCAAAACCAAACTGCGACTTCCAGGAATTAAGACACTCTTCTTCCGCCCACACAAAACATTCTGTCCCAAACTTGTCCCTTGGATACACGATTTCCACCCTTCCCTGAAGTGTTTCAATAATGGCATCATACAACACAATACATACCATCTGCCACGCAAACGAATTTGAATTCATATCTGCACCCGCAAATCCTAATTCTCTTACTTCTGCTTCATGTCTGGAAATGGATTCCATCAAAATATCCGCTATCCTCTCTTTCAAATCAGCGGTTTTTACATTGATTTCAGCTCCAAACTCCCTTGTAAATATCATTATATTGGTATAGTATCTATTACCATCTTTTTTCAGTACATCAAATTCACATAATTCTTTTAGATTGTCCTCCATGTATGGAAGTGCAACACCAATTTCCAGACTGATCTGTTCCTCTGTCAATTTATCGTTATAGCATGCATATAATATATTTTGTGATATCTTACTGTCACACAAGTGATAATAACGATTGACTCCGCTCCCCCAAAACATAATAGACAGTTTCCTTGGGTTATAGCTCTGTTCTCCATAATTTCGTTCCATACTGATACCTTCTTTCAAGATTTTTCTTGATTTGAAAAGCAAATATTTCACCATACTTTCGCTGACCGAAAGTATATCAGATATATCAGAGCAAGATTTATTCTCCATATAATATAAGATAACCGCCTTGCGATATTTCTCGACAAGCAATGTAAGCTCCCGACGCAGTAAATATAATTCTTCAGAACTGTCTTCATCAGTTGATTTTGCCGGCAAATCCTCTTCCAACTCGCAGACCATGTTCTGCGCCTTTTTCCTACACCACTGCTTATAGACATTCCCTGCAACTGCCCACATAAAACTGTAAAAGGCCTCTTTATTTCTGATATTGGGTGCAGATTTGTAGATTTCCACAATCATATCTTGCGCTAAATCTTCTGCATCCGTTTGATTGGAAGTCCGTGCCATACAATACGATAATATCAATTTGGCAGCTTCCGTAATCTTAATATCAAGCTCTCTTTTCTCCACCAAAATCTCTCCCTTGCTAATCAAATCATTTTACATTTATATAGTGGAACGAAAATGAATTTGGTTAATGTTTGGTTGAATTTCAGGCAGTTATTTTTTACATAAATCAAACAGTACCTGCATATTCTCATCCGGTGTTCCACCCATGACCGAGCATCCGGTACTAAGCACGAAATTCGGAAATTCTTCGCATGCCGCCAGAATCGTCCGCACTTCTTTCTCTACTTCTTCTTTTGTGCCAAGCCGCAAATTGGAAGGGTTCACATTTCCCATGATTACCACATCCTCATCCACCATGCGGATACACTCACCTATGTCCGTGCAATAATCAATACTCAGCACCTCTGCTCCCGTCTGTACCATATACGGTGTATGCTGTGTGGTCTTCCCACATACATGTAAGAATCCCGGAACACCCGCCGCATCATAAATCTTCTTCAAATATTGTCCGGAAAATTTCCAGAATCTTTTCGGCGCCAGAAGGGATGCCAGCGGCTCTGCGATCCAGAAGAAGTCCTGGTCTGCCTCTGTCTCACGTTTTGCCAGCTCTATCATGTAGTCCGTCACATACGCCACAAACCGTTCTACAAGTTCCGGCTTTTTCACAATCATTTTCAACATGTTTTCCGCACCAAGAATTCCCGATACAACGGTAAGCGGACCGAAGCAACCTCCACCGCATAAACGGTCAGGATGCTCCGCTTTCATTTGACGCAAATAATGAATCTCATTCTCAAACCCAGAATAATCGAACTCATGAGCTTCTATTAACTTGTTAAGCTGCTCTTCCGTGGTGAGCTGATTTTCTTTTACAATTGTTAATACAGGCGTTGCCTGCTCAAGCTCAAATCCCAGTGCTTTGGACATATCTAGATGTCCATAACATAGGAAATCAAACGCTTTCTCTCCGCCCCAGATCGGGCTGACAAGCGTATGATCGAATTGTTGTATGTAATCGATAATATGTTGTTTCATGATTCCCCCTACCTTTCCCGTCTATTAACTTACTTAACACTATTCTAACATTTTGTTTTTCAAAAGAATAATTCATTTCTTTTATTGGCCTTATGTCATCTATAAGAATAAAAAATTATAGAAAATCATAATAATTAGTGCTCACTTATAGAAAATTCTGGTAGTTTTATCTGCCAGAACTTCAAAATCTGTGTAAGTTCATTACAATACCTCCAACTGTATCGCATCCATTATTTTTTTCCATGTTTCAACATTCCAGCATAGTCTTCGATATCGAAAAAATCTAACTCA
This sequence comes from Bariatricus sp., assembly GCA_051880095.1. Taxonomy (GTDB): domain Bacteria; phylum Bacillota; class Clostridia; order Lachnospirales; family Lachnospiraceae; genus Allocoprococcus. The sequence continues at coordinate 16,955 of JBJENH010000116.1, read as the reverse complement.
TAAACCGCTCTCCTGTAATTACTTATGTTCTCTTTATAATAATCAAATGGACTTCTTCCAGATTTTACTAACCTTTACACATAATTCAACCGAGTTTAAATAAGTTGTTCACTGCTTTCTCTATAATTGATCATCCTATTTGTTTTTGCCTCTAAAAATCGTCATTCTATAAATTCTTCGCGCTTATTATACATTCTGGATGTACAGACATCAATCAACTTGTAATTGAATCACTAACATATCTTGCAAGGGTGATATAAAAAATGCACCACCGTAAAGATGATGCACTTTGCATAATTTCTAAAAAACTGGTTTCGTTATGGTGCTTTGCCACCAAATCGCAGGCTTCTCACCTGCTCGGTAACTCTTAACATAAAAAGTACCTTATTTCCTTTCGCATTCACATATTCATGATTCATCTCAAACCCGGCTTTCTTATGCAATGCAATACTGACTTCATTATCCACCCGAATCTGAGCCACTGCTATTTAGTATCCTTTTTCCCATGCTATGGTTAACGCACTAGTGTACTGGTTCTAAAATTCTGTAGTAGCAACATCTTCTATTTCAGGAATTTCAAACTGTGCCATACAGTATTTTTCAGCTAACAGTATAAATTCGTCTGCCACAGCGACCTGCCTTTCAGATTCTTCCCGACTGGCAATATAGAAATCATCATAATCACTAGCATGACGTATTTCTTCAGCTTCACCAATTTTTCGCCCCATTTCTCTGGGGAAAATCTCTGTTTTAACATAGTCTTTATTAAAATTTGCTATTGCATCTTTATGACGCTTGTAAGCCGTTCCACTTACTGCATGAACTGCACTTATGGCATGGAAAATAGCATAATAAGCTCGATTATTGGCTCCCTTATATTCCTCCGCCGCTAATAATATTTTTGCTGATTTCAGATCAGATCTGGCAGTCTGAAGTCGATAAAACACAAGATCTTTTTTCGTTCCGATCTCCGCTTTAGGCTGCTCCATACAAAACCACCCCTTCTTTATTAACATTCGCATAAAATGGATAATTAACAACCCATTTATTAAAATGCTCCTCACTTTTGGCAATTGGCTTTATATCAAGGTCATTATCCAAATTAAAATCATAAGTCATATAAGAAAGCTGTTGGCTGTATGCCTTTAAGTCTACATCAGACATATCGAGCAATATCATAATATCTACATCTGAATCCAATCTAAAATCTCCTCTGGCATAAGAGCCGTATAAAATGACCTTACGTAAATGCGCACCATATATCTTTTTGATTTCTGTAATGTACTTTTCTATCAGGCTTTGCATTATCTGTGGCATAGTCATGCCTCCTTCCCATCACAACTCCATGTCCTGAATACATTTATTATCAATTAAATTATACCCTTAAATATACATTTTCACAACCGGATTTTCCGACCATCAATTATTACTATCTTCTTGACCTTTGGTATATCTAAAGGTAATAATTCATTTCTTTTATTGCCATTAAAACTGCATAAGAGGTACGCATGCGTGACTTGGTTCAAAAGGAAAGTACTAAATCCAGGGCTTGAAAGTATGCTCAAACTCTGGATTTTTGAGCCCTGGACTTAGAACTTTCCTAATCTATTGCCTCTAACTACACAAACCACGAGCTCTGTGCTTCATACATTTCTCTGTACATCCCATTGCTTTCAAACAACTCTTCATGATTTCCTACCTCAAGCAACTGGCCTTTATCAAAGCAGTAGATTCTATCCGCCATCTGGGTTAAGGAAAGCTGATGCGTAATTACGATTACCGTCTTATTTTTCATCAATACAACCATATTCTTCAGGAATTGGTCGGTAGATAACGGATCCATCGCGCTTGAAGGTTCGTCCATGATTATAATCTCCGCCGGTTTAACCAGGGCACGCGCCAGTGCCAGTTTCTGAATTTCTCCTCCTGAGAAATTAGTTCCGCCATCCTCGTATTCTTTGGACATTACAGTATAAATACCATTTGGCAGTTCCTTCACTTTTTCTTCTAAGCCGACAATTTTTAATACGTCAATAACATGGGCTTCATCTTCCGCTGTTTCACAACTTCTCATAAGTACATTTTCAGCAATCGAAGTTGCATATACATCTATTTCCTGTGGTAAATAACTGATATTTTTACGAAGAGTACTGATATCCATGCATTTTATGTCTGTATTATCAATGCTGATGCTTCCGGAATCGGGATCATAAAGTCTCAGAAGCAGCTTGACTAATGTCGTTTTGCCCGCGCCATTAGCCCCGACAACTGCGATGGTTTCTCCCTTATTAATTTCCATTGAAATATTTTTTAATGCCGGATTGTCTGCTCCATCATAAGAAAACGACAGGTTATCAACCCTGATATTTTTAGAAAAACTATATGTATGCCCGCCCTCAATTTCAATTTGAGGCTCTTTTTCATAAATTGTTCTAAAATTATTGACATACAGTCCATCTTGATATAATTGTGCGCTTGTAATGACAAAGTCTATGAGTTGGTTCGTGCACTGCATCGTTGCTGTATAAAGCGCCACGAAACCTCCAATCTCCATTGTCCCAATACCGATCTTATAAACGATATAAAACATTGAACCGGCAAGTAACAGAACAACCTTTAATATACTTGACAATAGATTAATCATGCCTATTTTTGTACTTCTGTCCTTTACCAATCGTTTCTTTGACTCAGATGCTTTTAAGTATTGTCCGAAAAAGAGACTGTGACAATCAAAAATCTTAATATCCTTAAAAACAGTACCTTCACAAAAAACATTTTTCCAATAACGCTGTGCGCGCTCTTCTTTTGCCAGTGAATCCTCATATTTATAATTAATCTTTGCACAAATTAACTGCGTAAAGAGCATGACGCATGACGTCGTTATCGCTATGACAACAAGGAACACATCCAATGTTGCAATGACCGTTACCAACGAAGCGATATAAAACAAGGAATTCAGCATAAAAAAGAAAGAATCCACAAGATTCAGAAATCCATCCTCTGATTCTGAAAATGAAAGTTCCAATTTATTATAGTAATCCGGAATCTCCAAGTTGATAAAATCTACATGTTTAAATTTTTGTATAAGCAGGCTATTTATTTGAACTTTAATCTTTTCTTTTAGCGGCGGGAAAACCCAGGTTGTAAGATATGTAATGATAAGGCCTCGCACAAGTTCAACCGCAACCACCGCCCGATGACTAAAAAGATATCAGAAACCGGCTTCTTTTGAACAAGCATTTCAATAATCAGCGCCGGTGCTATAACATCCACAAGGGGAGCTAATAATGCAAATATACTGATTATCAACTGGCCCGCGAAATATAGTGGTGAACTTTTGATCACCATCTTTAATGCATACGTTATATTCTTAAAAATCATAGTGTTCTCTCTCCTTTAAACTGTACGATTATAACATTTATCATCCTTTACAAATGTCTGCTTTATCAGCTTATCTTTTATACGTGTCCGGCTGTGTGGTTTTCGGAATTCATAGAGGAAATAATTTAAGGCGAAGAATTTGACGTTTACACATAATCTTCCCATGTATCAAAATCAAATCCATTAAAATTTTCTTCCGTACTAACTTCAAATAAAGTTCACACTGTTCTGCCATATACACTACAAATAATGTGTCATATCCGTTTATACAATAAAATTTTCATTTTCTGCCATACTAAGCTCCTGCTCCATACGATAAAGAGCTGCATATTTCCCATTAAATTTTATCAAGTCTTCATGACTTCCCTGCTCTACAATGTACCCGTTTTCAATATAGTATATTCTATCCACATTTTGTACCGTAAAAAGCTTATGTGATATCAACACAATCGTTTTTTCTGAATTCTGGAGAAACTGTGAGTACAAATTGTACTCCATCATTACATCCAGCGAATTAAATGGCTCGTCTAAAATATACATATCATAATCTTTTACGAACAGACGCGCTAATTTAATCGCCTGCAATTCTCCTCCGGACATCATGATTCCTTCATCAAATTCTTTTGTCAACAGGGTTTCCTCTTTTTGAGGCAAAGAGCTTATTTTCTCTAATATATTCGCCTTCTCCAATGCAGTATATATTTTTTCCTTATCTTCTTCTTTCTCCGCTTTAAACAAAATATTTTCTGCAACAGAGAAAGCATACGTCTGTCCATCCTGAAAAATCACACCAAAACGTTCCCTATACTTTTCATTATCAATGTCTTCTATATTTGTATTATTATAATATATTCCTCCCTCTGATGTGGTATAAAGATTCAGGAGTAGTTTGATTAATGTAGATTTACCTGCCCCATTTAATCCTACAATTGCAATTTTTTCTCCTTTTTTTATTTCCATATTTAAATCCTTCAATACACATCGGCTGCTTCCATCATATTTAAAACTTACATGTTCAAATCGTAAACTTTCAAATTTCTCCGGTTCTTTCCCTATACGTTTTTCAATTTTAGGCTTATACTCTAAAATACTATTTAAATTATCCACATACAAAGAGTTTTTATAAATCTCTGAAAACTGCATTCCTATCCCATCTAATTGTGCTGAAAACTGTGCCGTTGCCAAATACAATGCAATAAAATCTCCGGGCGTCAGCTCTCCTCTGGAAATTTTTATAACCAAATAGATTACCACAACAACCTGTAAGAGAATAGTAGAAAATAAATCCGGCACCATATCCAGCATACAGATTCTTTTTCCATATTTTTTATACAAATGAATTCCTTCATTTGCTGTTGCTTCATACTTTGTTATAAGAAATTTCTTTAGCTGAAAAAAGTGAGTTTCTTTAGCATATTCCGGCTGATATAAAATTCTCTTAAAATAATCGTTTCTCCTTTTGAAAACAACCGACTTATTTTTATACTCAAATTGTTGCTGTGCCAGCATTTTAGTACAGATCAAAGAAAGCACAGATGTTATCACGCCGACAGCTAGCAGTACGGGATCTAATATCAAAATCACACTGATTAACACCAGCATATAAATAATACAATTGACAAGCGAGACCATCGTATCGAAAATATCCATCGCTCTTTCGTCCACCTCTGCCAAAGCCCGGGTGTATTTATCATAAAACTCTGGCTGTTCATAACACATCAAATCCAATTCAAATGCCTTTTCCATCATTTCAAGATTCAATAATTTTGAAGTCTTCTCCTTTGCCAGCGGATGAAAATAATTTCGATATAGTGGATAAATAATCGATTTATAAACAGCCATGCCAACCCAGATCATCAGACAGATACTCAATTTTTGTAATTGTCTGTCCGTAGATAAAATATCCACAAATATTTTAGGCAGATATGTATCTTGCAAAGGAGACATAAAACTACACAAACACAATAGTATAGAAACAAAAAATATTGCTTTATCTGCATCCCACACAAACTTCAATAAAAAAATATTATTCTTAATTACCTTTCCCATTGATTTCTTCCTTTTGATGATAATAAAATTCTTGCATGTTTGGTGGTAAAATCATCTCATAAAACTCCACTTTATTAATCAAATTATTTAAAAAGTTGAGAAACTGATTATCCACTTTTACCACTTTGTAACCACATATAGCTTTCGCCAATCTTATATATAAATCTTTACTTTTCTCAATCCTCTTTTTAATATAATTAGTTCCAAATTTTAAAAAGCAAATTTCATTAATTTCCATGAATGGTGTCCACTTTTTATTAAACTTTTTTTCAATGTCTACATAATATTGAGCAGACTCATCCATTTCATTTTGAGGAATCAAAAATTATCTTTCAATTTGGGGCATATGCTTAATTGCTCCTTTTCGTATTGAAGGCTGTAACGGCATCCCTCTTCCTATCACTTTTTCATTTACACTTACAAAAACTGTGTCATCTGTTATTAGTTCACAATTTTCATCTGAATACATAGCAAACGAAAAATATACAGTAGATTTACCACCTTCACTTTCAGCAACAAATAGTTTTCCACTTTGGTTAATCCTTATTGCTGAACAATGCATTGGATATGCTCCTTGACTTAACAATTCATCAAAGTAAAACTTCACAAAGATACTTCTTACTAATAGTATAACAGCATATTTTGACTGACCAACCACATAATATTTTTTGTGCTTCTTAAAAAAAATAATTATTCCCTCTACTTCTTCCATTTTGGCAATATAAATCCTTATATCTTTTCTTTCAATTGAAAATTTACAATCCAACTGATCATAACGCGTATCTATGACGACATTTTTAGCGTTAAATCTAGGTCCCCACATTTATGAATACTTCACTAATAGTTTGTTACATTTCAATATCATATTACCATAATATTTTTCCAAGTCATAATTCATTTATTTTATCGGCATCACTCTTATCCATATTTCTCTCGTTCTTCCTTAATTTTACCAGACTATGCACATAATCCAATAGTAAGTCAAGTTCCTTTGCAATCTGATTAGATACCGTCTGAAAACTAATATTCATCTTACCTTCTAAAACCTGCTCTTTCAGCCTCCTACATCAGCCTCTCATCATGCGTCACATACACCATCGTCTTCTCCGTCTGTTTCATAAATCCTTTCAGCCACTCAATACTTTCCACATCCAAATTCTTCTCCGGTTCGTCCAGAAGGTACACGCTTCCGCCTTTCAGGATTGCTCTTGCCATTGCAATCTTCTGCCGCTCTCCGCCTGACAGATCCTGCTTATCAGAACCGATGGTCCTGTCGAGAAGTGCTTCGATTCCGACCTGGTTTGCAGCTCCTATCACTTCTTCTTTCGAAGCTTTCAGATTTCCGATCCAGATATTATCCAGCACACTTCCTTTGAAAAGGTACGGTTCCTGCGCGATATAAGACATCTGTTTCCGAAGGCTGTCTGCGGATAATTCGCTTACTTCTGTGCCATTTATTTTCATGCTTCCTTCATAACCGTTCTGCAGCTTACATAATAGCTTGAGAAATGTCGTCTTTCCACTGCCGTTTGCACCGCAAAGTGGGACCTTGCTCCCTTTCTCTACCATGATATCATCATATTTAATCGCCGGTTGTTCGCTGTTTGCATAATGAAAAGCAAGTCCTCGCGTCTCAATGCTCCCGATCTCGCCGTCCACCTCCTTACCGGTCATATCTTCTTCATTGTCATACAGTGTGATCATTCGCTCCACAATATTCTTTTGGACAGGCAATAATTTAATCACTTCTCCGATATTCGCAATAATCAGATTAAATACCGAAAAATATCCTATCATTGTGGTGATAACTCCCGGTGTGATCTGTTTTCCGGCCACAAGATACACCCCTGCGATCAGGATAAGCAAGATACAGAACTGATCCAGAAATTCTGATACATTTTTGGAAACTGTCTGAAGAACAATATTTTTCGACTGCACATTTTCATAATTTTCTTTATATAAATGATCCAGCCGGTCCAGGACACGTTCCTTGATTCCAAAAAGCTTCACCTGCCACGGGCTGTGGGTGAGCACATTCTCATACACGCGCACATTGGTAAAATACTCCCGATTCTCCCGGTCATATTTTGCGTTCAGCTTCTGAATTCCAATCGGTACCGACAGCTTTAGGAGGGATACGCAAAACACAATGACTGTGTACAGTGCACTGACCGGAAGCGCCGAATACAGCAGATAGAACATCGCAAGTACTGTCACAGTTGTCTTTACAACAATATCCCGCCAATCGCAGCGCAGTTCAATTGGGTCATTCTCCAGCCGGAACTGGGCTTCTCCTTCTTCTATGCTCATAGCGCCCGCATAGGTTTTGTTAAGGAAATGTCCCAGAACCATTCTGTCATGCACCAGTGATTCTTGGAGCATCACTGCCTCCCCCAGAAATCCGACAAATGGTAAGAGTAGCACTCCCACTACCACGCAAATCAGCAGAGCGACGATATTCTCCATGCCTTCTCCCAGATTCATCCGGATAACCGAATCCAGGAAAACACCTAACCGGCCGGCAATATAAACCGCAAGTACACTCAGGGCCGTTTCCTGTATCACGTAGATTAACACAGAAGGAAGCATGATTCTGCGGCAGTCCTGCATGATTTTTGCTTTTATCTTTTTATCTGCTTTTTCCATCACAAATTCCTCCTTCTTTCACAATATACAAATGATCCGCTATGCCATCAAACATTTCCTCATGGGTAACGATCAGCGTACTCTTCTTTCTCCTGCTTACCATTTCAACCAGCGCTTCTCTTCCTTCTTTGTCGAGCGAATTCATCGGCTCGTCCAGAAGCAGGAGCTCCGGTTCAAAGGCAAATGCCATCGCTAACAAAAGCCGCTTTTCCTCTCCTCCGGACAGCTCCTGAAGCATACTCTCCCTCCATGCCTCTTCCACGCCAAAGATATCCGCCATTTTGCGGAAACTTTCTTGTTCCGGATGCATCATTTCTATAAATTCCGCCACAGATACATTCATCTGAATTCTTTCCTGCGGAAGATAGAACATATTTACAGGAAAATTTTCCTCTGACAAATTCCTCACATCGCTTCCACCGATCGTCACAGTTCCCTGCTGCGGCACAAGAAGACCGAGGATTAGTTTTAATAAGGTAGACTTGCCAATTCCATTTTCTCCTTTGCTGACTGTAACCCCATCTTCATGGAATGTATGATTGAATTCTTGAAAAATCGTTTTCTCTCCGTGCACATAGGTCACATCTTTGAACCAGATCTCGTTGCTGCCAGGCTTTTGTTCCTGCGCGTTTCTGTCATTTTCCCATTCCATGATTCTGCTCTCCGCCGTCTTCGCAATTGCAAAATTCGGAATCGAAGAGAACACGGACTTTACAGCCGCAAACAAGCTGCCGGACAAAACGATTGCCGATATTCCCAGTTCCAGATCGATTCTTCCGTACAGCACAAGTACTCCCGCCACAATACAGGCACCGTACCGGAGCAGATATTCGATAAAGGTATTCATAGACTCTTCGATTGCCCCTGTTCCACAGGAAGCACATCCGATTTTCAGATACTCCTTGTGAACCACTTTTATCTTATCCAGATACCACTCTCTTAAGTGGTACATCTTTAATTCCAGAAAACCACGATACCCTTCTAAGGTAAGATTTGTCAATTCCGCTTCGATCTCACGGCAATCCAGATAATTTTCCTGCAAAAATCCCTTTACGATAAGCGGAGGCAGTACCTGCACCAATGCCATGCCAAAAAAAAGGACAGCAAGCAGCCAGTCCTTTCCTATTAGAAATCCAAAATATACTATGCTCATCAGAAAATCTGCACCAAAAGACGGCAGTACTACCGTATATTTACTGACTACTGCCTTGAAATCATCATTCAGCTTTTCCAGGAACGCTCCCTGTTCAAAGGTATAAAGTCTGGAAACCGGATTGTCCAGGCAGTACGAATACAACTTCATCTTGCATTCGTGCTGCACTGTCACCATCCTTTTTTCATATAAAACCTTGAGAATCGTATCCACTATCTTATATCCAAGTACAAAGATAAGAAGAAACACCGATAATTGCACTGCTTTTCCCACTTCACCAGCTATGGCACCAGACACCAGCTTTGCCGTTGTATCTGCCAATATCAGTTGAAAAGGAATTGCAAGTACTTTTATAAACCATGCAAATATGGTTACTTTCCTTAAATGTTCGTTGAAAAATGATTTCATAACCGTCTTTCCGTCTCCGCATCGAACAGATGCACTTTTTTCTTATCCAAGTAAACCTTCAGTGCCTGTCCCACCTTCGCTCTTACCGTCACCGGTGCCACGATGCAGATCATGCTTCCGTTTAAGTCCGCATACAGATGGACTTTATTCCCCAGATGTTCGTACCGTTCCAGTACACAGGTAAACGCCTTCTGGTCTTCACCGGTTCTTGTCGTCAGAAGATCTTCCGGACGGATACCTATCACAACCTTCTTATTTATATAGGAAGAAAGTCGTTCTTCATACTGCGCAAGTTCCAATGACAGGTCGCCGCATTCCAGATAGATTTTTTCTTCCTTAGCCTTCACCTCTGCCGTCATGAAATTGATCTTCGGTGACCCCACAAAGCCTGCCACGAACATGCTGGCCGGTGTATCGTAGATTTCCTGTGGTGTACCAAGCTGCTGGATCTCTCCATTTTGCATGACAGCAACCTTTGTTCCCATGGTCATGGCATCCACCTGATCATGAGTCACGTACACGAACGGAACCTTCAGTTCATGGAACTGCCTTAGAATCTCCGGACGGAGTCTGGTTCGAAGTCCATCGTCCAGATTGGACAATGGTTCGTCAAAAAGATACAAATTGCACTCCTTGACCATGGCGCGTCCCATCGCAACTCTCTGGCGCTCTCCACCGGAAAGCATCTCCGGTTTCTTCTTAAAGTGCTTCCGGATATCCAGCAGATCTCCTACCTCATTGACAACTTTATTTCGTTCTTCTCTTTTAACCTTTGCAATTTCCAGTGGAAATGTCAAATTCTTACGGATATTCATATGCGGAAATAATGCATAATTCTGGAAGACCATTCCGATTCCTCGATCCTGAGGCTCCATCTCCGTCACATCCACATCGTCAATAAAGATCTGTCCTTCCGTAGGCTTTACCAGACCGGAAATGATACGCAGCAGTGTAGACTTTCCGCACCCGGAAGGCCCCAGGAGCACCAGAAATTCATCATGATCGATTTGAAGGTTAATGTTATGTACAGCCGCCCTGTTGCTGTCATTAAACTGTTTGCTGATATTTTTCAAAGTTAAGCCTGCCATATTGCCTCCTTATACTTTCAGGGCCTTTGCCCGCTGCGCATCTTCTTCGGTACATCCAGTTTCCGAATAACGTGCTTTTTCATAGATTTGATGCAATTCGCGGTGTTTCTCTTCTCCGCACAGGGAAACCATATTCTCTATTTCGGAAGGCGTCATCCATTCCGGTACCACCTGTCCTCTCTTCCTCTGCCTGTTGATGCTGCGCCGATATATCCTGCGTGCCTTTGCATTCGGAGAGAAATCCAGTATTTTTTCATGTTTTGCATTCTTACCGCGAAGGCTTTCTTCCCGGTCGTTGACATCGAGTCCTCTTTGACCTTTGACGTCGAATTTCGCGCCCCCGATCAGACGCCGGACATAATTCACGATCATCATGATACATAGAACAACAAGGAAAATAACCCCGACTACGATCAATATTGTTTGAATGCTGTTGATGAGATTATCCCACGGTGAATCGGATTTCTGAGAAAACTGATTCATAACACCTAACAGGTCCGTATTGTCCTGCAGCATCAATTCATCCCGTCCCAATCCGTCAGAATCAAAAACGGATCCCAACAAGGTTCCCAGGAGGTAGAAGAACATCGCTTTCAGTTTGTCAAGAAGGGTACCGCTGTAGATTTCTTTTACCACAGCCATTCCTACACTGACTGCCACCAGAAAACCTATCAGGAAGAGAGAGCCGGTTCTTGCAATTTTCTTCTTGGGAAGCGAATATACTCTCTGATTGTCCGACAGGAATTTCTGCTGACGATGAAAATAACTGTGAATAAAAAAGTGAATGATCGCAAATAATGCCACCATATCGGCAAGTGCAAATAATTCCGGAGTTTTGGAGAGCTTTCCGACCATATGGACGGCAACTGCAAGTACCCCCATTGTCACATGGAAGTTCCTCATGGAACTATTTACCCAAAAACGTAAAAGTACATTATTTTCCATAAGCCACCTCCCAATACATTACTTCCGGATTCTGCAGCATTTCGTCCGGAATCTCACTGCTTGAGTGAGCCGGAACGATCCAGTACGCCTTAACCGCTCTTTCACTGAGTTCTTTCCACACGGCTGCCGTACCGTCGTTGGTTTCTGTAGAAATAAAAACCCAGGATACTTTGCGGTTTGGCTGCGCATCCATCTGATTGATCTGCTCTTTCATCAACTCGATAATGGTTGATTCTTTTTTCTGTTTCGGGATCTGCATACGCGCCAGGCCGTATTGAATCGCACTGCTGTGCTGTGCATTGGCTCCTCCGCCGATGCTGAACACTTCACCGGTCAGGCAGTCATGTCCGTTTGTATACAGCGAAGTCATTACGCCTTTTCCGATGAACTCATCCGCCATGGAAGCCGCAATCCGGATACTCTCCTCCAGCAGGTTGTCCGGTCTCAGAAGCGAATCCCATTCTGTATCCAGAAGGATCGCAATTTCCTGGTCCGCGGTAAAATCATGAATATTGACACGCAGATCTCCCGTCTTTGCGGAAGCTTTCCAGTTAATATCACGAATCGAATCAAAGCTCTGATACTGGCGGATTCCACGGAAAGTGAACGGATCGTCACAGTCCGAACTGCGCACAACGGTCTCCCCATTCATTTTCTGCGTTGCCACCATCAGCTGCCGGGCATCTGCCTTGCCCGGATAAACGCAAATATTACAGCTGACTTTCTGATGAGCCAGGAAGCGTCGGGTATAGAAAAGATCATTTCCAACAAAATCTATCCCGTCAATATAATAGTAACCGCGTTTTGCGCAGAACAACGGAATGTCCCTTTGTACCCTTTCATTTCCCCGCATCGAGAAAATCTCACTGCGGTAATTCTTATCGGAAATAGCCAGATTGCTCTGATCCTGAAATTCCAGCCCGCGATCAACCTCCACGTTTGTTTTCACGGTAATGATCGGAAGGGCTTTTCGGTTCTCCACGGTAATCGTCAGGTTTACCATGTCTCCTTCTGCAGCCTGTTTTTCAGAGAAACAGGCGTCGGCATTTAATTTATAGTTCCACGTAAATTTGCAGAACAACATCTGCAGCCAGTATATAATGGCTGCTCCTACAACAAATAACAGTATATTCACGCTATCCTCTCCAGTCTTCGGTTGGAACCGGAATCATATTTAAGATCTTGTCCATCATTTTCAGTCCTGCCGCTCTGCCCTGACTTCCCCTCGGGAATACCAGGCGATGTGCCAGAACCGGACCGCAAAGGGTCTTGATATCTTCCGGAACAACATAAGTTCTTCCCTGAATAAATGCGTATGCACGTACCGCCTTCAAAAGTGCCAGTGTACCACGCGGGCTGACTCCCGAAACAATCTCCGCAGAGTTTCTTGTCGCTTGAAGAACCTGGACCATGTAATTCATCAATTCCGGATGCACATAAATTTTCTTATACTCTTCCTGCATCGCAACCAGTTCCTCAATGGTGCACACCGGTTCCAACTGTTCCAGCGGTGCATCGGTGAGGAAACGATTCATGATCTGAAGTTCTTCGTCCGGCGTCGGCATTCCCATGGAAATCTGGATCAAGAAACGGTCCAGCTGCGCTTCCGGAAGCGGATAGGTTCCTGCTGTTTCCACCGGGTTCTGTGTTGCAATAACAAAGAACGGCTGTTTTAATGGTAAGGTCTCTCCATCAATGGTGATCTGACGCTCTTCCATACATTCCAGCAAACTGGACTGTGTTCTCGGTGTCGCACGGTTGATCTCGTCTGCCAGAAGGATATTGCAGAATGCCGGGCCTTTACGCAGTACGAAAGTACTTTCTTTCTGATTATAGTAATTCATACCGGTCACATCGGAAGGCAGAAGGTCCGGAGTGAACTGGATTCGGTTGAATTCTGCATCCACGGACTTTGCCAGAGATTTTGCCAGGACTGTTTTTCCGGTTCCCGGAACATCGTCCAGAAGGACATGCCCGCCTGCGAGCAGTGCCGTGAGGACCAGATCGATATTCTCACTTTTACCGATGATGACTTTCTGAATATTTTTGCGTATTTCAATTAATTTTTGATTATCCATAACATGCTACCTCTCTATTTGTCTGAAGATTTAAAAACATATGCTTTGATCATGGCTTTCTGACCAAGGAAATATACAATCAATGTCGGAATAGCTGACAGCACACCTCCGGCCATGATCGCCGGTAAAGTTCCAGCATTTCCATACGAAGAATTCATATAGGACAACAGTACCGGGAAGGTTCTGTCCTCTTCCTTCAGGATGTAGATCAGCGGGCCGAACAGATCGGACCAGACACTGATAAACGTCTGCAGGATCATAATGATAAATACCGGCTTCGCCATCGGAACAATAATCTGCCACAGCATTCGGAAGTGGCCGCATCCGGACACGCGGGCGGCATCGATGATCGGCTGCGGGATCGTCAGGTAATACTGTCTTAACAGGAAAATGTAATATGCATTTCCCAGAAATGCCGGAACCCAGAGCGGCAGAAGCTTACCATACCAGCCAAGTTTTACGAAAACGATGAACTGCGGGAAAAAGGTTACCGTACCAGGCATCATCATCGTAATCAAAAGCAGCGCCATAATAATCTTTTTGTGCTTACATTTCAAAAATGCAATTGCATAAGCCACGATCGCATTGGAAAGAACCACTCCCACAATGTTGATCGCACAAAGCTTTACTGTATTCCAAATATACTTCCAGCCATTATATTTTGTGAAAAACTGGGTATAATTGCTGAAATCAAAAGAATCCACCCACCAGTTGATCGGTCTTTTGAATACATTTACCGGATCCTTAAAAGATGTGATGATCATCCAGAAAAACGGTATGATCATGGACAGCGCAAAAAGAAGGATGACCGCATACCGTATAAATAACAGAATATTCTTTTTCTTCATCAGTCGTCCTCCCCGTCATTTTCATAGTATACCATCGGGCTCGTTACTTTCACCACAAATGCGGACAGAATCATAATGATAATGAACAAAATCCAGGCCATAGCGCAGGCCTTTCCCATCTTATGATACTTAAACGCATTATTGTATAGATACAGCGCGTAAAACATAGTCGCATTGTTCGGTCCGCCATTTGTCATCAGATAGGCGGATGTAAAAGACTGAAGTCCGCTGATAATATTTGTCAGTAAAGAAAACCATAGAATCGGGCTCATCGATGGAATGGTGATTGTAAATAATCTTCTCCACCATCCGGCTCCCGCAATTTTCGCAGCCTCATGCAAATGCTGTGGTACTGCCTGCAGACCTGCAAGGTAGAAAACAATTCCTCCACCTACTCCCCACATACTCATAATTGCCAGGGAGATCAGCGCCCACCGTTCATCGCCTACCCAGTTCGGTCCCTGTACCCCGATGAGTGCCAGAAGCTGATTCAACAACCCGAAACGATAATTGAATACCCAGCCCCACAGCAAGGATGCCGCAACACTGGACACAACACACGGAAGATAATAGATCGTCCTCAATAAACTTGCATATGGCAGATCCCCATTCAGCAGCATTGCCACCGCAAACGACAGAATCATAGACACCGGAATGGTCATGGCACAGTATGTAAACGTTACCTTCAGAGATTTGATAAATATTTCATCCTGCATCAAATCCTTGTAATTATCAAGTCCAACCCAGATCGGATCGCTTACGATCTTCCACTCTGTAAAACTGATATAAAAGGATCCTAAAAGCGGCAGAAGTGTCAGCAAAATAAATCCGATGACCCACGGGCTGATCCAGACAAAAAAGCGGAGCGTTTCTCTGTTTTTTGAAGTTTTTCGTCTTTTTATGTTTAATTTTGGTTTATTACTCATTAATTTCTCCTCTAGCATAAGAGAAAGCGCCTCAAAAGAAGCGCTTTCTTATGATAGCAGTTTAGTTTTCCAGCAAAATGCTCTCTACTTATTTACCAAGTTCTGCCTCTAACAGCACTTCACATTCTTCCTGAATTGCTTTGGCACAATCCTCCGGAGTGATCGTTCCTTCGTATAACTGATATACATAATTATCAAATACGGCAATCATTTCATTCCAGCATAAGCACTGGCCCTGTAAGTTCTGTCCATAAGGAACAGTCTCTACACGAACAGAATGATGTTCCGGTGCTCCTTCGATGTTAAGTACTTCCGGATCCATTGCAACATTCAGGTTCGCAACGGTGAAAATACCGGTCTCAGAAAGTAATCTCTGTGCCTCATCACTTGTTAACCAGAGAACAAATTCTTTTGCAAGATCCGGATTCTCAGTCTGGCTGCTCACTGCATAACCTGCTGTAAGGATCGCTGTATCGCCTTCTGTCTTGGAAGACTGCGGTACCGGAGCGATATCCCATTCGAAATCCTGGATTCCTGTCATATAAACGATATCGTATACACCTGAAATATGGAATGTATATTCGCCTGCCGCAAATCCACCTGTCAGATAGGTTCCGTCTTCACCCTTCGGTGAGAAATCTCCGCCGTTCGTTGTATTCTGAAGCCATCTTAAAGCTTCAACTGTTTCCGGAGAATCAAAAACAACTTTCGTCGGGTTGTTCATATCATCCAGGAATTTTCCGCCATGTGCGTACAGGATCGGGAAGAAGTTATAATATCCAAAGGAATTAGAAAGGCCAAGGCTTGTCGGCACTCCGTCAGCATCACGTTTCGTTGTCTTTTCTGCCATCTCTGCCAGTTCTTCCCATGTTGTATCTGCGGTCGGATAATCCAATCCAGCTTCGTCCAGTTTGGTTTTGTTGTAGAACAATACAAAAGTATCCGCACCTGCAACGGTACCAAAGTACTTTCCGTCATACTGGAACAGGCTGTAGGTATTTGTCATATAATGATCTTCATCCCACAGGAAATCATTTTCTTCATAGATATCGCTGATATCCATCAGCATTCCTTCCTGCATCCATTTTAACAAGGTGGATGGATGTCCGTAAATAACGTCCGGTGACTGACCGCCGATGTAACGTGTCTCTACGTCCGTTGCATAATCACCGTTCAATGCTTCAAAGTTTACAGTCGTTCCCGGATGGGTCTCCATGAATAATTCAGAAAGCTTCTGGTTATATTCGATCTCGGCATCAGATCCCCATGAGCACCAGGAAATCTCACCTGTCGGTCCATCGTATCCTTCCGTGCTTTCGGTTTCCTCTTTGTTTTCTGTTTCTGTTTCCTTTGTCTCTTTTGATCCGCATGCTGTAAGGCTAAGTACCATTACTGCTGCAAGAAGAGCGCTGATCACTCTCTTTTTCATTTTT
>JBJENH010000115.1:0-55593 GCA_051880095.1 Bariatricus sp. | reverse complement strand
GTTTCGTGAAAATGACATGGGATAACGATGGCGAAAAAAGGATCGGGTGTGGATAGACATAGATAATATGGATGGAAAAAGTAAAAAAATGAAAAAAGTTATCCACAATTCAAGAGAAATAAACGTGCTTGGATCAGGCGGGTATTTCAATGCTCCGAATATGTGGATAACTTCAATATAAGATACTGAAAAAAATCTCTGTTTTGACGAAAAGATTTTTTCAGAGAAAGCAAATCTGATATAAGGTACTCAGCCGTTAGGCTGAGTAGTTACGTTTTTTTAATTATTAGTACTCCATCCTCACACACCGCACTGTCACACGATTCTGTCCGCCATAATCACAAGTGTAAAGAGTTAAATCCCAATCACTGTGGATCATTTTCTCAGCGGCATTTGCCGAAAGTATTTCCATATTGCTTACCTGATATCGATATGTCTCTCCATTCATCCCTGTTAAGACAATCTCATCCCCACATTTCAATCGGGACAGCATGCCAAAATGCCTTGTATAATTATGTCCTGCAATAACCAAATCATCTGTCAATATCGAACCATAATACACACAGGGTGCTATCTGAAGTCTATCGTAGTCCCACTCATTCATAACCGGAAGTTCCAGTCCCAGTACCGGAATAGTGAGATACCCAATATATTCATATCCATCAATTTCCACCGTTTTCATTTCATCCAGTTCTGGATCTTCTTCTCTCACAATGGCCTTCTGAACTTTTAGCAGGACTTTTTCTGCCGCGTCCGACGCCCTTTTATCCTCAGCATGATTATAAAGTAGAAGCGTCCCTGATGCAACTAAAAAAACAATTCCTAATACCATACAGCCCAGTCCGATTCTCTTACGCATGATCCTGATCCTTTTTACCAAAAATAAGCCACCATCCTGCCGCAAAAAACAACATTCCCATCACCGCAAGAACCGGTATTGGCCAATTAATCTGACCGGTCTGAATCAACCCTGCCGTATTTGTTATGGTAAATACATTTTCTCTTCTCTGATAGCTCGGAGTGTATCCCTTTGGTATATTAACTTCCTTCACACTCCACTCATCACTCTGTTCCAGATCTGTCCATGTATAAGTCCAGCCACTCCTGTCATCCAAAACCACTTTATCGCAAACAGTATTTCCTTTGTAAAGCTGTATCTCCACACAATCCGGACGGTTTCTTCCATCATCATTCCATATTTTTTGTACTGTAAAATTCATCAAGCGCGTTACATCCACCTTCGGCGTTGCATCCACCTCATAAATCCATTCATCATTTATATAGGAAGGAAGTGCGATAAAGAAAGGGGTGCAGTCCGAGAAACCATCTACACTTTCCGCCTGTACTACCAGATAAATTCCCAGCGGAAGATTTTCAAATCTGACACAACCAGTCTCATTTGTTTTTTTCTCATTTCCTTTGAGATGATATTCTAAAACATATTGCCAAAGCTGCTTTGCTGTTGACTTATTATTCAACTGTTCAACATGCACTCCTGCATTTTCAAATTCCGGGGTCAAATAATAATTCCACCCTGAATTTTCATTTTTCATATCAGCAACACGGTACAAAGCAATGCCGGCATCAGCTATCGCAATCCCATCGGTTTTAACCTGAACCGTGACTGTTCCTCTTTTCGCAAAATCAGGTGACGTCCCTTCAGATGCATATACTGGGGATACCGTAATCATTCCATATAGAACAAATATCAAGAGAGCCAGTAACACTCCTTTTCCTTCTCTTCTCATATCTTTCCTCCGCCTTACTTTTTCTTATTATTACGAGTAGACCAAAGTAACCAAATCATAAGGACCAACAATATAAATGCCGCAACAACCGTCGCCACAAGCATAGGATCCACCACAAAGGCATTTGAATCCACATCCACCTCATTGATATTAGCAGTTCTGTGACCTCGCACCAGAAGGCGCTGTGTGTTGATTCCATAAGGCGTACAAGTAACCAAAGTACAAAGGTCCTTTCCTTCTTCGATTTGAAGCACATCTACTTCATCCGGTTCAACAATTCGAATCTGATCCACAGCATAAGTCAGTGTCTGATTCAAAATATGGATCACAAAATAATCTCCTTCCTCCAGTTGATCCAGATCCGTAAACAATCTTGCACTGGGAAGACCGCGGTGCCCAGATAAAACACAATGAGAACTATCACCTCCAACAGGAAGTGATGAACCTTCCAGATGCCCCACTCCATTTTGCAGAACATTCTCATCAGCGCCATGACAGACAGGCAGCTTCACCTTTATCTTCGGGATTTCAATATATGCCATCATCCCATTATCATTTAAATTGAGTATTTTCTCATATTCTTCATGTTCTTCCAACGTAGTACGAAAATCAATTCCCTTTTCAGCAATTTTTTCATTATATAAAACCGCCTGATCCCATATTTCCCGATTAGTCCCTTCATCCAATTCAGCTACCACAGTATCATAATAATTCACTACTCTTGTCTGAACACGCATATTCCACCAGTTACTCACCGAGGGATACAGCAGTAAGGACAACCCAATCATAAAAATCACAATCAGTAAAATACCAGAAACATTTATTTTCCTTTTCTTGCCTATTGTGTTCTTCTTTTTTTTCGATCTCACGCGCATATTCGGCTCTCCTTACGGCTGTATGCCGGGAAGAAGATTCCTCCCGGCAACAATAATTTTCTATTCTTCTGAACGCATACGTCTTCTTACAACAAGAAGGATTACCGCTCCAATTACAAGGACAGCACCAACAATGTAGAAGATTGTAGTACCGATACCACCAGTGCCTGGTAATTCTGTACCTGTCTGGTTCAAGATTTTGACTTCTGTATCTCCAGAAGAATTTTCAGTCGTAGCATTAATTTTACCGTATGAATCTATTGTAATCACCTGAGCCGAAGCCAATTTATTATATCCATCCGGAGCTTGTGTTTCAGTCAAATAATAAGTACCGGAATCCAGACCTTCTATTGTAAATTTACCAGTAGCATCTGTCGTAATATCCGTCAAAGTGCTCGTTTCACCACTTCTTGCAACTCGATAAGTATTGTTTCCTTTATCCACAAGCTCAATAGTATCTGATCCATCTGCATTCTTACTCAAAGTAAAGGTTGCGCCTGCCAATCCCTCTTCGATTGCTTCATTCATAGTGTATTTGAAAAATGGAATCTCCCATGTATAAGTTGTGGTAGTACTGGATGTCGTCATCGTATTGCCGCCAGAACCATGGCTTAAATAACACTCATTTATATTTCCTGATCCTGCAATAACCGCATTCTCATTCAAAGTCGCTGAATATGTAATCACTATCTGATCACCAGTCTCCAAAATATCACAAAATTCTTGGGCAAATTCGATTTCAAATGTACAACCATCTGTTGTTGATCCATTTGTTATAAGAGTATATCGAGTATTTTCAAGTGTGACAGATTCATGTGTAATCACCACACTATCTGATACAAAAGTAAACCCATCACCCATTTTATCATGGAACACATAGTTCTGTGCACCTAATTCTGCTGTAATAATACTTTTAAAGTTTACAGTTTGTCCAATATCTGCATCATTCTGCTCCGAGTATACACTCGTCAAATCTTCCTCCACTGTCTTAACGACATTCGGAACCGTATTTTTTTCTTGTATTACAGTTCCACCCTCAACCACTGTTACAAGAGAGCACAATGTCCCAAGTGAAGAATCAACAAAATAATACCCGGATTCCGTCAAATTATCAATTGTGGCAGTAGTGCTACTAGCCATTACACTTCCTTTATGCCCTGGTTTTGAATCATCTTTCTTTAATGCTTTTGCTAATTTTCCGGCTTGATCCGCATTAAAAGAGCTATCCATAATTACATTATACTCATCTGTTGATCCAATTCGTTTCAAGCTTAACCCATTTCCTGAAACACTAGCAAAACTTGAAACCGTATCATAAAATCCACTGCTTGACTGAATTGTATAACTATAACTTGTTTTTGATGCATTGTAAGTAACATCAAACACTTTATATGCCGTATATGTCTGACCATTTACAGCATCATTCACTGTAATTGTATAAGTAGTTCCACTTTCCGCCAACGCACTCACGCCCATCACAATCATCATCGCAAGTGAGAGCATCAAAGCCCATATTTTCCTAAGTTTTTTCATATGTTTCATAACTCTTCATCCTTTCTTTTCATTTTCTATTTTTTATACAGATACAATGTCGGCGTATTCGATTTGCCGAAAACTGAGGTCTAACTACTTCCCCTCCTTTCTCTCTTACGCCTCAATTGATATCCATACAAAAGACAACCTTGTATTATCAGCAATCCGCCTACTGCAAATGGTAAATTCCCCATTCCACCGGATTCTGGAAGTTCCACTCCGGAAGTATTTGTAACAGTGACCGAAGAATTTGTTGCATGGACAGCAATAACTTTTTCTCCGTCTGCCTGTAGTGAAACACCCTCTCCGGCGCTCCCTTCGTAGCTTTGAGAATATCCATCCACAGGAACTTCAGACACATAATAGTCATATCGTTCAGATCCATTATTGTTAAAAAGCGGTAAATCTGTCCATGTTCCTTGCCAGCTATTTTCGCTACTCAAGGTTATTTCGCCATTAGATTCCAGAAGTACGGCATGTTCCAAGTCACCGTTTGTAACACGGTACAAGCGCATCACGACCGCGCCTCCCGATTCTCCTCCTGGTACTTTCCATATTTTTGTAACCGTAATGTCGGTCTTGGCATCCGCAATTTCAGAAACAGCATAATTACTCACCGTCACCGTATTCAATTTCCTGTCTTCTACATTTTGGTCATATCCTTCATCCGCTGTATCCTCAATTTCATCAGGAACCTGTAGAATCGTTCCGGTAATCTTGCAGTTATGATTATCGTAAACTCCTGTCCCATTCCGGTTATCCATCGCGCAATAATAACTGTTTGAATATGCTTCCTGCACCTGATAGCTGTAACCGACCGGCACATCTTTTACAACAACATACTGTCCATCACTTAAATCCACCTCAAATGTAACGGTATCAATATTCAAAACTCCTGTTGGCTCATCACCTTTCTTCGTTTCAAGCCCCCCTGCTTCAGTACCATCCCCGTTATAAATCTGGTATTCATATTGTCTGTTTTCCAATCGTATAGATTCTTCCATAGCTGAAATCGTAATCGTCATATGATAACTATTAGTCGATTCCAGCTTATGATCCGGCACTTCTTTTTTTACGATCAAGGGTGCACCCATTGTCTGATTGACCATACTGGTTGAATATACATTGTTATTGATATTATCCAGCCTTACTGAAATAACCTGATTATTCGGAATAATTCCCCCTGGATAACTGGGTTTCACATAACCATCCGGTGCAATGTATTCGGAAAGAATATAAGCATAAGTCTTTCCTTCATCGGACAGTTTTAATCCTTTTACCAACGCCATTCCGTTCTCATCTGAAGGTTCTGTATTGCCTATATAATATAACGTCTGTATGTTGCCTTCCGAATCATAATACTTGACTGTATCTTTTGCATTTGTTGCTTCATCATAACTGCCGTAGAGTTTAAATTCTGCTCCCTGAAGCGGCTGCCCGGTGATCGTATCTGTTTTCTTTAAATATAGGCTGAATTCATCCGTATAAGTATTGGTCAGGCTTACCACATTCAGAACAGTTCCATCTGTCAGAATCTCGACCGAAGCTGTCGCTGATACATCCGGATCCCCACTTTTTATAATCGTTGGCTGTAACTCAGTCACCGTATCTCCTATTGTCACTCTGGCAGTAACAGATGTATCAATATAGGCAGCGCTCGCGTACTCTGATTCGGTAACTTTAATTTCTCTTGTCCCTATATCTTTAACCATCCATTCATATCGTAGACCATCTGCCGACTTGTAAGATGCGATTTTCAGGTCCAACACTGCCAAATCCGTACTTGAGCTCGTATCCATCAAAGTAATCTGATAATGATCTGAAAGTGTTCGAACTTCCTCTTTGGTAATATCTTTAAATATTTTTTCTACAATGAGCGTATTCTCATCCGGTTCATTTTCAATTATATAGAGAAGCGAATTGATATTTGTTTTTCTTCCCACTTCCTGACCTTCTGCATTTTTTTCAACTACTATAACCGTAGCTTCTCCTGTTGCATCATCCGGTTCTGAAACAATTACCGTGAAAGTACTGGTAAGCTGCCGATATCCATCCGGTGTATTTTCCGTCAATTCATAGCTTCCTGGTTCCAGATTCATAAAATCCGCTCTTCCACTGGCATCTGTTATGTCTGTTCGTGTGTGTCCCTCCTGATCTGTTAATATAAACTCAACATTTTGGATAATTTTTCCAGTTGCTGAATTTTTTTTGAGAATAGACAGGCTCCCTTTTCCCTTTTCCGTATAGGTATTGCTGAAGGAGACTTCTCCGTTTTTTCCACCTACAACGTCATACGCATCATTGTTCTCCTGCTGCGAAATATCATATCCAGTAGCCGTACCGCTATAAATCGATTCTGCTTCTCCGTCAATTACGGAATAAGAAGATGTAATATAGTCATTCACATCACAGTACTTCTCATTTAAAGTAACATGTTCATCTGCCAGGAGCCTCAAAGTCCACCGGGCTGTCTGTGACGCAGAATCGTATCCATCATAAGTATATTGCCCCGCTGTACCATAGCATAAATTGCCGGCCTCATCCACGTAGTTATCTGTAGTATTAAGGGTCATATATGTTGCGGTATCATTATTTCCCCTGATCCATAAGTCAATCGCATAATTCTGCAGTAATATCTGGATCTGTTCTTCTTCCAATCCTGCAAAGGACTTCGTTACGACAAG
Source organism: Bariatricus sp. (assembly GCA_051880095.1). Lineage (GTDB taxonomy): Bacteria > Bacillota > Clostridia > Lachnospirales > Lachnospiraceae > Allocoprococcus. The sequence goes on along the minus strand of JBJENH010000115.1, from coordinate 48,753 downwards.
CGGCTTCGTTTTCGCTGTAAGTACCCCATCAATGTGCCATGCATCATACTGCTCTTTTGCCACATACCAGCGAACACTGTAATTATCAACAGTAAGCTGATCATTATTTGCCCGGGTTGCTCCATTTCCGGTACTAATATACAGGTCCGTATCGCTCTGAGTCCGGATCCAGGACAACGTAGCTTCCAGAATTATTTTCGCATTGGCCTCTCCATAACTGTCATCATTCCTCAATGCCAGATTCTCTCCTGTAGCGGTTGTAGCCGTCTCGATAACAATCTGAGGTTCCGGAATCACACCTGTACTGCTTATCTCAAGATTTATATTTTCCTTACTCCGGAACATACCGCTGATTGTGTTATGTACAGCCAATGCATAAGTCCCGTCATTTCCCACTTTATCTTGCGCAAACAAGATATGTCCGATTGCAGTTCCTTTAAGGAAACCACTTTCATTTCTTCCTGCCACATCTCCTTCTGTATCCAGAATCGTACCTGTATGATTCACGAAAAAGTACACCGGAGCCGAAATCTGAACCCACTCACCAGTCAAAACCTCACCTGAGGATATCGTCACTTGGTTCCCAGACATATCAGGCAGTGTAATACTTCCATCTTCTTGTCTGGTAAAAATACTTTCCGGTGCGAACAAGTGCTTCGTTCCAAGCGCATCCGTATAACTCCATCCAAGAAACATGTACTCTTCTTCAGTCATATGTTCCGTCGGCAAATCCTGTGAAACAAGATTTCCCGCAACATTTACAAACATTCGATACAATCCATAAAATGGATTTTGCGTATCATCCTGTAATCCGGTTTTCTCTTTATAAAGTTCTCCGGCAAATCCCAGTTCTTCAAAATAATTGTTAGGTTTTCCATATAATACCAACTGAGATTCATCTAATTTGGACACCTCCTGGATATTAGAATTCAATGACGGAGCTATATTGTTATACCACTGTTTTGTTCCACTTACAGTAGTCAGACTCGGAAGATTTAAATCATACCCGATTATCCCTGATTTAATCTTGCATAACCGTAGCTGTGAACGGGTATCTATCCCATTCCATGTCCAGAACTGATTGACTGCGCCGTCCAGATTGATATAACCAGTCCTTCCATCCACAGTCACAGTCAGACATACACTTCCGTCCGACTGTGCTTTAACTGTAATATCTTGCGGATTCTCTCCGACCGTCAGACTACCTCGTCCATCAACCGATCCCGCATAATTCGTATCCAGAAGCCGCAAATATCTAAGCTCGCCATCAATCAGAGTTGAAATATGATAAATCCCTGCAGATGAAGTTGCTTCAAATGTCCATTGTGGTACATCATCGCTTACAACATAAGTGGTTCCATCTACTTCCATACAGGATACATTCATAGACTTCAGTCCGTTCACACCATTTACCAGAATACTTTCGGTAGTTATTGCCATATCTTTCGCATTGCTTATCATCGCAAAGGATTGCCCGCCCAGATTTGTAGCAAGTTCATACCCCTGCGAACTGTCTACTTTTTTATAAAGCCGCAAATGACTTCCGCTATCACCTTCTCCGGTTCCATATCCCCGGAAATAATTGGCACCAACATCACCTGCCCAATTGTTGACATAATACCCATTATAACTGATCAATGCCATACCATTATGTGGCGTAACTGTAAAATGAGTTGCCGAATCAGATACATTCGTCAATCCCATCTTTCCGTCATTCTCCATTGTCATATAATTGCCAGCACTGCCGATACAGTATGTCCCATCCGCATTTTCGGTAAACTGCCAAAGAGGAAGCCCGGACCAATCCGCTCCTTCGCCCCCTGCATCCAATTTTTTTATTCCGTCACCGACTGTCTCTTTATTGGAAGGACTCTTATTCTTTGTGTAACTAACCAAAACAAAAGATTCCATATCAAGTATCGTAGAATCGTCCACCGTAATCTCCTGATATCCATTCGCCGAAACTTTCACCACAGCAAACACTGAGAACCCTTCCGTCTCAAATGTCAGTTCTTCCAACATATCATTTGCTCCAGTCTGTACTTCTACCGTATCCAGTTCAACCGGCTCGTCCTGTTCTTTGGCATAGTGCAGTACGGTGATCGTTCCGCTGTCCTGTTCCAGAACATTTCCTTTAAAAAAGAAGGAAACTTTCGCCGAATCTTCCACAGGCAAATATTCTTCTCCGTTTTCTCCATTCACATAAAAGCTTATATCATAAAACACAACTTCTTCTGTTTTTCCGTCCAACACCTGTTGTGCCTGCTCCTTAAGTGAAGCATAATCATAGTCTTCATCCTTCTCCGTTACGGTATTTACACGGAGCTGTGCATCCTTAGGAACAGTACTGTCGTCCGGAAGTTCTGCCGTTACTGTTAGTGTACGATCCTCAAAGCAATATATTGTTGTATTGTCAGAATCAACGTGTACTTCCTCTTTTTTCTCCTCATCATCTTCTTGAAAACATGCATCAGAATGTGTATGTTCCGGTAACTGACAGAGCAATGCTCCTGCCTCGTTATAACACTCTGCTCCATGTGCATGTTCTTCCATCCCACAATATGCTTTGTTTTCCATGGTAATAGCCGGCAGAATCAGCGCATAAGTTGTACAAAATACTACGACACACGCCAAAAAGCCGATGATTTTTCTCCATCGGCTGCGAATCTTCGTTTTTCTTAATTGTCTTGAAAGTTCAGAACGTTTCTTTGCGTCCATCCCTCTCAGCTCCTTTCCCGTATAATTATCTGACCGCTCCAATTCCTTTAATCGGCCAAATACGAAATACCAGTTTTCCTACACTCTGTTCTTCGGCCACACATCCAACGGAAGTATTCCTAGAGTCCACCGATACACTGCGATGATCCCCCATCACAAATACCTTCCCCTCAGGCACCTGGTAAGGCAATTCAATATTACAGTCTCCAAACGCTTTTTCATCTACATAGGGCTCTTCTAATTTCTTTTCATTTACATAAACATTGCCTTCTTCATCAATATCCACCCATTCGCCGGAATTAGCGATAACTCTCTTTACCAGAATCTTATTATTATAGTAAAAAGCGATCACATCACCGCTTTCAAAATCGGCCCCCTTAATTGAAAGCACAATATCTCCGTCATGAAGGGTCTCAGTCATGGAATTTCCATAAATTCGAAGAACCGGCAGAAGCAGAACCGCAATTAAAACAGCGACAGCTGCGACCGTAATCAATGTACTAATCGTACTCCTTAGCACGTAGAAATAACGTTTCTTATATGACTCATGCTTTAATCCCTCTTCGAGTTCTTCCAGAGAAGGCTTGCGAACTATATTTGATGTCGCTTCAGATTCATCTTCACGAAACCGTATCTTCAGTTTTTTTTCTGCGATCCGAAGTCTTTTTTCTAATTTGATTATTTCCTTTTTTTGCTCTACCAAAATCTCCAGAAGCTGTGCACGGCTTAATTTATGCACGTCTTTATTAATCATAGTCAACATCCTCGTCGAATGATTTTCAATCTCACACCAAATTCCATCGATTGTTGACATAATAATACCCCCCCCCCGAAAATTTTTTCAACCCTTAAATCTTATTTTTTACAGTAGCCTCCCCCGCTGTTCCTATGATATAATAGGCACATATCAAACCACAAAATTACAAGAAAAGAGGTACTGACACATGTGGGCTTATGAAGGCATTTTTTATCAAATCTATCCGATTGGATTTACCGGAGCGCCGACCTCCAATGACGGCAACGTAGTCCCGAGAATTTTGAAATTGAAGGAATGGAGCAGTTATCTGCAGGAGCTCGGTGTTTCTTCTATATTATTGAACCCGATATTTGAATCTGACAATCACGGATACGATACCCGTGATTTCAAGAAAATAGACTGCAGGCTTGGAACGAACGAGGATTTTGCAGAGGTCTGCAAGGATCTGCATGCACATAATGTAAAAATAGTTCTGGACGGTGTATTCAACCATGTAGGACGCGGTTTCTGGGCGTTCAAGGACGTGCAGGAGAAGAAATGGGATTCTCCGTACAAAGACTGGTTCTGCATCAATTTTGACGGGAATTCCGCCTATGATGACGGTTTCTGGTATGAAGGCTGGGAAGGCCATTATGAACTGGTCAAACTGAATCTTCACAATCCGGCTGTTGTCGATTATCTTCTGGAATGCGTGAAGGGCTGGGTGGAAGAATTCGATATCGACGGATTGAGGCTCGATGTCGCCTACAGTCTGGATCGTAATTTTATGAAACGCCTGCGCAGCTTCTGCCAGGAATTGAAACCGGATTTTGCGCTGATCGGAGAGGTGCTGTTCGGAGATTATAATCTGATCGTAAATGATGAGATGCTCCACAGCTGTACGAATTATGAGTGCTACAAGGGAATCTACTCCAGCTTTAACAGCATGAATATGTTCGAGATCGCTCATTCTCTGAATCGCCAGTACGGTCCGGAACAGTGGTGCATTTACCGCGGAAAGCATCTGATGTCCTTTGTCGATAATCATGATGTGACACGAATCGCCAGCATTCTGACCAATAAGAACCTTCTTCCGTTATCTTACGGTCTTCTTCTCGGAATGCCTGGAGTTCCATGTATTTATTATGGCAGCGAATGGGGAGAAGAGGGCGTCAAGGCTCCGAATAATGATTATGCACTTCGTCCATGTTTTGAAGAGCCGAAGCCGAATGAGCTTACTGAGTTTATCAAAGAACTGATTCATGTACGCACAGGAAGTGATGCGCTTTGCAACGGAACCTATCGCAATGTTGTCCTCACCAACCATCAGCTTGTATTTGAGCGCAAAACGGATTCTGAACGCATGCTGGTTGCGATCAACGCCTCCGATACACCGTACACCGCACAGAATGGGGAGCTTGGTGGAACGATGACCGATCTGCTGACCGGTGAGACCATTGAGATGAATGGACATCTGGAGATGCCGCCTTACAGCGTGAAATATTTAAAATAACCAAGCCCCTTTTGGCGTATGCATGACAAGATAAAAGGACAGTTGGCGCAAAAGCCTTCTGTCCTTCTGTTTTAAACTATGATATTTTTTACAATCAGCTATTTTCCAATCAGAGTTCTGCTACAATGAACTGATACGGTCTCATTGCCAGCAACCGGCCTTCTTTCACCTTCAGGATTCTTTTCTCAATACTGTTCTCCGGATAATTATTGACCAGAATATTTTTAACTTCAAACTCCATCGGTATAGTTCTCTCTTCGTTCTGATAATTGGCAGCCACCAATAGTGTATGATCTTCGTCCTTTCTATAGAAAGCAAAAAGTCTCTTTTCGTCTTCATATACAGGTATCATCTCTCCATACACAACGGTATTACCATATTCCGGATCTTTGCGGAAACGGATCATTTCTTTGTAAAATTCGAGAACCGAACCTTCTCTTCCTTCCTGGTCTGCCACATTGATTTCCTTATAATTCGGATTTTCTTTAAGCCACGGCGTACCATCGGTAAATCCTGCATGCTCACTGTCATCCCACTGCATCGGTGTCCGGGCATTATCACGGCTGAATCTCGCAACGATATCCAGTGCTTCCCGCTCATCAAATCCCTGTTCTTTTGCAAGGCGATGCTCTTCGATCGTGCTGATATCATTGATATCGGAAATGCTTTCGAAGCGGGTGTTCGTCATACCGATTTCCTGTCCCTGATAGAGAAACGGAAGGCCATAAGTCATTATCATAAGTCCTGCCAGCATTTTCTTGCTGATTTCCGTGATCTCTCCTTCCGGAAGATAACGGCTTACTCCACGAGGCTCATCATGATTCTCAATGATATTCGCCATCAGTCCCGTCTTTTGGGACGCCCGTTTACTCCTCATCACCGTATCCCGGTACTCATCCGGGTCAACCGGTCCGCAGGCGTACCATCCCTTTTGATTTCCTCCGATCAAATGTGGCGCAAAGTCAAATATGGATTCAAAACAACCATTCTCCCCGATATATCTTTCCATTTCTTCCTCGCGAAAATCAAAAAGCTCTCCTATCGTGAATGCCTGATATGGCGCAAAGGCTTTTTCTTTCATCTCCTGAAGAAATTCATGAACACCTTGCGCATGCTGAAGCATCAGCGCTGCGCTGCACATTCCGTCTTCACGGTCTGCCGGGAAATCCTGGAAACGCAGGTCTTTCTTAATATTGATAATTGCATCTAAACGGAACCCAGCCAGCCCTTTTTCCATCCACCAGCGGATCATTTTATAGATTTCTTCCCGCACCTTCGGATTCTCCCAGTTCAGATCAGGCTGTTCTTTTGCGAACATATGAAGATAGAACAAATTCTCATATCCCGGAAGTTTTTCCCAGACACTGCCTCCGAAATAGGACCGCCAGTTACAGGGCGGCTGTCCATTTCTTCCTTCTTTGATATAGAAATATTTTCCGTATTCTCCATATGGGTCCTGAACTGCCTTCTGAAACCACTCATGCTGATCCGAACAATGATTCACAACCAGATCCATAACGATGTACATATCACGTTTTTTTGCTTCCGCAAGCAATTCATCCATGTCTTCCATCGTTCCAAATGCCGGGTCAATCGCATAATAATCGGATATGTCATATCCCTGATCCACGAATGGAGACTGATAGATCGGAGACAGCCAGATAATGTCCACTCCCAGGTTTTTCAGATAATCCAGTTTACTGATGATTCCCCGGATATCGCCAATCCCGTCTCCGTTGCTATCCATAAAGCTTTTCGGATAAATCTGATATGCTGTTTTTCCATGCCACCATTTCTTCTTCATCGTATTTGTTCTCCTTGCTGCTTACATTTTTCATCCGGTCATACGATCATATTCCCATTTTTTTCAGCTCGTGATACACTCTGGCGATCGGAAGTCCGACAATATTGTTGTAGTCTCCCTCAATCCCCCGGATGTAGATCGCAAAGCCGCCCTGAATCCCATACGCACCTGCTTTATCCATCGGTTCTCCGGTCGCAATATAGTCACAGATTTCTTCCTCTTCCATCGGATACACCATCACATGACTGCACTCAAAGAAGGTCTGCTTCTTCTGTTTCCCGCCCGATTTCGCCAGAAGTGTCACTCCGGTATACACCTGATGCGTCCGGTTCTGGAGCTGGGAGATCATGTGAAATGCGTCTTCCTTATTTTTCGGTTTGCCGAGGATCTCTTTGCCGGATGCCACAACGGTATCCGCGCCGATCACGACAAATTCTTCATCCGGATGCTCTTTCTCATAGCCTGCGTAGACATCTTCTGCTTTCTGTGCGGACAGCTCCATGACAACCTCTTCCGGCACCTCAGAGCTGATCGTCTCCTCACAGCTTGGTGGGATGACTACATGACGAATCCCCGCCTGTCCCAGAAGTTCCGTTCTTCTGGGTGAAGCAGATGCAAGAACGACCGTGATGTTCTGCTTCCATCTTCCCATAGCATTAATCCTCTTTTACGAGTACTTTGGTAATCTCGCCCATATACATCGTATGCATATCGCGGTCCGGATACCATTTTTCCAGATTCTTGCGATCATCAAAGTTTTCTTCTCCCATTCTCTGATGGAACACCTTACGGCAGACAAGGATCAGACGTGCCTCCGCGATTGCTGACGTTCCGTCTATATAATACGGAGTCAGTCCCGCATCTTTCATCTTGTCCGTATCTCTTCCGGAAACCCTTCCGCAAAGACTCAGTGCAGACCTGTATGTTTCCTCAAAAAATGATAAAGTGTAATACTCGCTTCCATCCACAAATTCTTTTGTAAAACGAGAGTCACGGATATAGGCTGTCGCAGTCGGTTTTCCCCACATGATTCCGACGCCTCCCCAGCTTGCAGTCATCGTATTGCATTTCGTCTCATCGCCCGCAGTGATCAGCATCCACTGTTTCCCTATCAGATCAAATGGATTTTCTTTCAGTTCTTCCGGTTTTATTTCTCTAAAACTCATCGCGCATGCCTCCAGTCAGATATTACTTACGCTTTGTTCACTACTTTACGGAAATTCTTTTTACCACGTCTCAATACTTTTCCTTCTCCGTCAAATTCTTCTCTGGCAAATGTTGCTGCGATGTCTGTAATTTTCTCACCATCCACCGCTGCACCGCCCTGCTGAACGGCACGGCGTGCCTCAGATTTAGACGGAACCAGACCACTCTTATGAAGAAGGGTCAGGATATCGATCTTCCCGTCTGTAAAATCTTCCTCTGTCAGCTCTGCAGTCGGCATATCTGCCGCATTTCCGGAGCTGAACAGTGCACGTGCTCCCTGCTGTGCCTTCTCGGCCTCTTCTTCGCCATGAACCAGTTTTGTCAGTTCATAAGCAAGGATTTCTTTGGCCTTATTCAGCTGGGCACCTTCCCATTTATCCATCTCATCGATCTGTTCCAGAGGAAGGAAAGTAAGCATACGCAGGCATTTCAGCACATCCGCGTCTGCCACATTTCTCCAGTACTGGTAGAATTCAAACGGAGAAGTCTTATTCGGGTCAAGCCAGACTGCACCGGACTGTGTCTTACCCATCTTCTTGCCTTCGGAATTCAGAAGGAGCGTGATCGTCATGGCACTTGCATCTTTTCCGAGTTTACGGCGGATCAGTTCCGTACCGCCGAGCATGTTGCTCCACTGGTCATCTCCTCCGAACTGAAGGTTACATCCGTATTTCTGGAACAGCATATAAAAATCGTAGCTCTGCATGATCATGTAGTTAAATTCCAGGAAACTCAGTCCACGTTCCATTCTCTGTTTGTAGCATTCAGCAGCAAGCATACGGTTTACGGAGAAATGTGCTCCGACTTCACGCAGCACTTCTACATAATTCAAATCCAGCAGCCAGTCCGCATTATTTACCATCAATGCCTTTCCATCCGAGAAATCGATAAAACGACTCATCTGTTTCTTGAAGCATTCACAGTTATGCTGAATGGTTTCCTCTGTCATCATCTGACGCATATCCGTACGCCCTGACGGATCTCCGATCATAGCGGTACCGCCTCCGATCAAAGCAATCGGTCTGTTACCGGCTTCCTGCAGACGTTTCATCAGGCAGAGCGCCATAAAATGCCCTACATGCAGACTGTCTGCAGTCGGATCAAATCCGATGTAAAATGTTGCCTTTCCGTTATTTACCAGATCACGGATCAGCGGTTCATCTGTTACCTGGGCGATCAATCCTCTCGCCTGAAGTTCTTCATAAATTCCCATTTTCATTATCCTCTCTTTCAAAAATTATTTAGGCAATTCTTGCTTTTGCGTAAAAAAAGCCCCGTCCTTACGTTTTCTGTAAGGACGGGGAATACTCCCGTGGTACCACCTTATTTCACATGCAGCTCACACTGCATGCCTCCGTCAGTGACTCTGTCATAACATCCATCACTGCAGCGGTATAACGTCCGCTATTCCGTCACAGCCTACTTGCCTTTCAATTCCCGGTGTTCGGTGTGATGCTCCAGGATGTATTCATCTCTGACTCTTCCTGCACCTCTCATCAACCGGTAACTTTCTGTTTGAGTCTTGTCAGAAATTACTTCTTCCTATCACAGCATTTAAATATTTCGTCATGGAGTAATACTAACTTATATTGATTCATTTGTCAAGGAAGATTCTGTTTTTCTGTCCCGCACAAAAAACAAAAAGAAAGCAGTTCCCGTTTCCAGAACCCGCTTTCTTTTCGATTTATAATATGTTAGCCTGATTAGCCTTTTACCGCGCCGGCAGCAACACCTTTGATGATGTACTTCTGTCCTGCCAGGTATACGATGATGATCGGAATGACAGTAAGCATGATACTTGCCATCATCGGTCCCATTTCAACTTTACCGTAACTTCCTCTGAAGTACTGGATCAGCATCGGGATGGTCTTATATTTCTTGATATCAAGAACCAATGTCGGAAGCAGATAATCGTTCCATACCCACATAGCTTCCAGAATACCAACAGAAATCATTGTCGGTTTCAGGATATGTACGTCGATCAGGAAGAATGTCTGAAGCGGATTACATCCGTCGATCATGGCAGCCTCTTCCACTTCGATCGGGATCGATTTTACAAATCCACAGAACATGAATACCGCAAGTCCGGCTCCGAATCCAAGATAAATGATCCAGATATTCCACGGAGTATTCAGTTTCATTTTATCTGCTGTCTGAGACAGTGTAAACATAACCATCTGGAACGGTACTACCATTGAGAATACGAACAGGTAATATAATACCTGTGAAATCACACCTTTCACGCGGGTGATGTACCATGCACACATCGAGCAGCAAACCAGAATTGCCGCAACAGAGGTGATGGTGATAAATGTACTGTATCCCAAACTGCTTAAAAAGCCTTTTGATGCAATCGCATCAATATAGTTTGCGACACCGGCAAACGTATCCGATGTAGGAAGCTTGAACGCAGCAGCCGTACTGATTGCCGATTCTTTCTTCAAAGAGTTCAGAAGAATCATAACAACAGGATATATCCAAAGTAAAGAGGCAATCCCCAAAATAACGGTCCAAATCATACTGCCCGGTTTTTTTCTCTTATTCATTACTGCTGCACCTCCTTCGAACGGGTTGCTCTAAGCTGAGCGAACGAAATTACAATTACGATAAGACAGAAAATAACTGCCTTTGCCTGTCCGTAACCTTTCCACTGCATACCGGAACGAGCATAGAATGTCTGGTAAATATTGAGTGCCAGCATTTCTGTTGTATGGTTTGGATCACCGCCGGTGAGTGCAAGGTTCTGGTCGAACAGTTTGAATGAGTTTGTAAGTGTCAGGAATACACAAATGGTTATGGATGACATAACCATCGGCACTTTGATCTTAATCAGTGTCTGAAGGCTTGTAGCACCATCGATCTTTGCCGCTTCAATCAAAGAATCAGGCACGTTCTGCAGCCCTGCGATATAAATGATCATCATATATCCAATCTGCTGCCAGCACATCAGGATGATCATGCCCCAATAACCGGCTTTGCTGTTGAGTGCAAGCAGCGGCTGAGCAGTAAGGGACAGCACACAGTTGATCAGGATCTGCCAGATATATCCAAGAACGATACCACCGATCAGGTTCGGCATAAAGAATACCGTTCTGAAAATATTGGTTCCTCTCAGATTCTGTGTCAGCAGAAGTGCAAGACCGAAAGCAAGCACATTGATAGTCAGAATTGAGACAACTGAGAACATAACTGAAAATTTAAATGAATTGGTAAATGAAGTATCTTTGATAGCTGCGATGTAGTTTGTAAGTCCTACCCATGTTGCATTGTCTACCGTCGTAAATTTACAGAAAGAAAGATATAAACCTTCTAAAAACGGTATGATAAATCCAATTACAAATGCAAGAAAGGTTGGAAGAATAAAAATCGGTGCGTAACGCTTTAACGCTTTTTCCATAGAGCTCCTCCTCACTCATAACCTGATCTGAGATGGCAGATATATTCTGTCTCTCCAATCTTCATATAATAAGGACAGGCAGGAACACTGCCTGTCCTTATTTATTGTCTTACCCTAGTTCCTTATTACTGCTGATTTGCCAGCTCGTATTCTGTTTTCCATCCATCTACGAAAGCGGATACAACACCAGCCCACTGTTCATCGGTCTGATCTGCTGCATATGCTGTAAGTGCCTGGCCTACACCATTCTTCCACTCTTCTGACGGCATTGTCGGGAAGTTCCAAGATACAGGTGTCTTTCCGGCTGCTGTCATTTCTTTATCCTGTTTTACGAACAGATTCTGAGATTCTACTGCATTCTTGAACGGAATAACGAATCCCATATCTTCACCCATAGCTTTTGTTCCTTTTTCAGAAGTTACACACCAGTTCATGAAGTCCAGAGTAGCCTGGATATCAGCTTCGTCTGCTCCTGAATTTACACACCAGTAGTTCTCAGTACCGGTACACAGTCCCTGATTTGCCTCATCGCCTGCACCGATGTAAATCGGGATCATAGCGAGGTCATCATCTGTAAATGCTCCGTCTGCTGTAAGGTTGCCGTATTCCCATGAACCATTCTGGAAGAATACTGCCTGTCCTGCCAGGAATTCGTTACGGGAGTCATCACCTGTCTTGGCAGCCAGTTCAGCCGGTGCGCAAGTACTGTTGTTGATGTACAGATCCCAGATATCACGATAGTTGTCAAGATATGTTCCTTTGATTGCATCGGTAGTTCCGATTCCGTCTGCCTGATATTCGAAGTAGATCGGAAGGTTTGCAAGATGTGTCTTAAATCTCCAGTCAGAAGATCCGTCCATACCTGCTGATGTAAATGCTGCAAATCCAAGTTCAGAAGAACGTGCTGTAATATCTTCTGCTACTTTCTTCAGATCTGCGAAGGACTGAATATCGTCAATCGTGTAGCCAGCCTGTTCAAGCAGAGCTTTATTTACAATCAGTCCATAGGATTCGATAACGTAAGCGATACCTGCTACTTTATCTCCATCTTTTAATGCGTAGTCTTCGCTTGTGAGCTGTTTATATACTTCAGAGTCGGAAAGGTCATAGCAGTAATCTTTCCAGTTAGCAAGTCCAACCGGTCCGTTTACCTGGAACAAAGTCGGAGCACCGCTCTTACCCATTTCGCTCATCAGCGTTGTTTCATACTCGCCGGATGCTGCTGTAACAACTTCAACTGTTACTCCTGTTTCTTCTGTGTAAGCTTTTGCAAGTTCCTGCCACTGCTCATCCTGTTCCGGTTTGAAGTTCAGGTAATATACAGAACCTGTTGCTTCTCCGTCGCCGCCTTCTTCTTTCTTACCGCCACAGCCTGCAAGTGTTCCTACTGCCATTGCTGCAACCAGTCCCAGTGCGATCCATCTTTTTTTGTTTTTCATAACAAATTCTCCCTCTTTTCTGAAAACATGGTTTTCTTGGTTTCTTGTTTCTATAGTTATCATAGCAAAGAAGCCTTTCCGTCCGTTATCAAGAAAAAAACCTGAACTATCAAAAATCATACCTTTTATCTTTGATAGTTCAGGTTTTATTTTTATTGTTCTGCCTCGTATTCACGAATACTCTCATCTGCTTTTTGCAGAAATTCTTCTACTGTGATCTTCCTTTTTGCCAACTCAGGGAGATAGTCTTCCAGGGTTTCTTCCTGCAAAATGGAATTCCATTTTACCTGATAGTTCGGAACGATCTGCGGATCCGATGAAAAAGCTTCTAGATAATCGCTGAGTGCAGGCATATTCCATTCCTCACCGGATTTCATCAGACGCTCTTTTTCTTCCATATTATATTTCGTGCGAAATTTCAGGAATTCCACCGCACCTTTTTTAACTTCATCACTATAATCAGATACGATCGCCCAGCCGAATGTCTCGGGAGACGAGATCAGTTTATTTCCCGGGAAAGCCGAAAAGCGGGTCTTCTCACGCCATCCATCGGGTATCTGCTCGATCATCCAGTATCCGTTCGGAATCATCGCCGCCTCTCCTGAAAAGAAGTTGGTAAATGAAACATCGAAATCCGCATGCATTGCATCATCCGTTGTATAAGAGAACAACTTCTGAAGCGTTTCTGCCAGCATGACACCGCTATCATTCTGGTATGTATCCGGGAAAAGTTCCTTCATAAACTCGGCCCCTTCCGGTGTATCAGCAAGTGCCGCTGTCGCGATCAACATCGGGGCCCATCCTGTTCCTTCCGTATGCAGTGCAAGCGGAGTAATGCCATGATACTGCAGTTTCTCGCAGCACTCCCAGAATTCTTCCCAGGTCTCCGGAAACTTCTCGATTCCTGCTTCTTCAAACAGTTCTTCATTCCAGAACATGCCGGAGCAGGAAAATGCCGCCGTGCTGATCGGAGCCAGGTACACAGAACCATCCGTCTCCGTGCACGCTTCCATTACCGCCGGCTCAATCATTTCTCTCCACTCTTCATCTGCTTCCAGATACGGCGCGAGGTCTTCCAGACGACCATCTTCAATCATCATCTGATAAAAGGACGGCAACATCCTGAGATCGGTGATTACCGCGGGAAGAGAGTCCGTCACATTCTGCCGTTTCAGATTCTGCCGGTATTCCTCTTCCGTCTCCAGTACCCACTCCACATCGACCTGATAGATCCCGTCATATTCTTCGTTGAAAGCTTCTGTCAGCTGCTGGTTGCTCTTTTTACCATTTGTAGGATTTACAGTAAAGATCACAGGAATATGGATTTCTTCCTGTGTTTCATTCTTCGTCTGCGTCATTTCGCTCTTTTGGCACCCACAGGCCAGACCGGTCAGCATCACCAGACAAAGGAATGCAGATCCCCATTTTCTATAATTCTTTGTTTTCTTTCCCATCATCCGGAATCCGGATAATACATCTGGTTCCGTCTTTTTCTGCTTGATATTCAAAATGTACATCCTCTCCATATTTCAGACGCAGCCGCGTAATCACATTCGTCACACCGTATCCATGCTTTTTATCCGGAAAGCAATCCCGGAGATCCCTGAGCGACGCTCCGTTAAGCGCATTGATCTTTTCCGCCATTTTACCGTCAATCGGCACTCCGTTATTGTAAACCTCCAGATTCAGCTGCCCCGCATCTTCTTTCACCGTGATCCGTATAAATCCACCTTCATAGATTTCGCAGAAACCATACTTGATTGCATTTTCTACAAGTGGCTGCAGAATCAGTTTCAAAACCCAGGTCCTCTTTGCATCCACCTGGCATTCAATCTCATATCGGAACAGGTTTTCATTTCGGATCTGCTGGATCTCCATATAGCTCTTCACATTTTCCAGCTCATCTTCCACCGTTACGATGTCGTTTCCTTTGCTGAGCGACAAGCGTAGATATTTTGACAAAGCCTGGATCATTTTCATTGTCGTCTCTTCTCCGTTGATCCTTGCCAGCATGTAGATCGTATCCAGCGTGTTATACATGAAATGAGGATTGATCTGACTGATCAGCATGTTCATCTCACTGGTCCTCAGTTCACGCTCCTGCAGTTTAATCTCTTCCAGGAGATTTTCAATGTTTCCAAGCATCTGGTTATAAGATTTTCCGATCTGATCCAATTCAGTATTCGTATTTAATTCAATCTTTCTGCTGAAATCATTTCCGTCAAATCCCGTCATCGCTTCACTGATCGTCTGGATCGGTCTCGTAAATCGTTTAGAAAAATAAATACTCAAATTCAATGCCACAACAATGACAAGAAGATAGATTCCGGCTAAAATGATCAGGATTCTTCCCAAATCTTTAGAAATAACCGTGTTCGGTACAATTGTGTAAACAATAAGGCCTGTCTCCTTCTGCCTGTAAGCCGACAGGATACCGCTGTGAATCTTATCTCCCTGAGCGATCATTCCTTCCCCGCCCGTTCTCGCCATTTCTTTGATGATCCTCTGATCTGCATCCGGCATGTCATATCCATCCGGATGCCACATTTTCCATATCTGTCCATTCTCATCCATAATTCCGACTGCGGCCTCTGAGATAGAGGACGGATTGCTGCCCAGAATATCATCCAGAAATCCTTCTTCCATTTTCAGGAACAGCATGCCAGGTTCATGTGCATACTCCATACTGTGAACATATCGTCCGATAAACACTGCCTGTTCCCCTTTTCCGAATAACGTGTCCGAAGCAAGGAACCATTTCGTCTTTGCGTAAGATTCCCCGAGCCGTGCGGAAATTTTGCTCTTTTTGAAATCCTCGTAGTCGATCTTGGAATAAGAACGCGTATATACATTCTGCTTATTATCAACATAACAGTATTCTGATATATGCTCCATGTCAATGTAAGCAAAATATTTGCTGATTGTCGTCTTCTCAACCTCTTCCAAAGTTCCTGTTCTTAAACTGTTCTGTACATCCGTATTGAGAATGCAGTCTGCAAGGACTTCATCGCTTTTCTGAAACAGAGAATCCAGTGCAATCCCCATTTTCTCATCAAGAGACGTATATTTATCTACAATCGCCGAGCTGAGGCGGCGATAAGTGAACATCCACACACCTATGCTTGACATCAAGAGTGCCAGAAACAAAAGTGCTATGGTATATTTTAGATATTTTTTTTGAATTCCGGACTTTATTTTCCCGATTGTCATCGCTGAATCTTACCCTTTCTCACAACTCCGTTTGTACTCACTTGGGAGCATTCCTGTGGATTCTTTGAACAAATGGGAGAAATAAGAAGGATTGCTGATCCCCACCTGTTCACAAATACTTCCTATGCTTTCATCTCCCTCCGCAAGAAGCTTCTTTGCCCGCTCGATTCTCTGCTGAAGCAGATATTTCTTAAAGGTCATATGAAATGTATTTTTGAAAACTCTGCCGAAATAAACCGGATTCAGATAGATATGCGTCGCCACGGAAACGATGGATAAATCCTCATCATTCAGGTGCTCTTCAATGTATCCGACCGCCACAGACATATACTCTTTAAAGTATCGGGTCTCGTCCTTGCCCGCATTCTTCTTCCTCTCTTCAATGACACTGCCGAGGATCCGGTAACATACGTCCACCGATTTTGCCGCACTTAGATTCTGGATATTCGAATAATAATTACGGAACTGATCCCGCACGCTGTCCACCATTCCGTAGGAATCCTTAAGCATAAACTCCACTCTCAGCATCAGTTTATGCAGGAGCTGGCACTGCATCTCTTCCGCCTCCGGCAGATTGTAAATGAAGTGAACAAAGGTCTTCTTCAGCTCTTTTTCATCATTTTTCCGGATTGCATTCACGATCAGCAGCTCAGCATCCTCAAAATCCGTGCGTTCCTCACTTTCCTCAATCTCCTCAGGCATGGTAAATGCACTCGCACCGGATGCACTTGCAAGACCGAATAACTTTTCCGCCTCTTCATAGCTTCGTCCGATTCCCTTCATGCCTTTGTACGGCTTTGATATCGAAGCCACCAGCGGACAATTCTGCTCTTCCTTGATGTGCTCCATCAGAAGCTTCAGTTCTTTGACGGTATCGTTTTTGTCCGTCTTCACCAGAAAAACAAAATATCCTTCCTCACTCTCAAAATGCCAGTAAAAAAACTTCTCATTCATAACCTGTTCCAGATACTGGATCAGGGACAGCTTGGCTGCTTCGTAATCAAGTGAATTCGTAATCTTATAAGTGAGATCTATATCGACACACAGCGCAATAAAACGGTCTCCCTCCTGAATCACATCATCGACCGTTGCAAAGACCTGTTCCATCTTTTCGTATGTAATTTTCTTTTGGAGATATTTTTGTACGATGACTTGCAGAAAGCTGTCCGAATCCTTCTTCACCATTTTCTCCCAGCTTTCGATACGCTGTACATTTTCAATCTGAGCCATACAGTTTTTATAGGCATTCTCCATGGTTTCCTGCAGTTTATCATCTTCGATCGGCTTTAAGAGGTATGCAAATGCTCCAAGTTCACATGCCTGTCGTGCATACTCAAAATCCCGATATGCACTCAGCACGATGAAAAGGCAATCAATGTCCTCTTTCTGAATCTCCTCCATGACCATCAGACCGGAAATCTGTTTCATACGAATATCCGTCAGAACCACCTGTGGTTTCTTCTCTTTAATCACCTGTATCGCCTGTTCCCCGCTCTGTGCAGTTCCCACCACTTCAAATCCCATGCTTTTCCAGTCATAAGTTTTGATAAGTCCCTGCAGCAGGATCGGTTCATCATCTACAATAACCAGTTTCAGTAATTTCATTTCCCTTCCTCATATTTCTCATCTAGATTCTTCCACATTACAAATCGGCGTTTTCCGCCATACTTTATAACATCAGCAGCAATTTTCATTCCGAGACGTTCTATATTTCGAAGACTGTACACATTTTCCGGATGAACCGTCGCCATCAAATACCGTATTTCCCTCTCATTCCACTCATGTTCCAATATTCGCTGAGCTTCCGCGAGAAGCTTATACTGCAGGGAATTCCCTCGAAACTCCGGGGATACCACTGCAATCTCCAGATGCGCGACTTTCTGCATCTCTTCATCCGAAAGCTCCAGGTATTCACCCAGATTATCCTCTGCCTTTCCCGGAAAACGCACGACAAGAAATGCCGCCGTCTTTGTTCTGTCATCCGCAGGCTGCGCCAGAATCGTAAATCCTTCTTCCGAAATATGCCTGCGCACAAATTCCACATCTTCCGCTTCAAACCAGTCCGGATCCGGCACTCCCGCCTTCGCCTGACGGTTCATATCATCTATGACAGGTACGTCTTCAATTCCCGCCATCCGAAACACAAACTTTGTCATTCTCATATACGATCTCCATTAGGCACAACCCCTGAGGAGGAGCCGTGACCGCCTCCCGTTTCCGTTCTTTTCCTTCCAAAAGCTCCAAAACCTTTTCCGGTTCATAAAAGCCTCTTCCGACACGGATCAGCACGCCCGCAATGATCCGTACCATATTGTATAAAAATCCATTTCCCGTAATCCGGATCGTGATCTCTTCCGGCTTCAGCGGATTCTGCAGAATCTGCAGATCCGTTACCGTCCGCACCGTTGTTTTTGCGTTGGTCCGTATGCAGCAGAATGCAGCAAAATCATGCTCCCCCAGAAGATACTGTGCCCCCTGTCTCATTCGGTTCACATTGAGGTCAAAACTGACGAAGCAGTTATAAAGCCGCTTCGTCGGGACCGGAATCTTCGTGTTCAGGATATGGTATTCATATGTTTTCAGGCTGTTCTGATATCTGGGATGCCATTCTAATGCAACCTCCTCCGACTTTGTCACTACAATATCTTCCGGAAGTCTCTGATTCAGTGCATAGGAAAAACGTTCCGCCGGTATTCTGCTTTCGGTGTCAAACACTGCGACATTTCCCATCGCATGAACCCCCGAATCGGTTCGGCTGGCACCGATCACCGTAATCTCTTCACCCGTAAGCCTGCAGATTGCGGTATTCAGCACTTGCTCTATCGTAATTCCGTTCGGCTGCACCTGCCATCCACAGTAATTCGTGCCGTCATATGCAACCGTCAATTTAATTCTTCTCATTCTTTACTCCGTTTCTGACCACATTGCCTAGAAAATCCAGATTCTAAACGGAATATATCTTCCTGCCGCAAAAGAGATCACAACATAGGCAATCGTTGCGGCATAAGCAGCATAATCCCTTCCCTTATAGATCAGCGGTTTCATTTTCGTTCTGCCTTCACCGCCGTGATAGCATCGTGCCTCCATCGCCATCGCAAGGTCATTTGCCCTGCGGAATGCCGATACAAACAGCGGCACCAGAATCGGCACCAGTGCCTTGGCTTTCTGAATGATATTTCCGCTTTCCAGGTCGGCTCCGCGCGCAATCTGTGCTTTCATGATCTTATCCGTCTCTTCCAACAAAATCGGAATGAATCGAAGTGCGATCGACATCATCATCGCAATCTCATGTACCGGAACATTCAGATGCCCAAGTGGCTTAAGAAGGCTTTCCAGACCATCCGTAAGGGCATTCGGCGTCGTGGTAAGCGTCATGAGCGAAGATCCCATGATCAGATAGATCAGACGGATCGCCATATAAACAGCGGTATTCAGCCCCTGTTCCGTAATTTTAAAGGGACCGAAATGAAAAAGCAGCGCGCCTCCAGGCGTCAGGAACAGATTAAAAAGTACGGTGATCATAAGAAGCATGATAATCGGTTTTAACCCTTTAAGTATATATTTCACCGGCACCGTCGACAATCTGACCACGCACACAAGGAACATTGTCGCCAGAAGATATCCGATAATACTCTTAAACATAAACAGTGAAATGAGGTACAAAAGTGTACATACGATCTTCACCCTCGGATCCAGACGGTGAATCCTGCTGTTCGCCGGATAATATTGTCCTATTGTAATATCTCGAATCATTCCGTCTTCTCCTTCTTCGCTATGGCAGCCATGATTTCATCCGCCGCCTCTTCAATCGTTGTTGCGTGAACGGATACGT
Source organism: Bariatricus sp. (assembly GCA_051880095.1). Classification (GTDB taxonomy): domain Bacteria; phylum Bacillota; class Clostridia; order Lachnospirales; family Lachnospiraceae; genus Allocoprococcus. The sequence continues at coordinate 28,898 of JBJENH010000115.1, read as the reverse complement.
CCAGCCCGTTCTCCTTCAGTTCGTGCATGATGTAAGTCACCTGTGGTGCCGCAAGCCCCACGGACTCCAGTTCCTTATAGTGTGAAAACACCTGCTTCGGCACATCATCAAACATGACCTCTCCGTGGTTCATCACAATGATGCGATCCACATATTTTGCGATATCTTCCATACTGTGAGAGACCAGGATCACCGTCATATCACTCTCTTTGTGCAGATATGCGATCTGATCGAGGATCTCATCTCTTCCTTTCGGATCGAGCCCTGCCGTCGGTTCGTCCAGAACCAGCACTTTCGGGCGCATGGCGAGTACTCCGGCAATTGCCGCCCGCCTTTTCTGCCCACCGGAAAGTTCAAACGGAGACTGCGCATAATATTTTTCCTTGAGTCCTACCAGCTTCAAAGCTTCCCTGGCTCGTTTTTCACACTCTTCCGACGAAAGCCCCTGATTCTTCGGCCCAAAACATACATCCGTCAGTACATCCACTTCAAAAAGCTGATGCTCCGGATACTGGAACACCAGTCCCACCTGGCTACGCAGTTCTTTCATATTATAACCGTCTGCGTAAATATTTTCCCCATTATAATATACCGTTCCGCTCGTCGCTCTGATCAGACCGTTGAGATGCTGGATGAGCGTAGATTTTCCCGAACCGGTATGCCCGATAATTCCGACGAACTGTCCATGCGGGATCTCCAGACAGATATCTTTTAATGCCTGCTTTTCATAGGCCGTATCTGCACTGTAAATATAATTCACATGTTCTAATTTTATCGACATAATATTTCCACCAATTCTTCTTTTTTCAAAATGCCTGCAGGAATATCGAGTCCTCTTTTGCGAAGCTCATCCGCCAGGATCGTCACCTGCGGCACGTCCAGTCTGTACTCTTTCAGCAGATCAACCTGGGAAAATATCTCTCTCGGGGTTCCCTGCATCACAACATGTCCATGATCCATTACGATCACACGGTCGGCGTCCACGACTTCTTCCATATAATGTGTGATCAGAATCACCGTTATATGTTCTCTCCTTCTCAGTTCCTGTACGCTTTCCAGCACTTCCTTACGTCCGTTCGGATCCAGCATTGCCGTCGGCTCATCCAGAACAATACACTTCGGACGCATAGCCATAACTCCCGCGATTGCCACTCTCTGCTTCTGTCCTCCCGACAGCTTATTGGGAGAATGATGCCGGTATTCGATCATTCCGACCGATTTCAGACTTTCCTCAACTCTCTTCCAGATCTGTTCCGTCGGCACGCCGAGATTTTCCGGTCCGAATCCCACATCTTCTTCCACTACTGTCCCGATGATCTGATTATCCGGATTCTGGAAAACCATTCCTGCGCTCTGACGGATCTCCCACAGATAATCCTCTTCCTTCGTATCTTTTCCGTCCACCCACATCGTTCCTTCCGTGGGGACCAGAATTGCATTCATATGCTTGGCAAGGGTAGATTTTCCCGATCCGTTATGCCCGAGAATTGCAATAAACTGCCCCGGTTCAATATCCAGATCCACCTCGTCTACAGCACGGCTTTTTCCGATGATATTGCCTTCCTCGTCGCGCTTTGCATATTCAAATATCAGCTTTTCTGTCTTAATCATCTTCATGCCATTTTCCTCATATTTATCAAGGCAGCGCCTATATCAAACGCTGCCTTTTCCGCTTCTATTATTAGCACTTCTCCGGTTCCGGATATTCTGTACCAAATGTTTCAACCGTCACTTTTTTCATCTTCTGCTCTGTAATCGGCTTGTCTCTGAAATCCGTGTCTGTCTCAGCAATCTTATTTACCACATCCATGCCTTCAATGATCTTGCCGAACGCTGCATAAGCCCCATCCAGATGCGGGGAATTCTTGTGCATGATGAAGAACTGTGATCCTGCTGAATCCGGATGCATTGCGCGGGCCATAGAGATAACGCCCGGCTCATGTCTGAGCTGATTGTCAAAACCATTCTGAGCAAACTCTCCCATAATAGAATATCCCGGACCGCCCATACCGGTTCCGTTCGGGCATCCGCCCTGAATCATGAATCCATTGATGACACGATGGAAGATCAATCCATCATAGAATCCTTTATTTACCAGAGAAATAAAATTATTAACTGTATTCGGTGCAATTTCCGGATACAATTCTACTTTCATTACATCACCATTTTCCATCTCAAATGTTACGATTGGATTTGCCATAATATCAATCTCCTTTTTCTTCTTATTACTGTACCCTATTTTAGCGAAACTCTCTCCGTTCGTAAATAGTTTTCTTCCAAATCTATTATATTTTCCATCATTCTGATGCCTTTTGTGTGGAATAAAATACGACTGCAAGGATCAAAACACCGCCCGCGATCTCCCTGAACCCGGGAATCTCCCCGAGAAAAAGGAAGGCACTTGCAATCCCGTAGACCGATTCCAGACCGGAAATAATTCCCGCCGTCTGTACGCGCACCGTGCGGAGGCCGTTGATAAAAAGGGAATGGGCAACCGCGGTAAACACCACTCCCAGGATCATCAGAACACCAACATCCTTCATCGTGATCTGAGGTTTCAGAATCAGCAGCGTCGGAAACAGTACGACTGCCGCCGTTGCCTGCTCATAGAACGATACGACCGCCGCCTGATAGCTGCCCGAAAATCTTCGGTTCATCAGTGACAGCACCGCATAAGTCACCGCACTTAAAAGCCCCCACAGAACCCCTCTTGTCATCGTATTTTGCAGGGTGAATTCCGGAACGATCAGAAATACACCTGCCAGCATCACAACCGCACAGACAACATCCGATACCTTGAGCTTCTCATGAAATACATATGGTTCCATAAATGTTACGAACAGGGGAAATGTAGAAAAGGTCAGGGTACCGACCGCCACGGTGGAACTCTGGATCGCCTGCATGAAACTGCTCCAGTGTATTGCAAGAATCACGCCGGCTGCGATCATCCACAGATAATCCTCCCGTTTTTCTAATCGGATTCTCTGCCTGCGCACAAGCAGGAACCCACACAAAAACAATGCCGAGAAAAACACTCTTCCCAGTACAATAATGACCGCAGGGAGATCTACCAGTTTGGCAAAAATCCCAACCACTCCGAACAGGAGTACGGCCAGATGTACTGACAAGAGTCCTTTGTTGTCACTCTTTTCCATGCCCTCATTCCTCTCTGCCTATTTCTTGACCCGGAAATGCTCCATCAGGATCGGCATATATTCTTTACTGTATTCTGCAAGAGAATAACTTCCTCTGTTCAGGCACCAGTCTGAGACAAGCGCGCGCTCACATAATGAGTAATACTTTGTGATCTCCTGTATTGACTTCTCCCGGCTGATCTCGTTCCTCACATGCCCTTCTTCCACGATCCTGCTGACCAGACGATAATACGTCCGGTTCTGATCCAGAAGATTACGTTCTCCTTTCGCGATCAGCTGTGTCGAATACAGTGATGCCAGAAGCGCCACATCTATCTTTTTCTCCACGAACAGATGGGATTGATAATTCAGAAACATCAGCTTATCGAAGCTGTTCATCTGATCATCAAGATCTTCCTCCAGCTTTACATAATACTCATCCAGAATGGTTGAAAGCGTATCCAGCAATGCATCTTTCCCGGAAAAATAATAATAAAACGACCCTTTGGATGTATCGGATAACCGGATGATATCATCCACAGTTGTATCATCATATCCCTTTTCATAAAATAATTCCCACGCTGCATCTACGATTCGCCGCTTAACATTTTGCTTTGACGCCACTTACTTAACCTCCTCAAACTGCCGGCAAAAGGCCGGCCGACATTCTGGAACTCCAACGTTTCAGAACAAATATAGAAATGACCGGATGCACAAGTACACCCGGCCTCTTTCAGTATTATATCATAATTATAAGCTTTTTGCAACCTCTGCACAGGCTTCCATCGCTTCAAAAACAGCACTTCTAAGCCCTCTTTCTTCCAGAACACGAACAGCTTCGATCGTTGTTCCTCCAGGTGAGCATACCATGTCTTTCAGTACTCCCGGATGTTCTCCTGTCTGAAGGATCATTTTTGCACTTCCAAGCACTGCCTGTGCTGCAAATTTGTAAGCCTGATTTCTCGGCATTCCTTCTTTTACAGCTGCATCAGCCATTGCTTCGATGAATATAAAAATATATGCCGGTGAGCTTCCGCTTACAGAGACAACCACATCCATAAGGTTTTCTGTAATCACTTCAGTCTTTCCAAATCCTTGAAGAATATTGCATACATAATCGAGTTCTTCTTTTGTCACATTCTTATTTGGAGTAACGCCTGTCATACCTTCGCCTACCATTGCCGGAGTATTCGGCATGGTACGAATGATCTTTACAGTATCCCCAAACTGTTCTCCAAGCCATTTAAGTGTCTTTCCCGGAGCAATCGTAACGATCAGCTGTTCCGGTCTTACCAGCGATTTGATCTCCGCAATCACGCTTTCATAAAACTGCGGTTTGATAGATAAAACTACAACCTCAGAATTCTCCACAACTTCCTTATTATTATCTGTCACATGAATTCCATACTGCTCTTTGAGACGCTCTCTGCCCGGAGCAAATAAATCGGAACCAATAATTTCTTCCGGTTTGAAAATATGATTCTCAATGATTCCTTTCATCATAGCTCCTGCCATGTTACCACATCCAATAAATCCTAATTTCATACCCTTCTCCTCCTGAAATGACTTGCATACGGCTTTCATCCGTTTCTGCAATTTTATTATTTTTTGGCTGTTTTATAAGTTGTTTCATTGTATACAATTATCCAATTTGTATACAATTTCTTCATTTGCATACAATTTAACATTTCTTGTCACAAAAGTCAATACCACATCATCAAGAAAATATCTACAAGACAATTTTCTACAAAACCTTGAATTTTCTCCCTCTTTTTTATACAATATATACAATAGTTTTTTGTGAAATATAGAAAGGGAAAACCATGGCTGCTCCAAGAAAATCACTGGCCGATCAGGCTTATGAAAAAATCAAGAACAACATACTGAATCTTACTTATGCTCCTGGTATGACACTCACGGAAGCAATGCTGACTCAGGAACTGGGCATGAGCCGTAATCCAATACGTACCGCACTCAAAATGCTGCAGGCAGAAGGACTGATCGTGACGGATTATTACAAGTCCATGCGTGTAAAAGAGATCAGTTACCAGGCTGTCACTGAAATCTATCAGATCCGCGAACTCTTCGAAGGTGCCGCTTTCAAGATGATCTTTGACAGCGGTCGTGCAGAAGAATTTTCCTATAAAATAGAAGCCCGCGTTGTGCGTATGTGCGCTGTAGCTTCCGATCCTTTCGAGTGGGAACTTGCGGATACCAAAATGCATCTGGAAATCATCAGTATTTTCGAAAATGAGCGCATTACCCGCTTTTACGAATCCAATCTTGCAGAGCTGGTCCGCATCGGGCTGTATTCTGTCCGCAACGGTATGCAGATCGATGCCACGAATGCGAATCTGAAAAAAATGATTGCCTATATGCGCGAAAATGATTATGAACATGCTTTCGGCATCCTCCATGATGACCATTTTACACTGGGAAAGGATAACGCCTTAGAGAATCTTCTTTCCACAAGCTAAACCGAAATATTTATCATTTTAAAAAAAATCATTGATTTTCCCCTTGCTTTTCTCTATACTCTTATAATGTTTAAATAAATAAATTTCCAAGTAAGGGGGAAACAAAATGTCATTCAATTTATCAACTTCTAAGGAACAGCGTCATGCGATTGCCTCTCTTGGTACTGCAATTTTCGGCGCTGTTATGTTTACCTTTGGATTGAATGTGATGATTATTCCGCTTTCTTTATATAACGGCGGTTTCATGGGTATTGCTCAGTTGATCCGTACCCTGCTCATCACAATCACCGGTATTTCTTTCGGTCAGACGGATATTGCCGGTATTATTTATTTTCTGATCAACCTGCCGCTCATTTATCTGGCATGGTCGAAGATAGGGAAAGGATTTTTCGTGCGGTCTATGATCGTAATCGTCGTCCAGACGGCTGCACTCACGCTGATTCCGATCCCATCCACCCCGATCATCGAAGACTATCTGACCGCTTGTATCATCGGCGGCATTATTGCAGGCGCAGGTTCCGGACTGGTTCTTCGAGGCGAGAGTTCGGGCGGTGGTCAGGACATTCTGGGGATTTATATGACCCAGCGCTTTCCGGGCTTCAGTGTAGGAAAAGTAGGATTACTGATCAATGTTTTCGTATACAGCATTTGCTTTTTCATGTTCAACATCGAGATCGTAATCTATTCTTTAATCTATGGTGTTGTGTATGCAGTAGCCTGTGACCGTGTACATGTTCAGAACATCAATGTCAGCGTTATGATTTTCACCAAGAAAACCGGTGTTGCCAAAGCAATCATGGAAAAGACCCGGCGCGGAGTTACGGTCTGGGATGGAGAAGGTGCTTACACACATGCAGATTCTTCTGTCCTGATGGTTGTCGTTTCCAAATACGAAGTCAACCAGCTGAAACGTACTGTAAAAACCATCGATCCGAACGCATTTATGATTCTTACCGAAGGATGCGAGATAGACGGTAATTTTGAAAAAAGGCTTACATAATATCAAATCAAAATACAGCCAAAAAGGACAGTCCACAACCGGAACTGTCCTTTTATATTTCACTATTTCAATTATGATTCACAGATTAGTGTCCCATAATTCCCTCAATCTGTTCGATCGTTCTCGGAATTGCATGAGAAAGATTTTCACATCCATCTTCCGTGATCAGGCAGTTATCTTCCAGACGGAAACCGATACCCCACTCTTCATGATAAATTCCGACATCTACACAGAATACCATGTTCGGTGCAGTCAGTCTTTCTTTCGCATCTACCACATCATGCACATCAAATCCGACATGATGAGCTCCTCCATGCCACATATATGTTCCAATATCTTCATAATTACTGCACACTCCGGCCTGCTTCAGCTGCTCGAAGTTATATTTGCGGATCATATTGTCAACTTCTTTCATCGGAATGCCCGGTTTCAGTGTGCGGAACATATATTCAGAAGTATTATATGCACACTGGTACAGCAGTTTCTGACGCTCAGAGAATTTTCCGTTGCACGGCCATCCTCTGGAAACATCGTTGATTTCATAATCCCAGACAGCACCCACGTCATTCAGGATCATATCTCCATCCTTTGACTGTCCGCGATAGTCATAATAATGGATGCAGAAATTATTCTTTCCTGCTGAAATAATAGACGGAAATCCCGGTGCAAGGACGCCTCTCTGTGCCAATGCATAATCGAACTCTGCTTTATACTGATATTCGTACATACCCGGTTTTGACGCGCGCATCATTGCTTCAATTCCGGCTCCGGTAATGATCTCAGCTTTTCTCATAGCCTCAATTTCACACGGCTTTTTAATTGTACGCTGACGTTTCAGCTGTGGATGAATATTTTCCAGCGCAATATACGGTGCAGTCTCCTTCAGTTCTCTTGCAAGTGCAAATGCTTCATTGCCCCCATCATTCTGAAAAGCTTCATCAAAGTCAAGGCAGACACGTTTCACATTACCTGAATGGATATATTTCTCCATCTCTTCTTTAAAAGCCCCTACATAGCCAAATGCATGAACCCCTGACAATTCTTCGGCTTCTGCTTCCTTGATTCTTCTTCCCGTCCATCGCTCTTTCATGGCATCCGGTGGCAGAATATACAGTTTTTCTTCATAGTCCCCTTCTCTTCCTGTCACTGCCATAAGAATGGTATCAGCCTGTTCCACACCTGTTAAATACAGAAAATTGCGGTTTGTAAAAAACGGATAGTCTTCATCATTTGTTTTGCGCGGTGCATGACCTGCAAACATAATGACAAGAGACTGCGGCTCCAGACTCTTATACAATTCTTTTCTGTTTTCTTCGAAAAACTCTCTCTTCATTTTCAATTGCCTCCTGAAGTTATATTATAAAACGCTCATGAAAGGGACGTAACACTTTACAATGTTACGCCCCTGCCCTACGCATTTTTATATATGATTAGTTAAAGCTCTGCTCTGTACGATTGATAATTTCATCCTGAAGCGCTTTGCTCAGATTTCTGAAATGATCACTGTATCCGGCAACACGAACAATGAGATCCTTGTATTCTTCCGGATTCTTCTGTGCTGCGATCAGAGTCTCACGGTCGATAACATTAAACTGAATATGATGTCCATCCATATTAAAGTATGAACGGATCAGGTTTGCCATCTGGTCAAGGCCTTCTTCTCCGGCTACTACACTCGGAGTAAACTTCTGGTTAAGAAGTGTTCCGCCGGTCATCAGATGATCCATCTTAGCACAAGACTTGATAACAGCTGTCGGTCCATTCGTGTCCGCACCTTTTTCCGGAGAGATTCCTTCTGAAACCGGTACATGAGCAAGACGTCCATTCGCGCTGGCCATCATAACATCTCCAAAGTAAACATGGCAGGTAGTCGGAAGCATATTAACGCGATAGGTTCCACCCAGCATATTCTTTCTTCCGGTCACTTCTCCCTGATAATATCCAAATACACTCTTCATGATATCATCTGCATAATCATCATCATTTCCATACTTCGGTGTATGATTCTTAACCAGATTCAGAATTCTCTCATGTCCTTCAAAGTTGTCATCCAGAGCCTGCATCAGCTCTTCCATGGTGAAGGTCTTCTCATCATATACATTGTATTTTACAGCTGCAAGACAGTCTGTGATGGTTCCGATACCAACGCCCTGAAGATATTTGGTATTGTATCTTGCTCCGCCTGCGTTGTAATCCTTTCCTTTTGAAATACAGTCATTTGTAATAATAGAAAGGAATGGTGCCGGCATATATTCTGCAAAAATCTTTTCGATTACGTTGCTTCCTTCAATCTTGATATCGATGAGATACTTCATCTGTTTCTTGAATGCATCAAACAGTTCATCGTATGTCTTGAAATCCGTTGCATATCCCAGCTTTAATCCAAGCTGTTTGCCGGTCATCTTATCAAATCCGTTGTTCAGTGTCAGTTCAAATACTTTCGGAATATTGAAATATCCGGTCAGGATATAAGCTTCATTTCCAAATGCTCCGGTCTCAACACATCCGCTGGTACCGCCGCGTCTTGCATCTTCCAGAGTCTTTCCAGCATTCAGAAGCTCCTGAATAACTGCTTCGGTATTATAGAATGCCGGCTGTCCCCATCCTTTGCGGGAGATCTCACATGCTCTCTTAAGGAATTTCTGCGGAGTCTTGCGGCTGATCTGAACATTGGAGCTTGGCTGAAGCAGTTTCATCTCATCCATGCAGTCCAGGATCAGGTAACTTACGTCATTTACGCCGTTCTCTCCGTCCGGTGTGATTCCGCCTGTATTAATATTTGCGAAATCAGTATAAGTAGAACTTTCTTTCAAAGTAATTCCTACTTTCGGCGGAGCCGGCTGGTTATTGAATTTTACCCACAGACATTCCAGAAGTTCCAGTGCTTTATTTTCATCCAGAATTCCCGCCTCTGTATCCCTTACATAGAACGGATTCAGGTGCTGGTCAAGACGTCCCGGTGAATAAGCATCCCATGGATTCAGCTCTGTTGTAACTCCCAGATGAACGAACCAGTACATCTGAATTGCCTGCCAGAATGTCTCCGGTTTATGTGCCGGAACAACATCACAGTTTGCTGCGATCTGAAGCAGTTCTGCTTTTCTCTGTTCATCTGTTTCTTTTTCTGCCAGTTCTCTCGCATATGCCGCATAACGTTCACCGAGTTTCATAATGCCATCGCATGCTTTCGCCATACCACGAAGCTGGTTTCTCTTGTCAAATGCTTCCGGATCATTCTGGAAATCCAATGAATCGATGGATTTCTGAATGTCTTCTTTATAATCAAGGAATCCTTTTTCATAGATTTTTACAGATCCTACCGTATGTCCCGGTCCTCTCTGCTCCATGAATTCCGTGAAGATACCTGCTTCATAGCAGTCCTTCCACTCCGGTGTCATATTTGCAATGATCTTGGAACGTGTAGAACGGTTATCCCAGTACGGAATAACAACTTCTTCCTGATAGCCATAGTCTTCTTCTTTTACAGAGAAGTTGATCAGTTCACGGTCATTCATTACATGCATATCTTCTACAGTATGGCAGCAAAGCTCCGGGAATGTCGGTGCTGCCTGCGGGCTGTCACCTTTCTCACCAACAATCAGTTCTCCTTCCCCAATGTAAAGAGTCTTGGTTGAGAAATAGTCATAGAGAACCTGTCCGCGGAGTTCCGGAATAGACAGCTGTCCTTCATATTTCTTATAAGTCTCCGTTTCACTCTTTGCTCGCTCCAGGTCAATGTGAGGCTGTGTGCTCACACTCAATTCACGAAGCGCCTGAATTCTTGCATTCATTCCTCTTTTTTCCATAGCTTTACCCTCCTATTTTTGTGTTTTGAAATCCTGCTTTTTTAAACAGTTCTGTAAAATGTTCCATTTCTTCCTTTGCAGGTGTCTGCAGTTCTTCACCCGGATAGTCCGTCTCAAGCCTTCCGTATTTACTGCTTCCAGTATTATGGTAAGGCAAAAGATTCACCTGAGCCACCTGTATATTATGAGCTTTCAGCCAGTCGATGACCACCTGCATACTCGCATCATCCGCATTAACTCCCTTGATCGTGGGAATGCGAATATAAATCTTCGCCCTGCGCGCCGGATCGGCACTGAGCTTTTCAAGATTCTCCAGAATCAGTCCATTACTAACCCCTATATATTTCTTATGTACTTCATCGTCCATCGTCTTAATGTCATAAAGAAATGTATCGATATATGGAAGAATCTTCTCAAAATTCTCATAAGGTGCATAACCGCATGTGTCGATCGTGACCGAGATACCATGCTTATCCAGTTCTTTAACAAGTGAAAGAATGTAATCCATGTCCATACACATGACTTCGCCGCCTGACAGAGTAACTCCGCCGCCGGATTCTTCATAGAACATCTCATCTTTCATCAATTCTTTTACAAGTTCTTTTATCTCATATTCCCTGCCGGCAACTTCCCGGATATTGGCAAGACAGTACTCTGTGCACTTTCCACAGCCGTTACATATGCTGTGATCAGTGATAGCTTTGCCATCCTCTAAACGAATTGCCCCATTCGGACATGCCTGAATACAGGCTCCGCAGCCGGTGCACCTTTCACGGTTCGTCAGGATCTGCTTTTTAAAATTCTGTGTCTCCGGATTGTGGCACCATGCGCACTTGAGCGGACAACCTTTAAAGAACACACTGGTTCGTATTCCATCTCCGTCATGGATTGAATACCTTTGTATATTAGTGATTAACGTCATAAGTTCTGTCTCCCTTGAACGTTTTAGACCATTGTTTGAACTTTAGTCTAATTTTACCATTTTTTCATGTATCTGTCAATAGCTTTTCACGTTTAAAGGAGGCATACGTAACCCCGCATACCTCCTTCATGAGTAGTATATCAAAATTTTACAAAGCGTCTTTTCCACGTTCACCGGTTCGGATCCGGACAATATCCGCCACATCTGAAATAAAGATTTTTCCATCTCCATACACGCCGGTTCGGATCTCACGGCAGACTTTTCGGATAATCGGTTCAGACTCCTCTGCAGTGACAACGCACTCCACTTTCAGTTTTGGAATGGTATTGCCCGACTTCGGTGCGACACCCCGCCACATGTGCAGCTCGGTAACTCCCTTCTGATTACCGTATCCCATAATATTTGTAATCATAATGCCGTGATATTCACACACTTCCAACAATTCTCGTAAATCATCCAATTTACCTGGTCTTATAATAATTTCTAGTTTCTTCATTTCATCCCTCCCTATGCAATATCCGGAAGGACGCGTGCCAGAAATGATTTCGTCCTTGCTTCTTTTGGTGACGTGAAGATTTCCTCCGGTCTGCCCTCTTCTACAATGTAACCGTCTGCCATAAAAATCACCCTGTCGGCTACATCGCGGGCAAATCCCATCTCGTGTGTCACCACGATCATAGTCATCCCTTCCTTAGCCAGGGATTTCATAACTTCAAGGACATCCCCAACCAGCTCCGGATCAAGTGCCGATGTTGGCTCATCAAACAAGAGTGCCTTCGGTTCCATCGCAAGAGCACGGGCAATTGCCACTCTCTGCTGCTGTCCTCCGGAGAGTGTGTTCGGATAAACATCCGCTTTATCCTTAAGCCCCACCTTATCCAGAAGTTCCATAGCCTTTGATCTTGCTTCTTTCTTATCTTTATGTTTAGTCAGCACCGGTGCCAGCATTACATTTTCAACTACAGTCTTGAGCGGAAACAGATTAAATCGCTGGAAAACCATTCCGACCTCTTCACGGAATTTTCGGATATCATACGCTCTGTCCAGAAGATTCTCCCCGTTATAACGCACCGTTCCTCCCGAAGGAAGCTCTAACTGGTTGATACAGCGAAGAAACGTACTTTTTCCCGAACCAGATGGTCCGATAATACAGACCACTTCTCCCTCTTCTATTTCCATGTTGATGTCTTTCAAGACCTCCAGTTCTCCGAATTTCTTTGATAAATGATGCACCCGAATCATATCAATCACCTCATTTTCTTTTCAATCTGTTTTTGTACAACTATTAATATAGAAAGGATCACCAGATAAAACGCAGCAAGTGTTGTATAAGTCGGTATCGCTTTAAAACTGAGAGCCGCATATGCCTGCGCCTGATGTGTAATTTCATTTACCGCAATAACCGACAAAAGTGCTGTATCTTTTACTGATATAATAAACTGATTAAAAAGTGCCGGCAGAGCAGTTTTAAATGCCGGTGGAATAATGATGTGAATCATCGTCTGTGCTCCTGTAAGTCCCAGTGACATTCCCGCTTCTTTCTGTCCCGGGTCGATTCCCATCAGCGCGCCTTTCACAATTTCTGAAATAAACGCACCGGAGTTCAATGCAATGACCATGATACCAACTGTTGTACTCTTCAGATCGATACCCAGAAGCTTCGGAATTACATAATATCCGTAAAGTGCCTGAACCATCAGAGGCGTAGCACGGATAATCCAAATGTATACTTCCGCAATCATCTTTCCTATTTTAAATTTTGACTGTAATAAATATCCACAGACACTTCCCACCATCGTTCCTATCGCAATGCCCAAAACAGCAATCAACAATGTCAGTTTTAATCCATCAAACAGCATCGGAAGTATCACGTTCAAAAAATCCATGTTCATTTTATCGCTTCCTATCCTTCTGGTTTTTTCTAATTCTTTCAGGCATCTGCCGGAGCATATTTTCCCATATGCTCCGGCAAATATATTCCTTCACATTTTCGCAAATTATTCACACCATTTTGCGTACAATTCATCGATTGTTCCATCATCAATCAGCATGTTCAGCGCTACATTGATATTATCGTAATATTCACAGTCTTTTGAAATAGCAACGCAGTACGGTGACTGTCCCTGATTAAATTCATCACCGACTACTTTCAGCTTTGTATCCGGTGTTGTCTTGATATAGAATGCTGCTCCCGGGCCGTCCTGAAGAACAGCATCAACTTTGCCCTGCTCCAGAGATTCATATGCCGTTGTGATCGTGTCGTGTACTTCAAGTGTAGAATCACCCAGATTTTCAGATGCATATGTATGAGACGCGGTTCCTTTTTCTACTGCTACCGTCATACCTGCAAGATCATCGATTCCTGTAATTCCTTTGTCATCATTTGCATTTACCATAACCACCTGACCGGAATCACAATATACATCCGTAAAGTTCATGACTTCTTTTCTTTGATCAGTCGCACAAAGTGCTGCAGCTCCCATATCCAGTTTACCTTCCGCAAGAGAGGTCGTCAGTGCGGAGTAATCCATTGCCTGCACGCCTCCATCTATTTCAAATCCAAGAATCTCCTGAAGTTCTGCGATCAGATCCAAGTCGTATCCGATCAATGTTTTTCCATCTTCATCATAATAACTGAATGGTCCAAACAATCCGGAAGTTCCCACCTTAAGTGTAACACCCTTCATAGAGTCCTTCACATTTTCAGTCGTAATTTCGGCTGCACTTGTACTCTCCTCTTCTGCTTCTTTCTTACTTCCACATCCTGCGGCCATAACCACCGTCATTGCCATACACATCATAACTGCTAAAATTCTTTTTCTCATACTTATAATCCTCCTTCTTTGCCTTCCTTTTGCCAGCCTTGCGGCGGCTCCGGTCAGCATATTTAGAAAACACAAAAGCGCACTACATGTTACTGTAATGCGCCCTTACATTTCCGTCAGATAAAATTTCGAGTCCCGGGATAAAAACAAAGGCGCTGCACAATCTATGCAACGCCTTTGTTCGCTTCGTTCTTTATGAACTTGTGATTATTCTACCTTAAAGTCCACGTCCGGTCAATCCAAAATTTATCCTAAATTTAACTGACATCTTTTGAAAATATGGTCATTTTTCACAATTTTATGCATGTTTTTCTCATTTTAACGCATGATATCCATGTTCATAATTTGTTCATTTATCTTTCAAAATTCTTTCATTTGTTAATCATTCTTTCTTCACATCTCTTTTGTATACTAAAACCATCAAATAAATGAAATGCCAAAGACGATAAGAAGTAATCATACTATTGAGATAAACTTTTTCATAATACATGCCGGGAACTGCGTAAGCGGTTACCCGGCATCCTCCCTTTTATGGGTCTTTATTTACTTCCCAGTTTTGCCATGAGTGCTTCCTGCAGAACTTTTGAAACATTCAGTTTTGCCTTATCCGCTCTCTGATTGAGCCAGTTTGGCAAAGTAACATTTCTGCGAACCATACGATTATCAACACGCTTCCGATACTCTTCAAAATCAACATCAACCAGAGATACGTAACTGAAACCATCATTTGAAAAAGTACCTTTTTTCTCATCTATTGACCGAATACCTGACGGTTCCTTAATCGGAAGTCCCATGTCTTCCTTCATAATTCCGTTCAGTCCGATCGCATCCCTTGCCATGGCAATCGCATCAACCCCGTCCTTCCCTTCTGTCAAAATCTCCAAATCAGGTATTTCAACCAGTACGCATTCTTTTGTTTCTGTAAAAATCACCGGATATGCCGCTTTCATTTAATTCCCCACTTTCTTAAGATTTCCATTGCCAATCTTTCATTGATTTCCCTATGTCTCGGAATTTGTTCAATTTCATTTCCTCTTACATAAATATCATGGCTCCTTCCATTTCTTTTAAAAGTAAAGCCAGCCTGCTCAAGTTTTCGAATCAGTTCTCTCCTCTTCATGTATTCCCTTCCATATATTATACACATTATTTACACACTATTCAACCATAAACCAAACCAGACAGATCTTTATTTCTTGTCCCCCTTCTCCCTGAACAGTAGTAATAGTATTCCGCCAATCATAACGAAGCAAGCAGCGAAGATTCCTGTTGATTCATTCTTCTGCATTCCAACTTCATTTTCTTCTTTTTCCGATTCATTTCTTTCCAATGCTTTCTTTATCGGCCATACTGCATCCCTAAACGAATTTCCTTGCTTCATAATCTCCAGTTCAACCGTTCTTTGAATATAGTTCCCGGCTGCATCCACCGCTTCTATCATAATCTCATACGGTTTTTCTGCATCAAGTCCTAGCTGTACATTTTTATGTGATGTAAGCATCTGTGATTTTCCATTGATCGTGACACTCTTAATCCAATCCCTGTCTTGTTCCGGATAAATCTCTATTTCGATACGTTCATCAAATTGGCTGCCACTTTCAATTTTTTCTTTTGTATCTGCATTTCTAATAATGATCCTGGGTGAAGTCCGGTCAATTTCAAATTCCGCGCATTCTTCAGCTTCATTCCCGGCTGCATCCACCGCTTTGATCACAAACCTGTGGATTCCTTCCCGAAGAATCCGCTCTCCCGAATGATACAACATTCCATCCAATTCCATTTTGCAGGTATATGTTGTAAAATCCAGTATTTGCGACTTTTCGTCAAAACTCCAGGCAAATTCTTTCATACATTTTCCATCAATATCAGCCAAATCCGGGAGCTTTGGCGGTGTACTGTCAATTACAAATGTCTTCCGCATTGAATTGGTATTTCCCGCCATATCAACCGCTTCCATCTGAATTTTGTAAATTCCTTCCTGTTCGCAGAGCAGCTCTGCTTCCATTTCCTCTTCTTCATTCCAATTGTCCACCTGAAAGGTCTCTTGTTCTCCTGAGGGATTTTCTCTTTCTACATATGCCGTAAGCTCTTGCATCAGATTTTCCTCACATGCCTGAAATTTTAATGCAACCGGCTGATCAGAAATCACATAATCTTCCACTCCTTCGATACGAAGCAGAGGCGCTTGGGCATCAATCCGTATTTCAAAAGAAACTGCATTTTTATTTCCGGCAAAATCCTCCGCTTCGGCAATAACAACGATTCCTTTCCCTTGGCTTGCCTCTTCTCTTACCTGAAAATTCAGGTGTTCTTTATCGTCTGAAATATGCTGATTTCCGCCTGCACTTCCTTCAAAACTTGCCACTTTACTAAAATTATCGTTGCACTGCATCTCCACTGCAACCGATGTCTGATACCATGTCCCGGTTTGCACTGGCTTAATGATACGAATCTTCGGAGGGATTGAATCCACCTTCCACTCCCATACTTTCTTCCAGCTTTCCAAATCTTCTTCCGGGTTCTGTGGCTCCTCCGGACTTTCTTCATTCATAGACGTATCTGGTTCTTGCTTCCCCGGTTTTTCCTCTTCTTTTCCGTCCGGATCAGATTCGTCCGTCTCAGATTCGTCTTCTCTATCTTCTCTGATCAATTCCGTTTCCAGTTTATAGATGCCGTCTCCCTCTTCTATATTCCAGACTTTTTCCTTATTTTCCAGATTCAATTCGCCTTCTTCGATTGTTCCGTCCGCATAATAAAACTTGTATTTTGTCACAAATCCTTCATCCTGATGGAGAATCCGTATTTCCGGTAATTTGTGATAGTATCCATTCTTTCCGTCCGGCTCTTCATATTGAACCTGATAACCTTTTAACCCCGAAAATTCTTCCGGAAGTTCCTCTTTCTCATCTTCCAATATGCCCGCATACACATATTGGCTTATAAACGCCATAGCCACGATCAGGAAAACCATTCCTGTTTTTATTTTCCCACCCATACTTCTTCTCCTTTTATCGTAATTTCATATTGCTTTTGTAATTTCAGAAATTCTGTATTTACCGCCAGATTCGGAAGGGTATCCACCGCTTTTTTGACAAGCTGAGCACATACCTGACGCTCGATCCCCGCATCCTTTAGATGCTTTTCCAAATATGCCACCCATATTTTTTCAGAGTCGGGAATGCGTTCTATGGACTCGCGGCAGATTGCCCAGGATTGTTCCAGCTTTCCTTCTGCCTCATAGATCTTCTCCAGACACAAGTAGATTTCTTCCAGTCCTTCCCTACTGTCTTCCAGCTCTTTCAGCCTCTCATATTCTGCAGCTGCTTTTTCGTTTTCTCCTTCCGTTTCATACGCTTTTGCCAGATACTTTCTGAGTGTTTTTTCCTGATCACGATTTGTTTCATTCCATAGCACTTCCTGTTTCATTTCTTCTCCCAACCGCATGGCTTCGGCCCAGGCTTCCTGCGTCCCCAGCATTCCATATGTCATCATAAACGGAATTTTATACCAGTATTCTTTTCCTCGGATCCACGCTCTGACGTCTTGTTCTTTCAATAATTCTCTTCCTGTTTCCAATGTATCTGCCAACTCATTTTTTACAAAATTTTCCGATCCGCCTTTCTGTATATACTCAAAAATCGTCATATATATCCTGGCAAGAGGCTGCTGTTCCGAAGCTTTTTCAAGACATTTGCTTCCTTCTTCAAAATTTTCCATCTCTACACAATACATAACGCCAAGTTCAAGGTAAACTCTTCCTTCCTCTTTTGTATCCTCCTCGTCCGCCGTTACATTATCCTCTGGCGGCCTGTCCTCTTTTGCTTTTTCCCCGGACGCAGAGCCCGAATACACCATTTTTTGCGGAATTCTTCCCAAAATCACTCCTGCGGCCACCAGTATGGCAAATGCAGCGCACACACAGATTTTCCGCTTCATCCCGCTTCTATTTTTCTTTCTATGTGTCGTCTTCTCTCTCTTTCCCGCGCTCACGTAGGGAACAATTGATCGAAAATCACCCTGTATCTCAACCATCATACGAATCCCGTCTTTCTTCCCTGAAAGACATTTTTCAATTACTTTTCTTATCAGACGTGTTTCACGCCTGGTACACGGTTCTGTCAGACGGCATTTCTCCAGCATAAACTGATATGTTTTTCCAAGTCCGTAACAGTCATCCTCCGGCTCCGCATTCTGCGTCAATATATGTTCCTCTTTCACGAACAGCATCCGCACTTTTTTCTTCTGCATTCTGCGAATCTGATCTTCATTTCCCGGATCCGTAACATCCAGAAGCATAATTTCGGAGTCCTCTCCGATAATCACAGCATATGGATTGACAAAACCATACGCCTTCCCGTTCTCCCATTTATAATACTGCTCCAGCCGCTGCGCAATTTCTGCCATCCAGCGCCACAGACATTCTCTCGAAACAGGGTATTCCTCCTTCACATACTGCATGACGGAAATCCCCTTCACGTAGTCGCTGATCATATGACAATAGCCATTTTGCTCCAGAAACCGGAACACTGCATATTCCGATCTTTCTGCCACAATATCCCTCCCGCTTTCTATCATTTTCGCTATGGATTCTTATTTGAAATTGAATCTGAAATACTTGTTACTTAGAAGTTCTCATGAAATAGAGAATTGAATTAGAG
The DNA here is from genome assembly GCA_051880095.1 of Bariatricus sp. GTDB lineage: Bacteria > Bacillota > Clostridia > Lachnospirales > Lachnospiraceae > Allocoprococcus. Next base: position 10,076 of record JBJENH010000115.1, on the reverse strand, counting down.
TGATTCATATATTAACCGCTTTTCTTGAAATTTGCAATAGAAAAATGAAGGTAATGTTTCACAAATTTTCTGACAGATTTTGTCGAAAAAGAAGCCTGTCACTTCGTTGTTTTCCCTTATCTGCGCCGTTTTAACGCTTTGTGAAATCTGCTGTTTACCCTCAGATATAGTAAATACTTCTGCGCACACGGATTCGCAAAAAAAAGACGTACCCAAAAGGATACGCCTTTTTATCATAATCTAAAATCAGCATTGCTGTTTGCATCGCCAGGCAGGCATCACAAATTAGCCCATTAAATGTCCCGGTTTGTAAAGGTGTCTCGGAATACCATCAACCATAACCGGAGCAACATCTCCCTGGATCAGCGGTCTTACATATGTTACAAACTCATCTGTTACATAAGTTCCTTCTTCATTTACCCATTCTCTCGGTACCAGACGTTCGTCGTTGGCAATCTTATGAACATCTTTCACTTCTGTTCCACACTGATACGGATCATCAGAATGACGCACCAGTACAACCATCTTTCCGCTGTCGCCTTCATCAGCAGCCTTAACTGCAGCACCACCTACCTGATAAGCTTCCAGAATATCTACACGGGAACTGCAGTGAGATGCTGCACGCTGAAGTGTGCTGAGCTCAATTGCACGAGTCTTGCATCCGATCTCTGCTGCAACATAATTTGCCAGATAGGATGCTGTTCCTGTCAACTGTTTGTGACCAAATGCATCAACAAAATCAGCGCTCTGTCCCAGTTCACATACATAACGTCCGTCTGCAAGCTTGATTCCTTCTGATACAGCCACAACAACAGATGTCTTGGTTTCCAGAAGTTTGTGGATACGAGCCATAAAATCATCCAGATCAAATGTTAATTCCGGAAGATAGATCATATCCGGTCCCTGGCAGTCTTCACCCTGTGCAAGAGCAGCAGCTCCTGTCAGCCATCCTGCATTACGTCCCATGATCTCAACGATCGTAACAAGTCCCTTGCTGTATTCCAGGCAGAAGCTGTCGCGAATGATCTCTTTTACAGATGTTCCGATGTATTTTGCAGCACTTCCGAATCCCGGTGTGTGGTCTGTCAAAGCAAGGTCATTGTCAATGGTCTTCGGGCAGCCGATAAATTTCTGCGGATGTCCCTTGATGATTGCATAGTCAGAAAGCTTCTTGATCGTATCCATGGAATCATTTCCACCAATATAAATAAACGCTTCAATATCCAGCTTATACAGGATCTCAAAAATCTTGTCATATAATGCCATATTCTCATGGATCTCCGGCAGTTTGAAACGGCAAGATCCAAGATATGCAGCCGGTGTTCTCTTCAAGAGCTCGGCATCAAGTTCATTAGTAATATGTTCAGAAAGATCGATATATTTTTCCTCTAATAATCCCTGGATTCCATGAAGCATACCATAAACCTTATTTGCTCCACGGTCTTTTGCTGTGCGGTAAACTCCCGCCAGACTTGAGTTGATTGCTGCAGTAGGGCCCCCAGACTGTCCTACAATTACATTTCCTTTCATAAATAGCTACCTCCGTTTAGTATACATTTACTGTCAATATCCCTATTCTAGTGCATTGTGACGATTTTGTCCAGTGAAAACGTTATAATTTTGACAGTTTATCGGATTTAATTGCATTTTTGTCGAAATTTATGCTATGCTATGACCGTATAAAATACCGCCCGGCTAATCACCAGACAACACCGAAAGGAGAATGGAACTATGGCAGAAACGCATTACGTCCGGCATGAAATCGATCCGGTATATGATTCAAATTCCCGGATCCTGATTCTTGGAAGTTTTCCTTCCGTCAAATCCCGTGAAAGCAATTTTTTCTACGGGCATCCCCAGAATCGTTTCTGGAGACTACTCTCTGCTCTTTTTGAATGCCCGCTCCCACAGACAACGGAAGAGAAAATATCCCTTCTGCTTTCCAACCGAATTGCCATCTGGGATGCGATCGCCTCCTGTGAGATTACCGGCTCTTCAGACAGCAGCATTAGAAATGTCGTTCCGGCTGATCTGCGCCGCATAACCGACACTGCGCCTATCGAAAAAATCTTTACAAACGGAGGTACTGCAGATACACTATACCGGAAATACTGCTTCCCTCAGACACAGCTGGATGCCATTCGGCTGCCTTCCACAAGCCCGGCAAATGCGGCATGGTCATTTGACCGCCTGCTCACAGAATGGGAACAAATCCAGATCCAATAACAGCGTCATAAAATAGCAATAATTTTTTTATTTTTTCGCTTGACATTCTGTATTTCCTGATATATAATAAGTTTTGTTGTGAAGCAGTAATGTTTTACAAGGATGTGCGCTTAGCTCAGCTGGATAGAGCGTTTGGCTACGGACCAAAAGGTCGGGGGTTCGAATCCTCTAGCGCACGCTATTTAATCCCTTACAGCGATGTAAGGGATTTTTTGTTGTCCCGGAGTCAGGATCTGGTCGCATCGCAAAGTTCAAATTGTAATTTCCCTGTAAATGTGCTATTCTTTTAGAAAATACAGTCGTCCACGATTTATTGATAGGAGAAATAAAAATGAAAATACAAGAATCTGCTGAAAACTACCTGGAAACCATCCTGATCATTGGCAATCGTCAGGGTTACGTTCGCTCAATCGACATTGCAAATGAGCTTGGTTTTTCCAAACCAAGTGTCAGTGTCGCCATGAAGAATCTGCGGCTGAACGGATATATTATTGTCGACGCGAACGGACACATCACTTTATCGGAAGCCGGACGGGAAGTTGCCGAAACGATCTATGAACGTCATACGCTTCTGACAAGCTGGCTCGTCAGCCTTGGTGTAGATGAAAAGACTGCTGCCGAGGATGCCTGCCGCATGGAACACGTAATCAGCGCTCCCAGTTTTGATGCCATCAGAAAACATGTCAAAGATCACCAGTAGAAATAAATACTGCGCAGATTTAATCTGCGCAGATATATGGTGCGATTTCTTTTATAAGTTCACCCGCACATGGTGAATAAATACGAAGTTTTGCCTTTTTCCCAAGTCCCATTCCCAGTACGCACAACACGGATTTCGCATCAATTGCAGAAGTTCCAAGATCCATTCTAATATCACCAAAATATTTGGAGACTGTCGCCGTAAAATCAACTGCGTCCTGTTCAGTCTGAAGGAAAACACTTTGTTCAATCATCCTATACGCCTCCATTCATAAAAAAGTATAAAAAGCAACAGAACTGTTCAGCTCCATTGCTTTTCAAGCATTATATCACCATTTTTCGACAGATACAAGAAAATAGTTTTAAAGATTTTGTAAAGTTTTTATTTCAAAAATCCATTTACGATTTCTTCTTCTGCCTCTTTTTCTGTGAGACCCAGAGTCATCAGCTTGATGATCTGTTCCCCTGCTATTTTACCGATCGCTGCTTCATGGATCAGGGCTGCATCCGGATTGTTAGCAGTGATCTCAGGAATCGCACTGATATTTGCATTATCCATGATAATAGCGTCACATTCTGTATGTCCGCTGCATTTTGCATTGCCGTTGATCACAGACTTAAAAATCTGAACAGAATTCTCTCTTGCCACTGCACGGGAAATGATATTTGCGCTGGAATCCACTCCATTCAGATCCACATCGAATTGACTCTCCGCTCTTTGATTCCCATGCGTCATCAGTCTCTCCGTAACAACCAGTTTTGCACCTTTTTTAAGGCTTGCTTTTGTCTTGCGGACCGTGGAATCTACACCTTTGATCTGCACCATTTCCATTTCCATCTCACTGTTTTCACCGAGATCCACTTCCGTCTGCGGATTCATGATACGTTCCCCTTTGCCGTCTCCGCTTCCATAGTGTTTCTCTACATATTTCACATGTGCATTCTTTCCGACAAAGAAACGATGGATTCCGTCATGGCGACTTGCCGCATCTCCACCATTATGAATCCCGCATCCTGCAATAATTACAATGTCGCAATCGTCCCCTATATAAAAATCATTATAAACCATTTCCTCGAGTCCGCTCTGGCTGAGAAGCACCGGAATATGCACGCTCTCTTTCTTCGTTCCGGCCTTAATCTTAATATCGATACCGGAAACATCCGTTTTCGAAACAATGTCAATGTTGGCCGTCGTATTTCTGGCTGCGCTCTCACCGTTGGCGCGGATATTGTATGCCCCTGCCGGGATTTCATGAAGCCCGGCTACAGCCTCCAAAAGTTCTTTCTGTATGCTGTCCATGCCTATCTCCTCCCACTACATACGTTTACTGCACTGGAGCTTCCCAGAAGCTTCGGCAGAATCTCTTCTTTGACTCCGTGATCCGTCACCTCGCCATCACCGATGACCAGGATCTCATCTGCAATATTAAGAATTCTCTCCTGATGTGAAATAATCAGGATCGAACCGTGAATCTCTCGGTGCATTTTTTCAAACACCTGGATCAGATTCTGGAAACTCCAGAGATCGATACCCGCTTCCGGTTCATCAAACACGGACAACTTGGTGCCTCTTGCAAGAACGGTTGCAATTTCGATTCTCTTCAGTTCCCCTCCGGAAAGGCTGGCATTTACTTCACGATTAATATAATCCTTTGCGCAAAGTCCCACCTGCGATAAATATTCACAGGCGCCGCTGATTGAAATTTCTTCCCCTTTTGCGAGGCGGATCAAATCCAAAACCGTTATTCCTTTAAATCGTACCGGCTGCTGAAATGCATAGCTGATTCCCAGCCTCGCACGATCTGTTATACTCATCTCCGTAATATCCTGTCCGTCCCAAAGGATCTGACCTGACGTCGGCTTCTGAATTCCGGCGATCAGCTTCGCAAGTGTAGATTTGCCACCCCCGTTCGGTCCGGTAATAACCGTAAATTTCCCATCAGGAATCACAAAACTGATATCCTTTATGATCTCTTTATCCACACCGTCCTCCGGCACTTCAAAAGATATGTGCTTTAACTCTAACATGGTGTTTCCTCCGTTTTCAAAATCGTATGTCCCTACATTCCCCTGTTGTCGCCGACCTCCCGTTCTTTTCTCGCGACAACTGCTTCTATGCTGTACTAGTCATCATCGTACCAACAATTTCCTGTTTTTACAAGTCTTATCGTCTTTTATGCCTCTATGTGCGTAAAAAAATCCATTCGAAAGACTTTTTTTACCCAAGCGCAACATCCAAAATCATCATTAAAACGAATCCGATAGCAAAACCTACTGTTGCAATATTCGAATGTTCTCCCTCCGATGCCTCCGGAATCAACTCTTCTACTACAACATACAGCATTGCTCCTGCCGCAAAGGCCAGAAGATACGGAAGGACCGGTTCAATGTATGAAGCCAGCCAGATTGTCAGCAAAGCCCCCAGCGGTTCCACTATTCCGGACGCCGCTCCATAGAGGAACGCCTTACCGCGGCTGATTCCCGTACCTTTCAGAGGCATGGAAATAATGGCACCCTCCGGGAAATTCTGGATTGCGATACCGATCGCCAGTGCAAAGGCTCCTGCCAGCGTAATCCCTGCACTTCCCTCCAGCATTCCGGCAAACACAACACCAACCGCCATACCTTCCGGAAAATTATGAAGTGTCACGGCAAAAATTAACATCATCGATTTCGAAAGACTGCTGTGCATGCCTTCCGGTTCATCACTTCCCAGATGCAAATGCGGTATCACCTGATCCATCAGAAGCAGGAATGCCATTCCAAGAAGCAATCCAACCGCCGCCGGAATGAACGCAAGTTTTCCCATTCCTTCTGACATGTTCATTGCCGGAATCAGAAGCGACCACACCGACGCAGCCACCATGACACCTGACGCAAATCCCAGCAGAATCTTCTGCAGAAGCGGTTTCATCTCATGTTTCAAGAAAAATACACAGGCCGATCCCAGCGCCGTACCAACAAACGGGATCATAATTCCTATCAATAAGTTCATAACTCTTTTCCTCCATCTTTTTAAGTCACTCAAAGATGCCGAGAGAGCGAAATTCTCACTCTGACAACATTCTATGATTATACCACAGAAATGATGAATGGGGAATATCATGGATTGCGTTATCTTATCACTCTTCACACATCTGGCTTTAATAGATTTACAAGCCTTCCTACCCGTGATAAAATACATTCGTATACCAGTCACTATTCACCAGATATATATTTCTTGGAGTATAATATGAAAATCGAAGGAAACGAAACAGAAATAAAAGCAATGCAAGAATTTCACAAAGGGAACCGTGCAGAAGGTCTTCGGATTCAAGAAGAATTTGCCAGTGCATTCCGGGAAGAATACAAAAACAAAGATCACTGCCCTTGTAAAAAAGCATGCAGATATCACGGAAATTGTAAAGAGTGCGTTGCAATCCATCGGGCTCATCAGGAACATGTTCCTAACTGTATGCGGCCTATTATCAATGCTAAGATCAAAATTTTATCCGAACTCACCGAACATACGATTGCAAATGAAATCGAAGCGCCACATGAAATATTAAGAAAAGAATCCCAAGAATAAGGAGAACATACCATGTTTATAAATGAAGATACCACCTACAATGATATTCGTGAACGATCACTTTTACAATGGCTTGATGAAATGGAACAACACGAGGATGTTGCCGTTCGAGGCGGCGTGAAGCTTTGCCGGGAATACATCCAGTATCTCAAGCAGAAAAATGTAAAGCTGGAAGAAGAAAATGAACTGAAAAGTACTTATTTAAAAAAATATTCCAAAAGGCAACTATAAGACATTTGAAGCGGCAATTCATTCTAGTGAAACGGAGGACTTATCATGAATTTAGCAGAAGCAATTATGGCACGCCACAGCGTTCGTCAATATGAAAACAAACCTTTAGACAAGGACACAATCCAAAGACTACAGGAAGAAATCGCATCCTGTAATAAAGAAGGCAATCTTCATTTTCAGCTCATATGCAATGAGCCAAAAGCATTTGACGGATTCATGGCACATTATGGCAAATTCAGCGGTGTCACAAATTACATTGCACTGATCGGCAAAAAAGACGGATTGGACGAAAAATGCGGCTATTATGGGGAACGGCTCGTTCTGCTCGCACAGCAGCTGGGGCTGAATACCTGCTGGGTTGCGATGTCATACAGCAAGATTAAATCAGCCTACACGATTGGCCCTGGCGAAAAACTATGTGTAGTAATTGCACTTGGATACGGAAAGACCCAGGGAGTCCCCCACAAAAGCAAATCCATCACTGAAGTTGCAAAAGCAGATGGCGAGATGCCGTCCTGGTTCAAGAATGGAGTGAAAGCGGCTCTCCTCGCCCCAACTGCTATGAACCAGCAGAAATTCCTGTTCACTCTAAATGGGAACCGGGTGGCAGCAAAAGCCGGAATGGGATTTTACTCAAAAGTTGACCTGGGTATTGTGAAATATCATTTTGAGATTGGGGCAGGGAAAGAAAATTTTGAATGGATTTACTAAAGAAATAAATGCAGTGGCTATTAAAGTCGCTGCATTTTCTTTATTATATGTTATGATTTTCAAAAAGATCATACAGAAAATGAAGCTTATCCGTTTCCGCGGCTATATAGAAGTGTAAGAGAAGTTCATGAACTTTAGGAGGAACCACTGTGACACGAGATGAATTTGAATATTTGCTGGATACATTCGAAACAGAGCTTTATTCTCTGTGCATCCGTCTGACACGGAACCGTGAAGAAGCAAATGATTTATTCCAGGATACTTGGCTTGCCGCAATGGAACAACTGGACCAGATCTCCTTATCCAAAAATGCTAAGAGCTACCTATTCGGCAAAGCCATACAAATCTGGAAAAACAAAAAGCGAAAATATGCAAGGCGTGAAAGGATCGCACCTACAATCCATGTATCTGACGAATTGGAATCAATCTGTCTGGTCAGCCATGACGCAACGCCAGAATCTAATATAATAGATAAAGAAACGATTGAATGTCTTAATTCAGAAATCAAATCACTCAAATATCGACACCGCATCGTGGTAGAACTGTACTATTCATTGGATCTATCCACCAGGGAGATTGCCGGTATTCTTCACATTCCTCAAGGTACCGTTGAGAGCCGGCTCTACAAGGCAAGAAAATTGTTACAGAAAAAAATGGAGGAACATGGGTATGAAATCAGAAAATCAGAATAAAGAAATCGATGAAATTTTTAAACGTGTCCTCTATACCAACCAGAAGCCGGATGATGCTTTACATCAAAAGGTGCTGGATCATTGGAAGGAGAATGATTCTATGAAAGGAAAAAAACAAAAATTCCGCCTTGCTGCCGCAGCCGCAGTCTGTATCGTCGCTCTTTGTTCCATCAGCGTTGGTGCAGCCATCCATTTTCTCACATCCAGAGAAGCTGTTACCGAGATGGGATATCCGGAAATCGGCGAATTGTTCGAAAACGAAAATGCAGTATTACTAAATACAAGCCAGGAGGCCGGGAACTATATTTTTACATTACTTGGTTTAACGGAAGGCAAAGCACTGCTCGACAGCGAACTGACCGACACAGCCATCAATGAAAATGAATTTTACGCTGTAATTACGGTCTCGAAAACAGATGGAAGTTCTCTTACATTTAATGAATGGAAAGATAAAAACTCTTTTTTCATCTCTCCTTTAATTCAAGGACTGAAGCCATGGCAATATAACATTGCTTCTATGAACGGCTTTTACTATGAGAAAGAGATAAACGGCGTAATTTACCGGATGATCAGCTGTAATGCCATCAGTTTCTTCGCAGACCGTGACCTCTACCTTTGCATTCTGGATCAAGGTACCTACAGTATCGATGCGTACAATTACGATTCTGAAACAGGAAAGATCACCCCGAACAGAGATTACGAAGGAATTAATCTTCTGTTTGATCTTCCGATTGACGCCCGTTATGCCGATTCCAAAAAAGCAGACGCCATTCAGAAGGAACTGGAAAATGAAGAAAATAATTCATCCTCTTCGCCATCCGATTCCGTCACATTCTCAAGTGGAATCAAGAATCCCGAAGCCGCTGCTGATATGGAAGCATTTATGAACGCAATCACCAGGGATCCAAAGCATGTGGAAGATGCCCTCTCGAATCTGGAACTAATTGATGAACAGCGGATTCCGGAAAAAGACGGTTCCTATACCATTGAACGCGAATACGATGATGGATATCAGGTTAATCGCATTTTTAGTGAAGATTCATTTGAAAATGGTTTATCATATCATAGAGGTTATGGCTGGTCCGACAACGAAAGCTATCTGAATATTGAATTGATCCGTCTCAACCCAGACGGTACTGCGACCTGGAAACTGTATCGAAAAATCTACAAGGATAAGTAACCGACATACTTCTCCATCACTTGACACTTACACCCATATGATACTACAATATGGGATAGTAATTTACTTCTCACAACAGCCAATATCGACTGTAATGAAGAATTGGATGGAGGACCTGATATGTTGAAATACAAAAATGTTGTTTTTGATTTTGGAAATGTAATCGCTACTTTTGACGAAGATTATATTCTTGGAAAATTCTGTAATTCACCGAAAGACCTTGAGATTTTACGAAACGCAGTCTTCTATAACTGGGCAAAGCTTGACGAAGGAACTGCAGATTATGATGCATCCATACAACATGCCAAGACACTTGTACCTGAACGTCTGCAGGAAAATGTAACTGATTTTTTCCGAAACTGGCACAAATATCTGCAGCCAATTGAAGACAATTGGACTCTGATCCGGGAACTGAAAGAAAACGGTGCATCCGTCTATATCCTCTCCAACGCACCGACCCATTTCGCTGAACATGCAGACTTTTATGATATCGTCCGGGAATTTGACGGAATCGTATTCTCTGCACCACTTGTGATGGCAAAACCAAAACCGGAGATTTATCAGTATCTGTTCGATACTTTTCATCTGAAACCGGAAGAAAGTTTCTTCATTGATGATAAACCTGAAAATATTGCTGCCGGTCAGGCACTTGGGATGAACGGTTATGTTTTCAAGGGAGATACAGCGGAACTTCGCAGAAGGCTTGGATTAGACTAAAGAGACAGCGGGGAGACAGCGAGAGACAGCGGGGACAGAGACAGCGGGGACA
>JBJENH010000114.1:0-11588 GCA_051880095.1 Bariatricus sp. | reverse complement strand
GCCAGACGAAAGGCTGTCTGGAAGGTTCGGCAGTAGATCTTTTTCATAAAATTCACAGGCGGAAGCCTCCTTTCTGTGGCTTTAGCTTATTGGATCTGTGTCTATTATAACAGAGCAAAAATGCAAAACACAGGGGGAAAATGAAACATTTGTAGATATACTTATCATATTTGACGATAAGTGTTAACAGAAAATAATATAATTACAATTGACAAGTTTTATGATATACTTGTTGCAAGTTGTTTTTGTGTGCATGGCAAAAACATATGTCCACAACAGAAAAACAATTTAAAATACATTTCAGAGAGGAGAATGATTATGAAAAAGGCAAAAAAATTACTGGCACTTTTATTGGCAGGTTTGATGGCAGCAGGTTCCTTAACCGCTTGCGGCAGCAAAAATGCTTCTGATTCCAGCCAGTCAGCCGGAAGTGAGGCAGCAGGTTCTCAGTCACCCGGAAGTGAAGCAGATGGAGAGAATATGGGATCTGCAAAAGACACACTGAGGGTTGCTCTGACAAGTGAGCCGCCTTCGTTGACTACCTGTGACCATGACTCTTTGATCGCTGTTGGCATGAACATGCTGACTTATAACGGTCTGGTTCGTATTGATAATGAGAGTCTGATGCCGGAAATGGATCTGGCAAGTGAGTACACTATTGAGAATGATGTGGATTGGATCTTCAAATTAAAAGAAGGCGTTAAATTCCATAATGGAGATGCTTTTACAGCAGCAGACGTAGTTGCTTCTCTGGAATATGCAAAGTCTGTTCCTGCCTCTGTTATTTATACCAAGAATATCAAGAGTGTAGAGGCAGTGGATGATTATACGGTTAAGATTACGACCAATGAGCCCTATGCGGGACTGTTATATGATCTTGGTTATCATTTCAACTGGATTCTGCCAAAGGGATTGATTGAGAGCGGCAATGACTTTAATGAGAATCCTGTAGGTACAGGTCCTTACAAGCTGACAGAATGGATTTCCGGAACCAGCCTGAAATTTGAGGCATTTGATGAGTATTTTGACACAGAGCGTGCCGCAAAGATTAAGAATCTGGAATTTACTATTATTCCTGAGGGCGTTTCCAGAGCAATTGCGCTGGAGGCAGGCGAGGTTGATTTTGTATGGGAGACAAACGGAGCCGATGCTGCAAGTCTTCTGAACAATCCTGATGTAAAAGTAGAGAATGTTGATTCTGTTGATAATGTAATCCTGTTCATGAACAATGATAAGGCTCCTTTTGATGATGTAAACTTCCGTCGCGCAATCGCATGTGCAATCAACCGTGAGGATATTATCAACGGTGCGTTAAGCGGATACGGAGTTGTAAATTACTCCTCCATTTCTCAGGGCCTGTGGGGTTCTACCGACAAGGATCAGTTAGAGTATAACCTGGACAAAGCCAAAGAGTATCTGGCGGCATGGGGTGGAGATCCTTCCACGGTTGAGTTCCCGATTCTCGTAACCAATGAAACCCGTGTTGCAGTTGCAACTGTTATTCAGAGCAATCTGGCAGAATTGGGAATCAATGTAAAGGTAGAATCCATGGATACTGCTACTTATTTTGAAAAATGGGCAAGCGGTGATTATACCGGGCTGATCGCCTCCTGGTCTCCTTCCAATGCTCTGACTTATGTACAGAGATATGCAACCAGCAGAAGAGATCAGTATAAGGGTTCCTACAATAATCCTGAGATTGATGCGATGATCGCTGATGCACAGAGCACATTGGATGACGATGCACGCCTTAAGAAAATTGAGGATATCGTGGCAACTGTAAATCAGGATGCGCCGCAGATTTCTCTGTTCCAGTCGGTATGGCTGAGGGCGCATGACGCAAAGCTTCAGAATGTAATCTTAAGCGGAACCGGGTATGCTTCATTTAATGAAATGTACTGGGCCGAGTAATAAGAAAGATATTCACAAAAGCAAACAATGTGGTCAAAGCAAATTGTATGTTTGACCCTAAAGTAGGAAAACCGAGGGAGGTTATCTGCTGAAAAAGCAGATAACCTTCCTTTATACATCGGTGTGCTGAGTCACGGCATCCCGATTGACTGCAAGGAGAGAGAGACATGCTTAAATACATAATCCGCAGAATCATAGCCATGATCCCTGTTGTGATCGGCATTACATTTCTTGTATTTATGATTATGCAGCTGGCTCCCGGAGATCCGGCCCAGATGATTTTAGGGGATAATGCACCGCCTGAGGCAATTGAAGAGCTTCGGGAAGAAATGGGATTGAACGATAATGTAATGGTTCAGTATGGAAGATATCTGGTAAATCTGGCTCACGGAGAGATGGGAACCTCCTATACCAACAAAAGGCCAGTATCAGAGGAGGTATTCAGCCGTGTACCCGCAACCTTCAAACTGGCCCTGGTATCTGCAGTGGTTTCCATTGCGATTGCGATTCCACTGGGAATACTGGCGGCAATCAAGCAAAATACTGCTTTTGATCATGCCAGTATGGTCGTTTCGCTGGTTGGTATTTCCATGCCTGCTTTTTGGCTGGCCCTTATGCTTATGCTTTTGTTCTCGCTGAAACTGGGCTGGCTGCCTGCTCAGGGAGCTAAGGACGGCTGGCGTTCCTATGTTCTTCCTTCAATTGCCATTGGTTTTATGAATATGGCTGCTATTGCACGAACGACCCGATCCTCCATGCTTGAGACCATCAGGCAGGATTACATCCGTACAGCACGTGCTAAGGGTATTACGGAGAGAGAGGTTATTTTCCACCACTCCTTCCGGAATGCGCTGATTCCTACTGTCACCATTGTTGGTGTACAGCTTGGAGGCCTGCTGGGAGGTGCCGTTTTGACCGAGACCGTATTTGCGTGGCCAGGGCTGGGACGTCTGGTGGTTCAGGCTGTAAATGGCCGTGATGTACCGGTAGTACTGGGCTGTATCGTGGTATTGAGTATCGGTTTCTCAATCGTGAACTTGGTAGTGGATCTGCTGTATGGATTTATCGATCCGAGAGTTCGCTCTATGTATCAGTAGGAGGTAGGAAAGATGAAAAAAGAAAATGAACATTTGAAGGCCAAAGGGCCTAAGAACAGTCTTGCCTATGATACATGGCGGCGTCTTTTGAGCAATAAAGCGGCTGTATTTGGTATGGTATTTATGATATTTTTAATTTTGATGGCTGTTTTTGCGGATTTTCTGTTCGACTATCAGTCAGAGGTGATCAAACAGGATATTTCTAGGCGTCTGATCAGGCCCTGTCTGGAATATCCCTTCGGGACAGATGAATTTGGAAGAAACCTTCTGGCACGTATTGTGCATGGAAGCCGTATGTCACTGGCGGTAAGTTTTTCTTCTGTAGCCTTGTCCTTAACTGCAGGAGGATTTCTGGGCGCTATTTCCGGTTACTATGGCGGTAAGATAGACAATATTATCATGCGTATTACAGATATTCTCCTGGCAATCCCTATGACGCTGTTTGCCATTGTTATTGTAGCTGCGCTGGGACCGAATACGAGAAACCTTTCTATCGCGCTGGCTGCTTCTTCCGTCCCGATTTTTGCCAGAGTGGTAAGAGGAGCTGTCCTTACTGTGCGTGATGTGGAATATGTGGAAGCAGCCCGGGCTATTGGTGCAAGCAACAGGACGATCATCTGCAATCATATTATTCCCAATTGTCTGAGTCCTATTATCGTACAGGTAACACTGCGAATCGCCAGTGCTATTTACAATACGGCCGCTCTGTCCTTTCTGGGAATGGGCGTCCAGCCTCCGGCCCCTGAGTGGGGCGGACTGTTAGCCGGGGGACGTACTTATATCCGTGATTATAGCTATTTGTCTGTTATCCCGGGAATTGCTATTATGCTTACTGTTCTGGCCTTGAATCTCTTGGGTGACGGCCTGAGGGATGCCCTTGATCCCAGATTGAAATAGGAGGAAGTCATGACTCAGGAGAAGAACGATAACGTACTGGAAATTAAGAATTTATATGTAGAATACAGAACCAGGGACAGTATTGTAAAGGCGGTCAATGGACTGGATCTGAATATAAAAAAGGGAAAAGCTCTTGGTCTGGTAGGTGAGACTGGAGCGGGAAAAACGACTGCCGGTCTTGCTGTTCTGGGCTTGATTCCCAATCCTCCGGGCGTAGTAAGCCAGGGAGAGATTCTTTTAAATGGTGAGGATGTTCTGAAGAAAAATGCCAGAGTTCTGAGAGGAATACGCGGAAAACAGGTGTCCATGATTTTCCAGGATCCCATGACCTCTTTAAACCCGGTTCTGCCTGTAAATGAGCAGATCGCTGAGGTAATCCGCACTCATAATAAGCACATGAAGCCCAGGGAGGCGATGGAAAAGGCCGGAGAAATGCTGGAACTGGTTGGTATTCCAAGGGAAAGAGGGGGAGAGTATCCTCATCAGTTTTCAGGTGGTATGAAACAGAGGGTAGTAATTGCGATTGCACTGGCCTGCCGTCCTGATGTGCTGATTGCAGATGAGCCGACTACGGCTCTTGATGTGACGATTCAGGCTCAGGTGTTGGAGATGATGAAGAATCTGAAGAGCAAATACGGTACATCCATGCTGATGATTACACATGATCTGGGGATTGTTGCCGATATCTGTGATGAGGTGTCGGTTGTCTATGCAGGACGCGTGATGGAACACGGGACCCTGGAGGATATTTTTGATCACACCAAGCATCCCTATACCCAGGGACTGTTCCGGTCTCTGCCCAATATGGAGGACCGCACAGCCCGTTTAAAGCCTATTAAAGGGCTGATGCCTGACCCCAGTAATCTGCCTGAGGGCTGCGCGTTCTGTCCGCGCTGTGATTATGCCATGGAGATCTGTAAGAAATGCAGACCGAAGCGGATCTGGGATAATGAGAATCATTATGTGGAATGTCACTTATATAATGAAGAAAACATTCACAGCGGGGAGGTATTGAAGAATGAGTAAACCTTTATTGGAAGTTGAAAATCTGGTGAAATATTTTCCTACCAAAAAAGGAACTCTCCACGCTGTGGATGATGTATCCTTTTCTATTGATAAGGGAAAAACACTTGGGGTGGTAGGAGAGTCCGGCTGCGGTAAATCTACTACAGGCCGTGTGATCCTGCGTCTTATTGAGCCTACAGCCGGAAAGGTTACTTTTGATGGAATTGATGTAAGCAGATTAAATCCGGTTGAGATGAGAACGATGCGTACCCGTATGCAGATCATTTTCCAGGATCCTTTTTCATCCTTAAATCCCCGTATGACAGTCAGCCAGGCAATTGAAGAACCCATCCGCCTTCATGGGATTATTCCAGATAAAAGGGAACGGGAGAAACGTGTTCAGGAACTGATGGAAACAGTTGGGTTGGCTTCCCGTCTGTTTAATACGTATCCTCACGAGCTGGACGGCGGACGCCGTCAAAGAATCGGAATTGCGAGAGCTTTAGCGGTAAATCCGGAATTTATCGTCTGTGATGAGCCGGTGTCGGCTCTGGATGTATCGATTCAGGCGCAGATCCTGAATCTGATGGAGGATCTCCAAAATCAGCTGGGGCTGACTTACATGTTTATTACGCATGACTTGTCTGTTGTTCATCATTTTTCAGATGATATTGCAGTTATGTATCTTGGAAAGCTTCTGGAAAAGGCGCCTTCCGATGAACTGTTTAAGAACCCGATGCACCCATACACGAAGGCGCTTCTGTCAGCTATTCCTGTGCCCTCTCTGCATAACCGCAGGGAGAGGATCATTATGAAGGGAGAACTCACCTCTCCGATTAATCCTCCAAAAGCCTGCCGGTTTGCCAATCGTTGTCCTTATGCTGCGGACCGCTGTTTTAAGGAGGAGCCTAAGCTTCATGAGGTGGCTCCCGGACACGTAACGGCATGCTTTTTATGTGAATAGTTCAATCGTTTCAGCCATGGACTCTTAAAACCATGGCTGAACGATTGGATTGAGAAAATATAATTTTTTATTAATCATCGGAGGTATTCAAAATGAATACAATTCAGGAAATAGGGTTTCAGAATCAGAATGATTTTTGGGCCCAAATGTATATGTATGTTGCAAAGAATATAATTAAAGTCTGCGGACGGGGAGGCGAGAGAGCTATTCGCCGTGGACTTCGTACAATGGCAGAGGAGAAGGGGCGCAATTTAAGAGAAGCTATGAAAGGCGCAGGCATATTGACAAATCTGGATACATTATTTGCGGGTGATTGCGAATGCAGTGCTGATCCAAGAGTGCGTATGGATGTACTCCGCCAGGAGGAGGATATGCGAATCTGGGAGGTTTATACATGTCCTAACGCCAATCTTTGGCTGGATGCAGGGGAGGCATTTCTGGGAAATCTTTATTGTGAAGAGAATCAGCATGGCCTGGTACGCGGCTTTACCGGAGGAAAAGGCCAGTTAAATCTTACAAAGAAGCTGACCTGTCATCGCACCAATGGCTGCCGTCCGGATAACTACTGCCGTTTTTCTTCTTACTATCGGGCTGCCAATATGGATGAGCAGCAGATGAAGGAGAGCTTTTCCTTGGAAGGGGAAGAAAGCAGGGCCTCGGAACTGAAGATTGATCAGAAAGCTGCTGAAAAAAATCTTCACGATAAATGTATACAGACTCTTTATTATTTGACAGAGGCGGCGAAAGAGGATTTTGGAGCAGAAGGATTAAATGCCGTATCTATGGCTCTCCGATCTCTGACGCAGTCTGCGGCCGGTATGCTTCTTCACTATGCGGATGCTACTTTGAACAAGGATATGGTTCTTTTTGTGGAAAACAATCTTCCTGTATCATTAGATCCGGATGAAGATGAGGCTTGGATGCCTTTCAAAGGAAGCGAGGCGTTCCGCCTGTTTAAGGCCGATTTTGCAGTTCCTCTGAAGAAGAAGCTGGGCCTTTAAAGACAGCATGAAAATATATGAAAAGCGGAAATATTTTTTTGTTTTGAGAAAGCGGCAATGATTGCCGCGCAGAAGAAGAAAAGAGGGATTAATATGTATACATATGAGCAGAAATGTATAATGAATCTGGGTGATGCCTACACCTTGTTATATGGATTTATTGCGAAAAATATCATTGACAGGCTGGGTCTGGAAGGGGAGCGGGCTGTTCGAGAGGCAACAAGACAGTTTGGTTATGACCGTGCTGAGACAACCAGAAAAAAACATCTGGAGGCAGGGGCTAAGATCAATATGCTGAACCTGTTTACACTTTTTCACGATCTTCCCGGAGATCCGAGGTTTCGCAGAGAGCTTCAGGAGATCAATCCTCAGGAAAGAGTGTCACATACTCTGGTTTGTCCTATGGCAGATATCTGGACGGAGTATGGGCAAAAAGCCATTGGACGTATCTACTGTGAAGAGTTTCATCCGGCCTGCTACAGCCACTATGCCTTTGACCAGTCTCAGGTAAATCTGGCGAAAACGCTGACACAGGATGGTGATACCTACTGCGATTTTAATGTTATTCTTCGCCCGGAGAATCTGCCGGAGGATTTAAAGCCTGTATGCTTTGCTGATTATGATCCCGGATATCAGGAGCCTGAGATTGAGCATGTACCTACTGACGGAAAGAAAGGCTTCGGTTCCCTGTCAATTAAGCTTTACTATTATCTGATGAAGTATGCGGCCCTGAATCTGGGAGAGGATGGTATCTGTGCAGTAAAAGAGGGGTTGGAGATGTTTGCGGACGCTACAGCTGATCTTTTCAGAAAGAGAGCCGGTGAGGACAAGATCACTATTGACAGAAATTACATGAAGGATAATCTGCCTATGGACTTGGATACAGATTTGGATGAGGAAATGTGGGCGCCCTATCGCGATTTTAATGCAAAGGAAGTGGCTCAGAAATATTTCTGTGACCGTCTGGCAGCGAATCTGGGGCTTGCATAGGAGAAAAATATGGGAAAAGATTTGGAAATTATAACAGAGCTTTTAAAAAAGCTGATTGGATTCGCTTCTTATACCTGTGAGAATTCCAACAAAGCGCTCATGTTTGCAGCTGATTATCTGAAAAGTCATGGACTTCAGCCTGTGATTATGGAAAATCAAGGGCACAGGATGCTGACCTGCCAGACGGGGGAGGGGGAGCATTGTCTGATCTTAAACGGACATCTTGATGTGGTGGCTGCAGAGCCTGAACAGTACATTCCGAGGGTGGAAGGAGATCGCCTCTACGGAAGGGGAAGCTATGATATGCTGGGCGCCTGCGCTGTTATGCTTCATGAAATGTGCATCCTGAAGGAAAAGAAACCTGCCTGCCGTGTGATCCTGTCTCTGTCCACAACGGAAGAAACAGACGGACGTCTGTGTACCGGATACATGGTGGAGAATGGTCTTTCAGGCGACTTTGCCATCTGTGGAGAACCCACCAATCTGGCTGTTTCCATAATGAGTAAGGGCGTACTGCGGCTTAAAATGCAGGTACATGGATGTTCTGCTCATTCCAGCCGGCCGTGGCAGGGAGAGAATGCCCTGTTAAAGGCTTATCGGATCTATGAGGAGATTTTAAAGCTTCCCTTTGTTTCCCACCGGAATCGCTTTTTTGATGGAGCCAGTGTCAATCTTTCTAAAGTGCAGGGAGGTGTGGTGATGAATCAGGTTCCGGATCATGCGGAAATGGTAGTGGATATCAGATATCTGCCGGGAGAGGACAGGGAGGAAATGGTGCGTCGGATCAAAGAACTTGATCCTGATATGGAGCTTGAGGTGACAGCTTTTCTGGATGCGGTAGAAGCAAAGGAGGACGATCCCTTTTTAAAAAGACTGACAGCCTCGGTGACAGCGGCGATAGGGGACGAATGCAGGCTGATTGCGCAGCACGGGGCTGCCGATACCGCATTTTTCCAGGAGAAAGGAATTCCTTCGGTGGAATTTGGACCCAGAGGTGGGGGACATCACGGTCCCTCGGAATATGTAGAAATTTCATCACTGGAAGAATTCTTAAAATGTATTTGCCACATGGTATCCGCTATGGAGGAATCATAAATGGAAGAGGGCGTTCTGATTCAAAACGGAATCATTATAGACGGAACAGGAAAGCCGTCTTACAGGGGGGATCTGCGTATCCGCGGTAAAAAAATCGCAGAGATAGGTCAGAATCTGTCTTCCTGTGAAAATGAAAGAGTGATCAGCGCAGAAGGACTTTGTGTAACTCCTGGCTTTATCGATGCCCATTGTCACACAGATATGTATGCCGCAGATTGCCCGGATGCATGTGGAAAGATTATGCAGGGGGTTACCACTGATGTGGCGGGTCTATGCGGTGACAGTCCGGCACCCATCCGGTCACTTAATCTGGAAGAATACAGAAAGCGCAGAGAATATCAGCTTCCTGAAGCAAAAGCGGTTGTTCCGGTTAGCTTTAAGGAATATATGGAGAGGATAAATTCGTCAGGTAATGCCACCAATATGGCATTATTTGTTGGAAATGCGAATCTGCGCATCTTCAGCATGGGTTATGAGTGCCGTCCGGCTTCTGCGGCAGAGATGAATGATATGAAGTATATGCTGAAGGAAAGTATGGAGGAGGGAGCCTTTGGTCTGTCTACCGGACTGACCTATGTGCCCAGCATGTTTGCTGATACCCGGGAGCTGACAGAGCTTTGCAGGAGCATGGCAGCTTTTGGAGGAATTTATAATTCTCATATGAGAAATGAAGGAAATCAGGTGGAAGAAGCGGTTGCCGAGGTGATTCGGATTGCTGAGGATTCAGGCTGCAGGGGACATATATCTCATTTAAAGGTATCCGGTCTTAAAAATCATGGAAAAAGCGCCGGCTGCCTGGAACTGATTCACGGGGCGGCAGACCGCGGTGTACCTGTTACCTTCGATGTTTATCCATATACAGCCGGATCCTGCGGACTGCGTGCCCTTCTCCCCCCGGAGATTCTGGAGAAAGGGATTGAAGGGGACTATAAGGCTATGAAGGAAAGGGAGAATTTTTTGCGTATCAGGAATCGTCTTATGATGACGGACTGGGACAATATGATGGTAAGCTGCGGTCCTGATCGGATTATGGTATCTGCAGCAAATGGTCACAGAGAGTATGAGGGACTGACAATTGCTGAAATTGCTGAAAAGCTTCAGACAGAACCGGACGAAGCGCTGATATGGGTTCTGGGAGAAACAAAGGGACAGGGAGCGATTATCTATCATGCGCTCTGCGAGGATGATCTGGTATGCTTTATGAAGGATCCGCTGTGTACGATAGGAACCGATGCATTTGCCAGGAACTACACCGGCCCTACGGCTGCGGGACGTCCGCATCCCCGCAATTACGGAGCATTTCCGAGATTTATCCGGAAATACCTGCTGAATGAGGCAATCATGCCTCTTGAAAAGGGTATTGAGAAGATAACGTCATTGCCGGCTGCTCATTTTGGAATCCGGGACAGAGGAATTCTGAAAGAAGGATATGAAGCGGATATCACCATATTTGATCCGGATCTGATTGCAGAGCAGGGAGATTTTATGAACCCTGCTATACCGCCTCTGGGAATCAAATATGTGTTTCTTTCAGGTCAGATGGCCGTGGGTGAAGGAAAATACAACCATATTTTAGCTGGTCAGGTGCTGCGGGGAGACAGATAACTGTACACCATCTCCAGAGCTTCACAGGCAATGGGAGAAAGAGGCTTGTCGGTTCGCTTGATCCATCCGACCAGAGACTTGATTTCGCAGTCCTTTAGGAGGAATACACGCTGATCCACATAGTGGAGGTTTGGCTCCATCTGGAAATACTGACACACATGGTAGTCTGAATTCAGATAATAAGCATCCGTATATGACAGAGCTTCATAAAGTGCTGCTCTGGCAGAGGTGGAGAATCGGCTGGAGCTGGATTTTAAGTGAAGCCGCCCGATGATGTCAGAGAACGGGCCGGAGTCCATATATTCATACATTACCATGGGATAATTGGACAGCATATCCGGGGTAACCCAATTTTCTTTGCGATTATAGAGGGGATTTTGGGGCCCCACAGAGATGGCGATATCCAGAGAGGCGACCTGCTGAAATTCGATCTTCATACTTTCAAACTGCTTCCGATATACATTTTCATAGCAGTTCCAGAGCCGCACTACACCGATATCCGCAAGTCCGGAGGAGACCAGGTTCATGGCGTCATTTCCATAAGCTTCCTGATGGTTGATGCGTATACCTGCAGACGCGTATTTTTGATACAGAGTTGCCCAGATATGGGACACGAAGGGGAATCCATTGGAGACCAGAGAAAGGTTCAGATTGGAATCCCCTCCTTCTTTATATAGAAAATGGTCAAGCTGCCGAAGCTGTTCTTCAATAGGTGTGATATAGGATAGAAACAGCTTCCCGTAGGGAGTCAGCTCTATTCCCTTGGGAGAACGGATGAACAGCTCATGCTCCAGCTCTTTTTCAAGGCTTTTAATACTGGTTGACAGCACAGACTGGGAAATGAACAGATTGCTGGCGGCCTTGTTGATTGAGCCGGTTTCTGCTACTTTAATCACATATCTTAACTGATTCAATGTCATATGTTTGTCACCTCACTCGTTTTAGGCTGGTCATAGAGGAACTTTGTTTTCAGGAAACGATCACCAGCTCCGGTCCCGCCAGGCGGATTGCCTGTTCGGTGGA
>JBJENH010000113.1:0-2069 GCA_051880095.1 Bariatricus sp. | reverse complement strand
TTCGTACCAAATTCCGTACTGCGTTCTCTTTTTTGTTTTCTTATTGTACCAGAGATATCAAATTAAGTCAAGTACCGCCTTTTTTTACCACTTTTTTTGTGCATTTTCGCCAATTTGCTTGAATTTTGTGTTTTTTCTATGCTATGATATTGAAGCTAATAGTTTTGCTTTCGAATTAGCATTCAATCCTTTATAAAGAGAGACTTATTATGAGAAAACCGTACAAAAGTAAAACAAAAGAAAAAATAATGCAAGCTGCATGGGAGCTTTTCTATGAACAGGGCTATGACGAAACGACTATTTCACAAATCATCGAGAAATCCGGGACCTCACGCAGCGCCTTTTATCATCATTTTCACGGAAAAGAAGAACTCCTCTTTTCCGTCGCCTATACTTACGACATGATTTACGAAGACTGGCAGCAACAGAATCTGGATTCCTCTCTTCATACCGTGGAAAAGCTGAAAATATTCAATGTATTTGTCATGCGTTCCGTCGAGGATTCCCCATACCGCAGTTTTTATCCTACCCTTTACGGGCTTCAGGTGATGACATCCGGCATGCGCCATATTCTGAATCCTGACAGAAAATATTATCAGATCATGCGTTCTCTGGTGAAAGACGGACTGGAATCCGGTGAGATCGTCTCACCTCATTCTTACACAACGTTGACAGACATGATTTGTGGTTTCCAGATCGGCCTCACATACGACTGGTGTCTGCAGCAGCAACGCTATTCCCTTCTGGAGTATGCACAGACGATCATGGATCCATTTTTCGAATCACTGAGATCCTGATCCAATTACATAATATGACCTTATTTTATCATATAGAGGATAGTGTGTGTCAACACATTGGATACTTTATCCAATATATTCAATTCAAAAAGAGGAAACCTTCCGCTAAGATCAAGGTTTCCTCTTTTTTCATTTCTTCTATACTCCTGCAAACTGACTGTAATACAGCTGATGATAAAATCCGCCTTTTTGAATCAGTTCTTCATGATTTCCCTGCTCCACGATCTTACCGTCTTTCATGACCAGGATCACATCCGCTTCACGGATCGTGGACAATCTGTGCGCAACGATGAAACTGGTCCTTCCTTCCATCAGACGCGCAAATGCTTTCTGAATCTGCACTTCGGTTCTGGTATCAATGGAAGATGTCGCCTCGTCCAGGATCAGCATCGGCGGTCTGCACAGCATAACACGGGTGATGCAAAGAAGCTGCTTCTGCCCCTGTGACAGGCTTCCGCCGTCCTCCGTGATCCAAGTATCGTAACCCTTCGGAAGACGTTTGATGAAACTGTGCGCATGGGATGCTTTAGCCGCCTCGATGATTTCTTCCTCCGTCGCATCCGGTTTTCCCATGACAATATTGTCCCGGATCGTGCCGGTCTTCAGCCAGGTATCCTGAAGCACCATACCATATCCCGCGCGAAGGCTCCTTCTGGTCACTTCCCGGATATCCTCGCCTTCCACACAGATTTTTCCTCCGGTCACATCATAGAAACGCATCAGCAGATTGATCAATGTAGTCTTTCCGCATCCGGTCGGCCCCACAATCGCCACTTTCTGTCCCGGCTTAACCCTCAGACTGAAATGTTCGATCAGCTTCTGCTCCGGCAGATAAGAAAACGACACATCTTCAAGACAAACATTTCCCTTGATATCCTTAAGTGCGTCCGCATGTTCCTTTTCCGGAATCTGAGGTTCTTCCTCAATGAGATCAAAAATTCTCTGCGCACACGCGATTGCATTCTGCAGTTCTGTGATAACTCCGGATATCTCATTAAACGGTTTCGTATACTGGTTCGCATAACTGAGGAAGCATGACAACTGACCGACCGTAAGCGCCCCGTTCAGTACCGCAAATGCTCCCGTAATTCCCACACCAGTATACACCAAGCTATTTACAAATCTGGTAGCCGGATTCGTGATGGACGAGAAAAATGTCGCCTTCAGCGAGCAATCTTTCAGTCTTTCATTGATCTCGTCAAACTGTTCGACCACCTTATCTCCCTGTCCAAAGGCCTGTACCACTTTCTGATTCCCGATCATCTCATCGAT
>JBJENH010000112.1:0-2113 GCA_051880095.1 Bariatricus sp. | reverse complement strand
GCGACCTCCTGGTCCCAAACCAGGCGCTCTAGCCAAGCTGAGCCACACCCCGATAATACTTCGCACGTTCATTACTTGCGATCAACATCACTACCCGTGACGCAAGAATTATTATATAATATGTTTTCCTGCTTGTCAACAATAATTTTTATTTTTTATATATTTTTTCAAGCTATTAATTCAAGTATTTGATTTCGCATTTCACATCACTATCTTCATCTATTTCCATGATGATATAGCTGCCTTTTCTTCCTTCCTGCCGTGGATAAGAGAGACTTCCCGGATTCAGGACAGTCATACCGTCAATGTTTTCCAGAAAAGGTTTATGTGTATGTCCAAACATAACGATGTCTGCGTTTCTCATTTTCCCTTCTTCAATGATCCGTTCCGGCCCCAGAGACACATAATAATAATGTCCGTGTGACATAAACGCTCTTTTCGTACCAAACATGATCTCCATTTCTCTGAGACTGTCAGAAAAGAAATCATTGTTTCCTGCAAGAATGTATGATGGACAACCACAGACTGCTTCTATGTAATCTTCTCCGCCTTCAGTGTCTCCAAGATGAATCAGGGCATCGATCTTTCCCGCCTCTTTTAATGCCTTGTCAAATGCTGAATGTCTGCCATGTGTATCACTCACAATCAGAATTCTCATAGTTTTTTCTCCATTATCTCACGCATCATGCGGAGTCCTTGTCCTCTGTGACTTAATTCGTTCTTTTTTTCCGGATCCAGTTCCGCTGAAGTACATCCATATTCCGGAAGATAAAAAATCGGATCATATCCAAATCCATTTTCCCCGGCAATCTCGTACCCGATTCTTCCTTCCATGGTTCCGCGCACAACTTCATTGCTCCCATCCGGAAATACCGCAGCTATTGCGCACACGAATCTGGCTGTTCTCTCTTCGTCCGGAACGCCTTTCATCCGTGACAGCAGCAAACTGTTCTTTATATCATAGGAAGTATCCGTTCCGGCATACCGTGCCGAATAAATCCCCGGTTCCTTATTCAGATAATCAATCTCCAGTCCCGAATCATCTGCCATAACAATGGCATTCATATCCTTAACTTTATCCAATCCGGCAATCGCCTTCGCCTTGATCATTGCATTTTCTTCAAATGATTTACCGTCTTCCACGACATCCGCATCAATTCCGGCTTCTTTCATGGAAAGTATCTCCATTCCCAGATCGGATAAAATCATACGGATTTCCTTCATTTTATTCTTATTCCCTGTCGCAAAAATAATCTTCATCTTTCTACCCTCTTTTTGGTGGTTTCGGCCCTGAAAACTGATAAAAATATGTTTTCAGCATTCCATTATATATCTTTCTGTTCTTGTCAGCCTTTCGTCCGAAATATCGCTCCGCATCCTCATAACTGGTAATCATGTACGCCGACCAGGAATCCAGAATACGGAAACTTTCTCCAAATTCTCGATAAAGTGCCGGAAGATCCTTTTTATCCTCCAGACGTTCCCCATACGGAGGATTCGTGATAATAAATCCATATTTTTTCGGATGTCTAAGATCCTTTACTGCTCTTTCCTGAAAATGGATCAGTTGATCCACTCCTGCATCTTTCGCGTTTTGCCTGGCCGCTTTTACAGCCTCCGCATCAATATCATAGCCCTGAATATCCACCGGGACATTCGTATCCGCCAGGTCATTTGCCTCATCCAACGCATCATACCAGGCTTTTTTCGGAATCAGATTGTCCCATTCCTCCGCCAGAAAAGAACGATTCATTCCCGGAGCAATATTCGCCGCCATCATTGCCGCTTCGATTGGAAATGTTCCGCTTCCACAGAACGGATCCACCAAAATCCGGTCTTTCTTCCATGGCGTGAGCATAATAAGGGCTGCTGCCAATGTCTCTGTGATCGGCGCCTTTACTTTCATCTGACGGTATCCTCTCTTATGCAGCGAAACGCCCGAAGTGTCAATGCCAATTGTAACAACATCTTTCATCAGGAAAACACGAATCGGATAAGATGCCCCGTCTTCCGGAAACCATTCCAGCCCATAGTACTCCTTCAGCCTTTCCACCATCGCTTTTTTCATAATCGACTGGATATCGGACGGACTGAACAGCTTACTCTTAACAGA
>JBJENH010000111.1:0-11930 GCA_051880095.1 Bariatricus sp. | reverse complement strand
CATGCAGGACCGTGGAAAACGCCGGCACTTGCTTGCAGAAGCCGCATTTAGCGGCGCCCCTGCAAGCGTAGTACCGCTGCGTTTTCCCCCGAGCGAAAGCGAGTCCTGCATGGGACAGGTGGAACCTTGGGCGTCCCTCCCTCATTTTCACACAAATTTCCCCTCCTTTTTTCATAAAACCACTTGCAATACCCCACCATATCTGTATAATGTAATTTGTTCGGTAATTTTTAAAAAAAAGTATAGTATTATAAAACGGGAGGTGTAATTTTGGATATCGGAAAGAAGCTGAAGGAGTTGCGGCTCGCGAATGACCTTACATTAGGTGATCTTGCATCGCGAAGCGAGCTGACGAAGGGGTTCCTGTCTCAGGTGGAGCGGAATCTTACCACGCCCAGTATCGCAACTCTTGAGGACATTCTGGAGGCGCTTGGAACCAATTTATCAGAGTTTTTTCATGAAGAAGAGGAAAAGCAGATCGTCTTTGGAACTCAGGATTTCTTTGAGGACATCCAGGATGATTACACGATAGAATGGGTGATTCCCAATGCGCTGAGAAATAAGATGGAGCCGATTTTACTGACGCTCCACCCACATAAAAGAAGTAATGAATTACTGGCACATCAGGGCGAAGAGTTCGGTTATGTATTGAAAGGCAACGTGACGCTGGTCTGCGGTAATAAGAAGTATAAGCTGAAAGCGCAGGAAACTTTCTACATGGACGGAACAAAGAGCCACTATTTGTACAATCACGGGAGTAGTGACGCGAAGGTGCTGTGGATCACAACACCACCGATGTTCTAGGAAGGAGAAGGTGATATGGAACAGAAGAAGCTGATTGAGTTTCGCAATATCGTGAAAAACTTTGATGGGCAGATTGTGTTAAAAGGAGTTAACCTTGACATTTATGAAAATGAATTTGTGACGTTATTGGGCCCCAGCGGTTGTGGGAAGACGACACTTTTAAGAATCCTTGGAGGATTTCTGGAAGCTGATGAGGGAAAGGTGATCTTTGATGGTGAGGAGATCAGCCAGAAACCGCCGTATGAGCGGGAACTGAATACAGTTTTCCAGAAATACGCGCTGTTTCCGCATCTCAGCGTGTATGAGAATATTGCATTTGGCCTGAAAATCAAAAAAATGAGCAAGGACGTTATTGAGCAGAAAGTCATGAAGATGCTCAAATTGATCGGTCTGGAAGGGTATGAGAACAAGAATACGACCCTTCTTTCCGGAGGTCAGCAGCAGAGAGTTGCGATTGCAAGAGCGCTGGTAAATGAACCGAAGGTATTGCTTCTTGATGAGCCTCTGGCGGCTTTGGACTTAAAGCTTCGTAAGGAAATGCAGTACGAATTGAAGCGTATCCAGCAGGAAGTAGGGATTACATTTATCTTTGTAACACATGATCAGGAAGAGGCGCTTACGATGTCGGACAAGATCGTGGTCATGAAAAACGGAGAGATTCAGCAGGTCGGTACGCCGGAAGAGATTTATAATGAACCGGCAAACCGTTATGTGGCAAATTTCATCGGAGAAAGCAATATTCTTCCGGGAGTTATGCTGGAGGATTACAAAGTTCGGTTTGATGATATCACCTTTGATTGTGTAGACTTTGGGTTCCGTGAAAACGAAAAAGTCGATGTTGTCATCCGTCCGGAAGACATTGATATCGTAGATGTAAAAGACGGTAAGATGACAGGTGAAGTCTTAAGTGTTCTCTTCAAAGGTGTACACTATGAAATTATTGTGGAAACGGTTCCGGGTACCAGTGTTACGGTCGATATGCGAGTAATCCATAACCATGATGTGACCAGCGAAGATGGAAAAGAGAAAATCAGTGCCAATAACTTCTATGTGGATGTGGAGGATGTGCAGAAACTGGATGATAAAGAAATCGTAGCACTTTCCAATGCACAGGCATGGAATCCGGAAACGGACGATTATATTTCCATTTCCAAGATTGAATATGATCTGAAAGAAGAGGAAGGACAGTATCCGGTAACATTCTCTACTTCAAATGGTACGAGCATTGAGCGTACGATTTTTGTAGTTAACCAGCCATTCGTAAAGAATGAGAAGGCAAATGAAGCAATCATGGCATTTAATTTCCAGAAAACAGTAGATGAGATTCTGGAATCTCAGGCTCTGGATACAGATATCAAGACCTGGGCAAATGCGCAGGGATGGAAACTGAGTGATGAAGATCAGAGCATTGACATCAGCGTGGATTATGATTTTGAGCCGGAAAATGTAAAAGAAGGCATCTATAAAATTACGTTCTCCACAACGGGACGTGAATTTAAGATTCACACGACCGATTATTCGGAAGTAGGTCAGGAGGTCGGACTGACATTCTTCCCGGAAGATATTCATGTGATGTCAAGGATGGTATATTAAATGAAACGCTTTTCACAGCTTGCAATCCCTTATATTGTGTGGGCGGCAATGATGCTGGTACTCCCGATGGCTCTGATCGCGCTCTATTCGATCACGGAGCCCGGAAATACCATCATTTCATTCTCCATCACACTGGATCACTACGTCAAGTTTTTCACCGACCAGGATTTTTTGATCATACTTTGGCGTTCCATCTGGATTGCAATTAAAACAACCATACTTTGTCTTCTTATCGGCTATCCGATTGCATATTTTATCGCGCGGAGCAGCGAAAAGGTTCAGAATATTCTGGTGCTTTGCGTAACGATTCCAATGTGGATCAACATGCTGGTAAGAACCTATGCATGGATCGGTCTTCTCAGTGAAGGAGGTCTGATTCAGAGAATTGCAAGTTTTCTGGGATTTGGAGGGAAAGAACTTCTGTATACAGAAGGCGCCGTCCTCCTGGGAATGGTATATAATTTCCTTCCCTTTATGATTCTGCAGATCAATACGGCATTATGCAAAATGGACCATTCGCTTCTGGAAGCAAGTGCGGATCTGGGTGCAAATCCGGTACAGACCTTCCGGAGAGTGACGCTTCCGCTTTCTCTTCCGGGAGTCATCAACGGAATTACACTGGTATTCCTTCCGGCAGTCAGTTCTTTCTTTATTCCGAAGCTGCTCGGAGGCGGACAGTACTTCCTGATCGGTAACCTGATCGAGAACCAGTTTATCACCGTCGGGGAATGGAACTTCGGAAGTGCGATTTCCATGATCATGGCAATAATCATGATGCTTCTGATGATGGTCGTACGTAAAGTGGAGATTCGGAATCAGGGCGGAAAGGAGGAATAGTCATCATGAAGAAGAACAACCGTATTTTCGGGAAAATACTTATGGCAGTGATGATCATTTTCTTCTATCTGCCGATCGTATATATGATTATTTTTTCCTTCAACGATGGAAAATCGCTCACCCATTTCACTGGATTTTCTTTGCGATGGTATGAGCATATGCTGGAATCCAGGGATATGATGGAGTCGCTCTATACGACATTTACCATCGCAATCATTGCCACGGCTATATCAACGGTTGCCGGTACGATTGCAGCGATCGGGCTCAGCAAATCGAAAAAAATCGTGCGGGACGTGATGGAGCAGGTAGATAATCTGCCGCTTATGAATCCGGAGATTGTTACGGCGATTGGTTTTATGCTTTTATTTATCACGTTCAAAGTGGAAAAAGGTTATGTAACTATGCTGCTTGCGCACATTGCGTTCTGTATCCCTTATGTGATTCTGTCTGTTATGCCTAAGATCCGGTCGCTGGATCCGAATCTGGCAGATGCGGCAATGGATCTGGGTGCAACTCCGTGGCAGGCGCTGACAAAAGTTATTGTGCCGCAGATTACACCGGGAATTGTTTCCGGGGCACTGATCGCATTTACGATGTCCGTAGATGATTTTATCATTTCTTATTTCGTGACCGGAAGTGGTGTGAAGAACTTAAGTATTATGGTGTATACCATGAGTAAACGTGTCAATCCGAGTATCAATGCGATTTCAACATTGGTGGTTGTGATTATTACGATCGCACTTCTTGTTATTAACGTGGTGCCGATGATCACAGCCCGCAAAGCGAAAAAGGCGGATATCGGACGAAAGAAGATGCTGATTCCGGCGATCGGAGCTGTCTGCGTGATTCTTGTGGCAGTAGGAATCTTCAGCTTTGGAGGACAGGCAGATGCACGTCCGTTTGAAGGTCAGACTCTTTATGTGTACAATTGGGGTGAGTATACGGGCGAAAATATTCTGACTGATTTCGAAGAAAAAACCGGTGCCAAAGTAGTTATGGAGAATTTTGATTCGAATGAACAGATGTACATCAAGGTGGCAAACGGAGAGGCTTACGATATCCTTGTCCCAAGTGATTACATGATTCAGAGACTGATCGAAGAGGATTATCTCCAGGAGCTGGATTACTCGAAATTGGATTGTCTGGATAATCTCGTTGACGATGTGAAGAATCTGCCATACGATCCGGGCAATAAGTACTCTATTCCATATTTCTGGGGAACAGTCGGGATCGTTTATGACACGACAAAAGTAGACCTGGAAGATCTGGAAAGAGAAGGCTTTAATATTTTCCTTGATGAGAAATATAAAGGAGATATTTATCTTTATGATTCAGAAAGAGATGAATTCATGATCGCCTTAAAGGCTCTCGGATATTCCATGAATACGGAAGATCCGGATGAACTTCAGGAAGCTTACGAATGGCTGGTACAGTGCGTACAAACCATGGAGCCTGAAATTGTTATGGATGAGATCATTGACAACATGGCACAAGGCAGAAAGGCACTGGGACTTATTTATTCCGGTGATGCGACCTATGTTATGTCTGAAAATGAAGATATGGGATACTATCTGCCGGAGAGTGGAACCAACCTCTGGTCTGATGCGATGGTTATCCCCAAAAATGCTAAAAACCCGGAGCTGGCACATGCATTTATCAATCATGTATGTGAGTATGAAGGTGCATATGATAACTCCAGTTATGTCGGATATACTTCGGCAAATAAGGAAGTGCTGGAAGATCTGTCCGGTGAAGGCGGCGATTTCGAAGGAATTGATGCATACATTCCAAGAAGCGGCTATGACCTGGACGAAGTATTCGTTTACAATGAGAATACGAGAAAAGAAATCAGTAATCTGTGGAGTAAGGTGAAGATTGCGGCTAGTAATGCAAATTAAGATAAGGTGTTTTGAAGAAGAGGCGGAGTTGTCGCTGGTAGCAGCGGCAGCTCCGCCTATTAACATTTCTGGCATAGATCATATTTAGGATCGAAAAACTACGAAATATCTCTTTATTTATCGATTGGTGATATGTTATTGACAGTTCCAGAGAGATTTCTTATAGTAAATGTAATCAAAAAATCGAAGAGTGCTATTGAAGAGAGCTGGGTTACAAAAAAGAGGTAATATAGAAAGGAGAAATGAATGCAGAAAATAAAGCTGCAGTGGCACTCGGCATTTAGCTCTGGTCTCAGGATTGAACTGGGGGAAGACATGGAAAATCTTCTGCTGGAAGGAGATCCGATTCCTATGCAACTTTTGGTAGTAAAGGAATTAACTGCTGAGAATAATTTTTGGATGAAGAGTTTGAGAAATGACTACAAAGAAAAGGAAGAACTGATTGAATTATTAAAACGATATGAGGACAAAAAGGATTCGATATACTATCAGGCTGTAATGGATATTATTATGCGCGCAAATAGTGAAGCCATAAAGGAGGCTAAGGATGTTATGTGTGATGCGTTGAAAGAATTGTGTGAAGAATGGTTTGCTGATGAGTTTGAAAGAAAAAGAGATGAAGGATTGGCAGAAGGAAGAATTGTTGAACGACTTGAATTGATTGCTAAAAAGTTAAGAAAAAACAAATCGCCGGAAGAGATCGCAGAAGATCTGGAAGAAGAACTCCCATCCATTGTTAGTATTTGCAGCATCATGAGAGAGTTCGCGCCGGAATATGATACGGCGTTGGTTTATCAGCGATTGAAAAAGTGTTAATGATCTAAAGCAGATTCATAAGAGAATGCAGAATTAGGCTTGCATTTCCTGAGTGATTATGTTACGATGACGATAGTTAAAGAAGAGTCCGGTCTACTGACGGAGAAAGCGTGGAGTACCACGGGGGAGCCGGATTCTGGAACGCCGACCGTCTGGGCAGCATATGTATTTTACATGTGTTGCCTTTTTTGTTCCTCTTTAACAGGACGATTTATCTAATATAACAGTAAATTTTATTTTCGGCAGCATTTACCTGCAAAAGAAGAAGGGAGAAAAACATGGGATTCAAATCAGATATTGAAATCGCACAGGAATGTCAGATGTCACCGATTACTGAAATTGCAGCAAAGGCAGGCATTGATGACAAATATTTAGAGCAGTACGGAAAATACAAAGCAAAAATTGATTACAATCTGTTAAAAGAAAGCGATAAAAAGGATGGAAAGCTGATCCTTGTTACCGCAATCAACCCGACTCCGGCCGGAGAAGGAAAAACTACGACTACGATCGGACTTGCTGATGGTATGCAGAAGCTTGGTAAAAATGTTATGGTAGCACTTCGTGAGCCATCCCTTGGACCTGTATTTGGTGTAAAAGGCGGAGCTGCCGGCGGCGGATATGCACAAGTAGTTCCGATGGAAGATATCAACCTTCATTTTACAGGAGACTTCCATGCAATCGGCGCAGCGAACAATCTTCTTGCAGCAATGATCGATAATCATATTTACCAGGGAAATGAATTGAATATTGATCCGAGAAAGATTACCTGGAAACGCTGTGTGGATATGAACGACCGTCAGCTTCGCTATGTGGTAGACGGACTTGGCGGAAAACCGAACGGAACTCCTCGTGAAGACGGATACGACATTACCGTTGCATCTGAGATCATGGCAGTACTTTGCCTTGCAAAAGATATCACAGATCTGAAAGAACGTCTGTCCCGCATCATTATCGGTTATACTTACGGTAAAATTGCGGACCAGAAGCCAGTAACAGCAGGAGATCTTCATGCAGAGGGAGCTATGGCGGCACTGCTTAAGGATGCTTTGAAACCTAACCTGGTACAGACACTTGAGAAAGTTCCGGCGATTGTACACGGCGGACCATTTGCAAATATTGCTCACGGATGTAACTCTGTAACTGCTACAAGAATGGCAATGAAACTGGCTGATTATGCAATCACAGAAGCTGGATTTGGTGCGGATCTCGGCGCAGAGAAATTCCTTGATATCAAATGCCGTATGGCGGGGATCAAGCCAAATGCAGTTGTCATCGTAGCAACTGTACGTGCTTTGAAATACAACGGCGGTGTGGCAAAAGCAGATCTCAATAACGAAAATCTGGAAGCACTGGAGAAAGGTCTTCCGAACCTTTTGAAACATGTAAGTAATATTAAAAATGTTTATAAGCTTCCATGTGTTGTTGCAATCAATGCGTTCCCGACCGATACAAAGGCTGAACTGGATCTGGTTGAAGCTAAATGTAAAGAGCTTGGTGTAAATGTTGCACTTTCTGAAGTATGGGCGAAAGGCGGCGAAGGCGGCGTGAAGCTTGCAGAAGAAGTGATTCGTCTCGCAGAAGAACCGAATGATTTCTCTTATTCTTATGAACTTGAGGGAAGTATTGAAGATAAATTAAATCAGATTGTTCAGAAGATTTATGGCGGCAAGCGTGTCGTACTGACGGCCCAGGCACAGAAACAGGCGAAAGAACTGGAAGCTCTCGGCTTTGGAAACTGCCCGATCTGTGTGGCTAAGACCCAATACAGTCTGACAGATGATCCGACTAAGCTTGGAGCACCGACAGACTTTGAAGTTACGGTTCGGAATCTGAAGATCTCTGCAGGTGCAGGATTTATTGTTGCACTTACCGGTGAGATCATGACAATGCCGGGTCTTCCGAAAGTTCCGGCAGCTGTCAGAATTGATGTGGATGAGACCGGAAAGATTACGGGGCTGTTCTAAAAATTGAATTAAAAAAGAGAGACCAGTAAGTTATCTGGAGATGAAAACACGGGGGCACAAAAATGTGCCTCCGTGAATGGTTTTCAATCTTAATTTTCCAGAACTCCGTTCATAAATGCAATAATTCCCGCTTCAACCTCATCTTTAATATCAGCATAATTATGTATTTCATGACGGTAGCCAGAATATAATTTTGTTTTTACCTGATGGCCAGTCTTTACCAGCCAGTTGGAAACTTCACATACACCCTGACCGTATTCGCCGACAGGATCCTGATCCCCGGCGATATTGTAGATTGGGAGTGCAGTCGGTACTTTTTCTGCCCATTCGGTTCCGGTGATCACATCCATCATCTGAGTGAAGTAAAGCAGAGACTGGTTATTTGTCGGTTTGGTAAATGCGTCAAACGGGTCGTCAGCGTGATCGCGCTGTACATACGGATCGGCGCAGATCCATTCATTTCCGATACTGATCTCACCGCATCGCTCGCACATCCATCCGAGAAGAGCACCAACAAATTCAGGATCGCTGTCTTTTCCTTTTCCTTCAGCGACGATTTTCTCAAGTCCGGCCTGAGCTTCGGCTACGCCGCGGAAAATGCCGGTCGTTCCACAGATCGTAGCTCCGGACAGATCATCGCCGTATTTAGCGATATAGTCCCTTGCAATGAAAGACCCCATGCTGTGTCCGAACAGAAAATAAGGAAGGTTCGGATATTTCTCGCAAACCAGTTCTTTCAAAGTGTGCTCATCCTCCATCATTGTGTGGACGCCTTTATCACCCCAATCACCCCAGGTATCATTTTCAAGGGCAGTCTTTCCATGACCTACATGATCATCGGCAGCTACGATATAGCCTGCATCCAGAAATTTCACGATCATGTGCAGATATCTTCTGGAATGTTCCCCGAATCCATGAATGACCTGTACAATTCCCTTCGGTTTAGCGGCCGGAACATAGATCCAGCCATAGACTTCATCGCGTTCATTGAAGGATTTGAATTTTACTTCGTGCAGCATAATAAACACCTCTTTCTTTTTTGTAATGTTATATATTTGTATTTCTATTCAAATCTGCCTTTCATCAGAATTTCACCGTTCCATACTGCGGTTTTGCCTGAGTAACACTACAATTATTTTATCATAGGGAGGTAATAATAGCAATAAAAGTGCTTTTTGGAAGAAGAGGTTTGTGCATAATTCACAAAAACATTTGCGCCAGTTCCAGAAAAGCCTGCATTTCACGGGTTACCCATTTGTCTTTATGATAGACAATCTGACGGCAGACTTGCAGTTGAAAATCCTGGACATCCAGTGTGCTCAGACGGCCTGAATCCAGATCTTTTTTTACAATAAAACCAGGCAGAAATGATACGCCCAGATTGTGACGAAGCTGATTGATAATAAATTCGGTATTTCCTGTTTCAAGAAATGGATGAAGTTCGTACCCTTTTTCAGCCAGTGATTCTTCAAGCAGCAGACGATAACTGGCATCCTTTTCTGTGGAGATAAATGGTTGACCGATCACCTCATCTAAATTCAATTTGCTGCGCTTTGACAGAGGATTTTCGGAAGAAGATACGAAGAATACATCCTCTGGCTTTTCCAGTACTTTTACCCATTTTGTGTTATATACAGGTTTATCAAGGAAATAGACAATATCCAGGGTATTTTTATCCATCATATGGAGAAGGACTTCGGGGGAGTCTGTAACGATCTTGATATTCACTTTGGGATAACGGCGATGATATTCTCGCAGCAGACCGGGAAAAACCGATGCGCAGACCGATTCTATGGTTCCCAGGCAGAGCTTTCCTGTCAGCTCTTCCGGATTGGAAAGAGCATCCTTTGCCTGTGAAATATCTCGTGCAATATTAGAAGCATATTCATAGAAAACACGTCCCTGATGGGTAAGGAGTGTCTGTTTCCCGATCCGGTCAAAAAGATGGACGCCAAGTTCCTTTTCCAGATTTTTGATCTGGATTGTGACAGCTGCCTGCGTATAGCCCAGTTGCTCGGCGGCGCGGGAGAAACTTTTGAATTTTGCAACCTGAAGGAATGTTGTAATTTCTCGGAATTCCATAAAAACCTCCTGCATAATCATAAAAAATATTTAATGATATCATAAAAACCTTAAATTTTACATTAACATAACACCATGATACACTGAGATTAAGAAGAAGGCAAGATGTTTGAAAACGAGATGTTTACGATTGGGGCGAAAAGGAGGAAAGGAAAATGAACAAAGGTGATGTGAAATACGAGGCGTATGTGAGCATTCTGAGAGAGGAACTGGTTCCTGCAATGGGGTGTACAGAACCTATCGCTCTTGCATATGCAGCGGCGAAGGCCAGAGAGGTGCTTGGAGGACTTCCGGATAAAGTGGTGATCGGAGCGAGCGGAAGTATCATTAAGAACGTGAAGTCTGTGATTGTACCGAATACGAACCATTTAAAAGGGATTCCTGCGGCAGCAGCTGCAGGAATTATCGCCGGAAAACCGGAAAAGGAATTGGAAGTAATCGCAGAGGTTACTACACAACAGACGGAAGAAATGAAAACATTTCTTGAGCAGACCGAAATTAATGTAGAGTATATAGATAATGGGTTGACGTTTGATATCATTGTGACGCTTTACAAAGGAAAAGAATACAGCAAAGTAAGGATTGCAAACTATCACACCAATATTGTGTTGATCGAGAAAAACGGAGAAGTACTGAAGGAAATTCCGGTTGCCGATGAAAGTGAAGAAGGGCTTACAGACCGGAGCCTGCTCAACATGAAAGATATTTTTGATTTTGCGGAAACCGTAGATATCGAAGATGTCCGGGAAATCCTTGACCGTCAAATCGCTTATAATATGGCAATTGCTGAGGAAGGAATACGGGGAAATTATGGTGCGAATATCGGATCCGTGCTTTTGGACATCGGCGGAGATAATCTTGCAGTCAAAGCAAAAGCAATGGCGGCTGCGGGCTCGGATGCACGTATGAATGGCTGTGAACTTCCGGTTATCATTAATTCGGGCAGCGGGAATCAGGGAATCACAGCTTCCGTTCCCATCATTGTTTACGCCCGGGGGATGCAATGCGGCAAAGAAAAAATGTATCGCGCACTGGTGCTTTCCAATCTGACTGCAATCCATGAGAAGACCCCCATCGGAAGATTGTCTGCATATTGCGGAGCGGTCAGTGCCGGAGCAGGTGCCGGGGCCGGAATTGCATACCTCAGCGGAGGAGGATATGAAGAAGTCATCCATACAGTGGTCAATGCACTCGCAATCGTTTCCGGTATTGTCTGCGACGGGGCAAAGGCATCCTGCGCTGCGAAAATTGCATCCGCTGTAGAGGCAGGAATTTTCGGATATCAAATGTATGTACACGGACAGGAATTTGTCGGAGGTGACGGAATCGTTACACACGGTGTTGAAGCGACACTTCAGAACGTAGGAAGACTCGGAAAACAAGGCATGAAAGAAACGAATGAAGAAATCATCCGAATTATGATTGGTGAGAATTGCTAATCGTATCTTAAGATAAGAAATTATTAAAGGCTGTATGCAAAACAGAGATGCCAAGCTGGCAGTAAGTGTTTTGCATACAGCCTCTTCTAAAAGCTGAGACAATGTTATTTATCGCTCTTATCTTTCGGATTCTTCCAGAACCAGAACGCGGCAAGAATACCGGCTATGTATAAAATATTGACAAGGATGGTAGGCACATCCTTCAATAAATAAATGACCGCAACAATTGCAGCCAAAGAGACGGTAAGCTTAAATGCTGTAAAAAGCCGCTTCTCTTTTCGCTCCTTCGCTTCCTGAAGCTGTTCAAACCGCTTTTGCTCCAGTTTGAGATACTCCATAAGCTGAGAATTATCAATATGGGAAAGAATCCATTCATCTCGCGAAAAATCGGATTTCTTAGAACGGAACGGAGAAAAATGGCGCTTCGGCGGTTCTTCCTCTGATACTGTTTCTATTTCTTTCTCTTCCCTTATCTCAGTAAACGGAATCTCAGGATC
>JBJENH010000110.1:10724-11963 GCA_051880095.1 Bariatricus sp. | reverse complement strand
TTTCAGACAATTCAAACAATTTCATTGTTATATTGCTTCTTTCATGCTTTTCACATAATCACTTACATATGGCACACATTCTTCTCCGTACTTTGCTACTATTTTGACAATCGCCGATCCTACAATCACTCCGTCAGCCACAGCAGCCATGTCTTTTGCCTGTTCCGGCGTCGCGATTCCAAATCCGACTGCACAAGGAATATCAGCCACTTCTTTAACTTTTTTAATCATGGCTCCTATATCAGTTTTAATTTCGTTTCTTACACCCGTTACTCCAAGCGACGATACACAATAAAGGAATCCTTCCGCCTCCCTGGCGATCATCTGGATTCTGTTGTCGGATGTTGGGGCAATCAGAGAGATCAATTCTATTCCATATTCATGGCAGACGTCTTCCAATTCTCCTTTTTCTTCATACGGCATATCCGGCACGATCACTCCGACCATCCCACATTCAACGCAGCGTTCCATAAAACGCTTCTTTCCATAACTATAAATCGCATTGACATAAGTCATAAACACGCGCGGCACCTGCATTTCATCTTTTATTTCCTTCATCGCGTCAAAAAGCTTATCCGTTGTGCATCCGCCTTTCAATGCGCGTTCATCTGCTTCCTGAATAACAGGACCCTCCGCAATCGGGTCTGAGAACGGAATTCCCACTTCAATCAGATCCGCTCCCGCCTCCTGCATCGCAACCAGGAGTTTTTTTGTCACATCCAGTGTCGGGTCTCCTCCTGTGATAAACGGAATAAATGCTTTCTTGTTCTTAAATACTTCCTGAATCTTACTCATAGATTTCTACTCCTCTGTATCTTGCAATTGCGGCCACATCTTTGTCTCCGCGGCCGGAAATATTGATTACGATAATTTTGTCTTTTGACATGGTCGGTGCCAGTTTCATAGCATACGCCACTGCATGTGCACTTTCAACAGCCGGTATGATTCCCTCTGTCCGTGATAAATATTCGAATGCATTCACTGCCTCTTCATCGGTAATCGGAACGTATTGTGCACGTCCTTCTTCGGCAAGCATTGCGTGTTCCGGTCCGATTCCCGGATAATCCAGGCCTGCGGAAATTGAATATACCGGGGCGATCTGTCCGTCCTGATTCTGGCAGAAGAGAGATTTCATACCATGGAAAATTCCTTTTGTTCCTTTCGCGATCGTAGCTGCATGTTTCTCAGTATCAATTCCCAGACCGGCTGCCTCACATCCGATCAGCTGCACCTCTTTAT
>JBJENH010000110.1:0-10624 GCA_051880095.1 Bariatricus sp. | reverse complement strand
CGGCTGCCTCACATCCGATCAGCTGCACCTCTTTATCCGGAATAAACTCATAGAATGCACCGATTGCATTGCTTCCGCCGCCGACACATGCAATCACCGCGTCCGGAAGTCTTCCTTCTTTTTCCATGATCTGTTCTTTGATTTCTTTTCCGATGACTTTCTGGAAATCACGCACTATGGTCGGAAATGGATGCGGTCCCATGACGGAACCCAACACATAAAGAGTGTCATCCATCCGGCTTGCCCACTCGCGCATCGTTTCATTTACTGCATCCTTAAGCGTCATCGTACCTGTTGTTACCGGATGAACTTTCGCGCCCAAAAGCTCCATACGATACACGTTCAATGCCTGACGGTCTGTATCTTCTTTTCCCATGAAAATCTCACATTCCATATCCATAAGTGCCGCTGCTGTCGCTGTCGCCACGCCGTGCTGACCGGCTCCGGTCTCCGCGATTACTCTGGTCTTCCCCATTTTCTTTGCCAGAAGGACCTGTCCCAGTACATTGTTAATTTTATGCGCACCGGTATGATTTAGATCCTCCCGTTTTAAATAGATTTTCGCCCCGCCCAGATCTTCTGTCATTTTCTTTGCTTCATATAGAAGCGAAGGGCGGCCTGCATAATTTTTCAGCAGGTCATCCAGCTCCCGGTTAAATTCCGGATCATTTTTATATTTCTCATAGGCCTCTTCCACTTCGTTCACCGCATTCATAAGCGTTTCCGGAACATACTGGCCTCCATATTCTCCAAATCTTCCTTTACTCATGTTCTCTAATCCTTTCCAAAAAATCTTTTATCTTTCCGGCATCCTTCCATCCATCTGTTTCCACCGCACTGCTCACATCCACCGCATACGGATGACATGCCCGGATATTGTCCATTACATTTGACGCATTCAGTCCGCCGGCAAGGAAATACGGTTTCTCCAGCTCTGGGATAATGCTCTTGTCAAACGCCTTTCCGCTGCCGCCGTACATTTCTTTGACATAGGTATCCAGCAGAAGGTAATCACACCCAGATTTTTCTGCTTCCAGAATCTGCTCTTTCGACCTCACCCTGACAGCTTTGATCACCGGAATTTCCGGGAGATAGTTTTTCAGTTCTTTTATATAAGCTTCGTCCTCGTCGCCGTGAAGCTGTACCATCTGTATGATTCCCTGTTTACAGAGACTGTAAATATTCTCTCTCTTCTCATTTACAAATACTCCGACTGCCGAAATATCTTCTCTCAATTTCATGCGGAGCATTTTTGCTGTTTCTTCGTCAACTTTACGCCGACTGTCAGCAAACACAAATCCAACAAAATCCGGACGAAATGCATTTGCCATCGCTATATCTTCTTCCCGTCTGAGACCACATACCTTTACTTTTACCATCCGAAATCCCTCCCCTTAAGAGGTCCTCCGTTCAGCTTTGCAAGCATCGCTTTTTTATCCGGGCTCCGCATCAGGGTCTCACCGATCAGAACACCATTTACACCGGCATTTTTCAGTTCATTGATATTCTCCGCATCTTTAATTCCGCTTTCTGCCACAAATAATACATCCGGTGGAGCTGATTTTCTGAGGCAGACACTGTTTCCGATATCTACGGTAAAATCTTTCAGATTCCGGTTATTTACTCCGATGATTCTCGCCCCGGCTTCGATTGCGGACTGCATTTCTTCCTCGTCATGGACTTCGACCAACGCGGATAATCCAAGTTCATCGCAAATGTGGATATACTTCCGCACAGTCTCCGTATCCAGTATAGCACAAATCAGAAGAACTGCACTGGCGCCAAGTATTTTTGCTTCATAAATCATATATTCATCTATTGTAAAATCTTTTCTCAAGACCGGGATGTTCACTTTATCTGTGATTTCTTTCAAATATGTGTTCTTTCCCATAAAATATTTCGGTTCCGTAAGGCAGGAGATTGCCGAGGCATCTGCCTTTTCGTATTCTTCTGCAATTTCCAGATAAGGAAAATCCTCTGCGATCACGCCTTTGGACGGAGAAGCTTTTTTCACTTCACAGATGTAGTGGATCCCAGGCTCTTTCAGCACTTTTTCAAATGGAAATCCTGTATCTTTTTCACATGAGAGTGCAAGATTTTTAACCTCCTCCAAAGAGCGTTCTTTCTTGGCCGCATCAATCCGCAGTCTGGTATCTGCTGCAATTTTATCTAATATCATCGTATGATCCTCTATTCTTTAGCTGCCGCCTGAGTTGCATCACGGAATTCTTCGTATTTTGCCAGTGCTTTTCCGCTCGTAATCAGATCTCTTGCCATTGCAATTCCGTCAGCAAGCGTAATTCCGTCGATTCCAAGGTATAGGCTCATTCCGGCGTTCATCAGTACCACATCTCGTTTTGCTCCGGTTTCTTTGCCGGTCAGAATATCCATCGTGATCTGTGCATTTTCTTCCGGGGTTCCGCCGATCAGTTCTTCCAGCGGACATCTGGTTAGTCCAAACTGCTCCGGACTGATCGTATAGGAAGTGATTTCTCCAAACCGAATTTCGTAGACATCCGTCTCACCGGTCAGTGTAATCTCATCCAGGCCATCTTCACCGCACACCGCCACACCGCGGGTTACGCCCAGATTGGCCAGAACCTGTGCCATCGGTTCTGCGAGTTTTTTATCATAAACACCGAGAAGCTGCATCGTCGCTCCGGCAGGATTAGAAAGTGGGCCAAGAATATTGAACACGGTGCGTACTCCCAGTTCTTTTCTGACCGGTGCCGCATATTTCATAGATGAATGATAAACGGGTGCAAACATAAAACAGATTCCTGTTTTTTTCAGGACTTCTTCATTCTGCTGTGCGGAAAGAGCAACCTGTATGCCCAGTTTTTCCAGAACATCTGCCGCGCCGCTCCTGCTTGAAACACTCCGATTTCCATGTTTTGCCACCGGCACGCCGCCTGCTGCCACAATAAATGCAGAAGTCGTGGAAATATTAAAAGTTCCCACCTGATCGCCGCCGGTTCCCACGATGTCGATGACTTCTCTCTCCGGCTGGATCTTGACGCCTTTGTCACGCATGACATTGGCAAATGCCGTAATTTCTTCGATTGTCTCCCCCTGCATGCTGAGTGCCATCAGGAATCCACCCATTTGCGCCTGGGTAGCGGTTCCATCCATCATTTCTTCCATAACACCTTTTGCTTCTTCATAAGTAAGATTTTCCTTTTTGCTTAATTTTGCGATTGCTTCTCTGATCATTTAATTTACCTCCTGCAATTTTATGTTCATATTTTTCTATATTGTTATTTTCAAAAAGTTTTCGAGTATTTTCCTTCCCTCCGGTGTCAGGATCGATTCCGGATGAAACTGGAGACCGTATACCGGATAGGACTCGTGCTGTACTGCCATGATTTCGCCGTCTTCACTGACAGCGATAATCTGCAGTTCTTTTGGCAGACTTTTATGTTCCGCCGCCAGGGAATGATATCTTGCCGCATCGATTTCTTCATTCATTCCGTCAAAAACCGGGCTTTCTGTATTGATTTTGATCCGGCTTTTCTTTCCGTGCATCAATTCCTTCGCATGAACAATATTTCCTCCGTAAGCCTCACAGATCGCCTGATGCCCAAGGCAGACTCCCAGGATCGGGATCTTCCCCTGAAGTTTCTTGACAACTTCCTCGCATACTCCGGCATCTTTCGGATACCCCGGTCCCGGTGACAGAATAATCTGTTCCGGTTCCATCGCTTCGATTTCTTCTACGGTTTTCTCGTCATTTCGTATGACCCTGATATCCGGGTTGATGCTGCCCGCGAGCTGAACCAGATTATAAGAAAAACTGTCATAATTATCGATCAAAAGTATCATGATTCCAGCACCTCCCCTGCGCATTTGATTGCGTTCATAACTGCGGCCGCTTTATTTGCCGATTCTTCATATTCTTTCTCCGGAACGCTGTCGGCTACGATTCCGCCGCCCGCCTGTACATAGACCTTTCCGTCTTTTTTCACTGCCATCCGGATTGCGATACAGGTATCCATATTTCCTGTAAAATCAAGGTATCCCAACGCTCCGCCGTAGATTCCTCTTTCCTCGCTCTCCATTTCTTCAATGATCTCACAGGCACGGATCTTCGGCGCACCGGAAAGTGTTCCCGCCGGAAGAACCGACTCGATCGCAGTCAGTCCGTCACATCCGTCTTTGATATCTGCTTCCACCTGTGAACAGATGTGCATGATTTTGGAATATCTGTGGATCATCATATACTCCGTCACTTCAACAGAGTTAAATTTTGCGATCCGTCCCAGATCATTTCGTCCCAGATCTACCAGCATATTGTGTTCTGACAATTCCTTCTCGTCTGCCAGAAGATCTTTTTCCAGCTCTTTATCCTCTTCCTCTGTTTTTCCTCTCGGTCTGGAACCTGCTACAGGAAATGTCGTCACTCTGCCATTTTGGAGACGAACCAGTGTTTCTGGCGATGTACTCATGATCTCTTCTCCGTCAATATGCATATACACCATATAAGGAGATGGATTTGTCGTCCTCAGAACCCGGTAAGGATTGATCAGGCTTCCTTCATACGGGCTGGTAAACTGTCTGGATATAACCGCCTGGAAAATGTCTCCGTCCACGATGTATTCCTTGGTCCGTTCGACCAGCCGGCAATACTCTTCTTTTGAGACGTTGCAGGTAAATTCGATCCTGCTCTCCGATACCGGGATATCCGGAATCTCTTTGCTCTGAATCATATTCGCAATGCTCTGGATCCGGGCAGTTGCCTTTCCGTAATTCTCCATTACTTTGTCTGTTCTCATATTTACAATAATACTGATCTTCTGTTTCAGATGATCATAGGCAATGACTTTATCAAAAAGCATCAGGTCAAAATCGTGAAATTTTCCTTTTTTGATATTCAGTACCGGTTCGGCATACCCGATCATCGCATAAGAGAAATATCCTACAAATCCTCCCGTAAATGGCGGCATCCCGGCAATCTTCGGTGACCTGTAATCTTTCATGATCTTTCTTACCACTTCCAGCGGTTTGTCTGTTTCTATCACATTTTCCTCTTTATCCTGCTCAATCACAACCTTGCCGTCACTGCAGTATACGCGCATCAGAGGATCATATCCCAGGAACGAATACCTGCCCCATTTCTCCCCGCCTTCAATACTTTCCAGCAGATAATACCGTTTACTCATAGCCGCAATTTTCCGAAGCAGGGTAATCGGCGTGACAACATCTGCGTAGATTTCACGACATATCGGAATGATGTCATAATCTGATGCAAATTTCAGGATTTCATTACAATCTGGATACATGTGCGCTCCTCCTAATTCAAATCGTATTGTTTTGTGGCAGCCCGGTGAGCAATTGAGCCAACTCAAAAATAATCCGCAGGATCC
Source organism: Bariatricus sp. (assembly GCA_051880095.1). Classification (GTDB taxonomy): domain Bacteria; phylum Bacillota; class Clostridia; order Lachnospirales; family Lachnospiraceae; genus Allocoprococcus. Next base: position 5,261 of record JBJENH010000110.1, on the reverse strand, counting down.
TTTTGACATTTGCATGGCATTAAAAAAAGCTTCTGCCCCCTCTTAAAGGGACAAAAGCTTAAATCTTCTGCGGTACCACCCAATTTGTCAGAATACTGACCACTCATTTATGTACTAACATACATATCTACTTGATAACGGGTTAGAATCCCGTCAGCGTCTACTCACTAATATATGATAAAATCAAAATTCGCTTTCAAGCTGCCCTCACAAGTCCATTCAGAAAAAACTCTTGCTGCTGCCTTTCCACCATCCGGCAACTCTCTGGGAACAAATATCTTTACCTACTTCTCTTGTTCATCGGTTTAATGTTTTAATTTACTACAGTATATTCCGATATTTTCAAAATGTCAATTGATTTATTTTATTGTAATTACCCGGTTAATATCAGAAAAGCTGTATCGCCTCATTGATGTTCTTTACACCAACGATCCGTATGCCTTCGATGTTTTTCACGCTGTCATAAGAAACCGCCGGCATGATGCAGGTCTCAAATCCCAGCTTTTTTGCCTCCTGTACGCGCTGCTCCGGCATGCTGACAGCCCTTACTTCTCCACTCAGACCGACCTCTCCAAATACGATCGTTCTCTCATCCAGTGGTCTGTTTTTATAACTGGAGACGATCGCCATCACAATTCCCAGATCGACCGCCGGCTCATTGATTTTGATTCCGCCCGCAATATTTACATATGCGTCATAATTTGCCAGCCGATAGCCGATCCGTTTCTCGAGCACCGCCATCAGAAGATTGACACGGTTGTAATCCGTTCCTGCCGCAGTCCTCCTGGGTATCCCCAAATTACTCTCACACACAAGGGCCTGTATTTCCAGAAGAATCGGCCTGGTTCCTTCCATAGAACATGCCACAATGGATCCCGAAGCATGTTCCGGTCTTCCATCCAGCATGAATTCCGACGCATTTTTCACCTCACGCAGTCCGTCCTGACGCATCTCAAATACACCGATCTCATTGGTTGAACCGAAACGATTCTTCACGCCCCTGAGAATCCGGTACGATGCGTGCCGGTCCCCTTCAAAATAAAGAACTGTGTCCACCATATGTTCCAATACCCTCGGACCTGCAACCGTACCCTCTTTCGTCACATGTCCCACAATAAAAATCGTAATGCAAAGTCCTTTCGCAAGCTGCATCAGGGCGTTGGTCGCTTCTCGTACCTGAGACACACTGCCCGGTGCGGAACCCACTTCTTCACTGAACATCGTCTGAATCGAATCGATTACGACCGTCTCCGGACGTTCTCTCTCGATCGTCTGACGGATCAGTTCCAGATTGGTCTCACAGAGCAGCAGCAGATGTTCCGTGAACTCCCCCATGCGCTGTGCACGCAGCTTGATCTGCCTCAGCGATTCTTCTCCCGAAATATAGAGCACCTTCTTCTCCGTGCGTGCCAGTTCGCGACATACCTGCAAAAGCAATGTTGATTTGCCGATTCCCGGATCACCTCCTACCAGAATAAGAGAGCCGGGAACAATCCCGCCTCCCAGCACGCGGTCCAGTTCGTTGATATTGGTACTTATTCTCTCTTCCGCTTCCGTCTGCACCTGGGAAAGCGGAATTGCCCGCAGTTCCTTTCGTTCCTTCACGGCGGCGGTCTTCGCTGTCGTAACTCTCTCTTCTACAAACGTATTCCATTCTTTACACATAGGACACTGCCCCAGCCACTTTGACTCTTCGTGTCCACAATTCTGACAGAAAAAAACTGTCTTCTTCCCTTTTGCCATATTTCCTGTTTTTCCTTTCCTGCGCCGCGGCTTACAGACAGATTTCATTCCGGTGACAGGAAAAGGGCTGCATCAAACAGCCCTTTTCTCAAAATCTCTATGTATCCGTGTCCTATTTCTTAACGATCTCTACTTCAACACTTTCTTTTCCAAGCTCTGCACTGATACTGAGCTTAGCACTTAAATTTGTCGACATATCTCCGACATTCACATCGTTCATATAAACCGTATAATCGCTGTCCGCCTCCAGTTCAAGGGTAATCTGAGCGTCCCCTTCACCGGAAACCTTGAATGAGACCACATTTTCAGATACTTTAAAATTCTCAACTGCAGTTCCCGGTACCGATTCGTACACAAACATTCCGTTTTTCTCTAACTTGGTAATCTCTTTGAACGTCTTTACTTTATATAAATCTCCCTGAAATTCAAAACCATCCTTCTTTGTTTTTGATTCAAGACTGTAATCTCCAAAACTAAGGGTTCCGTCAGTCTCGCTCTTGATAAGTTCCTTGATTAATGCCATTTCCATGTTCCTCCTAATGGTATTCTCTTTTGAGTTAACTTTATTATACCATATCCCTTTTCTTTTTCTAGTCGTTTATTCCCTTTGCGGTAAATTTTATTTCTTTTTTAGAAATTCCTGCTTCCACATGATCGCCCCTTTTGATTTCTCCGCTCAGAATTGCTTCTGCCAGTTTATCCTCAAGCTGATTCTGCACGGCTCTTCTAAGCGGTCTTGCACCGTATTTCTTGTCCGTTCCGGTTTCGACAATGTGCTTTTTCACTGAATCGCGGATTACGAGCGTGATATCCAGCTGTTCTTTTGCACGCTGTGTCACTTCCTTACACATCAGGCCCACAATCTTCTTCATATCACTCTCACCGAGAGGATGGAATACGATGATCTCGTCAATACGATTCAGAAATTCCGGGCGGAACAGCTGCTTCACTTCGTCCATAACATTAGACTTCATGCGTTTATAATCACCAGCCACGTCTTCCTGCTGTGTGAAGCCGAGCTTCTTCGGTTCAATGATCGCTTTTGCTCCGGCATTGGAAGTCATGATGATGACTGTATTGCGGAAATCTACTTTTCTTCCCTGGGAATCTGTAATATGCCCGTCATCCAGTACCTGCAGAAGGATATTGAACACATCCGGATGAGCTTTTTCAATTTCATCAAACAGGATTACGGAATATGGATTTCTGCGGACTTTCTCACTGAGCTGTCCTCCGTCGTCATGTCCCACATATCCCGGAGGCGCTCCGATCATCTTCGCAACACTGTGTTTCTCCATGTATTCTGACATATCGACCCGGATCATATCCTCTTCATTTCCAAAAAGTGCCTCTGCCAACGCTTTCGACAGCTCGGTCTTGCCGACACCTGTCGGCCCAAGGAACAGGAATGAGCCGATCGGTCGTTTCGGATCTTTCAGTCCCACTCTTCCCCTCTTAACCGCTTTCGCCAACGCTATCACAGCCTCTTCCTGGCCGATCACTCTCTTCTCCAGCGTCTTTTCCAATTTTCCGAGTCTTGCCGTCTCGGTCTCATTCAGCCTGCTCAGTGGGATCCTTGTCCAGGCAGAGATCACCTCGGCCACATCCTCTTCCGTAACCGAAACTTTCTTATTCTCGTGGCTCTTCTCAAATCTGGTTTTCGCCTGTTCCAGCTTCTTCATGGTCTCCTTCTGCTCGCGGTGAAGACGTGAAGCTTCTTCCATATCCCCGGTCTTAATACAATTTTCCTTCTCGACGCCAAGGTTTTTATAGAGCATCTCCAATTTTGCAATATTTTCCGGGACTTTAAAACCTCTGAGCTTTACTTTGGAACAGCTTTCGTCCAGCACATCAATCGCCTTGTCCGGCAGAAACCGGTCATTGATATAACGGCATGACAAATGAACTGCGGCCCGCAGTGCTTCTTCTTCAATCTCCACTTCATGATGTGCCTCATATTTTCTCTGAAGTCCTTTCAGAATCACAAGGCATTTTTCCTCATCCGGCTCTTCCACCGTTACCGGCTGGAAACGCCGCTCCAGCGCAGCATCTTTTTCAATATATTTGCGGTACTCCGTCATTGTCGTCGCACCGATCAGCTGCAGTTCCCCGCGCGCAAGAGATGGTTTCAGGATATTGGACGCATCGATGGCTCCTTCAGCCCCTCCTGCTCCAATGATCGTATGCAGCTCGTCCAAAAACAGAATCACATTGCCGGATGCCTTCACTTCCCGGATTAACTTCTTCATACGTTCCTCGAATTCACCTCTGTATTTTGATCCTGCGATCATGCCCGGAAGATCCAGCACAAGGATCCTCTTGTCCCGCATGCTCTCCGGAACGATCCCATCTGCGATTTGCATCGCAAGTCCTTCCACGATCGCAGTCTTTCCGACTCCCGGTTCTCCGACAAGACAAGGATTATTCTTGGTTCTTCGGCTCAGGATCTGCATAATTCTTCCGATCTCCTCCTGACGTCCGATCACCGGATCCAGCTTGCCTTCTCTTGCCTCTTCTGTCAAATCTGTGCTGTACTGCTCGAGAATACCGCCCTGGCCTTCCCCGTCTCTCTGGCTCTCCATATATTCCTTCGGATCCTCACCCATAGCCTGTAAAAGATCCTGAAACAGCTTCTGGATATTCACATTCAGTGTCATAAGCATCTGGGTTGCCACGCAATCACCGTCTTTGAGCATCGCCAAAAGCATATGCTCTGTTCCGATCTTTCTGGATCCGAAATGCGCTGCCTCATTTTTACTTTCCTCCAGAATGTATTCCAGTCTTGGACTTCTTTCGATCCTTCGTCTGTCAGGCGTTCCTCCCGCGGGGCTGGATATCAGCATATCCATCGCTTTCTCCATCTGCTCTTCATCCACTTTATTCTTGTCAAGAACCTGTCCTGCGACTCCTGTGTAGATTCTTTTCAATCCAAAAAGAAGATGTTCGGTCCCAATATAAGGATGCCGGTTCGCCTCCGCAATCTCCTTTGCCATATTCAGCGCTTCCTGCGCCTGCTTTGTGTACTGATTCTCTGTCATAACCTCGTAAGTCTCTCCTTATTATTCTATTCATCCGCCTCATGCAGCACTGCCGCACGGCAACTCATAAAGGCTTTACCTATATTCTTCATAGATCTCATCTACCAGTTCATGTACCTCTTCCCGGGTGATTCCTTTGCAGCTTCCCTTCGCAAGAAGGATCCTGAGCTGCTCCTTCATATCCTGCAATGCCTGAATCTTGTTCACATCAATGCAGATCACAGCGCCCTTTCTCCGGTCCAGCTGAATAAATCCCTCTTGTCTTAGTACATTATATGCCTTGTTTACCGTATGCATGTTAATCCCGATATTCTCAGCGAGCGTACGAACCGAAGGAAGTGGATCTCCTTCGTGGATCGTGGATGTGGCAATTCCCATAATAATCTGATTTCTCAATTGCAAATAAATCGCTTCATCACTGTTAAAATCAATCTCTATCAGCATAAAAATTCCCTCTTTACTTTTTCTTTTGCTGTTTTT
>JBJENH010000109.1:0-2178 GCA_051880095.1 Bariatricus sp. | reverse complement strand
ATATCTTTTATAATAGGATAAATGAAGCGGAAATTCTTTGCTTGGCTTCTTACCATCCAATAAATTCCCCTCGATATCCATAACGCTGAAATCCTCCGGAATCATCGTCCCAAAACACGCTCCGCTTCTGGACATATATATCTTATTCTCTTCAAGAAAACTGATATTTCCTGTAGATCCGCTCGTCTTCCCAAGCTGAAACAAAGTATGTGAAATCCAGACTGCCTGCCCTAGTTTTTCTTTTATCATTCGTTTCTCTCTCCCATCATGGATATTGCTCTTTCAAAAAAATCTTCCTGTCCAAAATTTCCTGATTTCAGTATAAGACGAAGCTTTCTGTTCTCTTTAGGAATCATCACCGGAACACCTGGTGCCACACTTTGTCCAATAAGAAAGCTGCTCATTCCAAGCCTCTTGATTACAGCCCCGCTAGTTTCTCCGCCTGCTACAATTATATTGCGGATTCCTTCCTCAACAGCTTTTGATGCCAGTTCTGCCATAATATTTTCCAGATATTCTGAGATGTTCCCAAATTTTTCCTGAGCCTCTTTTACTTTGTCCGGCGCAGCACTGGTATAAACCAGAACATCATCCTTCATAAGATATGTTCTTACATCCATCCAGAAATCTTCTATACTCCAGCTACCGGCAAACACCATTTCCGGTATAAGATGTATGCTGCATTTACCCAGTTTCTGATAACTGGAAATCTGAGATCTCGTCACAACACTGCAACTTCCCGCAAGAAGAAGACTTTTTCCGTCCAGATTCTGTTTTTTCTTCATTAACACTTTCGCAAGCTCAACAGCAAGTCCGCTTCCACCTGTCAGAAGTTTCAAATTTCCAAATCGTCTTAAAATTTTTTTACAATCATCTTCGATCTCGTAATCAGGAACAAGATAATAATGAGCTGCCATTTTTTCATTTTTCCATAATTCCAGATTCCGTCCGATCTTATAAACCGGATACCTGCTCTGCGGTTTCATTAATTCCAAAATATCACAATCCCACATGGGTGTCAGTGGATGATTCCGCATGGAACTTTCTTCTAAAGGAACTCCGTTTACATATAACTTCCCATCTTTTACAGTTCTTCCATTTACCGGCAAAGACGGACAGAGCAATGTGTATTCCACATTCAGATATTCCATAACTGCATCACAAATCGGTCCGATATTTCCCTCTTTTGTCGAATCAAACGTTGAACAATACTTAATATAAAAATATTGACAGTTCTGTTCCGACAGCCACTTCACTGCATTCAAAGAAAGATTCACTGCCTTTTCTCTGTCTTCAGTTCTTGTTTTTAGAGCAATCACAACGGCATCTGCATCCGATGCCTCCTCCTTATCATCATTCGGAATCTCATTATACAAAACTGTTTTCATTCCGCCTTTTACCAGGAACGATGCCATGTCACTTGCTCCTGTAAAATCATCTGCGATACATCCAAGTATTGCCATTCTGCCCTCCTATGATCGCCTCTCATTTATACGATTAATGATGTATTTTGCTCCACTGACAGGACTGGAAAGCACTCTGATTCCCAGCTTTTCGATCCCTTTTCTCGCACATGCCATAGTAATCTGGCTAAGTACAATTGTATCGCATGACAGGTTTTTTAATTCCTTTGCCGCTTCTTTCAGAATCTCATTATGCTTATTCTCATCCCCCTCTTTCAATGCAGAAAATGCATCAGTTCTGACCAGAACCTGTGTTTTAATATCTCTTCCTATTTTCTCTGCCTCTTTCAGGATTTTCATTTCCTCAACAGGTCCTGCCGAAGCAGTTGTTGCCAATATTCCAATTCTTTCTCCAAACACAGCAGCTTCCTCGACCATGGGCTGATCAATCGCAATCACTGGCTTATCTGTCAATTTTGACGCCTCTTTCGCATAGGTACTGTACAAACTGCATGCAATAATTATTCCGTCTGCGGACGATTCTGCCGCCTGCATAAAAAGCCGATAAAAATTTCTCAGTCCCCAATCATCAACTCCGCCTGCCTGATTTGCATGAAACAGCAATTCTTCATTCACATAATTGCATACTTCAATATTGGAATCAGCTTCTTTCAATGCTCTTGTCAGAGGCTCCACCGCATTCAGGGTTGCATGTATTATACCAATTCTCATGATGTACTCCCCCCTTTTTTCATTTATGCATTCATCAGAGCTT